>JAPWJW010000005.1:0-600000 GCA_028283825.1 Azospirillaceae bacterium | reverse complement strand
GTGACCTTCCTCAGCGACGGTACGGGCCCCACCTTCCGCCTGACCTACAGCGCCGTTGGCAAGGAGAACCTGCGCGTCCGCTTTGAGATCAAGCCGCCGGGCGGCGACTTCAAGGTCTTTACCGAGGGCATGGCGACGCGAGGCTAAACCCAGGGAACCGGATGGGGTCTTGGGCAGTTTCCTGCCTATCGCCCCCTCCCTCCGAAAGCCCCTCGATGACCGTCCATGCCATCGCCACACAACCCGCCCCCTATCAGCCCGGCGGTTCCCGGCCGGTGGACCACATGGTGGTGCGGGTGGGTGATCTGGCGCGATCCCGGGATTTCTACGGCAAGCTGTTCGGTTTCTTAGGATTCGAGGTCATAGGCGACTACGCCAACATGGTCGGCTGGTGCAACCCGGTAACCCGTTTCTGGATTTCCGCCGCCAAACCCAGCGAGAAACCTCAATCCTACCGCCTGGGCGATGCCGGCCTACGCCGCTACGCCTTCGAATTGCGCTGCCGGCGGGACGTGGATGCGCTGCAAAGCTTCCTGACGTCCATCGGGGCCGAGATCGTGGCCCCCGCCGGGGAAGAGGACGACGACCTTTACGCCGTCCATTTCCGGGACCCGGACGGCATGAGGCTGGAGGGCATGACCTGGGGCAAGGGTGAATCCCAGGCCGTGGCGCAGTAGGCGGCCCGGCGCGGCCAGCGCAGTTGCGCCAGAAGGGTGGCCGCCAGCGCCACCGCCATCAGCACCATGGCCCCCGCCAGAATGCCCAATGCGGCAGCCGTGGCCAGGATCGCGATCCCCAGTACACGGATATGTCGCGCCGTCATCGTCAACGTGCTTCCCAACCGCCCCACACTCGACTGCCCCGCCATGGTCGATGCCCCCCATCAATGCTCGCGGTGACAGGCTTAGTGATAATCATTCTTAACTTCAACACATTTCCGGATGCGGAAACGGCCGGGCAGCCGCCCGGCCGCTCCAATGGGGACGGTCTGCCTCAGGCGGGCCGGCGCACCAGCACATGCCGCTTGCGCCCCACCGACAGGCGCAGGGCGCCCTCCAGCGGCAGGGCGGCCGCCACGACGGCATCCGCCGCGTCGATAACCGTGCCGTCCATCCGCACACCACCACCGGCGATCAGCCGCCGCGCCTCCCCTTTCGAGGATGCCAGCCCACCGCGCGTCAGCAGGTCCACCAACGCAGCGCCCCCCTCAACCTCCGCCATCGTCAGCATCACCACCGGCAACCCCTCGGCGTCGGCACCGGCGAAAGCCCCGGCGGCGGTGGCGCTCGCGGCCTGGGCCGCGTCGGCGCCATGGGCCAGGGTGGTGGCGGCGTCGGCCAGCACCCGCTTGGCCCGGTTGATCTCCGCCCCCGGCAACGCCTCCAGCGCCGCGATCTCCGCCAAGGGCAGATCGGTGAACAGGCGCAGGAAACGGCCGACATCGGCATCGTCGGTGTTGCGCCAGAACTGCCAGTAGTCGTAGGGCGGCAGCCGGTCGGCGTTCAGCCAGACGGCGCCGGCGGCGGTCTTGCCCATCTTGGCGCCCGACGCGGTGGTCAGCAGCGGCGTGGTCAGGCCGAACACCTCCCGCCCCTCGATCCGGCGCACCAGGTCGATGCCGTTGACGATGTTGCCCCACTGATCCGACCCACCCATCTGCACCACGCAGCCGGCGCGGCGGTGCAGTTCCAGGAAATCGTAAGCCTGCAAGATCATGTAGTTGAACTCCAGGAAGCTCAGCGGCTCCTGGCGATCCAGCCGCGCCTTGACGCTGTCGAAGGACAGCATGCGGTTGACGGAGAAATGGCGGCCCACGTCGCGCAGCAGGTCGATATAGCCTAGGCGGTCCAGCCAGTCGGCGTTATTGACCATGATCGCATCCGTGGGGCCGTCGCCGAACACCAGGAAGCGTTCGAACGCCCGGCGGATGCCCCGGATGTTGGCGGCGATCTGGTCATCGGTCAGCAACGGCCGTTCGGTGGCGCGGAAGCTGGGATCGCCGATGCGGGTGGTGCCGCCGCCGATCAGCACGATGGGCTTGTGCCCCGCCTGCTGCAACCGGCGCAGGGTCATGATGGGCAGCAGATGGCCGACATGCAGGCTGTCGGCGGTGGCATCGAAGCCGATGTAGGCCGGCACCACCCCCGCCTGGAAGGCCGCGTCCACGCCCTCCAGGTTGGTGCACTGGTGCAGGTACCCCCGCGCCGCCAGCACGGTCAGGGCGGCGGAGCGGAAGGTCGTATGTCGGGAAGGGTCCAGGGTATCCATCGTCGGTGTCCTCGCGTGGTGGATCGCCACCAAGGAACCGATCGTCATAAAAACGAATGCCGCCTTGGCGGCGGCATCGTTTCAACATGGTCGAACAACGCCGCTCCTATGAGGAGGGCGCGTAATACGTGCAGCAAAGGGGAAGCGTCGTGACCATGGGCGGCATGGTGGCCGCGACGCCCTTCCCTGTCAACGTGTGTCATCCCAGGGCCGGCACCGACCGTGGCTCATGGATGGGACAGCCGTTGAGGTGGCTGCGCAGGCCGGCGGAGACGGGGTAGACATGGCGCCGGGCGCGCATGATGTTGCCCAGCGGCCGGTGCGCCTCGATGCCGTGCCAGGGGTTGAAGCTCATCTCGTCATCCATCGCCTGGGATCGGGGTGCGGTCCAACTGTCCTGGGCCGGCACCACCAGGGTGGCCAGCGCCAGGTAGGGGTTGGCCTCTTCCGCCCACGGGCGGGAGGCATCCTCGATGGGGTTGGCCTCCAGGTCGCGGCATAGCTGGGCGCCCAGGGTCCAGGCCCCGCCCTGCCGGGCCAGCAGATCCGCCACCTCCTCCCGCAAGGCGTTCTCCCGGCCGGCGTAGTCGATCTCCTGCCCGACCAGGGCGCGGAAATTGTCGGAGGCGGCCTGGAGATCCAGCTTGGCCATGCAGGCGCCGAAGCGACTGGCCGCTTGTGTGAAATAACGTTCGCCCAGCGGGTGGGTCCTGGGATAGCCACCCAAGCCTTTCAGCAGCGCGCTCTCCGTGCCCAGCGCCTCCAGCCCCTTCTCCAACGGGCGCAAGGTGGCCGACAGGGCCGCCTTCGCCCACTCCGCCCTGTCGGTGGTGGCGGCCAGCAGCTTCAGAACCTGCAGGAAGCCCTTGGCATCCGGGGCGGAAAACACCGGTGCCGTCGCCATCAGGAAATCCTGGGTCACGTCACGCTCCGACCCGGGCAGGCGGTCCCCCTCCACCCCGATCACCTTGATGGCAATGCCGCGCGGCAGGGAAACGCTGTCGCGCAAGGGGTCACCGGGCGTGGTGGAAATGCGGACCAAGGCGGGATAGGTGCGCCCCGGCTCCGCGAAGATGCCCTGGCGCAGCTCGGTGGGCAGGTCGGGCCGCACCGTCAGTTCGGCCCGCAGCAGAGCGTGGCTCTTGGCATGCACGCCGCGCTGGGCATGGCCCAGATCCGCATGGGTTTTGGTGATGATGGTCTCGAACACCTCCGCCAGCGCGCGGTTGGTCTCCGCCTCATCGGGGCTGACCGTCTCAACCGCCGGGGTGAAAGGGATGGGGCGTGCAAGCGGGGACTGCGTCATGGCCGTCACTCCATCAGGGACTGGCCATCGAAGACGGCCGCAAAGGAAGGTCAAGGCCAACGCCACTTCCTCCCCTTTGGTTCCCTTCAGCCACGCACCGGTTTCCTTGCGGGCCACATTGCACATTTAAGAACAGTTAATTGTCCGCATTGACACATAGCATGCCGTCAATTTAGCATCCTCCCATGACGTAAAATCAAATGCGTCGGCGCATAAACAGCATATTTTTATGTGTGATTTATCGGGCGACACCGATGGATCAGACGGGAGACAGCGATGGGTAAAGCCTTCCCCACCCTTTGCCGGCTGGCCTTGGCCCTGGCTTTGCCCCTGTTCATCTGCCTGGCACCATGGCTGGGGATTGATGCCCATGCCGCGGAAAAGCCGGTACGCATCGGTTATCAGAAGTACGGCACCCTGGTGCTGCTGAAGGAAAGCGGCAAGCTGGACGAACAACTGAAAGCCCAAGGCATCACTGTGGAATGGCGGGAATTCCCCGGCGGCCCGCAATTGCTGGAGGCGCTGAACGTCGGCGCGCTGGATTTCGGCATCGCTGGCGAGGCGCCGCCCATCTTCGCCCAGGCCGCCGGCGCCCCCTTCGTCTATGTCGGTGTCGAACCGCCGGCCCCCAAGGGCGAGGCCATCCTGGTGCCCAAGGACAGCCCCCTGAAGACCGTCGCCGACCTCAAGGGCAAGAAGGTCGCCCTGAACAAAGGCTCCAACGTCCATTACCTGCTGGTGAAGGCATTGGAAGAGGCCGGCTTGAGTTATTCCGACATCCAGCCGACCTACCTGGCCCCGGCCGACGCCCGCGCGGCGTTCGAGCAGGGCAGCGTCGATGCCTGGGTGATCTGGGATCCCTACTACGCCGCCGCGGCCGCCGCCACCCAGGCCCGCGTGCTGGTGGACGGCGTGCGCCCCGATGGCAGCAACCGGGTGGCCAATCATCAGTTCTACCTGGCCGAACGCAGCTTCTATGAGGCCCGGCCGCAGCTGGTGAAGACCATCCTGGCGGCCTTGACGGAGGTCGACGCGGCCTCACGCAACAATCCCAAGGACGTGGCCCAGCGCCTCAGCCCGCAGATCGGCATCCCGGCCCCGGTACTGGAAACCGCCCTGGCCCGCATGGGTTACGGCATCCAGCCCATGACCCCCGACGTGGTCGCCGACCAGCAGAAGATCGCCGACACCTTCCACAAGCTGGGCCTGATCCCCAAGCCCATCAAAGTGTCCGACGCCATTCCGGAATCCAAATCATGAGCATTGAGAACACCCCCGCCACCGAGGCGAACGTCTTCTGGTTCATCCCGACGCATGGCGACGGCCGTTACCTGGGCACGACGCAAGGCGCCCGCGCCGTCACCTTCGATTACCTGAAGCAGATCGCGCAGGCCGCCGACAGCCTGGGCTATTACGGCGTGCTGCTGCCCACCGGGCGCAGTTGCGAGGACAGCTGGGTGGTGGCCTCCGCCCTGGCGCCGCTGACAGAGCGCCTGCGCTTCCTGGTCGCCGTGCGGCCGGGCCTGCAATCACCCACCGTGTCCGCCCGCATGGCGGCCACCCTGGACCGCGTGTCCAACGGCCGCCTGCTGATCAACGTCGTCACCGGCGGCGACCCAGTGGAGAATGCCGGTGACGGCATCTTCCTGTCGCACGCCGAACGCTATGAAGTGACGCGGGAATTCCTGTCGGTCTGGACCCGCCTGGTGGCGGGCGAGACGGTGGACTATGAAGGCAAGCACATCCGGATCGAGGATGGGCGCCTGTTCTTCCCGTCGCAGCAGCGCCCCTATCCGCCGCTGTACTTCGGCGGCTCCTCCCCCGATGCCATCGACGTGGCGGCGGAGACGGTGGACAAGTACCTGACCTGGGGCGAACCCCCGGCGCAAGTGGCGGAAAAGGTCGCGACCGTGCGCGCCGCCGCGGCCGCCAAGGGCCGCAAGGTCAGCTTCGGCATCCGCCTGCACGTCATCGTGCGCGAGACCAATGAGGCCGCGTGGCGCGCGGCGGATGAGCTGATCCAGCACGTGGACGACGCCACCGTCGCCCAGGCGCAGAAGACCTTCGCCCGCATGGACAGCGTCGGCCAGGCCCGCATGCAGGCCCTGCACGGCGGTCGGCGCGACAAGCTGGAGGTCAGCCCCAATTTGTGGGCCGGCGTCGGCCTGGTGCGCGGCGGTGCCGGCACCGCCCTGGTGGGCGATCCGGAAACGGTGGCCCAGCGCATGAAGGAATACATGGCGGTCGGTATCGACAGCTTCATCCTGTCGGGCTATCCGCACCTGGAAGAGGCCTACCGCTTCGCCGAACTGGTGTTCCCGCTGCTGCCGCTGGCCGCGGGCACTGGCCGCGACCGGGGCCCGGCCACCAACCACGGCCCGTTTGGCGAGCGCATCGCCAACACCCTGCCGCCGGCACCCAAGGAGGCCCCCCTGCGCCAGGCCTCCGCATCATGAGCGCCGGCAGGGCCAAGGCCCTTCGGCGCGCCCTGGTCCCCTGGCTGCTGCCCATCGCCCTGCTGGCGGGGTGGGAGGTGGCGGCCAAGGTGGGCTGGCTGTCGGCCCGCGTGCTGCCCGCACCCAGCGACATCGCCGTCGCCTTCTGGACGACCCTGCGTGACGGCAGCCTGCCCCACCATGTCGGCATCAGCGCCGAGCGCGCCTTCCTGGGCCTGGTGATCGGCGGCGGGTTGGGTTTCGCCCTGGGCCTGATCAACGGCGCCCTGCCCCTGGCGGAGGATTTGCTGGACAGCAGTTTGCAGATGCTGCGCAACGTGCCCCACCTAGCCATCATCCCCATGGTCATCCTGTGGTTCGGCATCGGGGAGGAGGCCAAGGTCTTCCTGGTGGCCGTCGGCGTGCTGTTCCCCATGTACCTAAACACATTCCACGGCATCCGCGCGGTGGACCGGGGACTGGTGGAGATGGGGCGGGTCTACGGCCTGGGGCCGGTGGCGCTGTACCTGCGCGTCATCCTGCCCGGCGCCCTGCCCTCCATCCTGGTGGGGCTGCGCTACGCCCTGGGCATCATGTGGCTGACCCTGATCGTGGCGGAGACCATCTCCGCCTCCTCCGGCATCGGGTACATGACCATGAACGCCCGCGAATTCCTGCAAACCGACATGGTGCTGCTGGGCATCATCGTCTACGCGCTGTTGGGCAAGCTGGCGGACATGGCGTCGCGCTGGCTGGAACGCCGCGCGCTGGACTGGAACCCGGCCTTCCGCACCGGATTGGAGGCCGCGTGATGATCCCGCTGCGCGCCGTCACCCCACCTGAGCTTGTTGCCGAAGACCGTCCCATCGGCACCAAGGGCCTGGATCTGGCGTTCGAGGGGGTGACCAAGGCCTTCGGCGACGTCGGCGTGCTGAAGGGCCTGGACCTCACCATCCCGGCCGGCCAGTTCGTGGCCGTGGTCGGCCGCTCCGGCGGCGGCAAGACCACGCTGATGCGCCTGATCGCCGGGCTGGACGCGCCCACCGGCGGCGTCATCCGCATTGACGGCACGCCCCGCCGGGGGCTGCAGCCCGATGTACGCCTGCTGTTCCAGGACGCCCGCCTGCTGCCGTGGCAGCGGGTGTTGAGCAATGTCGGCATCGCCCGCGGTCCCGGCTGGAAGGAACGCGCCCAGGCCCTGCTGGCCGAGGTCGGCTTGGGCGACCGCGCCGGCGACTGGCCCTATGTCCTGTCCGGTGGGCAGAAGCAGCGCGTGGCCCTGGCCCGCGCCTTGGTGACGGAACCGGGCATCCTGTTGCTGGATGAGCCGTTCGGCGCGCTGGACGCCCTGACCCGGGCCGACATGCACCGCCTGCTGACCCGCATCTGGCGCCAGCATGGCTTCACCGCCGTGCTGATCACCCACGACGTGGCCGAGGCCGCAGCCCTGGCCGATCGCGTGATCGTGCTGCGCGACGGGCTGGTGGCCGCCGACATCGCCATCGACATCCCCCGCAGCGCGCGGGCCGGCGGCAGCCTGGCCGACCTGGAACGCCGCATCCTGCAAGCCGTCTGAACAAGCCCCCGGAAGAAGAGGTAGACCCCGCCATGACCGCCAACCGCTTCACCCCCAACCGCCGCACCCTGCTGGCCGGCGGCCTGGCGCTGGGCGCCGCCGCCGCGCTGCGTGCCCCCCGCGTCTTCGCCGCCAAGGCGACGGAGGTGCATCTGGATTATGCGACCTATAGTCCGGTCAGCGCGCTGTTGAAGGACAAGGGCTGGCTGGAGGAGGATCTGAAGGCCGACGGCGTCACCGTGCGCTGGGTGCAGTCGCTGGGCTCCAACAAGGCGCTGGAATTCCTGAACGCCGGCAGCCTGGATTTCGGTTCCACCGCCAGCGCCGCCGCCTTGCTGGGCCGCATCGGTGGCAACCTCATCCATTCCATCTACATCTACGGCCGGTCGGAATGGACCGCCCTGGTGGTGCCGGCCGATAGCCCGGCCAAGACCATCGCCGACCTGAAGGGCAAGCGCATCGCCGTCACCCGCGGCACCGACCCGCACATCTTCCTGGTGCGGGCGCTGGCCACCGCCGGCCTGACCCAGGACGACGTGAAGCTGGTGCTGTTGCAGCATCCCGACGGCAAGCAAGCGCTGCTGCGCGGCGACGTGGACGCCTGGGCCGGGCTGGACCCGCTGATGGCGGCGGCGGAGATCGAGAACAACGCCCGCCTGCTGTACCGCAACCCGGCCTACAACAGCTGGGGCGCCCTGAACGTGCGGGAGGAATTCGCGGCCGAGAACCCCGCCCTGGTGCAGAAGGTGCTGGCGGCGTACGAGAAGGCGCGGACCTACGCCCTGGCCCACCCCGACGCCCTGGCGGCCTCGCTGGTCGCCCTGACCAAGCTGCCGGACGCCGTGGTCGCGCGGCAGTTGCAGCGCACCGACATCAGCCAGGGCCACCTGAAGCCGGCGCAGGCCGAAAGCGTCGTCGCCTCCGGCCTCGCCATGCAGCAGGTGGGATTGATCGAGCCGTCGGTGGACGTACGCAAGGTGGCGGCGGAGCTGGTCGACCCCCGCTTCGCCGTGGGCTGACGCCATGACGGCGATCCAGGACGCGGCCGGCCCGGAAACCGGTGTGCTGGCCATCGCGGCGGCGGGGCCCCGCCCGGCGGTCGCCTGGGCCATCCGCTGGCAGCCGCTGGTGCTGGGCCTGGTTCTGCCGGTGGCGGCGGCCTTCGTTTGGGAAATCGTGGTGCGGGCGGGCCTGGCCACCGGACGCCTGCTGCCCCCGCCCAGCCGGGTGGCCGAGACCCTGTGGAAACTGGCGCGGACGGGGGAGTTGCGGCCCCATGTCGGCGCCACCACCGGCCGGGTGGGCGCCGGTTTCGTCCTGGGCGCCATCGCCGGCATCCTGTCCGGCCTCGCCGCCAGCTATTCCCCCCTGTTCCGCCGCCTGGTGGACCCCACGCTCCAGGGCTTGCGCGCCATCCCCTCCCTGGCGTGGGTGCCGCTGTTCCTACTGTGGCTGGGAATCTTCGAGACGTCGAAGGTGGCGTTGATCGCCGTCGGCGTGTTCTTCCCGGTCTATCTGGGCGTCATGGGCGCCGTGCTGGGCGTGGACCGCAAGATCGTGGAGGTCGGGCGCATCTACCGCCTGTCGGGCCTGGATCTGGCCCGCCGCATCCTGCTGCCCGCCATCCTGCCGGCGCTGGTGGTGGCCTTGCGCACCGGCCTGGGCCTGGGCTGGATGTTCGTGGTGGCCGCCGAATACATGGGCGCGTCGGAGGGCATCGGTTACCTGCTGGTGGATGGCCAGCAGTTGGGCAAGCCCGACCAGATCATCGCCGCCATCCTGGTGTTCGCCCTGCTGGGCAAGGCGGCCGACAGCCTGATCGTGGCGGCCACCGCCCCCTTCCTGCGCTGGCAGGATTCGTACAAGGGCGGCCGGTGATGAGCGTGGCACTGGACATACGCGGCCTGGTCAAGACCTACCCCAACGGCCTGACGGCCCTGGGCGGGGTGGATTTGGGCGTGGCACCGGGTGAAATCCTGGCCATCGTCGGCGGATCCGGTTGCGGCAAAAGCACGCTGCTGCGCCTGATCGCCGGGCTGGAGGCGCCGACCGCCGGCAGCGTACGCGTGGGCGGCGACCTGGTGGGCGGCCCCCACCCGGCCGTGGGCCTGGTGTTCCAGGAGCCGCGCCTGCTGCCCTGGCTCAGCGTCGCCGACAATGTCGGCTTCGGCCTGACATCCCTGCCGGCGGGGGAGCGCGCCGCCCGGGTGGCGGTCGCGCTGGAACGGGTGGGCCTGGCGGCGCACGCGCAATCCTGGCCGCGCGAACTGTCGGGCGGCCAGGCGCAGCGCGCGGCCCTGGCGCGGGCCCTGGTGGCCAAGCCCCAGATTCTGCTGCTGGATGAGCCGTTCTCGGCCCTGGACGCGCTGACCCGCACGGATTTGCAGGACCATCTGCTGGAACTGTGGGCGGAGGATCGCCCCACCCTGGTGCTGGTCACGCATGACATCGAGGAGGCGCTGGTGCTGGCCGACCGGGTGGTCACCCTGCGGCCCCGCCCCGGCCGGGTGGACGATGTGCGGGCCGTGACCATGTCGCGCCCCCGCGACCGCGACAGCCATAATTTCGAAGTGCACAAGCGGCAACTACGTGCCGCCTTGAACCGATCGCTGGCGCCTGACACTCTGCCACCCGACAGTCTGACCGCCGCCGCCTTATAATCGGGTGCCCCCATGCCTTTCGGGACGTCCCCTGGTGATGCCCCCCAACCGCGTACCGCCGCGCGCGTCGTCATTTTGGGCGGCGGGTTCAGCGGCGCCATGACCGCGCTGCACCTGGCCCGCGCCGCCAAGGCGCCGGTGGACATCGACATCGTGGAGCCGCGCCCCCTGCTGGGCGGTGGTGTCGCCTATTCCACCCCCGACCCGCAGCACCGCATCAACGTGCCGGCGGCGCGCATGAGCGCCTTTTCCGACGACATGGGCCATTTCGACCGCTGGGTCCGCCGGCAGGGCATCCTGGCGACCGATCCGCAGGCCCTGGTCAAGGGCGGCCACGCCTTCCCCAGCCGCTTGGAATTCGGCCGCTACCTGGACGGCCTGGTGCGGGAACAGGCGGTGGCGGACGGCCCCGCCCACATCCGCCATGTGCAGCAGCGGGCGATCTCCGTCACCCCCATCCCCCGCGACGCCCCGCCCGGGCAGTCCTACGGCTTCGCCGTGGCGCTGGAAAGCGGTGCGCGCCTGGTGGCCGACATCCTGGTGGTGGCGACCAGCCATCCCCCCCCGGCCCCGCCCGCCCGCCTGACCCAGGCCCTGGGCGACGACCCGCGCCTGATCGTCAACCCCTGGGCGCCGGGCGCGCTGGACAACATTCCGGTCGATGGCCGCGTGCTGGTGATGGGATCCGGCCTGACCATGGCCGACATCGTCGCGACCTTGGGCGACGGGCGGCACCGGGGGCCCATCACCGTCTTCTCCCGCCGCGGGCTGACGCCCCGGGGGCACGCGCTGGACGCCGGCGACCTGATCGGTGATTTCGCCGGCCAGCCGGCCACCACCTCGCTGGAGCTGTTGCGCCGCATCCGGACCGCCGTGGCCGAAGCCAAGGCTGAGGGCAAACCCTGGCAACCGGTGCTGGACGCCGTGCGCCGCGACGCCCGCACGGTATGGCGGGCACTGTCCCTGAACGAGCGGCGCCGCCTGCTGCGCCATCTGCGTCCCTTCTGGGACGTCCACCGCTATCGCATCGCCCCGCAGCCGGAGGCGATGCTGCAGGATCTGGAGGCCCAAGGCCGGCTGGAGGTGCTGGCCGCCAGCCTGGCCGACATCACGCCCGCGCCCGACGGCATCCACGTGACCCTGCGCGCCCGCCGGAACGGCGCCTTTCTGGAACGCACGGTGGACGCGGTGGTGGTGGCGACCGGCCCGGCGCACGATCACCTGATCGACGCCGTCCCCGCCCTGGCCCCCCTGGTCACCGCCGGCCGCCTGTACCCCGACGCCCTGGGCCTGGGCATCGAGGTGGACGAGCAAAGCCGCGCCGTCGATGTGCGCGGTGTGGCGGATGAGACGCTATGGGTGGCCGGCCCGCTGGCGCGCGGCACCTTCGGCGAACTGATGGGCCTGCCCCAGGTGCTGACCCACGCGGAGGACGTGGCCCGCGCCATCGCCCGCCGCTTGCCCGGCCAGCCGGCACCGGAAGTTAAGGGCGCCGCCAGGACCAGGGCTCGCGCGCCGGTGGCCGGTTAATGGCCGGTTTGACCTAGGACCCGCATGGGCCTACATTCAAGGGACACTGGATGGACATCATCTGATGGCGCCCGCGAAAACCATTTTGGAAATCACCGACATCGCCAAATTGGGCGATGCGGCCTTGCAGGCCGGTATCCAGCCCGGGCGACGGGTTCGCGTCTCCATCGAGTACGTCGATGCCGAAGAAGCGCGCCCTGCGACGCTTGACCGCCTTAACAAGAAATTGGATTTGGATCCGTTACCTGACGAGTTCGCGCACATGTCCGATCAGGAGATCATGGACTATGCGGCACGGATGACTGACGAAGCCCGCGCACAGCAGCCGGACAACCATGCGCGTCATCATCGACTGTAACGTCGTCGTGTCCGCAGCCCTGCGCAGCAACACCTGCCAGCGTGTCATTGCCGAGGCAATGAACAACCACACGATTTTACTAACCGCTGAAATCCTATCCGAATATCTCCGGGTGGCTGGCTACCGTAAGTTTCCGGCGCCCGTGCAAAACCGCATCCGCACGCTGGCGGATGACATGGCGGCACTGGCGACGCACATCCCCATATTCGGTGCGATACCCGATATAGAAGAGATGCCCGACACCAAAGACGTGATGTACATCGTTGCCGCCCACGTCGGTCAAGCCGATGCGATCATCACCGGCAACCATCGCGACTTCACGGCGCCCCGTTATGGCAGCGCGCGGGGTATTGTCAGCTACCGAGTTTCTGGCACTGACCGGCGCAATCTGAGTCCCCGGCGCCAACGTGGCGCCGGGGCACTTTCTTCAAGATATCACGGAACGCGGCGCACCCAGTTGTCCACCAGGGCCGGCACGCTGCCGCGCTGCATGCCCACCAGGCGTTCGCGCAGATCGGCGGTGGTGGAGCCCCCCTCACCGTTGCCGATGACGAAGTCGCCCTCGGCCGTGCGCACGGTGCCGATGGGGGCCAGCACGGCGGCGGTGCCGCAGGCGAACACCTCACGCACCCGGCCACTGGCCGCGTCGGCCTTCCACTGGTCCAGCGCGTAGGGCTTTTCCACCACGGTGCGGCCCAGCGAGCGGGCCAGGGCGATGATGCTGTCGCGGGTGATGCCGGGCAGGATGGTGCCGCTGAGCGGCGGGGTCATCAGGCTGCCGTCGTCCAGGACGAAGAAGACGTTCATGCCGCCCAGTTCCTCGATCCAGCGATGCTCCGCCGCGTCCAGGAACACTACCTGGTCGCAGCCCTGCTTGCTGGCCTCCAGCTGGGCGATCAGGCTGGCGGCGTAGTTGCCGCCGCACTTGGCCGCACCGGTGCCGCCGGGGGCTGCACGGGTATAGCTGTCGGACGCCCAGACGGTGATGGCCTTGGCCCCGCCCTTGAAATAGGCGCCCACCGGGCTGGCGATGACGCAGAAGATGTATTCCGACGCCGGCCGCACACCCAGGAAAGCCTCGGTCGCGAACATGAAGGGGCGCAGGTACAGGCTGCCCTCACCGCCGGGGATCCAGTCGGCGTCGATGCGCACCAGCCTTTCCACCGCCTCCATGAACAGATCCTCGGGGATCTGCGGCATGGCCATGCGTTCCGCCGACTGGCGGAAACGGCGGGCGTTTTCCTCAGGCCGGAACAGGGTGGCGCCGCCGTCGGCCGCGCGGTAGGCCTTCATGCCCTCGAAGATTTCCTGGGCGTAATGCAGCACCGCGCTGGCCGGGTCGATGGAGAACGGCACCCGCTTGGTCACCTTGGCATCGTGCCAGCCCTGGCCCTCGGTCCAGCGGATGGTGACCATGTGGTCGGTGAATACCTTGCCGAAGCCCGGGTTTTCCAGCAGGCGCGCCCGCGTGGCGTCATCGGTCGGGGTGGCGGTGCGGTCTATCGTGAACGTCATGATCTCAAGCCTTCGTGTCCCTGGGCCCGGGGCCCTGCCCCTCGGCCTATTCCTTGGCCGGTAACCTAACCCATCAGCCGGTCCGATACGGTCATCGATTTTTCGGTTTGGTGGTAACGGCGGATTTTCAGACCTGCCGCGCGGGCGGATCAGACCGAAGTTAAACCATTCCCGCCGCACCCTTGGCACGACCGAAAAGATCGGGGGCGTAAAATAGATGGATTGTTGCCGCTGTCGGGCGGGCGCGGGCGCGGGGCTTCAGAATTTCGGCCCGAAATCGACCGGAACGAACCGGCGCCGGGGACGGCCCTTTCAGGCGTTGTCCTGTTCCGCCATGCGGCGTCCACGGCGATGGTCCACCGGCGTGGCCAGGCGCAGCAGGTGGCGCTTGTGCTGGACCGAGGCGATGGTGCGGCCCAGGGCGCGGGCGATCTGTGGATCCGTCATGCCGTCGGCGTTCATCGACACCAGGCGGGCCAGGCTTTCCTCATCCCAGAAACGGGGCTGGTCCAACACTTTCGTGGCACTGCGCATGTCTTCACCCTACCAATTCAGAATCGGCCATAAGATTTTGACAAGATGAATAAAGTCAAAGACCGGCCGCATCCGGAAGGCGGTCTGTGGACCGCCCCGGTGGCAATGAGGATTTCAGATATCGACGTGGGGGCGATGATGAGGCCAGGCGCCCGGCCTTGGCTAGGAAAAGGGTGCGAAGGCTGAAAAGGCCGCCTGCGAACTTTGTAAAGCCACAAGGGCGCTGTTGCCAAAGCGGGCATCCGCCGGGACAATCACCGGGCGTCCGTAGCCAAGAAGGAAAACCGCCCCCGATGAACGGACCCGTCTCCCGCTTCTATTTCGCCGACCGCCTGCGCCTGCACTATGTGGAATGGGGGCGGGAGGACAAGCCCACCCTGCTGTTGGTCCATGGCGGGCGCGACCATTGCCGCAGCTGGGACTGGGTGGCGCACGCGCTGCAAGGGGATTTCCACATCCTGGCACCCGACCTGCGCGGCCATGGCGATTCCGCCTGGTCGCAGGGCGGCGGCTACACCCTGGCCGACGTGGTCGCCGACCTGGTGCAGTTGCTGCGCCAGCGCGCCGGGCGCAAGGTCGCCATCCTCAGCCATTCCTACGGCGGGGCCGCCAGCCTGTTCCTGGCCGGCCTCTATCCCGACCTGGTGGACCGGCTGGCGGTGATCGAGGGCACGTGGCCCTGGCAGGAACTGGCCAAACAGGCCCCCATGGCCGAACGCTTCCGGTCATGGGTCAGCCAGGTGCACGAGCTGTCCACCCGAGGGCCCCGCAAATACGCCAACCTGGAGGAGGCCGTGGCCCGCATGCGGGCGGAGAACGGTTTCCTGTCGGAGGAGCAGGCCCACCATCTGACCGTCCACGGCCTGCACCAGAATGAAGACGGCACCTTCAGCTGGAAGTTCGACAACTACACCCGCACCGCCTTCCCCTTCCGCATCAGCCTGGAGGAACTGAAGGAGCTGTGGGCCGGCATCCAGTGCCCCACCCTGCTGATCAACGGCGCCAAAAGCTGGGTGCAAGACCCTGTGCAGAACGGTGCCGCCGCCCTGTTCACCCAGGGGCGAACGGCCATGATCCAGGAGGCCGGGCACTGGCCCCACCACGACCGGCTGGACGACTTCCTGGCTGTGGTGCGGCCCTTCCTGAAGGGCTGACAAGCCTAGCCGGCGGATGCCGGCGCCCGGCGCCTGAGAGCGTCAACGAATGGGCCGCAGGCCATCGGTCAGCAGCACCAGCGCGTCGGCGATGACCTGGTCCTGCACCTCTGGCGCCTGGCGCGTGGCGGCGCCCACCAGCATCTTGGCCGCGCGGTGCATGTCCGCCACCGACAGGTCGGCGCGCACCACGCCCGCCGCCTGCGCCGCCGCCAGCGGAACGGCGAACACGGCGTCCAGCCGCGCGCGCAAGCCGTCGATCAGCCGCTGGCCGTGGACCTCCGCCTCCAGGCTGGCGATCAGCGGGCCGTGCAGCAGCGCCTGGCGCGCCACCCGGTGCAGGAAGGGATAAAAGAAGGCGGCGGCATCATGGCGCACCTCCTCCACCTCCCGCGCCAGGGCGTCCAGCTGGCGTTCGAAGACGGCGATGGCCAAGGCCGCGCGGTCGGCGAAGTTGCGGTAGAGCGTCGCCCGGCCGACCCCCGCCTGGTTGGCGATGGCCTCCAGCGGCACATGGTATCCGTCGCGGCGGAACAGCGCCGCCGCCGCCGTGATCAGCTTTTCCCTACGGTCCTGAGCATCCCGCCGCACGCGGCATTCCTCCGGCTGTGGCACCTCAACGGGGCGTGGAGGGATAACGCCGC
The DNA here is from genome assembly GCA_028283825.1 of Azospirillaceae bacterium. Lineage (NCBI taxonomy): Bacteria > Pseudomonadati > Pseudomonadota > Alphaproteobacteria > Rhodospirillales > Azospirillaceae > Azospirillaceae bacterium. Next base: position 584,020 of record JAPWJW010000005.1, on the reverse strand, counting down.
GACACGGCATTTGGTTGCATCGCCAGCAAAAATAAGCACATACGCGATTGTCACGGAACAACTGGACAGCGGCGTCCGTTTACAGCGGCCCACCAGCCAAGGTTCCGTACATGAGCGACCGCGACGACCGCCCTGATGAGAAGGAGCCGGACAAAAAGGAGTCCGGTGATGGCAAGAAGGACGAGAAAAAAGACAAGCCGTCGCCGCTGGCCAACCCGCGGGTACGCATCGGCCTGATCATCGCGGCGATCGTGGTCGCCGCCCTGTTGATCGCCTGGGGCGTCTATTACTGGACCACCGGCCAGTATGAGCAGGAGACCAACGACGCCTATCTGCAGGCCGACGTGGTCACCATCTCGCCCAAGGTGGCGGGTTATGTGGAACAGGTGCTGGTGCAGGACAACCAGCTGGTGGAACCGGGCCAGGCGCTGGCCAAGATCGATGAGCGCGAGCCCCGGGCCAAGCACGACCAGGCGCTGGCCCAGAGGGAACAGGGCCGCGCCGCCATCGCCGAATACCAGGCGCAAATCCGCCGGCAGGAGGCGGAGATCACCCGTGCCAAAGCGCAATTGCTGGGCGCCCAGGCCACCGCCCTCTATGCCCAGCGCCAGGTGGACCGCTATACACCACTGGCCGCCAGCGGCGCACAAACGGCGGAACAGCTGGACCAGATGCGCCAGAGCCGCGACCAGGCCCGGGCCGAGGCCGTGGCGGATGAGGCCGCGGTGGAAAGCGCCCAGCGCCAGATCGACGTGCTGAACGCGCAAATCCAAAGCGCCCAGGCCCAGGTGAACCAAGCACAGGCGCAGGTCAACCAGGCGGACGTGGACCTGCAATCCACCCTGGTGGTCAGCAGCATCCGCGGCCGGGTGGGCGACCGGACCGTGCGGGTGGGCCAGTACGTGCAGACCGGCACCCGCCTGATGTCCATCGTGCCGGTTGAGGGCGTCTACCTGGTCGCCAACTACAAGGAAACGCAGATCGGCCTGATGCGCATCGGCCAGCCGGCGATAATCACCGTGGATGCCGTCAGCGGCGGTGAGTTCCACGGCACGGTGGAAAGCTTCGCCCCCGGCACCGGCGCGCAGTTCGCCCTGTTGCCGCCGCAGAACGCCACCGGCAACTTCACCAAGATCGTGCAGCGCGTGCCCGTGCGCATCCACATCGAGGCGGGACCGGAGGCACGCAAGGTGCTGGTGCCCGGGCTGTCGGTCATCGTCACCGTCGATACCATCGGCGCCAAGCAGGAAGACAAGCGCATCCGCGAGGAGGCGAAACGGACGGAGGAACGCCGCAACCGCGAGCATGACGACGCCGTGCAGCGCAACCGCGACGCCGAAAAGCAGGACAAACCCTTGAACGGCGCCGGTCAAGGCGGTGCACCCAATGGCGATGAGCGCAACGGGGGTGGCAATTGAGCGGTGGGGCCAAAGCGGAGAACGGTGCCTGGCTGGCGGTGGCCGCCGGCACCATCGGCGCCCTGATGGCGACGTTGGACGTGTCCATCGTCAACGCGGCCTTGCCCCTGATCCAGGGTGAGGTCGGCGCCAGCGGCAGCGAGGGCACCTGGATTTCCACCGCCTACCTGGTGGCGGAGATCGTGATGATCGCGCTGGCCGGCTGGTTCGTGCGCATGATCGGCCTGCGTACCTTCCTGCTGATCGTCACCAGCGGCTTCGTGCTGTCGTCGATGATGTGCGGCATCGCCGGCAATCTGGGACAGATGATCATCGGCCGGGTGGGCCAGGGCCTGACCGGCGGCGCCATGATCCCCACGGCACTCACCATCGTGTCCACCCGCCTGCCGCCGGAGAAGCAGCCCATCGGCGTCGCCATGTTCGGCGCCACCGCCGTTTTGGGGCCGGTGCTGGGGCCGGTGATCGGCGGTTACCTGGCGGAAAACGCCAGCTGGCACTACGCCTTTTTCCTGAACCTGCCCATCGGCGTCGGCCTCTTGGGCCTGCTGACCCTGGGCCTGCCGTCGGACAAGGGCGACTGGGGGCAACTGGCCCGCGCCGACTGGCTGGGCATCGCGGGATTGACCCTGGGCCTGGGCTGCCTGACCACCCTGCTGGAGGAAGGGCAGCGCGAGCGCTGGTTCGAATCCGACATGATCAACAGCCTGACGGCCGTGTCCATCGTGGGCTTCCTGCTGCTGATCGCCGGGCAGTTGCTGGCGCGCGAGCCGGTGATCCAGTTGCGCATCCTGTTCAACCGCAGCTTCGCCAGCGTCTTCATGATGAGCCTGGTGGTGGGCGGCGCGCTCTATGGCCTGCTGTACCTGATCCCGCAGTACCTGAACGCCGTGCCCGGCTACAACCCGGAACAGGCGGGCTACATCGCCATGATCAGCGGCATCCCCACCCTGATGCTGATGCCGCTATTCCCCCTGGCGGTCAAACGCATCGACGTGCGCCTGGCGGTGGCGACGGGGCTGGGCTTTTACGGCCTCAGCTGCATGCTGAACTCCCACCTGACGCCGGAGGTGGCGGGGCCGGAACTGGTGGGGCCGCAGTTGCTGCGCGGCGTAGGGCAGTTCTTTTCCATGTTGTTCCTGAACCAGGCGGCCACCGCGTCGGTGGCCAAGGAACTGGCGGAGGACGCGTCCGGCCTGTTCAACGCCGCCCGCAATTTGGGCGGATCCTTCGCCCTGGCCGTGGTGTCCACCCTGCTGGACCAGCGCACCACCCTGCATGTGGACCGCATCGGGTCCAGCATCACCGCCAACTCCCCCGACGGGCAGAACTACCTGGGGGCACTGTCGCAACAACTGGCGGCGCGCAACCCGGACGGCGGCCCTCTGCAAGGCCTGGCGGCGTTTTCCCAGCAGGTGACATTGCAGGCCACGGTGATGACCTACAGCGACCTGTTCTGGCTGTTCGGCATGATCCTGTTCGGCTGCATTCCCCTGGTCCTGCTGATGCGCCCCCTGCCCAAGGGCGGCGCGCCCGGAGGTGCGGCATGAAGCCGGCGATGATGAAAACGATGCCCGCCCTGCTTCTGCTGCTGGCGGCGGCCTGCACCGTGGGACCGGATTACCGGGGCCCGCCCGATGTGGCGCCCATGTCGGAAACCGCTGGCCAGTTCCACCGCGCGGCATCGGCCCCCGTGGACGTCGCCACCCCGCCCGCGCGGTGGTGGGAGGGGATGAACGACCCCGAACTGACCCACCTGATCGACCTGGCGCTGGGCGCCAGCCCCACCCTGAAGGCGGCGGAGGCGCGCATCCTTCAGGCCCGCGCCACTATCGTGCAGACGCGGTCCGCCCTGTTCCCGCAGGTCAACTCATCCACCCTGGCGGCCAAGGCCCGCATCCCCACCGGCCAGTTGTCGACCCTGGACAACCGCGTCAACGCCGCGCTGGCGCAGGAGGCCATCACCGACCCCGCGCTGTTCCCCAACGGCGCGCCCAAGGTCGATATCCCCAACCACGTCACCACCGAGCTGTACAACGTCGGCTTCGACGCTCGCTGGGAACTGGACATCTTCGGCGGCACCCGCCGCCAGGTGGAGGCGGCGGCGGCGCAGATGGACGCCAGTGCGGCCCAGTATGAGGACGCGCAGGTCCAACTGGCGGCGGAGGTGGGGCAGGCCTACGTCAGCCTGCGCGACGCCCAGCACGAACTGGACCTGGCGCGCGCCTCCAGCGCCGCCGAGCACCGCATGTTCGACCTGACCCTGGACAAGCGCCGCCTGGGTACCGCCACCGACGCCGACGTGGCCAAGGTGGAGGCGCAGATGCGCCAGACCGACGCCCGCTTGTCCCCGCTGGAGGGCCAGGTGGAACAGGCGATGGACCAGCTGTCCATGCTGACCGCCCAGGAACCGGGCGCCCTGGACGCGGAACTCACGCCCGTGCGCCCCCTGCCCCTGCCGCCGGCCGTGGTGCCGGTGGCCGACCCCGCCGCCATGCTGCGCCGCCGGCCGGACATCCGCGCCGCCGAACGCCAGCTAGCGGCCAGCAACGCCAGCATCGGCTATGCCGTGGCCCAGCTGTTCCCCACCGTCAGCTTGTTCGGCAGCATCGGCTTCGGGTCCAACGCCGTGGACACCCTGTTCCGCGCCAGCAGCCTCAGCATGGTTGGCGCGCCGATGCTGAGCTGGAACGTGCTGGACTGGGGCAAGACCCGCGCCCAGATCCGCCAGGCCAGCGCCGCCAACCAGGAAAGCTTGGCGCAGTACCAGCAAACGGTGCTGCAAGCCCTGCAGGACGCCGAGGGCAGCCTGTCGCGCTACGGCCACCAGCGCGAGAACGCCTTCCAGCTGGAAGGGGCGCTGGAGGTGGCGACCCGGGCCGCCCGCCTTACCGACATGCGTTATCGTGGCGGCACCGCCACCGCGCTGGACGCGCTGGACGCCGAGCAACAGCGCTTGCAGGCGGAACAAAGCCTGGCCCAATCCCAGGCCCAGGTCAGCAACGACTACATCGCCCTGCAAAAAAGCCTGGGCCTGGGCTGGCAGCCGGTGGACCCGGCGGCGTTGCCGGCCCCGCCCGACTATTGAGCGACACGGTTTTATTGCATCGCAATGGAACTCACCCCCCGGTTGGACGGTTGCGTTTCCGGGCTGACGTAATTTTAGGGGGCATCCATGAAACGCCTGGTCATCGTATCCAACCGGGTTCCCGCCGCCGGCACGCCGCAGGCCGGCGGCCTGGTGGTGGCGCTGAGCGGCCTGTTGCAGCGCCGCAAGGGCCTGTGGTTCGGATGGAGCGACGCGCTGTCGGACAAGCCCGCCGCGGAGCCCCGGCTGGTGGAGCGGCAGGGCGTGAAATGCGCCATGATCGACCTGACCCCCGATGAACATCGCAAATATTACCTGGGTTATGCCAACGGCGTGCTGTGGCCCCTGCTGCACACCATGCCGGGGGTGGTGCGGTTCCAGCGCAATGAACTGGCCGCCTATCGCGCCGTCAACCACCGCTTCGCCACCGCCTTGTCCGGCCTGCTGAAGAAGGACGACCTGGTCTGGATCCACGATTACCAGTTGCTGGGCATGCCGGCGGCGCTGCGCGACCTGAAGGTCCGCAACCCCATCGGTTTCTTCCTGCACATCCCCTTCCCGCCGCCGGTGGTGGCCGCCATTTCCGAAGGCCTGCTGGGCCTGGTGCGCGACGTGCTGGCGTCCGACCTGATCGGTTTCCAGACGGCCGACGATGCCGAGCATTTCGCCCAGACGGCCGCGCGCTACGGCGGCGCCCGGCGCATCGGTGCCCTGACCCTGAAGGTGGAGGAACGCACGGTGCGCCTGGGTGTTTTCCCGGTGGAAATCGATGCCCAGGAATTCGCCCGCGTGACCGAAGCGGCGATGAAAAAGCAGGCGTCGCAGGATCTGGCCTATAATCTGGACGGCCGCGCCCTGGTGCTGGGCATCGACCGGCTAGACCCGACCAAGGGCCTGACGGAGCGGCTGACCGCCTTCCAGCAGTTCCTGGCGGCGGAGCCCAAATGGCACCGCAAGGTCAGCTTCCTGCAAATCGCCGCCAAGTCGCGTGAGGGGGTGCAGGCCTACCGCACCCTGCTGCGCGACCTGGAACGCATCGCCGGCGCCACCAACGGCGCTTATTCCGATCCGGATTGGACACCGCTGAAGCTGGTCACCCAGGGCAGCCAGCGCACCACCGTCGCCAGCTACATGCGCCTGGCGCGCGTCGGCCTGGTAACACCGTTGCGCGACGGCATGAACCTGGTGGCCAAGGAATTCGTGGCGGCACAGGACCCGGCCGATCCCGGGGTGCTGGTACTGTCGCGCTTCGCCGGCGCGGCGGCACAGTTGCAGGCCGCCGTCCAGGTGAACCCCTACGACCCCGACCAGATCGAGGAGACGTTGCGCCGCGCGCTGTCCATGCCGCTGGAGGAACGCCAGCGCCGCTGGCACAGCCTGTGGGACGCCATCAAGGACAAGACCGCCGTGGCCTGGGGTGAATCCTTCACCGAGGCGCTGGAGAAGAAGGCCGGCAAGATCCCGCGCACCACCCGCAAGACGTCCACCGCCCGGACATCCCCCCGCAAGGCGGCGGCCCATGCCTCCGCCCGCGCGGCCGACCTGTCATTGAACGCCGCTGAATAGGAGCATACGAACGGCGGCATGAACACTCATGCCGCCGTAGGACGCGACGGCGTCCGCCGGAAGTTTCCGGGAACGAAGTGGACTGGAAACTGAGGAAGCCCAGCGACCGGATGGCCGCGCCCGGCAATTGAGGGAAAAGAAAGGCCGGGGCCCGCGCAGGCCCCGGCCTTTCCATTATGGTTCGTTACGCCGCCAGCGTATTGATGCGTGAGCGCGCCAAGGCCGTCAGCTTCTCGTCCGTGGCCTTTTCCTCGGCCAGATTGTCGGCCAGCAGTTGGGCGCAATCATCCCGGCCCAGCAACTGTGCCCAGGCGACCAGGGTGCCGTAGCGCGAGATCTCATAGTGCTCCACCGCCTGGGCGGCGGCCACCAGGGCGGCGTCCAGCACCTGCTTGTCCTCGACATCGCCGGCCACGTCGTCGGCCTCATCCAGGATGCCGTCGATGGCGGGGCACTTCACCGCCTCCGGCTCCACGCCGTGCAGCTGGAACACCTGCTCCAGCCGCTGGATCTGGCCTTGCGTCTCGCGCAGATGGGTTTCAAACCCCTGCTTCAGTTCCGGGTTGGTGGCCTTTTCCACCATGTCCGGCAGGGCCTTCAGGATGCGCTTTTCCGCGTAGTAGATGTCCTTCAGCTGATGGACGAAAAGATCGTTCATCGTCTCGATGTCCTTGGTGAACCAACCCATGGTTTTCCTCCGTCGGCGACATTGCTGTGGGATTTTTGGGGACGGGCGTCATGCCGGATGCACGCCCGCGCACCATCAATCAACAGGACCGGGGATGGTTCCGGCCTATTCGGCGCCGTCACAGGCGGTCCACCTCAAACTCCTCGACGGAGTGGCCCAGGGCCGCCAGCCCCTCCTCCAGGAAGTCGCCCAAGGTGGGGATGCCGATCAGGTAGCGGGCGGATTTCTCGCGATGGCGTTCAAAAGCCAAGGCACGGGCCTCCGCCCATTCGCTGGCGTCGTAGTCGCCGCGCCCCACCCAGGCCAGGGCGATCAGGTCCACCACCTCGTCATCGTTCAAGCTGGCGATGGCACCCACCAATTCGGCCTGGGTGGGATCGTCGTCATAATCCTCAAGGATGGCGCGTTCACCATCATCGGCGGCGTTGGAGGCCGGGTCGGGCTCCACGGGGTCGACCTTCACGTCGAACTCCCGCGCCTTGACGATGATGAAAAAGACCTTCTCCGCGCTGATGTTGAGTTCCACGGGCGGGGTGTCCCCCGCCACTTCCTGGGTGTTGGACATCTGGACACACCTTTTTGATAAAGACAGGTCCAGGGGAAACCAAGGCCTTCCGGCCAAAGTTCCGCTTCAGGAAAAGTCGGTCGAGCGGGTCAGATCCTCCCACGCGTCGATTTCCGCCTGCATGTCCGCCAGCTTGGCCCGCACCAGACCCAGGGCGTCGGTGCCTAACAGCAGGTGCACGGGCGGGGCATCGGCCGCCACCAGCGTTAGCAGCGCCTGCGCCGCCTTGGCCGGATCGCCCGCCTGGCGGCCGCTCTTGTCCTGCCGCGCCTGGCGGATGGGATCGAACAGGCTGTCATAGTCGGGAATGCTGCGGTCGGATCGCACCATGGAACGGCCGGCCCAATCGGTGCGGAACGATCCGGGCGCCACCGCCGTCACGCGTATGCCCAGGTGCCGCACCTCCTTGGCCAGCACCTCGGTGATGCCTTCCAGCGCGAACTTGCTACCGCAGTAATAGGCGATGCCCGGCATGGTGATGAAACCGCCCATGGAGGTGATGGTGACGATGTGGCCAGCGCGACGCTGCCGCATGAAGGGCAGCACGGCCTTGATGGTGGCGACCGCGCCGAAGACGTTGACCTCGAACTGCTGGCGCATCTCCGCCAACGGCGATTCCTCAAGGAGGCCTTCGTGCCCGTAGCCGGCGTTGACCACCAGCACGTCGACGGCGCCGATATCGCGCTCGATGGCGGCCACCGCCGGCGCGATGGCGTCGGTCTCGGTCACATCCAGCAGCACGGCGTGCGCCCGGCTGGGATGGAGATCACGGAAGGCGGCCTGCGCGGCGGGATCGCGCACCGTGCCCACCACGGTGTGGCCGGCGGTCAGGGCGGCCTCGGCGAAGGCCCGGCCGAAACCGGAACTGGTGCCGGTGATCAGGAAAGTTTTTTGTTTGCTGTCGGTCATGGCTTTGGAAACCTCGATTGCGGTTGCCCTCATCTAGCCACCATCTGCCGTTCTGCACTATGCTACATAAATCGGATACGTCTGTTAGATTTAAGGGCATAATCTCGGCGGCATGAGAAGCGGCTCGTGCCGCCCTAGACCCCGACCGGGGGCGCCGGAAGTTTTCGGGGAACGAAGTGGACTGGAAACTGAGGACAAGCCAAGCCGGTGGATACCGGCGCCCGGCGATTGAGGGACGGCATTTGATCGGTCACGATCAGATGCCGCGCGTATGATGCGAGGCCATGAATTCGCTGACCTGCGGGCATTCGCCATGATCGCGGAACACGGCAACTTCTCCCGCGCCGCCGCCCAGTTGCGGGTGACGCCCTCGGCCCTCAGCCAGACCATCCGCGACCTGGAGGAAAGGCTGGGCGTCAGCCTGTTCCACCGCACCACCCGCAGCACCGCCCTGACCGAGGCCGGCGCCCGCCTGCTGGCGGGGTTCAAGCCGGCGATGGACCAGATGCAGGCGGCGGTGGAGGATGTCAGCAGCCTGCGCGCCACGCCGGCCGGCACGGTGCGCCTGCACCTGCCCCGCCTGGCGGCCGCCAGCCTGGTGGAACCGGTGCTGGGCCGCTTCCATGCCGCATACCCCGACATCATCCTGGAACTGGCGATCAACGACGCGGTGGTGGACATCGTCGGCGCCGGCTTCGACGTGGGCATCACCCTGGGCGAATTGCTGGACCAGGACATGGTGGCGGTGAAGCTGGGCCCCGACCTGCACCAGGTGGCCGTGGCCTCCCCCGACTATATCGCCCGCCATGGCCGGCCCCAGGTGCCGGCCGACCTGCACGGCCACCGCTGCATCAACTGGCGCAAGCCCGGCAGCGGCAAGCTGTACAATTGGGAATTCCAGACCGACGGCCGCTGGTTTTCCGTGGCGGTGGAAGGACCGCTGGTGGTGTCCCATCGCGACACCGCCTTGCAGGCGGCGGCACAGGGCGTGGGCATCGCCTTCGCCTATTGGTCGGACCGCTGGATGCGACCGCTGATCGACCAGGGCGCCCTGGTGCCGCTGCTGCAGGAATTCTCCCCACCCTTCCCCGGCTGGTTCCTCTATTACCCCAAGCAGCGCTATACCCCGCCGGCGGTGCGCGCCCTGGCGGACTTCCTGCGGCGGACCGCGAATGATGGCATCGGTTGACCACCATCATTGCAATCTGAAATCTCTGAAATATTCATTCAGCTGATTATGAAATCATAGGCGCGCCGCTATCCTCCGGGCATCCCCACCTCGGAGAACCGCGTCATGCTGATCGCCCATTACACCCACCGCCTTCCGGCCGATTACGACCTGGAAATCCTGCGCCGGCGCGCGGCCCAGCGCGGCCCGCTCTGGGACAACAAGGCGGAGCTTTACTTCAAGGCCTTCGTCCTGCGGGCCGCCGGGCAGGACGGCGCCATCGCCAACAGCTATTCCGCCTTCTATCTGTGGCGCCAGGCGGCGGCCCTGCACGACTTCATCGCGGACGGCACCTTCCGGTCGGTCACCGACAGCTTCGGCCGGCCCGTCCTGAACCTGCGCATCGCGGTGGACGCGCGCAAGGGGCCCGCGGCCGGGGCACCGGCCCGGTTCCTGGCGGTGGAGCATGTCGCCCTTCCCCTGGACGCCGACCTGCCCGCCGAATTGGCGGCGGAGACGGCACGCAACCGCCAGGCGGCCCAGGACGGTGACACTGTGGCCGCGACGTCTGGCCTGGACACCGCCGCCTGGACGCTGACCCGCCTGCGCCTGACGGCCGAAGCGCCGGCATCGGCTGGCGACACCTATCAGGTGTTGTACCTGGCGCGGCCCCTGCTGGAGACGCTGCCGCTCAGCGGCGATCGCTGACGCTCACTCCTGCCGGTGGCGGATCAGCCAGACGATGGTCGAGATCTGGCACAGCACCCCCGCCAGGGTGAACACGGTCACCAGAACGCTGCCCGGCCCGGTGAACAGCAGGGCCAGGGCGGCGACGGCGCACACGATCTCCACCGCGAAAATGCCGATGAGAACCGTGCGGACCAGGTGCTGGCCCGGCGCCGGCACCTTGCCCCAGAAAATCAGGCGGAAGCCGAACACCAGCAGCCAGCTGAACAGGAAAGCCACCAGGCCGGCGCCGTCCATGGCGTCCATGGGATCGGCGCCCGCCCGCAGTTTCAACGAACCATCCAGCCCGATGGCCAGGAAGGTGATGCCCACCGCCGCCAGCGCGAAATGGAACAGATATCCTGGCGACGGCCGGCGCCAGGCGGGGGCCGGCTGGGTGTCAGTGATCATTTATGCACCGCGACGCTGTGGACATGAAGGCGGCGGGCGATTTCATGCAGCAGGGATTCCTCGCCCAACACTTCCTCCCGTATCATCAGCACACCAGACCCGACGCCGGCGACACGGGGGGCGACCTCCAGCGTCATGCCGGCGCGGATCTGTTGCGCGCGCAATTGTGACCGCAAATGAGCCCGCTCCGCAATCTGCGCGTATCGTTCCGCGCGGGAGGCATTGGCGGTACGGGCGCCCAGCGTCTCAGCGGACCGGGCGGTCGTCATGTCCGCCTCCAGCAACTCCCTGGCCTCGGCCAATTCCTTGATGGCCTTGGGCCCGCCGACCACGATGTCGGGCAGGGTCATCACCGTGGCGATGATGCGGTACTTCTCGGTGTGCTGCTTGAAGGCCTCGGCCTGTTCGTCGTTGCCGGCCAGTTCCATGCCATAGGCGGTGCCGTCCGCGACCAGCAGGAAGGAGCCGCCCACCAGTCCCGCCACGCCCAGGACACCCAGCCCCGTGGGGATCAAGGCGATGGAGGCCGCGACGCACAGGATGTCCAGCGCCACGCCCAGGGCATCATCCTGGTGCGAGGTGAACATGCGGTTGAAGACCCGGCCCATCGCCTGGCTCATCGCCATGTCGGCCTGGCTCTGGGCGATGGCCGCCTTGCCTTCCGCCTCCATACAGCGTTCGATGAAGGACCGGACGCGATGCCAGAAGCCCGGCGCCACCGCCGCCTTGGGCGGGGGCACCGGGATGTGGTCCCACTGGAAGACGAAGATGTCACCGAACCCGCCGGCATCCCGCGTCGGTCCGCGCAAGGGATAGACGTACCCGTTGGTCGCCCAGGATATGCCGACGCCGGGCCCGCAAACCTTATCGACATAGGCGCACAGGCAGGCCGCCGCCTCGGTCTCGTTGCGATAGGGCCCCCAATCGCTGTTCAATGTTGGTGGCAAAATTCCCTCCCTTAAGCTTGCCCCATAGACCGCCCGAGGCTTGGCATTTCCGTTCCGGAAAACGCGCCAGCTTCTTCATGTACGGCGAATGTTTGGCAGAATTAGACGCGAACTGAATTCGGTAATTAGCATCAGAATTCAAATTCATTAAGAGATCGATGACCGATCAGCATGAATACATGCCACAATCCAATAAATTTATTATTCTCAACGGGCGCGACCAGTGTCACTCCGCTTTGGTGGCGGCACGCGCCAAATCATGGCACAGCGCGGCGGCATCGGCGGGGCAAGAACTCCCCGAAAGAGCCTTGATCTTTTCCAGATCAGCCGTATCCAGGGTGCCATCGATATGATGGATGACGAAGGTTTTCAGGGTGGGGCTGCCTTTGATCAGCGCATTAAGTTGGGGCAACGTATTCCACTGATCCACCAGCAACCGTGCCACCGCCTCCGAGTTTCCTTCCGCGATTTCACCATCATCACAGTGACCATACTTCTTATAAGCGATATTGACTTGAGCCCAGCTGTCCAGATGATCGACCATTTCGTCGGCTTTGGCCGCTTCATCGGGCGTACAGACTTTGGCACTCGCCAGCGATGCCCAGAGCACCATCGAGATGACAAGCGCACCCGTCCCAAACAAGCGCGCCCGCTTGGTTTCAGCGTTAAGCATATTTACGCCCCTGAAGGCTTTCATAAAAATTCCGTTCGGATGCAACGTGGGCGCCCACGCCATCATTGTTGAATACTTCAATTGTCGTCAGTGCGTCTTGGCCCATCACTCCCACGATGGAACCCATCGCCTCATCCGATGTCCTGATACAGCCCATGGTCGGGTGTTCAGGCCCAGGCAAATGCCGCGCTGCCGCCCGGCCAGAATGCACACCGATCCCAGGATGTCCCGGAACATTGAAACGAATGATGCCATGCAATCCATACGGCCCGTTCGCGGAAGCCGCGTGCGGATGCGGCGCCCTCGTATCCAGGATAATGTAAGTGCCGTTTTGGACGTGCCGAATTGTCGCATGACTATCGACATTATTATAGGCTGCCCACGTTCCCACCGAAGTTCCGGCCGCGTTGACAAGCGTGATTTGGTGCGCCTGCCCGTCGAATTGCAGCTTTGACATCGCCCGTACCCCTATTTCAAGAGACAAAGAAGATACCGATGAAGCCGTGGAGTAAATGAAGGGAGATCCGTGGGGCGCACCGAAGCGCGCCCCACGCACCGCATGGCATCAAGCCGACTTGGTGGTGGCCAAATCGTAGGACGCAATGATCGGGGACTGCGGGTTGTGCTGGCTGTCGTACGGGGTGTACTTCATCTCCACCTTCGTGAAGTTCAGCACGACCTGCTCTTCCGGGCGGTCGGCGGAAGCGGAGATGTTGTAGGACGAGATCAGGGTGTTGGTCAGGTTGAACTCGATATAGGTGTCACCGGGGTTGCCGCTGGTGACGATATGGATCTTGGCGTTCACGCCGGAACGGCCGCTGCAGGCCTGCGAGAACAGCTTCACCGACGAACTGTCGCTGGTCTTGGTCAGGATCACTTCGCGGATGCTGGGCTCCGACCCTTCGCGGTTGGCGGTGGCGCCCGCCAGGGTATTCATGGAGCGGCTGACACCCCATTGCAGGGTCTTGATGTCCGTCCACTGGGTGTGGTTCTGCTGGGTGGCGTCACCGGCGATGCCGTCGATCTGCAGGTAGATGGGCATGATAACTCCTTGGTTACGTTGACGTTGCGTTTGGTTGGGTGGTTGTGGAAAGCATGCGCGGGCGGGGTGACTCTGCGGCCGGCCCTTCCGCCCTCGCCTTGGGAACGGCGCCCTTCGTCAGTCGGCTGCGGACTCCACGGCCGTTTCAGGGATCGGCCTTTCGGCCAAGGGCACCGTTTGGATGTCGATCCGGAAGTCCCCGGCCTCGTCATCCCAATCGACGGTCGCGGCGGCGACGGTGCGCCGGGCGGCCAAAACTTCCAGAAGGCGGCGCGACAGGGCCGGCATCAGGCCACGCGACAGCACGTGGTCGATGGCCCGGGCACCCATGTCGCCCTCGTCACAGCGCGCCACCAGCCGGTCCACCACCGCCGGCGACACCGACAATGCCGCGCCATAGGTCTGGTCCACCCGCTGGCGCAGGCGGCCCAGTTGCAGGCCCACGATGTCGCGCAGGCGGTCCGCCGTCAGCGGCAGGTAGGGCACCACCGTGATACGACCCAGGAAGGCCGCCTTGTAGTGTTTCAGCAGTTCCGGGTGCAGCGCCGCCGCCAGCCCGGCCATGTCCGGCAGCGTCTCCCGGTCCGCGCCCAGGGCGGTCAGCAGGTCCGACCCGGCGTTGGACGCCATCAGGATGGTGGTGTTGCGGAAGTCGATGTCGCGGCCTTCGCCGTCGCGCAGCACGCCCTTGTCGAACACCTGGTAGAAGATGTCCTGCACGCCGGGGTGCGCCTTTTCCATCTCATCCAACAGCAGCACGCCGTAGGGCCGGCGGCGCACCGCCTCGGTCAGCACCCCGCCCTCGCCATAACCGACATAACCGGGCGGTGAGCCCATGAGGAGGGAGACCTTATGCTCCTCCTTGAACTCCGACATGTTGATGACCGTCAGGCTCTGCTCGCCGCCATACATCAGCTCGGCCAGCGACAGCGCCGTCTCGGTCTTGCCCACGCCGCTGGGGCCCGCCAGCAGGAAGATGGCCGGCGGCTTGCGCGGGTCGGCAATGCCGGCGCGGGCCGTGTGCAGCACGTCGGCGATCAGGTGCAGGGCGCCGTCCTGGCCCACCACCCGCTGGCCCAGCCGCCATTCCAGGCCCAGCACGGTGTCGATCTCGCTGGACAGCATGCGGCCCACCGGGATGCCGGTCCAGCGCGCCACCACCTCCGCCACCGCCTGGGCGGTGACGTCCTGGTGCAGCATGGGCCGCTCGCCCTGGAAATCCGTCAGGTCCTGGTGCAGGCGGACATGGCGGCCCCGCAGGGCCGCGGCATCGGTATCGCCGACCGCCGTCGCCAGCCCGTCGCGCACGCCCACGATCTCATCGACCAGGCGGCGTTCCTCGCCCCAGCGCCAGTTGATCTCATCCTGGCGGCGCTGGGCGTCGGCCAGCTTGTCCTCCAGCACCGCCAGCGCCGCATCGTGGTCGGCGCCCAGCGCCGCCTCCCGCAGCAGGCCGGCCTTCTCCGCCTCCAGCGTGCGGGTCTCCTGCGCCACGGCGTCCAGCGCCTCCGGCCGGCCGGCATGGCTCATGGCCACCATGGCGGCGGCGGTGTCCAGCAGGCTGACGCACTTGTCAGGCAGCTGGCGGCCGCTGATGTAGCGGTGGGACAGGCGCACCGACGCCCGCACCGCCTCATCCAGGATGCGCACGCCGTGGTGCTTTTCCAGGGTGGGCACCAGGCCGCGCATCATGGCGATGGCCGTCGCCTCATCCGGTTCGTCCACCTTCACCGTCTGGAAGCGGCGGACCAGGGCCGCGTCACGTTCCACATAGCGCTTGTATTCCGCCCAGGTGGTGGCGGCCACCATGCGCAGGGCGCCGCGGGCCAGGTCGGGCTTCAGCAGGTTGGCGGCGTCGCCCTGTCCCGCCTGCCCGCCGGCGCCGATCAGGGTGTGCGCCTCATCCACGAACAGGATGACGGGCTTGGGTGAGGCCTTGACCTCATCGATCACGCCCTTCAGGCGGTTCTCGAACTCCCCCTTCACGCCGGCGCCGGCCTGCAACAGGCCCAGATCCAGGGTGCGGATGGAAACGTCCTTCAGGGCCGGGGGCACCTCCCCCGCCGCGACGCGCAGGGCCAGGCTTTCCACCACCGCCGTTTTGCCCACGCCGGCCTCGCCCACCAGGATGGGGTTGTTCTGGCGGCGGCGGGTCAGGATGTCGATCACCTGCCGCACCTCGGCATCACGGCCGATGATGGGGTCGATGCGCCCGCTGGCGGCCTCCGCCGTCAGGTCGATGGTGTAGGCGTCCAGGTTGGGCGTGCGGCCGCCGACCTTGCGGGCGCCTTGCGCGGCCGGTCCGGCTTCGGCCGATGGCGCTTCCGCCTCGATGGCGGTGTCCAGCGCGGCCTCGTCGATGTTCTCCAGCGCTGCCGCCAAGTCGGCGAAGGCCAGCGCGCCGTTCTTGTCGCGCACCAGGGCCGCCAGCAGGTGCAGCGGCGAAACCTTGCCCGCCTTGAAACGCAGGGTGGCCAGGAACCAGGCCTCACGCATCAGCGAGACGACGCGGGGGGAGAAGGCCGGCGCCCGGCTGCTGCCGGTGCGGCAGCGGGCCAGCGCGCGATCCAGCGCCCGTTCCAGCGTCTCCGGCGCCAGGCCCAGGGGGCCCAAGGCCGTGCGCAAGCCCACCTCCGGCCGGTCAGCCAAGGCCAGCAGCCAGTGTTCGATCTCGATCTCATAATGCGTCTTGGCCATGGCGCTGCCGGCCGCGGCTTCCAGCGCCCGCCGGGCCACGGCATCCAGCCCATCGACCAGCGTCCTTAGATCCATCGAGTCCATCGTCATGACCTGCGCTTCGGGTTGACATCGCCCTGCCAACGGCCACGTCCCACATGGGCGTGACAGGAGTGCAAAATAATCCTGGAAATCAAAATGGAACTTGCCCAATAGTTATAGAGTCTAATTTGCCATCTGTTATTATGATGTTCACGTAACAATACATTAACACAAAGTCGCTTTTGATATTTTATATTGTAAATATACTCTAATCAATACCTTTTATATCAATAATGGTGTCTTTAGGGTCGTTCAGCATGGGTAGCGCCGCCAGCCAGGTGTCATACCCCAGCCGCGGACCGCACTCGGCATGGCTGTCCAGCACGCAGCCCGGCACCTCTTCCCGGTGCAGCACCAGCTGGATATCGAATCCGAACTCCGGCCCCACATACAGGCGGGCCAGTTCCACCAGGCGTTTCAGCGCCGGCCGGCCCGGCAAATGGTCCAGGAACTGCCGTCGCGTCAGGGGCCCCAGCACGATGCGGAACTGCCCCTGCACGTCCCACATGCGGGCCCCCACCACCGTATCCACGCCCAGGCGATTATAGGCCGGCGCCTTGCCACCGACACGCAAACAGCTTTGCTCCTCCGCCGGGATGGCGATCCAGCGGCCGGCGAACTGCTCCACCCGCGCCGGCAGGCCGGCGGCATCGGCCAGCATGCGTTCCAGCGAGATGGCCGCCCGCGGCTGCTGGCTGAACAGCCCGGCGTAGAACAGCATGACCTCATCGGGCATCGACAGCCGCCCGCGCAGATGGCCGGTGCCGAAACCGGCGATGCCGAACAGGGCCGCCGTGGCGCTATCGCCCCCCGCCAGGCCGCGCAGTTCATACAGCGCCGGCAGGCGATAGCGCCGCCACGCCCGGAACAGCAGGGTGGCGATGCGGTCGTTGAAGATGTCCAGGAAGGCGGCGAAGCCTGGCGTGCGGTCGCGCAGGCTGCGGATGGCCGTCTCGGTATAGGCCTGGGGCAGCGCCGACAGGGGCCCGGTCAGGGTCAGGACGTTCAGATCGACGCGCGCCAGGACGGACGCCCCGTCCCCTGGCCCGTCCGGTTCGTCCTCGACCGGGGCGCCGGGCAGGTGCGGCAGATCCAGGCGTTGGATCTCATGCGCCGGGAAGGACAGCGACTGATTGGCGGCGAAGCGGAGCGGCAGATCATCGTCCCCCACCTCGCCCCCGAACTGCCGCTCCAGCAACTGGATGGCGCGGAACAGGTCGAAGCGGAACGGCTCAAACCGCAGCAGGTCGATCAGGGCATTCGGCATGGTGATCGTCGCGGCCGGGGCGATGGCGTTCATGCCGTCACCTTCTCGCCGATGCGGGCACCCCAGCGCACCAGCGCCTCCTTCCGCCCCTTGGCCCGCAGGGTCAGGCGGGTGAAGGAATTGATGGAGGCGTAGAGCGCGAAGAAGCGTTCCAGCACCGCCGCCGGCAGGAAGATGCCCATGGCGCCCGCCCGTTCCGGATCCAGCACCAGATCGATGTCCACGCCCCGGCACAGGGCGGCGAAGTCGGCATGCGGCGCCCGGGCCGTGGCGCGGCGGTTGTCGACGCTGGTCACCGCCTCGATGATGGCGCGGGTCTCCGGCGTGTCCTTCAGGTCGTACAGCTTCAGCAGTTCACGCAAGGCCGCCGCCCCACTGCCGTCAGCACCGTCGATCAGCGACAGGTGGTTGAGGTTGAGGTGGGAGATCAGGCGCCAGCGGGCCCCATCCCCCATCTGCGGCCGCACCACCGCCGTGGGCGGCGTCAGACAGGCCACACCGGACACCGGGCCGCCGTCGGTCAGGTGGAAGCGGGGATGGCCGCCGCCGAAGGGCAGTTGCGCCGGCAGGTCGCGGTTGAAGCACACCGTCTCAATGCTGACGGTCCAGTCCGGCGGGGCGTTGGGGTTCAGGCCCAGATCGACCAGGGAGATGAACAACTCGCTGCTGCGATCCCGCGCCCCGCGCTGGCGCCGCATGGTGTGCCAGAAATGCTGATGGCGGGCCGGATCGGTGCCATGGTGGTTGCCGTAGAGCGGCAGGAATTCCACCTTCTCCCCCCGGGGGGAAGAAGCGCGCACCCGTTCGATGGCGTAGATCTCACGCGCCTCCGGCCGGCGGGCGTCGGCCTGCACCAAGTACTCGGTGGCGTCATGGCCCAGGATGATGGGCTCCGCCGACTGACGGAACAGATTGACCACCGGGGCGCAGCCCAGGGCGAACACCTGGGGCCGCACCAGGCGCTCCCCCTCCGGCCAGGCGCGGTCCAGGTAGATGTAGATTTCGGCATGCTGGCCCACGCCGCGCAGCGTGCGGGCGCTGAGGCCGTGCAGGTCCACGAACAGGAACTTTTCCGGAAAGGCGAACAGCTCGCTCAGCAGGCGATAGCCCACGAAGGACTGGGCGCCGTAGGGCACCATGCCGTCCTCGGGCTCGAAACCCACGGATTTCAGATGGTCGGGCCCCAGTTCCACCGGATGGGGGTCGTTCACATCCTCCACCACCGCCATGCCGACCACGTTGTTCAGCAGCAGCTCATGCAGGGTGTAGGACAGCTCCGGCGGACCGGACAGGAAGAAACGCAGGCGGTCCACGCCCAGATCGGTCAGGCCCATGCCTTGCGCGGTGGAACTGATCTTCAGCCGCAGGACGGCCTTGGCGGTGCGCGCCGCGTTGACCAGCGGGGCCGCCGCCGGTAGGGCGGCCAGGCTGGCGGCCGTCACCTCCACCGGCCAAACCTCCGCCGGCATGGTGGTCTGGAAGCGGCAGGGCTCTCCCCGCACGGCTTCCGTCTCCAGCGCCGCCCCGCGCGGCACGGTGAAACAGCCGGTCAGCTCGGGGGCCGCCTTCATCTGCACGATGGACATGGACGGCAGCGGCGTCATCAGGTGGGGGTACAGCACCCCCAGCATGGCGTCGGTCAGTTCCGGGAAATCGTCATCCAGCTTCTGCCGCACCCGCGCCGTCAGATAGGCGAAGGATTCGATCAGGCGGGCGACGTGGGGGTCGTCCACCGTCGTCGGGCTGATGCGCAGATGGCCCGCCACCTTGGGATGCTCACCCGCGAAGCGCGTCGCCGCCCGCCGGATGGCCGCCAGTTCCTGGTTGTAAAGGGACAGGAAGGTATCAGGCATGGACATCGCCCTTGATGGAGAAGGTCTGGCTGACGGGGTCCAGCACGGATTCGAAGACGATGGGCTCGGGCGACGGCTCGACCCGGATCACCGCCTCCACCCGGAAACGCAGGGTGCGGTCCAGGCCGCTGTCGCTGTTCAGCAGGGTCACGGCCACGCCGCTGAGGCGCGGTTCGAAATCACGGATGGCGGTTTCCAGCGCCTGGCCGAAGGCGGCCTGCCGTTCCTTGGCCGCCATGTTCAGGGCGGTGAAGTCGGGGATGCCGTACCGCAAGGGCGACCGCAGCAGTTCCGCCACGTCCCGGCCCAGCTTGCCCGGCCGCCGGCGGGTGTTCAGCATCGCCTCCAGATCCCGGCGGATGGACTGCTTCAGCTGGGTGACGGCAGCGTTCCAGCCGGGCTGGCGCGCGCTAGGCCCCTCCACCGGCTGCAACAGCCGGTCCAGCACGGACGGGACGATGGTGGCGGGCGACGGGGCCGGCATGGCTTACGCGGCCTCCTCATCCGACAGCGCCTCGGTGAAGCGCAGGCTGGTCAGGTCCAAGAGCCCAACGGCCTCATCCCCCACCAGGAAGCAGCGCTGCCCCCGGCCCAGGACGGCACCGTCGCGTTCCACCCAGTCGGTGACGCGGCCCAGACGCTCCTGGTCCGTCTCCGGCGTCACGCCGGCATAGACCAGGGGCACGTAGACGGTGCCGGCGGTGCCATCGCGCAGGGTCAGGCGCGCCGGCCGCCACAGCAGTTCCGACAAACGCTTGGGTGGCTGGAAGTCCAGGCCGCCGACATCGTCCAGTGCCACCCAGAAATACTTGCCATCGGCGCTAAGCACCTCCAGCAGGCCGCCGCAGGCATCGTCCAGGTCGCGGAAGTCGGCGAAGACGGCATCCTTGTGCCGGCCGGCGTGCGGACGGCGCAGGCTTTCGGCCTCGCCCCAAGACTGTGCCGCCCCCTGCCCGTCGCCGTCCCGGGCCTTCACCCCGGCCTCCAGGTGCAGGCGGGCGGCGGGCGGCACCTCCGTCAGGAATTCCGGCGGGCGGCCGGCGCGGTGCCAATCCTGGCGCGCCGTCTCCGCCCGAATCAACTGGCGGAGCAGCGACACCGGCACCATGGAACCGGGATCCTGGTTCAGCACCACGGTCAGCTGGGTGTCGGCGCGTTCCAGCTGCCCCGCCGCGCACAGCAATTCCGCCAGCAGATAACGGGCGCCGGTGTCGGTGGGCGCCTTCTGCACCTGGGCGGTGGCGGCGGCGATGGCGCCCGTCAGGTCACCGGCCTCGAGAAGGTTGGAAACGGCGTCTTGGCTCATGATCGGGACCCTTCCCTCAGACCTGGGGGCCGACGAGTTCCGTGACCAGGCGGAAGCTGGTCTGGACATCGTCGAGCTGGAAATGCGGTTTCAGGTGGATGACGCAGCCGAAGGCGCCCGGCCGGCCAACAATGTCGCGGACCTGCACCTCGGCCTCACGCAGCGGATAGCGCGCCTTGAAGCTGTTGCTGGCGTCGTCGTTGCCCAGGCAATAGCCGCGCAGCCAATCGCGCAAATGCGCCTCGAAATCCTGCGCCGTGGCGAAGGAGCCGATCTTGTCCCGACCGATCATCTTGATGTAGTGCGCGAAGCGCGAGGCGCAGAGCACGTACTGCAGCATGGCCGACAGCCGCGCGTTGGACGAGGCGGTGGCGCGGTCATAGACCTTGGGCGCGTGCAGCGACTGGCTGCTGTAGAAGACGCAGGCGTCCAGGTAGCTGACCCGTGACATGGGCACGATGCCCAGGTCGCTCAGCTGCTTTTCCTGCCGGTCGGACAGGTAGACGTCCATGGGGGCCGCCGCCGGCGACGCCCGTCCCATACTGGCGAAGGCATGGCCGGGGAAGTCGTCCACTAGGCCGCCACCGCCCAGATCGTCCGGCGCGCCGCGGATGTCGGCGAACCAACCGTACTGCTGGAAGGCGCGCATCACCACGGTGGCGAAGGCGAAGGCGGCGTTGCCCCACAGGTAATCAGCAGCACCCGGCCGCCCCGCCCGCTCGGCGAAGCGGAAACCGTCCACCCGGTTGGGGTCGCGGCCATAGGGCTGGCGCATCAGCACGTGCGGCAGGGCGATGCCGACGAAACGGGCGTCGTCCGCCTCCCGCAGGGCCCGCCAGCGGATGAACTCATGCCCCTCGAACGAGCGGCCGAGGTCCACCGTGTTGGACAGGTCGGCGAAGCTGTCCAGGCCGAACAGGGCCGGCGAACAGCTGGTGACGAAGGGGCAGAAGGCGGCGGCCGCCACCGCCGCGATGGCCTTCAGCGTGCCCACGTCGTCGGTGGGGTGGTCGGCGGCCCGCTGGTGCTGGACGTAATAGTCGCCGATCAACAGCCCGAAGGGCTCCCCGCCCGGCGTGCCGAACTCATCGCTGTAGACCTTGCCGAACAGCTGGCTCTGGTCGAACTCGATGGCGCGTTCGAAGTCGCGGCACAGTTCGCGCCAGGACACGTCCAGCACGCGGATCTTGACGGCGCGGGTGGTCGCCGACGCTTCGGTGAGCTGAAGCAGCCCGCGCCACGACGCTTCCAATTGCTGGAAGCGTGGATGGTGCAGGATCGCGTTGACCTGGGCCGTGAGCAGGGCATCGATCGACGCGATCAGCTGGTCGATGACCAGGCGCTTGTCCGGGTGGCGGCTGAGGTCCAGCCGCCAAACCCGGGGCGCTTCGGGCCGGACGGGCCGGCCTTCCACGACGTCGATCTTACGCTCCACCCCCGGGGCTGCCGCCTCAAGGGTCTGCTGCATCAGAGCTTGCTCGGTATCCGCGCCACCATGCGCAGGGAGGTCGTCAGCTCTTCCATCTGCAGCCAGGGCCGCAGCCAGGCGATGGCGTTGTATGAGCCGGGCTTGCCCGGGATCTCCTTCACCGTGATCTTGGCCTCACGCAAGGGATAGGCGGCCTTCATTTCCTGGCCCGCCCCTTCGTTGGCGTTCACGTAGTTGTTGATCCAGCGGTTCAGCCAGGCCTCGCAATCCTCGACCTCCAGGAAGGAACCGATCTTGTCGCGCGCCATCACCTTCAGGTAATGGGCGAAACGCGAGGTCGCCATCATGTAGGGCAGACGGGCGGAGATGGCGGCGTTGGCCGTGGCGTCCGGGCGGTCGTACTTCTTGGGCTTCTGCGCCGTCTGGGCCCCGAAGAACACGGCGTAGTCGGTGTTCTTGTAATGGCACAGCGGCAGGAAACCCATCTTGCCCAGTTCGGCGTCGCGGCGGTCGGTGATGCCGATCTCCGTCGGGCACTTCTGGTCGGGATCGCCGTCATCGCTGACGAAGACGTGGGTGGGCAGGTTCTCCACCTTGCCGCCCCCTTCGGCGCCACGGATGGCGGTGCACCAGCCGTATTTGGAGAAGGCCTCGGTGGCGCGCGCGCCCAGGACGTAGGAGGCGTTCATCCAGCAATATTCGGAATGGTCCAGGGCCTGGGCCTTGCCGGCGCCATCCATCGGACCTTCCTCGTAATTGAAGTCGTCCACCGTCAGGGTGCCGCTGCCGTAGGGCAGACGGGCCAGGACGCGCGGCAAGGTCAGGGTGACGAAACGGCTGTCCTCGCTGTCGCGGAAGCCGCGCCACTGGGTGTATTCGGCGGAATCGAAAATCTTCTCCAGGTCGCGGGGCTTGGCCAGTTCCTGATAGTCCTGGAAGCCGAACAGCTTGGGGCTGGCCGCGGTGACGAAGGGGGCGAACGCCGCCGCCGAGATGCTGGAGATGCTGGTCAGCATCTGCACATCCTCGGGGTGGTTGGTGAACTCATAGTCGCCGATCAGCATGCCGTAAGGCTCACCGCCCGGCGTGCCGAACTCGTTCTCGTACAGCTTCTTGAACAGTTCGCTCTGGTCGAACTCCACCGCCTTGGACAGGTCCTTCATCAGTTCGCGCTTGCGCACGTTCAGGACGCGGACCTTCAGATTGGCGCTGGTTTCGGTGTTCATCACCAGGTGGTGCAGGCCCCGCCAGCTGCCTTCCAGCTTCAGGAACTCCGGGTGGTGCATGATGGCCGCCAGCTGCTTGGACAGCTTGGCGTCGATGGCCTTCACCGCCTCCGTCAGGGTCAGCGTCAGGTTGCGGCTGTAGGTCACCGTGCCGGACAGCGCCTCTTCCGTCAGGGTGCGCAGCAGTTCCTGCACCCGGGCCGGCTCCGTCTGCTTGGTGGCGCCGATGGCCTGGTCCAGCAGCGAGACGCTGTCGAGGGTGGCGGCTTCGTCGCGGGATACGGTCAGCGTGTCGGTCATCACTTCACCTCCTCGGTGGCGACACCCAACTGCTGCGACAGTTTGCGCAGCTGGGCGTCATCCTGAAGAATGGATTCCAGCAGGTCTTCCAGCTGGGTCGAGCGGTCGGCCTTGGTCAGCAGGTCGCGCAGCTGGTTGCGCGTCTCCAACAGCTTGCGCAGGGCCGGCACCTGGCGGACGATCTGGCCGGGCTCCATGTCCTCCAGGGAGGAGAAGCTCAACTCCACCGCCATCTCGCTGTCGTCGTCCTCCAGCTCATTGCGCACCCGCAAGGCCAGGGACGGCTTCATGCGCGCCAGGATCTCGTTGAAGTTGTCGCGGTCGATCTGGATGAACTTGCGGTCCTTCAGCGGCTTCAAATCCTCCGTCGGATCGCCGGAGAAGTCGCCCAGGACGCCGACCACGAAGGGCAGCTCCTTCTCGACCATCGCGCCATCGGTCTCGACCTCGTACTTGATGTGCACGCGCGGCTTGCGAACCCGCTCGAGCTTGTCATGAACACTGGCCATTTTAAGTTCTCCTACCCACGGGTTGCTTGGTGTCGTACGCGGTTCGCAGCGACGAAAAGTGATTTGGTTTCAATCGTCTATTGTCCTGAATTCTGGACCGGCCGGATGCCGGCGGCGGTCAGCAGGCTGTTGCGGGCGCCGGCGTCCTGCAGCAGTTCCGCCAGCAGGTCGGGCAAGGGCATGCGCCCGCGCCGGACCAGGTCCGCGATGGTGTAGGACAGCGGCGAATGCGGTTCCGTCCGCCGGAAATACTGTCCGATCTCATCCAGCAGGCTCAGCGCCTCTTCCCGGCTGGTGATGCCCTTGGCCGGGCGGCGGGGGCCGTCATGCCCCTGATCCTCGGCGGCAGCGTCGGCCTTGGGAGTGGCGGCGGCCTCGGCGGCCGGCGCCGCCTCCTCCTCGGCCAAGCCGGTCAGGAACACGACGGCATCCTCCACCTCCTCCAGGATGTTGGCGATGGTGGAGGTGGGCGGCGCCTCGCCGCCGCAGCGCTCCGTCAACAGCCGGTCCAGGTCGCGGAAGGCCTGGCGGCAGGCGCGCACCTCGGTCAGGGTGCGGCGCTTGGCGGCCACCGGCGCCTGGGCCGCGCGCTGGCGCAACTCGTCCAGCGTGGGCGGCGGCTTGCGGCCCGGGCGGTTGCGGGTGTCCGGCGTCTGGCTGGCCCGCTGCGCCAGGGCGTAGTGCCAATAGGCGAAGCCGGCGTCGCCGTCCTCCGGCACCAGCGGCACCTTGCGGATGGGCTGGATCAGGGTGCCTTCCGCCCCATGGCCGTTCAGGCCGCCGATGGGGGACAGGCGCACGGCGATGCCGTCCTCATCCGGCTGGGGGAAGACGCCGTCCCAATAGCGCTCCACCAGGCCGGCGATCAGGCGGAAGCCATCGCGCAGGCCGCCGAAGCCGTCCAGGCGCACGGCGGCCTCGGTCATCCACACCGCGATTTCCAGATCCTTGGTGCGGTCGCGCAGGGCGACCGTGCCCAACTGGTGGATGCGCTGCCATTCCGCCAGCGAGGACTGGGCCTCATCATCGGAATCCGCCCGCCGCTCGATGGCGCGGGCGGCGGCGCGCAAATCCTTCAGCTGGAAATAGACGGCATCGCCGCCGGCATGCTCGCGCAGATCCAGCCCGCAGGGAGCATCGCCCGGCAGCGGCGCCAGCAGCGCGTCCAGATCCAGGATGGAGGTGGCGGCAGGCGCCACGGTCACGGTATCCATCACGCCCCCTTTCCCAGGATGGGACGCAGCCAGCCCATGAATCCACCCTTGCGGGCGGGGGCGCTGGCGGTGTCCAGGGCGCGCAGCAACTGGGCCAGGTCGGCCGGGCGGCGCTTCGGGTCGGGTTGCAGCATGGCCTGCACCAGGCCGCGCAGGCGGTCGGGCACGGCGTCCAGCGCCGGCACGTGCCGGCGGGCCGCCGTCGCCTCCTCCACCGTCTGGCCCATGGGCAGCTTTTCCCCCCGCGCGGCGGCGAGGATGACCAGGCCCAGGCTGTAGATGTCGGACGCCACGCCGATGGCGCCGCCGTGCATGCCCAACTGTTCCGGCGAGGCGAAGGAGAACTTGCCGGCGAAGTCCAGGCCATCGCGCGGCGTGGCGCCGTTGCGCATCTCCCGTGCCACGCCGAAATCGATGATCTTGGCGGCGGCCGGGTTGTCGCCCGGCAGCAGGATGTTGTCCGGCGACACGTCGCGATGCACCAGGCCGACGGCGTGGATGGCCGCCAGCCCGGCGCCCAGGCGGCGCAGCAAGGCCTCCAGCGCCGTCAGGCCCAGGGGGCCACGCCGCAGGAAATAGGACAGCGACGGCCCGTCGACATATTCCAGCACCAGCATGGACCGGCCGTCGGCGTCGCGGAACAGGCCGCCGCAGCTGACCACGGCGTCATGGCGCACCCGTTGCAACAGGCGGCCTTCCTCATGGAACAGGCTCACGATCTTCGCGTCGTCGCGATATTCGGGGATGATGACCTTGACCGCGTGGTCGGTCTTCAGGTCGCGATGGCGGACCCGGTAGATCTCCCCCATGCCGCCACGGGCCAGCAGGGTGCGCACGACGAAGGTGTTCAGCAAGGTGGCGCCCGGCACCACCGAGGACGCGGTGGGGTTGGCCTTGGGCGCCTCCGGCTCATCCTCCCACGGGCGCTGGGCCGACTGGATATAGCGATCCAGCATGCCACGGGCGTTGCCCAGCAGGTCCATGGACCCGACCTCGTCCAGGCCGGCGCGGCGCGCCTCCGCCAGGACGTTGGCGATCAGGCCGGCCATCTGGGTTTCGACCACGTCACGGGTCGGCACCTTCGGCAGGGCCGGGGCCGGGGCCACCTCGGGCAACGCCTCTTCCTCGGCCGACAGCATCAGCTCGGTCAGTTCGGCCGGGGCGAAGCGCGTCAGCTCATCCGGCGTCTGCGGACTCATGAGCAGCGAGGTCATCTCGTCCGGCTGCAAGGGCGCCTCCTGCCCCAACTCTGGCGGCGGCGGAACAGTGGAGGCGGTGGGGGTCAAGACGGCCTGGCTCATTCGGCACCCCCCGGCGGCACATCCTCAATCAGCACCGGCGCGCCGGCCTGCGGCGCCGCCACCGGCGGAACGTATGGCGCGGTCGGGGCAGTCGACTGGGCCACGCTGGGCACATCGACCACGATGGCGGTCAGATTGTCGGGAGCACCACTGACCAGGATGTTCTCGATCAGGGCGTCCACCGCCTCACGCGGGGGCATACCTTTCAGCAGGGCCGCGATCTCCGGATCGTCCAGCACCTTGGTGACGCCGTCGCTGCACAGCAGGAAACGGTCGCCCGCCTGCACCACGTCCTGGACCATGTCGATCTCCAGCGTGTCGGCGGCCCCGACGGCGCGGGTGACCAGCATGGTGGCGCGCTGCTGGTTGTTGATGCCGGCGGCGACGTGGTCCGCCGTCAGCTGGCGCAGATGGCCGTCGCGCAGCAGGTAGATGCGGCTGTCGCCCACCCACAGGCAGTTGAAGCGGTTGGCGTAGATCAGCAGCACCACGGCGGTGGACGCGATCAGCGCCTGGTCGCCCAGCAAGGCCGCCTGGTCGCGCAGCATGTCGTTGGCGTCCAGCAGCGCCTCGCGCACCTCTTCCACGAAACCCCCGTAGGACAGGGGCGGCAGCACGCTGGACAGCGACTTGACCGTCAGCGCGCTGGCGACCTCGCCCGCCGAATGGCCGCCCAGCCCGTCGGCCACGCACCACAGGCCCAGATCGGGGCGCAGCAGCAGGGCGTCCTGGTTGATGGTACGGCGGGTGCCGGCATGGGTGCGGCCATGGCCCGGCAGTTCCACCACCGGCCGCAGCAGCAGGATGGGCAGATCCTCATCCGCCAGGTGCAGCGAGGTGTCGGCCGGCCGTTCCCAGCCCCAGCGTTCCCAGCGGCCGTCCATGAAGGCCGCGTAGTTCTGCGGCGCCGGCAGGCCGGGGGAGATCAGCAGGGATGAGGCGACCTTGTCCGAGCCCGAGGTCCACCACAGGCTGAAGCTGTTGTTGAAGCCGATCAGCACCTGGTCCAGCAACTGGCCATAGGCGGCGGCCATGGGCGCCTGGCCGTTCACCGCCCCGTTCAGCGTGCCGCTGTTGAGCCCCACGCGGAAGGCGTTGCTTTCGGCCGGCCCGCGCGTGGTGTCATAGGGCGGCAGGCCCAGATTGCGGGCGGCGGCGTCGAAGCCGTCAAAGTCGAAGCTGTCGTCCAGCGAGGTCAGGGCCAGATCCTCGACCTTGTCGAACCACGCCCGGCCGCTTTCGATCAGGCGGGTGGGTGCCATGCACCCTGGCAGCGGGACGGCCAGCACCAGGGGGAAGTAGCGCCCCACCCGGTCGACGCTGGGCATCAGCACCCCGGCGATGGTGGTGTCGCCACAGACCCCCGGCCCCAGGACGAAACGCCAGACCGGCGTGTCCAGGTAGCTGGGCAGCCACCCCTCGCCCATCTGCCGCTGGCTGGTGGCCAGCGAGGCCTGCAGCCATTCGTCCAGCGGACGCACGACCGACGGGTCCAGACGGCGCGAGACGAAGTCGCCCCTGGCCGGGATCTTGCCGAAGAAGCCAGGCTCCCGGGTTGAGACGGCGGCGACGGCGGCGGTGTTTAGAAGGACACTGGACAACGGAACGCCCTCAGTTCGCGGAGGATGAAGGGGTTAAGCGAGGTGCTGGACTTCATCTCGAAGCCCGCGTTGTGGGCACCGGAGGTGAAGTTGACACGCAGGTTGTCACTGCCCAGCGCCGTCACCGTGCCCTGGTCGACCAGGTGGAACAGCGACCAGGGGCCGGTTTTCATCAGGCTTTGCGGCATGCCGTCGGTCACCTCGAACACCACGCGGCTGACGCCGTTGGGGTCGTTGTCCGGCCATTGCAGGCTGGCCGGCCACTGCGGCCCGTGCTGGTATTCGATCTGCTGGCCGCCGCTGGCGAACAGCACGCCGGTGCTCTTCGGGTCCAGGGTCACCGGCGTCACCTGCAAGGCCACGCGCGGGGTCTGGCCGCCATCGGGGAAGAAGGCGTCGCGGATTTGCGCCGCGTTCTGGAAGGAGGCGAGCACGCCGTCCGGGATGCCCATGCCGGTGTCGCCCACCTTGCTCCACCGCCACTTGTTGCCCGAGATGTCGACCAGGGTCTTCAGGTGGTTGTTGAAGAAGGCGTCCAGCATGCCGTTGGGGGCGAACAGCCGGGTGAAGTCACCGACGGAGATTTCCTTGGTGCCGTCCTTGGCGAAGGGATAGCGGCCGGTGACGGCGCGAGTGCAGAACCCGCCGATCTCCGCCCCCCACATGTTGGTCAGCTGGGCGCGGGCGCCGCCGACCGACTGTTCCGACACGCTGCCGGTGATGGTGGCGACCCAGCCGGACACCGGGCGCGGCAGTTGCGGCGCCTGGCTGGCCAGCTGCTGCACCGGACCGCCGCCCGCCCCGTGCGAGGTGCGGGTGTACATGGCCAGGCGGCCGTTGCCGGGACCGCTGGCGACGTTGCTAAGCTCCTGGTACGCCTCGCCCAGCAGGCGGATCAGATCCTCCACCCGGGCCGGCGCGCCGTTGGCGGAGGTGACGAAGTCCTGCAGGGCCTGGAAGTGCTGCGACACCGCCACCGCACCGGCCGGGGCATCCGGCGTGGGCACGGCCGCAGGCGTGGTTCCCGGCTTGGGCAGCGGCACGATCTGGGTCTGCGCCGCCACGTCGCGCAGCAGCTTCAGCAGCGGCATGTCGGGACTGGACAGCAGGTTCAGCACGGCGATGGTCTGCTGCATGTCACCCAGCGGGATGATGCGCAGGTCGCCCAGCATGCCGTCCCACTGCTGGATATAGTCGGCGTAGTACAGCTGCATCACCCGGTTGCGCAGGTCATCGGCCTGGGCGGCCTGATTGGCGTTGGCGGCGTTCCTGTTGTCGCCCATCACCCAGCTCTGCCCCTGCACCTCGGCGATCACCGAGGTCAGGGCCGCCTGGAAGGCCTTGAAGCCATCGGGCGTGTAGACACCGGGGATGCCCTCGGTCAGCGGCTTGCCCGAGGCGCGGGTGAAGATGTTGTCGGCGGTGGCGCCGGCATGGTCGATGGGGCGCCACTGCGGCAGCTGGCTGACGCCCTCATGCTGGCGCGCCATGGCGTAGACCCGTTCCGCCGGCGACAGCTTCTCCAGGCTCTGGCGCGACTGGGCGATCAGGGTGGCGTCCAGCGGGATGGGCGTCAGGTTGCCGCCCAGCAGGGCGTCCAGGTGACGGGCCAGGTCGTCGCGCAGCGGCTTGTTGGTGTCACCGGGCCAGGTGGCGGCCCACTCGGCCTGCATCCACTGGCGCACGGCGGCGGCATCCAGCGGCCCCCGGCTGCCCAGCATCAGGTAGATCTTCAGGGCGCCGGCCACGAAATCGTCGTCATCGGCGTGGGCGCGCATCTGGTTCTGCAGATGGACCAGCAGGCGGGGCAGCATCAGGCCGTTCAGCGCGCGGTTATAGACGGCCGCGTGCACCGACTTCAGCTTGTCGCCCTGGTACAGGCCGAAGGTCAGCCAGTGGCTGGCCACGCCCTCGTTGTTCTCCAACCCCGTGGGCAAGTTGCGCAGGATGTTCAGCGGCTTCACGACCCGGGGCAGATCCTCGTCCGTGACGTCGTAGCTGGGGATGCCGGCCGCCGCCTTGTCATAGGCGGCCAGGCCGTCGTCGATCAGGGCCACCTGGCGCTTGTTGGCCTCATACCCCGTGCTCCAGGCGTAGGCCAGCACGGCCAGCACCACAGCCGACAGGGCGTATGTGGCGATGCGCATGCGGCGGCGGCGCTGTTCCACCTTGGGGTTCAGGCTGACCACCGCGGCCTCCGCGAAGATCACCTCGCGGAACAGGCGGGTCAGGAAGTAGCTGCGGCCCTGGCGGTTGTTGACGGACGGGCGCACCGGGTCCAGCCCGAAGGTGGCGGCGATGGTGGCCATGGTCCGGTCGATGGGCATGCCCACCTGGACGCTGCTGGTGAAGTAGCTGCCGCGCAGCAGGGGCCGCGTCTCGTAATAGCTGGATCGGAAGATCTCGTTCAGGATCTCCATCAGCGCGTCGCTGAGGCTGGCCACCTGGTTGGGGAAGTTGAACACCAGGCCGCGCCGCTCGATGTCGGCCTCCTGCTGCACACGTTCCAGCAACTGTTCGTTCAGGCGGACGACCAGGCCTTCCAGCTGGTTGGGGAACTGGTCGACCACGCCGTTGCTTTCCGGCGCGCCGTTGTCCAACGGATAGGTCATGCCCCAGACCTGCTCGCGCTCCGTCTTGCCCAGGCCGTCGAAGAACTCGACGAAGCCCGGCACCAGGTCGACCTTGGTGAACAGCATGTAGACCGGGAAACGGATGCCGAAGCGATCGTACAGCTCATTCAGGCGCTGGCGGATGGCGCGGGCGTGGTTCAGGCGCTCCGTCGGGTCGGGGGCCATCAGGTCGGCCAGGCTCATCACCACGATGGCGCCGTTCACCGGCTGGCGCGGGCGATAGCTTTTCAGCAGGTCCAGGAAACCCAGCCAGGCGGCCTGGTCGTGGTGCGGATCGCTGTCCTGGGTGGTGTAGCGGCCGGCCGTGTCCAGCAGGATGGCCTCATCCGTGAACCACCAGTCGCAGTTGCGGGTGCCGCCGATGCCCTTCAAGGGGTCGCGGCCGATGGTGGTGGACAGCGGGAAGTTCAGGCCGGAGGTCAGCAATGCCGAGGTTTTGCCCGAGCCCGGCGGGCCCACCATGATGTACCAGGGCAGCTGGTACAGGTAGCCGCGGCCCATGCCCTTGCGTCCAGCCTTCTTGCGCAGCTGGTTCAGCGCTTCCTGCAAGCGGTCGCGCAGCAGGCGCAATTCCTCGGCCGAGGCGGCGTCGGACCCGCGGCGCTTCTCCTCCTCGCTGGGATCGGTCAGGTCGTGGACCATGCGGCGGTCGGTCTGGCGCGCCTTCAGGTTGACCTGCAGGTTGAAGGCGGCCCAGGTGGCGAACACGGCGCAGCACGCGACCAGCCGCACCACGTCGGCCTCCAGCGGCCGGTGGGTCCCGACCGACACCAGGGCGCCGAAGAACCAGATGACCAGCGCGAAACCGACGGCCCAGATCAGGGACCAAGCCCAGCGGGCGCGGAAGGGGGTGGCGATGGCGGAGATGAAGGGTTGGGCGACGATGGCGTTCATTGGGCCGGATCCCCGTTAGGCGCGGCGGCGGGCGTAGCGGCGTCCGGGGACGGCGCCGGCGGCGCGCTCAGGATGATGTCGATGCGGCGGTTGGCCTCGCGGCCGGAATCCTGGTCGTTGCTGGCGATGGGCTGGGTATCGGCCATGCCCTGGGCCTTGACCCGGGACTTGTCGGTCAGGTGGGTGGCGACAACGGCGGCCACCGCGTCGGCCCGGGCCTGTGACAAATGCCAGTTCGATGGGAACCGAATGGTGCGGATGGGAATATTGTCGGTATGACCGGTGATCAGCACAGCGCCAGGGCGGGTGTTCAGCGCCTGACCGATGCGGTTCAGCAGGGCGGCGTAGCTGTCGTTGACCTCGCTGCTGCCCGACGCGAACATGCCGACGTTGCGGATGCGCACAACGGTGTTCATGCCCTGGGGCACCACGGTCACCAGCCCTTGCGCGATTTCCGGCGCCAGGAAGGCGCGGAACTGGTCCAGGTCGCGCGACTTGGGCTGCACCGGTGCCGTGGGGGCGGCGATGCTGACGCTGGGCTGGCCCACCGGCGGCAGGCCGGCCATCTTTTCCAGGGTGGTGTCGGAACTGCCGTTGAGGGCGAAGCTGAAGCCCGTGGCCATCACCGTGATGATGATCAGGGTCACCGCCATGACGGTCCAGAATTCGATGCTGGGCAGCAGCGGGCGATAGGGCGCCTCCACCCCGCGCCAGGACGGCGACAATTCGCGTTCCACGTCGCCCCGGCGCTGCATCAGCGTGCGGTAGAGGTTGTCGCGGATGCGGGCATGCTCCAGCGAGCCCTGGGGCAGGATGCGCAAGCGCCCCTCAAAACCCAGCGACAGGCACAGGTACATCAGTTCCAGCACCTGGATGTTGGCGCCCGGATCCTTCAGCAAATGGTTCAGCAGGTCGTAGAACCGCTCCCCCCCCGTCACATCGATATGGAAGGAGATGACCATGCCGGCCCGCGACCAGGCGCTGCCCGCCCCCCCAGGGGGTGTTCAGCACCACGTCATCGACGGTGGCGCACAGGGCGTAATGGGCGGCGCGCGCGGCCTCGCTGGACACGCCCGTGGCCTGGGCGCGCTTCTCGAAGGTCTTGATCTCGCTGGCGACGCGTTCGCGCAGTTCCTCGATGTTGGACTGCCCGGCGGAAACGCGCAGGCGGCGGATCAGCGTCAGGATGGGGCCGGCGGCCGCCACCAGCGGGTTCAGGCCGCCGAGCGTCAGGTCCACCGTGTCTTCGGGCGCGAAATCGGTGGGCGGCGCCACGATCTGCACCGGCGCCGAACGTCGGCCGCCCGGCGTGGGCTTGACGATCGTCGGCTCATGCGCCGACTGGCCGTAGCTGGGATAGGACATCACGAACCCCCCTTGATGGCCCACAACTCCATTTCGATCTGCGCGAAATCACCCGCCAGGTGCAGGGCGATGCCGCCGGACTTCTGGAGCTGCTTGAAATGCTGACTGCTGCGGTCCAGCTCGAAATAGACCTGGCCGTTGCGATAGGGCAGTTGGCGGGGCGCCACCGGCAGGGCCCGGACGGCGATGCCGGGCAGCGCCACGTTCACCAACTGCGCGATCTGTTCCACCGGGCCGATCTTCACCTGGTTGGGGAAGACGCGACGCAGATGCTCCACCGGCATGTCGGCCGTCACCGCCAGCACGAAGGTGGCGTTGAACAGCAGGGCGCGGTCGACGATGACGCCGACCTTGATGCCGTGGCGGCGCGCCTGCAGCGGGATGGCCACCGCCGACTGTTCCAGCACCGCGCTGAGGGAGGAGCGCAGGTCTGCGAACACCGGGCGGAAACTGTTCTGCAAGTCCTCATGCCGGTATTCCGGGAAGACGGCGGCGCGCTTGGCCTCAGTGGTGAAGGTCGCCAGTTCGCCGGCGATCTCCACGCACAGGCGGTAGAGCCGTTCCGGATGCAGCATGGCCGCGGTGGCGGCGTAGTGGCGCAGCAGCGGCTCATACCGGTTGACCGTCTGCAACAGCAGGAAGTCGGCGATCTCCGCCGCACCCTTGGCCGAGGGGCCCGCCATGCGGCCGGCCAAGGCCTCCGCCCGGTGCTGGATCAGGGCCTGCAACTCGGTGAGGTAGGCGGCCAGCGGCGGCTGGGCCGCGACACTGGTGACCGGGGCGATGAACTGTTCGTCCAGGATGACGGCGCGGTCGGAGCGCACCTCCACCACCCGGGCGATGGCGATCTTCTCATACCCCGCCAGCGGTTGGGTCTCCGGCGCCAGGCGCAGCCGCAGGCGGGCCACGTCCATGGGGGCGGCATGGTCGCTGCCCAGATTGGCGTCCGACGCCTCGTACCGCGAGGGCACGAAACGGGTGATGGCGTCGTCGCTGTTGACCAGGCCGACCTCGGCCCCACCCGGCTGGCGCACCGGCAGCGTCAGATAGATGACGCAGTTCTTGGTGGTGTCGAACAGTTCCAGCGGCGGCGGGTGGTCCGCCTCATCCGGGATGGAAAAGGGCGTGCCGTCCGGCAGGATGCCGCGGGCGGAAACGATGGCGAACTTGCCGATGCCCAGCAGTTCCCGGTTGATGGTCAACTCGCTCAGGCCCCAGGCGAAGGGCGCCAGCGTCTCGGTGCGGGCGTGCAGCTGGCGTTCCATATGCCGGTCGGCTTGCTGGAAATGCTGGACCCGCAGGAACATGCCCTCGGTCCAGACCACACGGTTGGCGGACATCATGGCCGTATCCTCACTTCATCGCCGTGTCGCGCTTGCCGCTGCCCGGCGGCTGGGCCGGTGCGGCGGCGGCGGACGTGTCGGGCTTCACCACCAGGCCCTTGGCGCCGACGGTGATGTTCAAGGTGACGGAGCCGGTGTCCGGCAGGGCCACGACCTCGCGCCAGTCGGCCTGGTCGATGGCGCGGTAGGCGGCGACGACGCCGACATAGTGAACCTTGTCGTTCTGCGGCAGGGTGATCTCGCGCTTGTCGCCCGGCTGCAGGACGAATTCGTCCCGGCCCAGCTGGTCCGGGCCCAGGGCCTGGGCGTCGTGCTGGATCAGCTGGATGGGGGCGGCGATGGTGAACTTGTCCTTCGACGCCAGCTGATAGACCCGGGTGACGATGGGCGACGGCCGGCCCTGGCTGTCCGGGTTGACATCGGCGCCGACGTTGATGGCGACGGGCACCGTCGTGCGGACGGGCGGTGGCGGCGGCGGTTCGTGGGAACAGCCGGCCAGCAGCAGGGTGGCGGCCGCCAGGATGAGGCGCCAGGACGTGAGGGTTGGGAAGCGCATCGTCGGTTGGACCCTAATGTCGGTTGCCCTGCGTGGGATCACGGGGGGCGGTGGGGTTCGAAAAGGCAGGCCGTCGGCTCAGAGGTTTCTGAACTGCTTGGTGTAGGCGGCGGAGAACTGGGCACCCAGCGGCGGACCGGACGATTGCTCGCCCACCAGGCGCTGATGCACCTGCTCGTACTTTTCCCAGCAGCGGGCCTTGTGGACCTGTGGCAGCATGGAGGCGCCGACGTCGGCCTTGACCGTCTCGGGCGCCAACTGCTCCAGCACGTCGCTGACCACGGTCTTCATGCCGGAGATCAGGGCGACCTCATGCGCCTTGATGTCCCGCAGGCTTTCACGCACGGCCTCCGGCGCGTCCATGAAGCCCGTGACCCGCCGCCCGATCAGCACGGCCAGCGTGCCGTCCAGGTTGGCGGAGAATTTCAGGGGGTTGTTCTCCTTGGCGCGCAGCAGCGTGTGCTCGATCCGGAATTCGGACTTCAGGAAAGCCCGCAGTTCCAGCAACTCACGCAAGCCGCCCACCGCCTCGCGGAAGGCCAAGCCCATCTTGTGCATCATGGCGGCCGCGTCGGCGGCGTCCACCGCGTCCGCCGGCAGGCCGACGCCGGCCAGGAAAGCCTGGAACGGATCAGTGGGAACCGGGGCCGCCGGCGTGGCGGTCGCGGTCGGCGCGGGGGCCGGCTGCACAGGTGCCGGCGCCGCCGCCTGGACCGGCGGCACGGCAACCGGCGGCCGGTGGCGGCATCGGTGCGGCCGGCCGGACCGGCTGCGGGGCTGCCTGCACGGGTGCCGGCGCGACGGCCGCGGCGGCGACGCTGGAATTGATGGGCAGAACGTTGGCGCCGCCCCCTCCCCCGCTGATGGACCCCAGCGACGGGCGGGAAGCGCCACGGCCACCACCCGTACGCGCCACCGGCGCCCGGGCCTCCTGGATTTCGGCCTGGGCCTCGACGAAGCCGTCGCCCACGGCTGTTTCAAGCACGCCCAGTTCGCCGCGGCCGTCCGACCCTTCCACCTGCCAATCCATGGGAATGACGGGGTGCTTGACCTCCGGTGCCTGGAAATAGGCGCTGGTGGCGGGGAAACCCACGGCGTTGGCCTCGGGATCGAAGCCGCCGAAGCCGGGCTCCTCCGCCTCATGCTCACCCAGCATGTCGGTCAGTTGAAGCTCACCGACACGGTCGCCTGCAAGCACCTGGGAGATGGAGGTCGCATGCTGGGCCCGGGCACCAGCCTCACCCAGATTATAATCCAGGGCGCTGTCGGCGTGGTCGAACGCCGCCGCGCGGAAACCGCCGGCCGCCGGCGACAAGGGGGCCAACGAGGCGGGCGTCAAGGACGCGGCGTCATTGGCCTCCTCCGCGATCTCGGCCTTGAAGGCGCAGGGCCCCAGGTTGATCACGTCGCCGTCATTCAGCGGCTGGGAATTGCCGCGACCCAGGGGGGCGCCGCCGTTGCCGACATAGACGCCGTTGGTGCTGGTATCGACCACATGATAGGCTTGGCCGCGCAACTCCACGCGGCAATGCTGCTTGGACAGGTGCCGTTGGGGATCCAGCACCACCCAGTCATTCTCAGGCCCCCGGCCGATGGTGAAGCTGCCGCCGTCACAGACGCGGGTTTCACCTTCGGCAATGGAGCAGTCACCAGCCACAAGAACCCGTAAGACTAGGGCCATCGTATCCTCGCTGGGGCCAGGACTACGCCGTCGACTTGAGAGAGGTCGACGCCGTGTCCAATCTTTTAACGGTAAATTTACCAATCAATGCACGCTGATATAATTCGAAGGGTGGATTCGTCGAGACCCCAGAATCGGTTTTCGGCGGCGTATGCTTTTTGAGGTAGGTGACCGTTGGTATAGGACACCCTCCAGTCAAACGTCATAGTCGCGAAGTAGATTCGCAAATGTCTTGTTGAAGGTGACTGAATGCCACAGGCCTTGGTTTTCCTTAATAAACCGAAAAAACCTATCCACTTGACATAGGATAGGTTGGGTACTGGATGAATGGGGATAAATCGACAAAATTGTCATTAAATATGGGCTTTTAAAAATCCGTCCGACGGGCATTTTTTCAGCTTCAGAACCCTTGGGCACATCAATAACGTGTTAATACGGAGGCACTAGAGAGCCAGACGACGCTTCCAACGCTCTTTCCAGCGCGAATCGGCACAAACAATCGCCACGTAACATAACGTTAACAACTTGGCATCGTCGGTATAGATCGAAATTATTTCCTATACCAAAAGAACGTAAACCATACGCCCAAGAATAATTTTGATCACTTCAAGTTCGTGTCGGAGGCTGTATATCCATATCCTTGGATATGGCCCGCCAACCGGCAAAAATCCTGACATCCTGAAGGGCTATTCATCTACGATTAAAGGGAACATCATCAAAATGTTCAGAAATCGCACCTTTTAAAAGGTGGTATTATCGGCATCGGGCGGCCTTGAAACCGCGCTGCCGCCCCTTAGTTTCCTGTCGCGCGCAAGCTTCAAAAGCACCCAAGGAAACGCATTCAAAAGAGGCTGCGCAAACGGCTGATTAACAATCAGTGACAGTAAACATGCCGATAGATCGGCGGAAAATGAGTATTCCCCGTGGGCTCCCGCCTTCCAGGCATAGTTGAAGATGGGCGCGGTTGAGGAGTTGAATGGACGGCTACACGCAAACGGACCGGCTGCTGTCGATCACCAGCCCCCTGGGCGCCGACCAGCTGCTGCTGGAGGCGCTGAAGGGCGGCGAGGGCGTGTCGGCGCTGTTCGAGTTCAACGCCACCGTGCGCGCCCTGGACGACAACCTGGATCCCAGCGTCCTGGTCGCCCAGGGCGTGGATCTGAACCTGCGCCTGCAGGACGGCGGCTACCGCACCTTCAACGGCGTCGTCGCCTCCTTGACCGGCGGGCACGCCGCCGCGCGCGGGCAGCGCCACTACAATTTGCGTGTCGTCCCCTGGCTCTGGTTCCTCACCCGCACCAGCGACTGCCGCATCTTCCAGAACAAGACCACCCTGGACATCCTGGGCACCATCTTCAGTGAGATGGGCTACACCAACGTCGATTTCTCCGGCGTCACCCCGCCCCCGCCGCGCGAGTATTGCGTCCAGTACCGCGAGACCGACTTCGCCTTCGTCTCCCGCCTGATGGAGGAGGACGGCCTCTATTATTTCTTCCGCCATGAGCCCGGACGCCACACCCTGGTCCTGGGCCAGCAGACCTCCGCCTATCTGGCGGGCGATGAGCCGATGATCCAGTTCAGCGCCGCCTCGGCCCAGACCAACCACATCACCGAATGGCACCGCAGCCACGCCTACCAGGCCAGTTCATGGGCCACCACCGACTACAACTTCCAGACCGCCAAGGCCAACCTGCACCAGACGGTCCCCACCGTCTCAACCTTCCGCCAAGACCCCCAGCACGAGTTTTTCGACTATCCCGGCCTGCACGACACCCCCGGCGACGGCGAGCGCCGCACCAAGCTGGCCATGCAGGCCGAGGAGGTCGAGCGCGAGACCGTGCAGGCCGCCGGCGATTGCCGATCGCTCGCCCCCTGCGGCCGCTTCCAGCTGACCGGCCATCCCGTGGCATCCGAAAACGGCGCCTATGTCGTCCTGTCCGTCAGCCACCGCGCCAGCGACATGAGTTACGAGAGCGGCGGCGCCAGCCGCAGCGGCTACAGCAACCGCCTCACCTGCATGCCGGCGGCCACCCCCTACGCCCCCCGCCGCACCACCCCCCGGCCCACCGTCGCAGGATTGCAGACCGCAACCGTCGTCGGCCCCAAGGGCCAGGAGATCCACAGCGACGCCTTCGGCCGCATCAAGGTCCAGTTCTTCTGGGACCGTCGCGGCCAGTCGGACGAGGGCAGCTCCTGCTGGGTCCGCGTCGCCCAGGGCTGGGCCGGTCGCGGCTTCGGTGCCCAGACCATCCCCCGCATGGGCATGGAGGTCGTCGTCGCCTTCCTGGAAGGCAACCCCGACCGCCCCCTGGTCATCGGCAGCGTCCCCAACTCCGACACCCCCGTCCCCTTAGGCCTGCCGGGCCAGCAGACCCAGACCACCTTCCGCACCGCCAGCAGCCCGGGTGGCGCCGGCTTCAACCTGTTCACCCTGGAAGACAAGGCCGGCGCGGAAGAGATCGCCTTCCACTCCCAGAAAGACCTCTCCATGGTCGTCCAGAACAACATGCTCGAGACGGTGACCAAGGCGGCGGTCCGCCAGGCCAAGCAGCTGATCGCGCTGAAGGTCGGCAACAGCACCATCCAGTTCACGCCCGACAACATCATCCTGACCAGCAACGGCAGCACCGCCGTGCTGGACAAGACCGGCATCCGCTACAAGGCCGGCAAGATCTGGCTGAACATGAAGGCGCCAGCGCAGGCCGATGCGCCCAAACCAGCGGCCGCGGCCCAAGGTGGGACCGCCACGGCATCCGGCGAAGCCTGGGCCGCCAACAAGACGACCGGCCCGGTCACGGCCAAGGTCATGGGCCTGGAAGGCTCCATCACCGCCCACGCCGACCCGACCAAGGCCACGGTGGACGCCAAGGGCGAAATCGCCGCCGCCCGCATTTCCGCCAAAGGCAAGAACGGCTGGGGCGAAATATCGGGCGGCATGGACGTCTTCGCCGCCGAGGGCACCGGTCATGCGGGCGTGACCAACTACGGCGCTGGTGCCGCCGGGGAGGCGAAGGCCGCTGTCCAGCGCGTCCAGGGCGAAGGCGTTCTCGGCGACCTGAACACGGGGGGCGCTGGCCTGAAGGGCACAGGCGAAATCTTCTCCGCTGATGCCAAGGGCCAGGCGCTGCTGGGCGACGACGGACGGTATGTTGGCGCGGCGC
This sequence comes from Azospirillaceae bacterium, assembly GCA_028283825.1. Lineage (NCBI taxonomy): Bacteria > Pseudomonadati > Pseudomonadota > Alphaproteobacteria > Rhodospirillales > Azospirillaceae > Azospirillaceae bacterium. Next base: position 544,405 of record JAPWJW010000005.1, on the reverse strand, counting down.
TGGGTGGCAAAGCCGGCGCCCGCGTGGCCCAGGCCAGTGCCGAGGAAAACGTCACCATCCCCATCGGATGGATACCCGGGGTGCCCGATGACTGGACCATCGCCCTGAAAGGGGAACAGAGCGGTTCCGCCGGCAGCGCCGGCGTCGGTGCCGGCGGCTATGGCTATTACGATCGGGTGGACCAGCGTGTGCACGGTGGCATTTTCGGTGATCTGGAGGTCGGTCTTGGCATCGAAACCGGCATCGATGCCAGTATAGGGCCCGCCCCGAAATGAGTACGCCACACATGCCCCCCATTTCCGACACGCCTCCGTCGACCGGTCCTGTCCCTGGGCTACCCGGGGACGACGCATTGGGTTTCCCCGCCAGCGTGGCCGCACGGCTGCCACCCCGGGGCCGCACGGCCCGGGTCTTCCTGGGCCTGCTGGCGACCCTGGCCATACTTCTCAGCATCGCCGCCATCGGCGGCAAGTCGATGAGCCCGGTATTCGCCGTTCCCCTGGTGACCGCGATGGCGATCATCGGCTTCATGATTTTCGCCCTGGTGGGCCTACTGCAATGGCGGCAGGTCGCCAACAATTGGAACCGCCGGGCCGGGGCGGATGGACGCAATCCGGATTCAATCCCAGGGCTGTGGCGCCTGTTCCTGGCACCCTACCGCCGATCCGACATCGCCCACATGGTGGCAACGGGGCGCCTGGCGGAACTCATGGCCCTATCGACGCTCGCCATCGTCCTGCTGGGCTTTCTTCTCATCGCCATCATCGGAATACCGCCGGCACACGCGAAGGTAAATGGAATGACCGACCTGCGAACCACCGTCAAAGCCAGCCGTGCCGAGGTGGAGTTGCACTATCTCCGCCAGGACTTCCCCAGCCCCTATCCCGCCTTCGCCTTTGAAGTGATGATCCCGAAGGATTGGCTGTGGTTCGAGAAGGACGGCCGGCCGGCCGCCCCCAATGGTGGTTTGCAGTTGCTGGGCCGTTATGGCGACAAGTCCCAGACCAGCATCACCGAGATCTACGCCCAGCGGCTGGAACGCGAGCTGGCACCGGAAGATTGGCTGGACGGGTGGCTGCCCGCCAACCACTACACCGTGCTGGCACGGCGCAGCATTCCGTCGGAAGCCGGCCGCAACGCCGATGTCCTGGCCTCCCGCACCGTGGAGGGGCGCCCCTATCTCTATCGCATCCGCACCTTCAAGAACGGCCCCTTCCTCTATGTGCTGCACAGCTTCGCCGAGGAGGCACGCTACGCCGATGCGGAGGATAGTTTCCTGGTGGCCGACGCCACCTTCAAGCTGACCGCCGCCAAGCAGCAATCCTATGTGGAAAACCTGCAGAGTGTCGCCCTGAACAAGGTTTTCCAGCTGGGTTTCAAGGTGCCGGCGTCCTGGACGGCACGGGCCGACGAAAGCGTCGATGCCGATTGCCAGGCCTGGAGCCTGTCGAACGGCTCTGGAAGCGAGCGTGTCGGCATGATGACCGTCTATACGGCGCCGCGCGGACGTTTCAAGGATGCCGTCCAGGTCGCGCACCTGGCGGCGGAGGGCATGCGCAAGTTGGGCACCAGTTTCCCCGACGGCACGCTACAGGCTGTGACAACCGATCTGCCCGACATTCATCTGGCGACCGCCGACAGCACCGGCACGATCAACGGCCGCCAGGCGCTGGTGCGCCAGACCGTGATCGTCACCTCCAAGGGCTGGGCCGTTTTCACGCTGCTGACACCAGCCCCCAAGCCCGATCCCTATCTGCTGGCCGCCATCAACAAGCGCGGCCTCGACATTGCCATCACCACGTTGCTGAGCGCCCTGGCGCCTGCGGGCTGATCAACTTCGTAACGACATGAGACGGCCCATCACCGGGCAATGAGGACCCCATGGACGGCTACACGCAAACGGACCGGCTGCTGTCGATCACCAGCCCCTTGGGTGCCGACCAGCTGCTGCTGGAGGCGCTGAAGGGTGGCGAGGGCGTGTCGGCGCTGTTCGAGTTCAACGCCACCGTGCGCGCCCTGGACGACAACCTGGATCCCAGCGTCCTGGTCGCCCAGGGCGTGGATCTGAACCTGCGCCTGCAGGACGGCGTCTACCGCACCTTCAACGGCGTCGTCGCCTCCTTGACCGGCGGGCACGCCGCCGCGCGCGGACAGCGCCACTACAACCTGCGCGTCGTCCCCTGGCTCTGGTTCCTCACCCGCACCAGCGACTGCCGAATCTTCCAGAACAAGACCACCCTGGACATTCTCGCCACCATCTTCGGCGAGATGGGCTACACCAACGTCGATTTCTCCGGCGTCACCCCGCCCCCGCCGCGCGAGTACTGCGTCCAGTACCGCGAGACCGACTTCGCCTTCGTCTCCCGCCTGATGGAAGAGGACGGCCTCTATTATTTCTTCCGCCATGAGCCGGGACGCCACACCCTGGTCCTGGGCCACCAGACCTCCGCCTACCTGGCGGGGGATGAGCCGATGATCCAGTTCAGCGCCGCCTCCGCCCAGACCAACCACATCACCGAATGGCACCGCAGCCACGCCTACCAGGCCAGCTCATGGGCCACCACCGACTACAACTTCCAGACCGCCAAGGCCAACCTGCACCAGACGGTCCCCACCGTCTCAACCTTCCGCCAAGACCCCCAGCACGAGTTTTTCGACTATCCCGGCCTGCACGACACCCCCGGCGACGGCGAGCGCCGCACCAAGCTGGCCATGCAGGCCGAGGAGGTGGAGCGTGAGACCGTACAGGCCGCCGGCGATTGCCGATCGCTCGCCCCCTGCGGCCGCTTCCAGCTGACCGGCCATCCCGTGGCATCCGAAAACGGCGCCTATGTCGTCCTCTCCGTCAGCCACAGCGCCAGCGACATGAGTTACGAGAGCGGCGGCGCCAGCCGCAGCGGCTACAGCAACCGCCTCACCTGCATGCCGGCGGCCACCCCCTACGCCCCCCGCCGCATCACGCCCCGGCCCACCGTCGGCGGATTGCAGACCGCCATGGTCGTCGGTCCCAAGGGCCAGGAGATCCACAGCGACGCTTTCGGCCGCATCAAGGTCCAGTTCTTCTGGGACCGCCGCGGCCAGTCCGACGAGGGCAGTTCCTGCTGGGTCCGTGTCGCCCAGGGCTGGGCCGGTCGAGGCTTCGGTGCCCAGACCATCCCCCGCATGGGCATGGAGGTCGTCGTCGCCTTCCTGGAGGGCAATCCTGACCGCCCCCTGGTCATCGGCAGCGTCCCCAACTCCGACACCCCCGTCCCCTTAGGGTTGCCGGGCCAGCAGACGCAAACCACCTTCCGCACCGCCAGCAGCCCGGGCGGTGGTGGCTTCAACCTGTTCACCCTGGAAGACAAGGCCGGCGCGGAAGAGATCGCCTTCCACTCCCAGAAAGACCTCTCCATGGTCGTCCAGAACAACATGTTCGAGACCATCGGCAAGAACCTGGTGATCACCGCCGGCGAGTTACTGGTGCTGCAAGTCGGCAAAAGCCTGATCCAGATGACCACCGACCACATCATCGTCACCAGCAACGGCAGCACGGTGGTGATGGACAAGGACGGCATCAGCCAGGACGGCCAGAAAATCTGGCTGAACTGCAGCAGCTGACGCCCCGTTTCCCCCAATTTTCGCCCCCGCACCGGGAGAGTTCCGGATGACCACCGTCCCCCTCGCCACCGTCCAGCCCGGCGCCATCGGCGCCAGCCTCGGCATCCAGCCCTACACGCCGCTGTCCGCGTCCGCGGCACCGCCGGGCTTTGGTTCGGCGAGCGCGCTGGGCAGCGGCGCCACCTCGGCCCTGCCGTCCGCCACCTCGGGTTCCAGCCTGGGCACGGCGGCGCAGGCGCTCGGCGGCGGTGCGGGCAACAGCGGCACCGCCGGCACCGTGGCCTCCACCCTGGCCGGCGGCAGCCCATCCTTGACGGCGCCGTCCACCTCATCTTTGGGCACGGGGGCTCTGCCCAGTGTCTCGGCAAATGGCATCCCGGGTGCCACCTCCGCAGGGTCCCTGAGCGGCGGCGCGCTGCCGGGCACCTCCGCCCTGCCCACGGCGGCCAGTGCTTCCGGCCTGCCTTCCACCAGCGGCCTGGCCGGCACACTGCCGTCAGCGCCTTCTTATTCGGCGCCGTCGGTCTCAACGCCCTCGCTCAGCGCGCCGTCGCTGTCGAGTCCGTCGATCACCAGCCCGTCGCTGTCGGCCCCGTCCCTGTCCGGCGGCGCGCTGCCGCAGACCTCCTCGCTCGGCAGCACCGCCCAGGCCGCCCCGCTGCCCAGCACGGGCAGCACCGACGCGGACAGCGCGCTGGCCGTCGCCCGCATCCTGGGCAAAGTGTAAAGGAAACGTTCCATGCCCCAGACCTGCCGCACCCAAGATTTCTCCATCCAGCTGCCCGACAGCTGGGTGGACCGCTCCATGATCGCCTGGTCCGCCCCGCCCAGCGGCAGCCCGGTGGTGCCCAACATCATGGTCGCCTACGACCGGCCCCAGGCGGACGAGACCCTGGGCGGCTATGTCAACCGACAGCTGAAGGACTTGATCGCGCGGGCGCGCAGCTTCCAGCTGATCACCCGGCAGGATGTCATGCTGGCCGGCCGGGCGGCGGTGGAACTGGTGTTCCAGTGGGACGCCGGCGCCGGCCCCATCAAGCAGCGCCAGATCTACAGCCTGCTGCCCGACGGCCGCAACATCACCATCGTCAACACCGCCCGGCTGCCGGAATTCCCCGATGCCGACGCGCAGTTCATGCAGATCCTGAACAGCTTCGCCTGGCCGGCGGCACCCGCCAGCACCTGACGCCCCCTCCCGCCCGGAACGCCCCCATGTCCCTGATCCCCTCTTTGCCGGCCGCCCCCGGCCACCGGAGCTGACCCATGCCGGACAGCGCACCGCAGTATGGGGCTGCCCGGCTGGAGGACCCCATCCAGCACACCAGCGCCTTGAGCGGCTTCCTGGTCGGCGCCGCCATCGGCCTGGGCGCCGCCCTGGCCGTCATCGCCGTGGTGGGCACGGGCGGAGCGGCGCTGGGCGTGATCGCGGCGGTGGGCGGGGCCATGGCGGCCACCGGCGGCGGCGCCCTGCTGGGCGAAGCGCTGGGCAGCACCTTCGCCGACCAGACGGGCGTGATCGCGCCCGAATGCTCCGACAACGTGCTGATCAACGACAAGCCCGCCGCCCGCGCCGTCCAGGACGCGGCGGCGTGCTCACGCGACGGCCCGCCGGACCAGCACATCGCCCAGGGCAGCAAGACCGTCTTCATCAACGGCAAGCCGGCCGCCCGCATCGGCGACAAGCTGGAATGCGACGGGTCCATCATGGACGGCTCGCACGACGTCTTCATCGGGCGCGAGCCCGAAACCTACATGCCCATCCATGGCGAGGTGCCGGCCTGGGCCAACACCCTGGCCCAGGTGCTGATGATCGGCGGGTCGCTGCTAGCCCTGGGGGCGGGTGCGGCCGGCGCTTTCATGGCCGAGGGCATGTGCGGCCTGCTGGGCTTCGGCGAAAGCACGGTCGCCAGCCTGGCGCTGGGGGCGGTGGGCGCCAAGGTGGGCGGCGCCATCGGCCAGGCCGTGGGTGGCGAGCGCGGGCGCATCATCGGCGAGGCGCTGGGCGGCGCGCTGGGCGGCTATGCCGGCGCCAAGGGCGCCAGCCGCCTCACCGCCGGCCATCCGGTGGACGTGGCGACGGGTGAACTGTTCACCGAAGCCGCGGATTTCGGGGTGCCGGGCCCCCTGCCCCTCGCCTGGTCGCGCGTCTGGTTCTCAAGCTCCACCCACCAGGGCGACCTGGGTTCCGGCTGGCATCACCCTTATGACATGGCGCTGTATCGCTGGGTCAACGGCGGCGGCTGGGCAGCGCGGCTGGCGGATGGCCGCCTGGCCTTTTTCAGCGACCCCGCGCCCGGCCGGCCCACCCTGAACCTGGTGGAGCGGCTGGTCCTGCACACCGACGGGCAACGCTATTGGCTGAGCACCTACGCCGGCATGGTCTACCTGTTCGGGGACCGCGACACCGACAGCGGCCTGCGCCGCCTGGTCCATATCGTCGATCCCAACGACAACGCCATCACCCTGCATCGCGGCGCCAACGGCCGGCTGACCGGCATCCAGGACGCCGCCGGCCGCGCCTATGCCATGACCACGGACGAAGCCGGACGCATCACCGCCGTGGACGGCCCCGCCCCAGATGCCGGGGGCACCCTGCGCCTGGTCAGCTATGTCTATGACGACGCCGGCGACCTGGTGCAGGCGACCGACGCGCGCGGCAACGCCTGGCACTATCGCTACGACAACCATCTGCTGGTGGAGGAGACGCGGCGCGGCGGCCTGGCCTTCCACTTCGTCTGGGATGATGTGGCGCTGGGTCGGCGGGCGCGTTGCGTCGACACCTGGGGCGTGACGCTGGACGGCGAGCCCGGGCTTTACCGGGCGCAACTGTCCTACGATACCGAGGCCCACACCACGGTGGTCACCACCGGCCGGGGTGCTGTCACCCGCTATCGCTGGAACAGTCTGGGCCTGGTGGATGAAGAGGTGGATCCGCTGGGCGGCATCACCCGTCGCCGCTATGACGAGGCCGGCAACCTGCTGGCCGTCGTCGGGCCGGACGGCACCACCAGCCAGGCCATCTATGACGATCTGGGCCGCCTGGTCGAACGGATGGGCCCGGACGGCGGCACCCTCACCCTGGCCTACGGCGCCGCTGGCCTGACCGACCCCACCCTGGGACGGCCTGTCCAGGTGACCTCGGTCGATGGCGCCGTGTACCGCTACGCCTATGACCGGCGCGGCAACCTGGCCAGCCACACCGACCCGCTGGGCCACACCGTGCGTTATCTGCGCGACACGCGCGGCCAGCCGCTGGCCGTGCAGGACGGCCTGGGCGTGATACGGCGCTATACTTGGTCGACCGCCGGCGACCTGCTGGCGGAAGGGACCGACAAGGCCATCTCGCGGCGTTATGGCCATGACGCCCTGGGCCGTGTGGTCGAGGTGCGGCGGGCCAATGACGCGCCCGTGCGGATGGTCCGCGACGCCAACGGCAACATCACCGCCGTCCATCGTCCCGACGGCGGCACCGTCACGCTGGAATACGACGCGGAGGACCACGTCACCCGCCACACCGACCCGCTGGGCCGGGCGACGCGCTGGCGCTATGACGGCCTGCCCTATCCGCTGGAGCGGACATCGGCCGACGGTTCCGTCTTCCGCTACGCCTATGACAGCGACCTGAACCTGGTGGGCCTGACCAACCAGAAGGGCGAGCATTACGCCCTGGATTACGATCTGGTCGGGCGGCTGGTGGGCGAGACCGGGTTCGATGGCCGCCGGCTGGATTATCAGCGCGATGGCGCCGGCCACGTCATGGCGGTGGAGGACCAGGGACGGACCACGCGCTATGCCCGCGACATCGTGGGCCGGCTGCTGGAAACCCAGTATGCCGACGGCCGCGTCAACCGCTTCGCTTATGACGGCGCCGGCCGGCTGGTCACAGCCGATACCCCGGATACCCACGTCGGCTTCGCCTATGACCCCATCGGCCGCCTGCTGGCCGAAACGCAGGGCGGGCTTGAGATACGGCACGTGCGCGACCAGCGGGGCCGGCGCATCGCGACATTGCTGCCCGATGGGCGGCGCATTGATGTGGCCTGGACGCCCGAGAACCGGCCGGCGGCGGTCGGCCTGGACGGCACGGCGCTGGCCCGCTTCGCCCATGACGCGGCGGGGCGTGAGGTGGAACGCCTGGCCGGCGGCATCCACCAGGTCCAGGCCTTCGACCCGCAAGGCCGCCTGGTGCGCCAGGAAGGCCGCCGGCGGGCGGCGGGCGGTGTGGGCGATCCCGTCTACGCCCGCGCCTACGGCTACGACGCCGCCGACACCCTGACCCTGCTGGAGGATGCGCGTCGCGGCGTGAAGCAGTACCGCTATGACGCCTGCGACCGGCTGCTGGCGGTGGACGGCACCAATCCGGAGCAGTTCGTCACCGACCCCGCCGGTAACATCCTGGCCGCCGGCCCGGATGCGGAGTTCTGGGGCGGCGAGGCCAGGGGTGACCGCCTGCTGGTGCACGGCGACGCCAAGTTCCAGTACGATTCCTGGGGCAACCGGGTGAAGGAATGGCGGGCCGCCGGCGGCGCCGTGACGGTGGATTACCGCTACGACGCCGGCAACCGCCTGGCCGAGGTGGAGGAGAACAGCCGCAAGGGCCGCACCCTCACCCGTTTCGCCTACGACGCCCTGGGCCGCCGCGTGTGGAAGGAAAGCGCCCACACCCCGCCCGCCGCCGCCAACGACGCGGCAACGGCAGCGGCTCCGGCCTGGCAGCGCACCAGCTTCCTATGGGACGGCGACACCCTGCTGGCCGAAAGCGGCCAGACGCCGGAGAACGCCGCCGATCCGCTGGCCACGCTCTACATCTACGAACCCGGCAGCTTCCGTCCCCTGGCCCAGCTACGCCGCGCCAACGCCGACGCGCCCACCCAGGCCTATCACTATCACCTGGACCATCTGGGCACGCCGCAGGAACTGACCAACGACAACGGCGAGGTGGTCTGGGCCGCCGACCACAAGGCCTGGGGCCAGCTGGCCCGCACCTATGTCGCCACCGTGCCCAACCCGCTGCGGTTCCAGGGCCAGTACCATGACGCCGAAACCGGCCTGCACTATAACCGCCACCGCTATTACGCCCCGGCCCAGGGCCGCTTCATCAACCAGGACCCTATCCGCCTGAGGGGCGGCAGCAACATTGCCGCCTATGCGCCCAATCCGGTACAGTGGGTCGATCCGATGGGACTGGCGTGCGGGTTGGAGGGAGAGGCACTCACCCCCGCTGAACAGGCCAAGGCTTGGCAGGGAAATGAACGATATCCTGGCGTCGATGACTATAAGGACATCACCCTGCAAAAAGGACAGATTGTGGTGGGCGCGTCGCCCGGCCCCTCCGAATACTACACCACGATGGAAGCATACGAGGCGACCGGAGGCACAGCGGAGGGTTATTATAACAATCTCCAAATTAGACCGAATATAGATAATCCAGACTTCCCAAAATACCGTAGCGGCGTAACCGTTTATGAGGTAGCGGAGGAAGCGCCTGCGGCAACGGGCCAGACGCTTGCCAACCCGCAATATGGAACCGGCGGCGCAACGCAGGTATTCATCCCTAGTTACAAGACGTCTCTAAAGCCATTATACTCAATTCCATTCGGGAACTAAAAATATGAAAGCAAATATAAACGCAATTTTAGGATTAATTTATCTAGGAAATCAAATAATATTGCAAAAAGGATTGAATATTTCTACTGCAAGATCTTCTGGCATTAACATACTTAGAGAAGATGATATGAAAACCGGTTGGATATACATTCTAACTGGCCCATATGATTTTGATGGAGATCGCGGCCATGTCTCCTTATCTTTTTTCAATGGAAATTTGAATAAGATAAGCATTTCTCTTACCCGAAAAAATGTGTCCATGGAAGATTTGGCTGAGGTCCATAAGCAATATCTTGAGCAGAAGCTCGGCCCCCCAGATACTCAAGACCGAACGGCGGTAAGATATCTCTTTCAGTGGGGCAGTATAGCATCGAGCTACGATCCCCGTGGCGGTTCCAGCAGCATCATAATTTCCTGGAGTTAGCCATACGCACGACACATGACCGTATACGCATCTGCGGCGCGCAATCTTAAGCCACGTTCCACGCCCCCCAGCGGGGCGTGACATAAGAGTCCGTTTAGGAATCAGAGATGAGCGTTTCGTCGTAGATCATGGCCTGAGAGTCCGGCCCGGAATCGGATAGGTAGTTTTATGTCCTTGCCAATCTCCTGGTGAGGAGCTTGACGCTGGCAGTGAAGATCCAAGCCGTTGCGGTGTCGGTTCCCCGTTCGAAGTCCTTGGCGAGGCGGCGATTCCGGCCCAACCAGGCGAAGGTCCGTTCCACCACCCAGCGCTTGGGCAGGACGACGAAGCCCTGGGCGGTGTCGGATCGCTTGATGATCTCCAGGGTCCAATTACCCATGGTGGCCAGGGCGGTCTCCAACTTGTCGCCCGCGTAGCCGCCATCGGCGAAGACATGCCGCAGCCACGGGAACGCGGCGCGGATCGAAGCCAGTACCGAAGGAGCGCCATCGCGGTCCTGGATATCGGCGCCATGAACAACCGCACCAACCAGTAACCCATTGGTATCCGTGATGATATGGCGTTTGCGGCCTTTCACCTTCTTGCCTGCGTCATACCCACGCACGCCACCGGCCTCCGTGGTCTTGGCCGATTGGCTGTCGATCACCCCGGCGCTGGGGCTGGCCTCGCGGCCCATCCTTTCCCGCGCACGCATCAGCAGCAGATGGTTCACCCGCTTCCACGTCCCGTCGTTCCGCCAAGTGTAGAAGTAACGCTGTACCGTTGTCCGCGGCGGAAAGCTGTCCGGCAGCATCCGCCACGCGCATCCGCCCTCCAGCACGTAGAAAATCGCCTCCACCACCGACCGTAGCTCCACCTCACGCGGACGGCCCCGCCGGTACGCGACAGGAAGCGCCGGGCACAGGACGTCCCATTCTTCGTTCGTCAGATCGCTTGCATACTTCAGATGATCCCGCCGATACTGACGACGGGTGGTATCAGTCCACATAATCTTGGGATCCATTCTCGTCTTCGCAAACAGAACGAATCACAAGTGACTGATATCACTCCACTTATTTATGGGCCAGGCTCTGAGAGGCATCGGTTCCTGGACGGCACGGCGCTGGCCCGCTTCGCCCATGACGCGGCGGGGCGTGAGGTGGAACGCCTGGCCGGCGGCATCCACCAGGTGCAGGCCTTCGACCCGCAAGGCCGCCTGGTGCGCCAGGAAGGCCGGCGCCGGGCAACGGGCGGCGTGGGCGCTCCCGTCTACGCCCGCACCTACGGCTACGACGCCGCCGACACCCTGACCCTGCTGGAGGATGCGCGGCGCGGCGTGAAGCAGTACCGCTATGACGCCTGCGACCGGCTGCTGGCGGTGGACGGCACCAATCCGGAGCAGTTCGTCACCGACCCCGCCGGTAACATCCTGGCCGCCGGCCCGGATGCGGAGTTCTGGGGCGGCGAGGCCAGGGGTGACCGCCTGCTGGTGCACGGCGACGCCAAGTTCCAGTACGATGCCTGGGGTAACCGGGTGAAGGAATGGCGGGCCGCCGGCGGCGCCGTGGCGGTGGATTACCGCTACGACGCCGGCAACCGCCTGGCGGAGGTGGAGGAGAACAGCCGTAAGGGCCGCACGCTCACCCGCTTCGGCTACGACGCCCTGGGCCGCCGCGTGTGGAAGGAAAGCGCCCACACCCCGCCCGCCGCCGCCAACGACGCGGCAACGGCAGCGGCTCCGGCCTGGCAGCGCACCAGCTTCCTGTGGGACGGCGACACCCTGCTGGCCGAAAGCGGCCAGACGCCGGAGAACGCCGCCGATCCGCTGGCCACGCTCTACATCTACGAACCCGGCAGCTTCCGTCCCCTGGCCCAGCTACGCCGCGCCAACGCCGACGCGCCCACCCAGGCCTATCACTATCACCTGGACCATCTGGGCACGCCGCAGGAACTGACCAACGACAACGGCGAGGTGGTCTGGGCCGCCGACCACAAGGCCTGGGGCCAGCTGGCCCGCACCTATGTCGCCACCGTGCCCAACCCGCTGCGGTTCCAGGGCCAGTACCACGATACCGAAACCGGCCTGCACTACAACCGCCACCGCTATTACGCCCCGGCCCAGGGGCGCTTCATCAACCAGGACCCCATCCGCCTGAGGGGCGGCAGCAACATTGCCGCCTATGCGCCCAATCCCATACAGTGGGTGGACCCGCTGGGGCTGGCTTGTGGGTTGGAACTCAGTGAAGCGCAACAGGCCGAGATCCTTGGAACACCCAAAGGATCACGCCCCAATCCATCGACCTACTTCTCACAAGAAGCGATCGACGCCCACCTGGAGCCTTTCCAGGGAGGCGTGACAAAAATAACCTCTTACACCCCCACTGAGAATCTTGGACCACCAGGCGGCACTTTCGTGATGCCCAAGTCTGTGGCCGACGACTTGATTACAAATGCGGGAGGAAGCGTCACCGAGCTTGAGCAGAGCCTCAGCCTGGAGCCCGGTACCTTGGGCGATAATCCCATGCGGGTTGACGTTCCCAATCCGCAAGGTCTACGCATGTCGGACGGAAACGAGCTGGGGGCGAATTCGCAATGGGTGCCGGGCGGCCGCACAGCCGGCGGCATTCCGGAAGCGACCATCGACCCAGCCCCGCCTGGCACGTATTTCGCCACCCCGATATTTTGAGAGGGATCATGATCATAGCTTCCGCATTCGGTGTTAAAATCATAAGAAAGGACGGTTCCCTGTATGCCCGATATGATCGGGGAGAAATTGTCCCTGATTTTGTTGATGTCGAGATCACTCAAGATGAGTGCGAAAGAATACAGAAGAGCGAAAATGATGCATACTCTGTTCTTCTCGAAACACAGAATCAGAATAGGAAGGTATTTAAGGCAACGCCATAACCAACAATATTTGCATGGTATTATTCACAAAATCATTGAGTTGAGTTTGATTATACCCACAAGAATTTTGCGTGCAGGCTGAGGGGCGGCAGCAACATTGCCGCCTACGCGCCCAATCCCATACAGTGGGTGAACCCGCTGGGGTTGGCTTGTGGGTTACTCCCAGCGCCTGGGGGGTATGACCCGTGGATGCCTGAAACTCCGATGAATTCTTATCCTGTACCGAAGGGGGGCAATGCCAGAACAGATATACAGATAAACTGCATGTACAGAGATGGAGTATGCCCCTGAGGGCTTGGCCCACAAATCGTGATTGCCGTCTAGAGTGGTATCTTGGCAACGCCCCTTCTGGCCATGATTTGACTAAAACGGCGCCGATCGCGACCAAGAGAAGGATATGCTCCATGATATTAAGAATATCGGAACTCCATACGGATGGGATTTCGACGCTGGGTTGGATTTTTGATCGAAACCCCATAAATATTTCGCTCGACGGAGTAAATTTCATACAAGCAGATCAGGAAAGATGCTTAATATTCGTGCTGAAAAATAAGGACAACGAAAATATACCGTGCAAATTAAACATATTTAATGAAGAAGGAGACATTGTAGCCGAACTCAATCCCCCAGAGGGTTTTAAATTCTATTATTTAATACCATACCCAAAATTAGGCGTATCTGTCGTATGTTCCACGGACAATCCCATTAATGGATGGCCGGATTGGCACTTCGGCTACGATGACCAAAAAAGAGAACTGTATCGTCACGCCCCTTCCTATTGAAGGGGAATGCCGGGCCCGCCACCACGATGATCGGCTGATCATGCGACCCGGCAGTGACCGGGGGTGACCCGATTTGAGCGAGAACATGGGTGATATCGGTCGCAATTGGACTCCTCACGAACGGCCAATTGGGCCGCCGACCGGATGGGGAAGCGCTGGCGGGCCTTCAGTTACTGGTGGAAGTGAACACCATGGCGGCTGACCCGCTGAACCATATCCTTGTCACCGACATCGCCGGCGGACGTGCGGTGGCCCGCGCCGCCACGACGGCGCAGCGGCAGGCGCTGATGGATTTGGGCTTCACGGCCTCCGGTGCCGATGACACCCTGTCGCGCGCCCTCCCCGACGCCGCCGACCGGCTGGCGCTGGTCCAGCGGCTGATCGCCTTGGACGCGCTGTTTTCCGATGGCCGCGACTGGTGTCCCGCCGCATTGGTCGGGCATCTCAAGGATTTGGGGCTGATCAAGACATCCTACCGCGTTATCGCATGGTCGGGCCCCGGCGCCTTCACCATCCGCACGGAGCGATAGCGCTCACGCCAGCTGAAACCGCTCGAACCGCGCCAGCGCGTCCTCGATGGCGGCCTTCAGGTCCGGGCGTTCCGGCACCATCCAGGTCCATTGCTGCATCAGCAGGCGACGATTGGCGCGGTCGGTCTTGAGGTCCAATGCCGCCACGACCTGATCGCCCACCAGCACCGGCAGGGCGAAATAGCCCAGCACCCGCTTGGGCGGCGGCACGTAGGCCTCGAAACGGTGGACATAGCCGAACAGCATCTCCAGCCGCTTGCGCTGGATGACCAGCGGGTCGAAAGGCGACAGGATGTGCACCAGGGGTGCGGTGCCATCCCCGGCCGTGGCCAGCGCCGCGGGTGTCGCCCAGTGCACCACCTTCTCAAAGCTTTGCACCTGCACGGGCACCAATTCCCGGCGGCGCACCAAGCGGTCGATCAGTGGCGCCACCTGCGCCTTCAGGGGCAGGCTGCCATAGCAGATGGAATCCAGGCTGACCAATCCCTGCGCCGTCAGCGCGCGGCGCAGCGTGTACTCCGCGATCTGCGCGTCCGTGGCGGGGCGCGGCCGTGTTTCCCAGCCGAAATGGCGGTCGGCCAGGTCATAGGCCTTCAGCATGCCGGTGCGCCGGGCGATGGCCAGGTCGCCGTTGTAGAAACCGAACCGCATCAGGCGCTTGGACGGCTTGCGGCTGGCCCAGGGGTGGGTCTTTTCCTCCAGCACCTCGTCCTCGATATCGCGGATGCTGAGCGCCCCCTCCTCCCGGATGCGGCGCAGCAGGGCGCGGTATTCCGCAGGCTCGATGGCGGCATAGCTGGCCGGCGGATCGGTGCGGACCCGCCGCATCGCCGGCATGAAATAGCGATAGTCGCGCGTGGGCACATAGGCCAGCGCGTGGGTCCAGTATTCGAACACCGAGCGGTCGGTGGACTGCGCCTGTTCCAGATCCGCGCGGGCATAGTCGGGGATGCGCGTGAACAGGATGTGGTGGTGGCTGCGCTCGATGACGTTGATGGTGTCGATCTGGACATAGCCCAGATGTTCCACCGCCGCCCGCGTCGCGTCCGCCCCCGCGCCGAAGGGCGCCGGTTCCACCAGACGCTGGGCGTTCAGCCAGATGGCGCGCGCCTGCGCGGGCGTAAGCGTGACGGAAGATGCAGGCGCCATGTCCTTGAGCCCCGGTAACCTTGGTGTCGCCCGAGCTTATACCGGCATGCCGCCACGGTTGCCTGTGACGGAAGCCTCAACCCAGCCGGCGATAACCGCCGTCGGCGTACAGCAACGGGTTCACTTCATCCAGGTTGCGGGTCCACAGCACCTCACCCACGATGACACGGTGGCTGCCGTGCGGCAGTTCGGCGGCGCGGCGGCAGACCAGCACCGACTGGGCGCCGATCAGGACCGGCGCGCCCATCACGTCTTCCCACGCGCCTTCCTCGAACCGGTCCTCCTTGCGCTGGGAGGAACCGAAGGCCTGGGAGATGGCGTGCTGGTCGGCATGCAGGATGTTGATGGCGTAGGTGTCCGCCGCCAGCAGCCGGTCGTGCATGCTGGCCGACCGGTTCAGGGCGATCAGCACCGACGGCGGATCGAAGCTGAGCGAGCACAGCGCGCTGACCGTGGTGCCGGCGGGCCCCTGCGCATCCCGCAACGTCACCACTGAAACGGTGGCGGCCAGGCGGCGCATGGCCAGGCGCAGGCCATCCACCAGGGTGGCATCGGGGGCGGCGGAGAGGGACGTGGACGACATGGGGCCTCTGGCAAGGAACGGCGCGGTAGCGAAGGTTTCGGCGCCCACACCTTACCCGTCCGCACCATAGATGCCAGCCCCTTGTTTGGCGCCTGACCGCAGGCTGGAATGCCCAGGCGCCATCGCGGGGGCCGGGCCGGTGGCGACGACGGGGCACCCACATCGGCTTAAGCCGTCCGAGGCCGCCGCCCCTTGCCACCCAAAGTTTCCGGACGGCTTGGCGTCCCCATGACCACATCGGCGGTTTCCCGCATGACGGGTAGCGGCCGGGACAGCGGGATATGGTGGTCGACTGCGCAGCCTAGCGAGGGATGTGCAGGGGTATCATTGGTTTATTTGCAACCCGCATTTATAATGCTATACAATATTCCGAAAATTGCTTGAATCCATACCGGGGTAAGCCAGGTCGGTTTCAGCGAGAATCACAACAGCAACGTGTGCTTAAAGACCGCAGCCTGGGGCTGGACAGTGCGGGCGTTTAAGAGGCGGCTTGGGGAAGAGGGTTGGGGGATTTCATGGTTAAGCAGGATAACAGCACGGCCGCTACCCACCCGAAAGTGGTAGATGGCGGACGCCGGTCCCGGCGGCCCTTGTCCCGGCGGATCCTGCTGGCCGGATCATCCCTGATGGTGGTCGCCACGGGCATGGCGGCCCCCCGCCCCGCCCGCGCCCTGGACGCCTACACCACCTACAGCGGCAACTTTTTGTCCGGCGGCGTGACCCTGACCGGCAACACGGTGATCAGCGCCGGCACCATCGCCGCCCTGTTCAGCGGCGCCCAGGTCAACCCGCTGGTGATCACCGCCGGCGGCACCATCAAGACCGGCCTGGGCGGCATCGCGCTGATCCTCGGACCGTCATTCCCCAGCATCACCAGCATCACCAGCATCGTCAACAGCGGCGTGATCGGCGGGTCCAGCTTCGCCATATCCATTTCCAGCCAGAGCACCCTGGGCGCGCTGCGCAACAACGGCACCATCCTGGGCGCCATCATCAACGACGGCACCAGCAACCTGACGCTGGGCGGCGGTACCGCGGTGGGCACCTACACCGGCATGAGCGGCCAGGGCACCATCAGCAACACGCTCAGCAACCTGATCCTGACCGGCGCCTTCCTGCTGAACGACGCCATCAACGTCAGCGGCCACACCCTGATCAACAGCGGCGCCACCGTCTCGCTGACCAGCATCGTCAACGTCACTGGCGACTATACCCAGACGTCGGGCACCTTGGCGCTGAGCGGGGCCGGCGAACTGGTGGTCAGCGGCAGCGCCAGCCTGACCGGCGGCCGGGTGACCGCCAACCTGTCCACCCTGGCGTCAAACGCCACCTATCTTGTGGGCGACACGGTGGCCACCCTGGTGGCCGCCGGCAGCGGCAATTACAGCGGCGTGACCGGCAGCATCACCACCGCCCTCACCCGCTTCGCCGCCGGCATCGGCACGGACGGCGACAACCTGCTGGCGCTGGCCAACAACGACTATATCGGCGCCAGCACGCCCAGCCTGACGCTGACCGGCACGGTCGATACCGGCGGCACCGCGATCGCCGCCGCCTATGTGGCGGCCGGCGTCAGCCTGGGCACCCTGGTCAACGCCAGCGTCGGGCACCTGACCGCCGACACCGTCGGCATCAGCGTCGGCACCGCCGCCGCCATCGGCACCCTGGTCAACGCCGGCCTGATCGATACCCACATTTCGACCAGTGGCATCGCACAGAGCGGCATCGCCACCGCGTTGCGCGCCACCGTCGGCACCCTGTCCAACACCGGCACCATCCAAGCTCAATATGGCATCGTGGCCGCCAGCAGCACCATTGGCGTCCTGTCCAACACCGGCCTGATCAAACCCCTCTCCACTATTGCCATAGGCATCTACCTATCCGGGGTCGGCGGCTCGCTCAACACCGTCGGCACCCTGATCAACGCCGGCACCATCGACGTCACCAGCGGCGCGGGCAATGCCGCCGGCATCCTCAACACGGGTAGCATAGGCACACTGGTCAATAGCGGCACCATCCTCGCGGGCGGCGGCAACGGAACCTCCACCTACAACTACGGCATCGCGCAACGCACCACCACCCTTGGCACGCTGATCAACAGCGGCCTGATCTCGGCCGCGCGGGCCCTGGTCATGGAAGTCAACGGCGCGCTCCTGACCCTCGTGAACTCCGGCACCATCGCCGGCAGCATCACCAACGGCACCGTCGGCGCCAGCCAGCCCAACCTGACCATCCTGGGCGGCAGCGGCGCCACCATCGGCACCCTGACCGGCTATCCCGGCGGCACCACCGCCGTGGGCGTGCTCACCAACGGCGCCAGCGACCTGTATTTCACCGGCGGCAACCTGCTGCTGAACGACCGCATCAACGCCACCGGTCATACCGTCTATGATACCGGCGCCGCCCTGACCCTGGTCAATTCCATCGGCATCACCGGCGCCTATGTCCAGACGGGCGGCAGCCTGGTCCTGACCAACAGCGGCGCGCTGTCGGTCAGCGGCAGCGCCAGCCTGACCAACGCCAACGTCACCGTCACTCCCGGTACCGGCAACAATTACGTCGTGGGCAGCCCTGCCACCCTGGTGGGCGGCGGCACGGGGTCCGATTTCACCGGCGTCTCCGTCGTCATCAACCCGACAACCCATGTCAGCGTCACCAGCGACACGGTGGGCAACGCCCTGGTGCTGCTGGCCAGCACCGACTACATCGGCGGCACGCTGGCCACCCTGACCAACAGCGACAGCCTGTCCGCCACCACAGCCGTCTACATCGCCGCCAGCGGCAGCCTGGGGCAACTGGTCAACACCGGCACGCTGTCAGGCAACATCCAGAATCTGTCCGCCGTGGACCTGTCCATCACCGGCGGGTCGGCCGGCACGGTAGGCGTGCTGACCGGCGGCACCATCACCAACACGCTCAGCAACGTGGTACTGGGCGGCAACCTGCTGCTGGCAGATGCCGTCAACGCCGCCGGCCATGCCCTGGTGAACAACGGCGCCTCGGTCACGTTGGCCAGCATCATCAGCGTCACCGGCGGCTACAGCCAGGCGTCCGGCACCCTGGGGCTGGGCAATAGCGGTGAACTGGTGGTCAGCGGCAACGCCACCATCACCGGCGGCACGGTCAACGCCTCGGTATCCACCCTGTCGGCCGGCGGCACCTATCTGGTGGGCGACGCGCTAAGCACCCTGGTGGCCGCCGCGGGCGGCACCTACACGGGGCTGAGCGGCACGGTCGCCATCGGCCTGGCCCCCCTCACCGCCACGCTAGGCACCAGCGGCGGCAACCTGGTGGCCATGGCCACCAACGATTACATCGGCGCCAACGCCGCCAGCCTGACACTGACCGGCACGGTCGACGCGGAAACGGTCGCCGTTTCCATCGGCAACGGCGCCACCGTCGGCACCCTGGTCAACGCCGGCGTCGGCCACCTGACCACGGGCGGCATCGGCATCGAGGTGGGTACGGCCACCATCGGCACCCTGGTCAACGCCGGCCTGATCGACACCGGCGCCACCGTGTCGGCGCCCACCGTGGTGGGCATCCATCTTTCGGGCAACGCCGCCGTCGGCACCGTGTCCAACACCGGCACCATCCTGGCCCAACAGGGCATCCGGGATGAAAGCGGCACCGTTTCCGTCATGGCCAACAGCGGCTTGATCAGCGGCGCCACCGCCCTCCTGCTGACCTCCGGCGCTACCATCGGCAGCCTGGTCAACTCGGGCGTGATCGCCGGCAACGTCATCAACGGTAATGACGGAAGCTCGTACGCCGACCTGTCCATCCAGGGCGGCAGTGCCGGCACGGTGGGCACCTTCACCGGCCTTGCCGGCACCCAGGGCACGATCAGCAACACCCACAGCAATCTGGTCTTCGCCGGCGGCGCCCTGCTGCTGAACGACAGCATCAACGCCAGCGGCCATACGGTGCTGAACAACGGCGCCGGCATCACGCTGACCAACACCGTTTCCATCACCGGCGCCTACACCCAGACCAGCGGCACCCTGGCCCTGGCCGGGGCCGGCACGCAACTGGTGGTCAGCGGCAGCGCCAGCCTGAGTGGCCAGGTCAGCGTGACCGGCCTGTCGGCAGCCGCCAATTACGTCCTGGGCGCCCCCACCACCGTGGTGGCCGGCGGCACCGGGTCCGACTACACCGGCGTTTCCGTGTCGATCGCGACATTGACCGGCGCCAGCCTGGTCGGCGGCACGGACGGCACCAACCTGGTCCTGCTGGCGCAGAACGACTATGTCGGCGGCACACTGGCCACCCTGACCAACAGCGGCAACCTGTCGTCCGCCACCGCGGTCTACATCGCCGCGACCGGCAGCCTGGGCCAACTGGTCAACACCGGCACGCTCAACGGCAACATCCGCAACCTGTCCGCCGTCGACCTGTCCATCACCGGCGGCAGCGCCGGCACGGTCGGCACCCTGAGCGGCGGCACCATCATCAACACGCTCAGCAACGTGGTGCTGAACGGCGGCCTGCTGCTGGCCGAATCCGCCAACGTCAGCGGCCACACCCTGGTCAACAACGGCGGCACCCTGGCCGCGGCCACCAACATCACCGTGACGGGCGACTACATCCAGACAGGGGGCGCGCTGACCGTCGCCGCCGGCGGCACGCTGGCCGTCAGCGGGGCCGCCAGCATCAGCAACGCCACGGTCACCGGCACCGTCGCGGTCAACAGTGGCGCCACCTATATGCTGGGCGACACCCTGGGCACCCTGGTGAGTGCGGCCAGCGGCAGCTACAGCAGCCTGACCGGTTCCCTGGCCGCCTCGTACAACAAGGTGACGGCCAACCTTGGAACGGACGGCACCAACGTGCTGGCCGTGGCCGGCAATTATTACATCATGAGCAACTTCGCCAGCATCGGCAACACCGGCAACGCCACCGGCGTCACCGCCTTTTTCCTGAATGGCACGCTGGGCACCCTGAGCAACAGCGGCACCCTGAACGGCACCACCTACGGCATCGTGTCCTCCGCCAACCGGCGCATCGGCCTGCTGGACAACAGCGGTCTGATTAACGCGCAGAGCACCAGCATCGGCGCCGGCATCCTGGTCGAGAGCATCGGCACCCTGATCAACAGCGGCACCATTTCCGGCCGGATCGCCATCCTGGGTTCCAATTCGTACACCATCGGCAGCATTGACAACCAGACCCTGGGCCTGATTACCGGCAGGACGGCCCTGTCCCTTGCCAGCACCGTAGTCCCGGTCGCCACGATCAACAACAGCGGCACCATCCTGGGGCAGTCTTACGGGATCTGGAACAGCGGCAACATCAACCGACTGTCCAACAGCGGAACCATCGCGGCGACCGTCTCCTCCGGGCTCGCCCTCTTAAATAGCGGCAGCATCGGCACGTTCGACAACGGTGGCACCATCGCCGCCGTCGGGGTGGGCATGAGCAATGGCGGCACCATTGACACCCTGACCAACAGCGGCTTGATAACCGCGACCGATATCGCGGCGCCGGGTGCCGGCCTGCGCAATGACGGCGTCATCAACACCCTGTCCAACACCGGCACCATAACCGCCGCCAGCAGCAACGCGTCCGCGTTCTACAACACCGGGACCATCGGCCTGCTGGCCAATGACGGCGGCACGATCAGCGGCGCTTCATTCGCCGTCGGCGATTCAGGCACCATCGTCCGCCTGGCCAACACCGGCACCCTCAAGGGCAGCAATTACGGTATCGGCGCCTTCAACGGCGGCACCATCGGCACCATCGCCAACGCCGGACTGATCACCGGCCCCACGGCCCTGGTGGTTTTCGTGGGCAGCAAGGTGGACCTGCTGGCCAACAGCGGCACCGTCGCCGGCAACATCTACAACAACTTCGACCCGTCCAACTCCGGGCCGGGCACGCTGGCGGCCGATCTGACCATCGCCGGCGGCACCGGCGGCACCATCGGCACCCTGACCGGCGTCAACCCGGCCAACCAGGGCCAGATCACCACCCGGTACGCCAACATCGTCTTCGCCAGCGGCGACCTGGTGCTGAACGACAATATCAGCACCAACGGCTACGCCGTGCTGAACACCGGCGCCGGCGTCACGGTGGTCAGCACCATCGGTATCACCGGCAATTATTCCCAGACCGGCGGCCGGCTGGGCGTGGCCGCCGGCACGGGCGAACTGGTGGTCAGCGGCAGCGCCAGCCTGACCAACGGTGAGGTCCAGGTGGTCGCGGGTAGCGCCGGCAATTACCTGCAATCCACGCTGGGTACCCTGGTCGCCGGCGGCACCGGGTCCGACTACACCGGCGTCACCATCACCAGCGACACCGCCGGCCTGGCTTTGAGCGCCGTCACCATCGGCACCAACCTGATCGCCGTGGCGCTGAACGACTATATCGGCGGCACGGTGGGCAGCCTGGGCGTCTCCACCCCGCTGACCACCGGCGGCCAGACGGCCGCCCTTTACGTGGCGCAGGCTGGCAGCCTGGGCACCCTGACGAACACCAGCCTGATCGGCAGTGCCAGCGGCACCGGCATCGTCAACCACGGCACCATCGGCAACCTGACCAACAGCGGCACCATCCAGGGTGGCGGCGCCGGCCTGTACAACACCGGCACCATCGGCACACTGACCAACAGCGGCACCGTCAACGGCCAGGTCGACGTCCAGTCCGCCGGCCAGCTGGGCACCTTGATCAACACCATCGGCGGCCTGATCGATGGCGGCAACGGGACGGCCGTGGCGGTCGAAGGCACCCTGGGCACCCTGGCCAACACCGGCACCATCCGCAGCGATGGCGGCGGCAACGCCGTGGGCATGGGCCTGAACAGCGCCACCATCACGCTGCTGAACAACAGCGGCCTGATCAGCGGCTACGCCAGCGGTATTGACAGCAGCGGCACCATAGCCACCCTGGTCAACAGCGGCACCATCACCGGAACCAACGGCGCCGGCATCGCCGGTGGCGTCATCGGCCTGCTGTCCATCACCAGCATCGGCACGGTCAGCGGGACAACGGGCATCCAGGCCGGCGCCATCGGCACCGTCATCAACCAAGGCTTGGTCTCCGCCGACAACACCGGCCTCTACTTCAACTCCTCCATCACCACCGTGACCAACGGCGGCACCATCCTGGCCGGCAGCATCGGCGTCCAGGCCGGCAGCGGCTTTGCAACCCTGGCCAACGGCGGCCTGATCCAGGGCGCCACCATCGGCGTGCTGAGCGATGCCGGCTTCACCTGGCTGGACAACAGCGGCACCATCAGGGGCTTGGCCGCCGGCACCGACGGTTACGGCATCTTCTCCTTCGGCACCGGCGGCACGCTCAGCAACAGCGGCACCATCAGCGGCTACACGGCCATCGGCGGCCTAGGCTTCGGGGTCGATACCCTGGCCAACAGCAACCTGATCAGCGGCGTCCTGTATGGCGTCTATGCCGACAACCGCGTCGGCACGCTGGTCAACACCAGCACCGGCACCATCCAGGCCACCGGCAGCGGCGGCACCGCGCTGTACGGCACCTTCGGCACCATCCTCAACGGCGGCCTGATCAGCGGCGCCACCGCGCTTGACGCGTCCGGTCCCGTGGCCTTGCTGAACAACAGCGGCACCATCGCCGGCAATGTCCGGACCGCCTCCGGCGACCTGACCATCACCGGCGGCACGGGCACGGTGACGGGCACCTTCACCGGCTACACCAATGGCACGGTGGGCGGCCAGGGCACCATCGCCGTTACCGGCGGCGACGTGGTGCTGGCCGGCGGCAACATCCTGCTGAACGACACCATCCAGGCCACCGGCCATACGGTCCTCAACAGCGGCACCAACCTGGCCCTGGCCGGCGCCGTCACCATCGGCGGCGCCTATAGCCAGGCCACCGGTACCCTGGCTTTGGGCCTCGGCGGCCTGACCGTCAGCGACGGCGCCAGCATCACCGGCGGCACGGTCCTGGCCGCCCTGTCCGCCACTGGCAACTACCAGGCCGGCACGCTGGGCACCCTGGTGGCCGGCGGTGCCGCGTCCAGCTACACCGGCGCCACCGTGGTCTCCGGTGTCACCGGCTTTGTCGCCGGCGGCGCCACCAGCGGCAACAGCCTGCTGCTGGTGGCCGGCAACGACTATGTCGGCGGCACCCTGGCGACGCTGACCAACAGCGGCGGCCTGTCGTCCGCCACGGCCCTCTATATCGCCGCCAGCGGCAGCCTGGGGCAGTTGGCCAATACCGGCACCCTGGCCGGCAACATCCTCAACCTGTCGGCGGTGGACCTGTCCATCACCGGTGGTGCCGCCGGCACCGTCGGCACGCTGACCGGCGGCACCATCGTCAACACGCTCAGCAACGTCGACTTCGCCTCGGGCGACCTGCGCCTGGCGGACGCCATCAATGTTGCCGGCCACACCGTGGTGAACAGCGGAGCCTTCCTCACAGTCGCCGGCACCGTCGGCGTCACCGGCGCCTTCAGCCAGACGGGCGGCAGCCTGCAACTGGGTGTGGGCAGCGACCTGCTGTCCGTCACCGGGGCCGCCCAATTCACCGGTGGGGTCGCCACCGTCACCGGCGCCGCCTCCACCGCCAACTACATGGTGGGCAGCGTCCTCGGCACCCTGGTGCAGGGCGGCGCCGGGTCGGATTACAGCGGTCTCAGCGTCACCAACACGGTCACCGGCTTCGGCCTGGGCGGCACCACGGCGGGCGACGCCCTGCTGGCGGTGGCCCAGAACGACTATATCGGCGGCACCCTGGCCCTGCTGGACAACAGCATCGCCGTGTCCAGCCGCACGGCCGTCTACATCGCCACCACCGGCAGCATCGGCAGCCTGGCCAACAGCGGCACCCTCACCGGCCAGTACGCCGGCCTGTACAACACCGGCACCATCGACCAGTTCACCAACAGCGCCGGCGGCAGCATCGCCCAGGCCGGCGGCACGTTCAGCGCCATCGGCGCCTCGGTCGGCGTGCGCAACGACGGCCTGATCGGCACCCTGTCCAACAATGGCGCCATCCGCGCGGCCAATACCGGCCTGTATAACGTCGGCAGCATCAGCAGCCTGGGCAACAGCGGCATCATCGCCGCCAGCAATTTCGGCCTGCGCAACGCCAGCGCCCAGGGCGTGGGCGGCACCATCGACACCATCACGAACGATGGCACCGTCAGTGGCGGCACCGCGGCCCTGGTGGTCAATGCCGGCACCGTCGGCCTGGTGGACAACGGCGGCACCCTGACCAGCGGGCTGGACGGCCTGGCCGCCAATGGCGGCACCGTCAGCACCGTCCTGAACAACGGCCTGATCAGCGGCAACTTGGCCGTCGACATCGTCAATTTGGGGCTGGTCGGCACCCTGGCCAACGCTGGGCTGATCAGCGGCATCGCCGCCGCCCTGTCCATCGCCAGCAACGGCGCCCTGGGCCTGCTGGCCAACAGCGGCACCATAGCCGGCAATATTACCAACCTGTCGGCCAACGACCTGACCATCCAGGGCGGCACGGGCACCTTGACCGGCACCTTCACCGGCTTTGACGCCGGGACCCAGGGCCTGATCACCAACACGGCCAGCGACGTGGTGCTCGCCGGCGGCAACATCCTGCTGAACGACGCCATCGACGCCGGCAGCCACACGGTGCTGAACGCCGGCGCCACCCTGACCCTGGCCGACATCGTCAGCATCACCGGCAACTATGCCCAAACCCTGGGCAGCCTGGCGGTGACACCGGCCGGCGGCGGCCTGGCCGTCAGCGGCAGCGCCAGCCTGACGAACGTATCGGTCGTCTACAGCGACGCGGCGGCCGGCAATTACCTGCAATCCACCCTGGGCACCCTGGTGGCCGGTGGCACCGGGTCCGACTACACCGACGTCACCCTGACCAGCGATGCGACCGGCCTGACGCTGGGCGGCGCCGTCGCCGGGAACAACCTGCTGGCCGTGGCGCTGAACGACTATATCGGCGGCACCCTGGGCAGCCTGGTCAACAGCGGCACCCTGAGTGTCGCCGGCACCGCCGCCATGATCTACGTGGCCGCCACCGGCAGCCTGGGCAGCCTGGCCAACAGCGGCCTGATCACCAGCACTAGCGGCACGGGCGTGGTCAACCACGGCGTCATCGCCACGCTGTCCAACAGCGGCACCATCACCGGCGGCAACCGTGGCCTCTACAGCGACGGCACCATCGCCACCCTGTCCAACACCGGCACCATCGCCGGCCTGATCCTCGACGGGCGGGTCGATACCCTGGCCAACACCCGCCTGATCAATGATGAGCTTGACCTGCGCGGCACCCTGGGCCTGCTGGACAACAGCGGCACCATCGATACCGGCATCTATGCGGAGCAGTCCGCCAGCATCGGCACGCTGGTGAACAGCATCGGCGGGCGCATCGACGGCGGCACCCAGGGCGCCCTGCTGCTGGAAGGCAGCATCGCCACCCTGGCCAACGCCGGCACCATCGTGGGTTCGGATTACGCCGTGCGCGTGCGCTGGAACACCAGCAGCATCACCTCGCTGACCAACAGCGGGCTGATCGCCGGCGCCAGCAGCGGCATCGAGAACGCCGGCTATATCGGGACCCTGGTCAACAGCGGCACCATCACCGGCACGAGCTACGCCGGCATCGGCGGTGGCGGTAACATCGACCTGCTGTCCATCACCACCATCGGCGTGGTCAGCGGCGGCACGTTCGGCATCAATTTGGGCGCCATCGGCACCTTCATCAACGCGGGCACGGTCACCGGCGGCCATACCGGCCTGAACCTTGCCTCCGCCTCCGGCACCATCCGCAACAGCGGCCTGATCCAGGGCGGCGGCATCGGCGTGGACGCGTTCAGCGGCTATACCTGGCTGGACAACAGCGGTGTCATCCAGGCCACGGGCGCCACCGGTGCCGGCGTCTTCGCCTTCAACGGCGGCACGCTCAGCAACAGCGGCACCATCAGCGGCCATACCGGTATCGGCGGCGGTGGTGCCGACACCCTGACCAACAGCGGCCTGATCAGCGGCGTCCAGTACGGCGTCTATTCCAGCAACGGCACCGGCACGCTGAACAACGACGGCGGCACCATCCAGGCCACCGGCGCCACCGGCAGCGCGCTGCGCGGCGCATTCACCACCATCCTGAACAGCGGCCTGATCAGCGGTGCGATCGCCCTCTATGAGACCGGCGTCCTGGACCTGTTGAACAACAGCGGCACCATCGCCGGCAACGTCCAGTTCAACAACGGCGACGCCACCATCACCGGCGGCAGCGGCACGGTGACCGGTACTTTCACCGGCCAGCCCAGCGGCACGGTCGCCACCCAAGGCACCATCACCGCCGCCGGCAACGTTGTGCTGACCGCCGGCAACATCCTGCTGAACGACAGCATCCAGGCCGCCGGCCACACCGTGTCCAACACCGGCGCCAACCTGTCGTTGGCCGGCATCGTCTCCATCGATGGCGTCTACAGCCAGACGGCGGGCACGCTGGGCATCACCCCCGGCACCGACGGCCTGAGGGTCAGCGGCGCCGCCAGCATCAGCGGCGGCACCGTGCTGGCCTCCCTCAGCGGTGCAGCCAACTACCTGGCCGGCACGCTGGGTGCTCTGATCGCGGGCGGCGCCGGGTCCGACTACAGCGGCGCCACCGTGACCGCCGCCCTCACCGGCCTGATCGACAGCGGCGTCATCGCCGGCGACATCCTGCTGCTGGTGGCCAACAACGACTATATCGGCGGCACGCTGGCCACGCTGACCAACAGCGGCAGCCTGTCGGCCGCCACGGCGATCTACATCGCCGCCAGCGGCAGCCTGGGCCAACTGGCCAACACCGGCACGCTGACCGGCGACATCCGCAACCTGTCAGCCATCGACCTGTCCATCAGTGGCGGCACCGCGGGCACAGTCGGCACGCTGACCGGCGGCACCATCGTCAACACCCTGTCCAACGTGGTCTTCACCAGCGGCGACCTGCTGCTGGCCGACGCCATCGACGCCACCGGCCACACGGTGGCGAACAGCGGCGCCAATCTTCACTTGGCCAGTCTGGTCAGCATCACCGGCGCCTACAGCCAGACGGGCGGCACCCTGCGCATCGACCCCGGCAGCGGCGACCTGGTGGTCAGCGGCGCCGTCAACATCAGCGGCGGCGCCGTCGTGGCCACCCTGGAGGCCGGCGGCAACTACCTCTACGGCAACAACTACACCCTGATGCAGGCTGGCGGCGGCATCGACCTGACCGGCGCCAACCTCATCACCTCGCTGGCCGGGTTCAGCGGCAACACCACCATCGTGACGACCGCCGGCAGCAGCAGCCTGCTGCTGCAGTTCGCCAACGACTATATCGGCGGCACCGTCGCCAGCGCCGCCAACAGCGGTACCGTCACCAATGTGCAGACCGCCGGCTATGTCGCGGCCAGCGGCAGCGTCGGCACCCTGTCCAACAGCGGCCTGCTGCTGGGCAGCGTGGCGGGCGTGGCCAACAACGGCGTGGTCGGCACGCTGGTCAACAGCGGCGGCATCGCCGGTGTCAGCACCGGTATCGGCAACGCCGGCGCCCTGGGCACACTGTCCAACAGCGGCACCGTCACCGGCGGCTATGCCGGTGTCTACAACGTGGGCGTCGTAAGCCTGGTCGATAACGCCGCCGCCGGCCTGATCAGCGCCACCACGCACGCCGGCGTCCTGAACGCCGGCAGCATCGCCAGCCTCTCCAACGCCGGCACCATCATCGGCGCGCATTTCGCGGTGGAGAACGACGGCGGTGTCCTGGACACGCTGGCCAACACTGGCCTGCTGGCCACCAGCGGCACCGGCGCCGCCGCCGTCTACAACGGCCAGGGTAGCCTGGGCCTGCTGAACAACAGCGGCATCATCACCAGCGAGATCGGCGTCTACAATGCCGCCACCGGCACCCTGGACACCCTGGTCAACAGCGGCACCATCACCGCCAGCCAGCAGGCCGTCGCCAACAGCGGCACGCTGGGCACCCTGGTGAACGCCACCGGCGGCACCCTGGCCGGCGCCACGGCGCTGTACAACGACGGTGTCCTGGGCACGGTCGCCAACAGCGGCGTCATTCGCGGCAGCATCCTGAACGATGCGGCACAGGATCTGGTGTTCACCGGCGCCGGCGGCACCCTGGCCGGCCTGCTGACCGGCCTGTCCGGCATGGGCACGCTGACCAACACCCTGGGCAACGTCGTCTTCGCCAGCGGCACCATGGTGCTGGACGACAATGTCGTCGTCACCGGCCACACCCTGGTGAACAGCGGGGCCACGCTGGCCCTGGTCCATGCCGTGAACGTCACCGGGGACTACACCCAGACGGCCGGCAACCTGATGCTGCTGGTGGACGGGAATGGCACCGGCGAACTGTCGGTCAGCGGCAACGCCGTCCTCACCGGCGGCACGGTCCTGGCCAGCCTGTCCTCCACCATCAACCATCTTGCCGGCACGACCACCCTGCTGCAGGCCGTGGGCGGCGCCAGCATCACGGCACAGCTACAGGTCAACAGCATCACCGGCCTGGAAACCGGCGCATTGACCAGCATCGCCGGCGGCCTGACCCTGACGGTGGACAACGATTACATCGGCGGCGCGCTGGCCACCCTGACCAACACCGGCACCCTGTCGGCAGGCACCGCGGTCCATGTCGCGGCCAGCGGCACGCTGGGCACCCTGGTCAACAGCGGCCTGTTGACCGGCACCACCTACGCCGTCGCCAACGTCGGCGGCCTGGGCACCATCGCCGACAGCGGCACCATCGCCGGCGACATCCTGAACAGCGGGGCCGGCACGCTGGTGATCACCGGCGGCAACGGCGCCGTGACCGGCACGCTGACCGGCCTTTCCGGCATCGGCACGCTGGCCAGCACGGGCGGCGACGTGGTCTTCGCCGGCGGCAACCTGCTGCTGAACGACATGATCACGGCGACCGGCCACACCGTGTCCAACACCGGCGCCACCCTGCATCTGGCCAACAGCCTGACCATCACGGGTGACTATCGCCAGACGGCGGGTTCCCTGGTGCTGGACGCCAACGAACTGGTGGTCACCGGCACCGCCAGCCTGACCGGCGGCACAGTCGCGGCGGCCTTCGCCCTGTCGACCGTGAACCTGCAGCCGGGCGCCGTGCTGGAAACCCTGGTGGTGGGTGGTGCGGGTTCCAGCTACACCGGCCTTCAGGCTTTCATCAGCGTGACCGGCATCAGCGCGTCGCTCAGCACCCAGACCATCGGCGGCAACATCGACCTGGTCGCCGTGGTCGCCAACGCCTATGTCGGTGACACGGTGGGCAGCCTGGGCAACAGCGGGGTGATCAGCGCCCCGACGGCCGTCTATGTCGGCACCACCGGCACGGTGGGCAGCCTGTCCAACACCGGCACCCTGCTGGGCACCATCGGCGTCGCCAATCTGGGCCAGATCGGCACCCTCAGCAACGACGGGACCGTCAACGCCACCATAACCGGCATCGCCAACCAGTCCGGCGCCAGCATCGGCACCCTGACCAACAACGGCCAGGTGACGGGGCAGATCGCCCTTTTCAACGCCGGCACCATCGAACTGCTGGTGAACAACGGCGGCCTGGTCGACGCGGGCGCCCCCACCGCCGCCGGCCTCTACAATACCGGCAACATCAGCACCGTGCTGAACAACGGCACCATCCTGGGCGCCACCTATGGCGTCTATAACGCCGGCACCATCGGCACCCTGGTCAACAGCGGGCTGATCACCGCCCCCACCGCGATCTACATCGACACCGGGGCGCGCCTGGGCCTGCTGGCCAACACCGGCACCGTCACCGGCGACATCATCAACCTGTCGTCCAATGTGCTCAGCATCACCGGCGGCACCGGCACGACGGTGGGCACCCTGACCGGCTACACCGCCGGCAGCCAGGGCACCATCACCAACACCCTCAGCAACGTGGTGCTGGCATCGGGCAACCTGTTGCTGAACGACACCGTCAACGTCGGCGGCAACACCCTGGTCAACACCGGCGCGTCGGTGCTGCTGGAAAGCGTGGTCAGCGTCACCGGCAACTACAGCCAGACCGCCGGCATCCTGGTGCTGAACCCCAACGGGGGCGGCCTGGCGGTCAGCGGGTCGGCCAGCCTGACCGGCGGCACCGTGCTGGCGGACTTCGCGGCCACGGGCAACTACCTGGTCGGGACGGCGACGCTGGTCAGCGCGGGTGCCGCCTCCAGCTACAGCGGCGTCGCGGTGCAGGGCACCCTGACCGGCCTGCTGGTGGGGGAAGGCACGGTCGGCAACGACCTGCTGGCCGTCATCGGCAACGACTACATCGGCGGCACCTTGGCCACCCTGACCAACACCGGCACGCTGGCCGCCGCCACCGCGATCTACATCGCGGCCAGCGGCAACCTGGGCACCCTGGCCAACAGCGGCACCATCAACGGCAACCTGCTCAACACCAGCGCCAATGACCTGGTGATCGTGGGCGGGACCGGCGGCACCGTCGGCGTCTTCAGCGGCGGCACCATCGGCAACGCCAACAGCAACCTGGTCTTCGCCGGCGGAAGCCTCAGCCTGGGTGACGCCATCGATGTCACGGGGCATACCGTCAGCAACACCGGCGCCAGCCTGACGCTGGCGTCCGACATCGCGGTCACCGGCGCCTACGGCCAGACGGCCGGGACCTTGGATGTGGCCGGCCATGTGCTGACCGTCAGCGATGCCGCCAGCATCACCGGCGGCACGGTCGCCGCCGGCCTGACCAGCACGATCAACTACCTGGTGGGTGACAGCGTCACCCTGGTCAGCGGTGGCGCAGGCTCCAACTACGCAGGATCCACCGTCACCAGCGGCGTGACGGGCCTCAGCAGCAACGGCGCCACCAGCGGCACCAGCCTGCTGGCCGTGGCCGCCAACGACTACATCGGCGGCACGCTCGCCAGCCTGGCGGTCACCGGCACGCTCACCAACACCGCCGGCGGCGCCACGGCACTGTACGTGGCCAGCACCGGCACGCTGGGCACCCTGGCCAACAGCGGCACCATCAGCGGCAACGTGGTCAACAACGGTGCCACCGCCCTGACCGTCACCGGCGGTTCGGGCACGGTGACGGGCACCTTCACCGGCGGCACCATCAGCAGCACCGGCACCGACGTCGTGTTGGCCAGCGGCAACCTCCTGCTGAACGACGCGGTGAATGTCGGCACCGGCACCCTGGTCAACAGCGGCGCATCGGTGCTGCTGACCAGCATCGTCAGCGTGACGGGCAACTACAGCCAGACCGACGGCACCCTGACGGCCGCCATCGGCGGCGGCACCGCCGGCGAACTGGTGGTCAGCGGCGATGCCGACCTGACGGGCGGCACCGTGGCAGTGACGGCCCTGACCGGCAGCAACCTGCTGGCCGGCGACAGCTACACCATCGTAGCAGCCGGCGGCAGCCTGTCGGCCAGCGGCCTGACCACCTGGGCCGACGGCTTCACCGCCACCCTGGGCACAACCCCGGCCGGCAGCGCCACCGACCTGGTCCTGACCCTGGTCAGCGACTACATCAGCGGTACCCTGGGCACCCTGACCAACACCGGCACGCTGAACGCCGTCACGGCAGTGAACATCACCAGCGCCGGCAGCCTGGGCACGCTGGCCAACAGCGGTACCATCATCGGCAATGTGCTGAACAGCAGCGCCAACGACCTGGTGGTCGTGGGCGGGTTCGGCGGCACGGTGGGCGTCTTCACCGGCGGCACCATCACCAACGCGCAAGCCAACCTCACCTTCGCCGCCGGCGCCGTCAGCCTGGGCGATGCCATCGACGTGGGCGGCCATACGGTCAGCAACACCGGCGCCAGCCTGACGCTGGCGTCCGACATCGCAGTCACCGGCGCCTACAGCCAGAGCGCTGGCACGCTGGATGTGGCCGGCCATGTGCTGACCGTCAGCGATGCCGCCAGCATCACCGGCGGCACGGTCGCCGCCGGCCTGGCCAGCACGGTCAACTACCTGGTGGGTGACAGCGTCACCCTGGTCAGCGGTGGCGCAGGCTCCAACTACGCAGGATCCACCGTTACCAGCGGCGTGACGGGCCTCAGCAGCAACGGCGCCACCAGCGGCACCAGCCTGCTGGCCGTGGCCGCCAACGATTACATCGGCGGCACGCTCGCCAGCCTGGCGGTTACCGGCACGCTCGCCAACACCGCCGGCGGCGCCACGGCACTGTTTGTCGCCGGCACAGGCACGCTGGGCACCCTGGCCAACAGCGGCACCATCAGCGGCAACGTGGTCAACAACGGTGCCAACGCCCTGACCGTCACCGGCGGTTCGGGCACGGTGACGGGCACCTTCACCGGCGGCACCATCAGCAGCACCGGCACCGACGTCGTGTTGGCCAGCGGCAACCTCCTGCTGAACGACGCGGTGAATGTCGGCACCGGCACCCTGGTCAACAGCGGCGCATCGGTGCTGCTGACCAGCATCGTCAGCGTGACGGGCAACTACAGCCAGACCGACGGTACCCTGACGGCCGCCATCGGCGGCGGCACCGCCGGCGAACTGGTGGTCAGCGGCGATGCCGGCCTGACGGGCGGCACCGTGGCAGTGACGGCCCTGACCGGCAGCAACCTGCTGGCCGGCGACAGCTACACCATCGTGGCGGCGGGTGGCAGTCTGTCGGCCAGCGGCCTGACCACCTGGGCCGACGGCTTCACCGCCACCCTGGGCACAACCCCCGATGGCAGTGCCACGGATCTGGTCCTGACGCTGGTCAGCGACTACATCAGCGGCACCCTGGGCACCCTGACCAACACCGGCACCATCAACGCCGCCACGGCGGTGATGATCACCAGCGCCGGCAGCCTGGGCACCCTGGCCAACAGCGGCACCATCATCGGCAACGTGGTCAACAGCAGCGCCAACAATCTGGTGGTCGTCGGCGGGTCCGGCGGCACGGTGGGCGTCTTCACCGGCGGCACCATCACCAACGCTAACGCCAACCTCACCTTCGCCTCCGGCGCCGTCAGCCTGGGCGATGCCATCGACGTGGGCGGCCATACGGTCAGCAACACCGGCGCCAGCATCAGCCTGGCCACCGACGTCAGCGTCACCGGCAATTATGGCCAGAGCGCCGGCACGCTGGATGTGGACGGCCATGTGCTGAGTGTCAGCGGGGCCGCCAGCATCACCGGCGGCACGGTTTCCGCCGGCCTGTCGGGCACGGCCAACTACTTCGTCGGCGACGACGTCACCCTGGTCCAGGGTGGGGCCGGTTCCAGCTATACCGGCGCCACCGTCACCTCCGGCCTCACCGGCCTGGATGCGACGGGCACCGCCAGCGGCACCAGCCTGTTGGCCGTGGCGGCCAACGACTATATCGGCGGCAGCCTGTCCAGCCTGGCCGTTATCGGCACCCTGGCCAACGTGGCCGGGGGCGCCACGGCGCTGTACATCGCCTCGACCGGCACGCTGGGCACCCTGGCCAACAGCGGTACCATCGTCGGCAATGTCGTGAACGTCAGCGCCAACGATCTGGTGGTGACCGGCGGTTCCAACGGCACCATCGGCGTCTTCACCGGCGGCACCATCAGTAACGCCAACGCCAACCTGACCTTCGCGTCGGGCGCCGTCAGCCTGGGCGACGCCATCGATGTCGGCAGCCACACGGTCACCAATGCCGGCGCCAACCTGACCGTGGCCAGCGATTTGGCCATCACCGGCAACTACAGCCAGGCGGCCGGCACCCTGGGTGTGGCCGGCCATGTGCTGAGTGTCAGCGGGGCCGCTGTCATCGGCGGCGGCGTGGTCGATGCCGGCCTGTCCGCCACGGCCAACTACTTCGTCGGCGACGGCGCCACCCTGGTCCAGGGTGGGGCGGGCTCCAGCTACAGCGGCGCCACCGTCACCAGCGGCCTCACCGGCCTGGATGCCACCGGTAGCACCAGCGGCACCAGTCTGCTGGCCGTGGCCGCCAACGACTACATCGGCGGCAGCCTGTCCAGGCTGGCGATCACCGGCACCCTGGCCAACGTCGCAGGCGGCGCCACGGCGCTATACGTGGCCGGCACGGGTACGCTGGGCACACTCGCCAACAGCGGCACCATCGTCGGCAATGTGGTGAACGTCAGCGCCAATGACCTAGTGGTGACCGGCGGCGACACCGGCACGGTGGGCGTCTTCACCGGCGGCACCATCAGCAACGCGCAGGCCAATCTCACCTTCGCGTCCGGCAATCTCAGGCTGGGCGATGCCATCGATGTCGGCAGCCACACGGTGACCAACGCCGGGGCCACCCTGGCCCTGGCCGGCGACATCAGCGTCACCGGCAACTACAGCCAGTCCGCCGGCACGCTGGGTGCTAACGGCCATGTGCTGTCGGTCAGCGGGGCCGCCAGCATCACCGGCGGCACGGTTTCCGCCGGCCTGGCCGCCACCGCCAACTACCTGGTGGGCGACAGCACGACGCTGGTCCAGGGTGGCGAAGGGTCCAGCTATGCGGGCTCCACCGTCACCAGCGGTCTCACCGGTCTGGCGGAAACCGGCAGCGTCAGCGGCAACACCCTGCTGGCGGTCGCCACCAACGACTATGTCGGCGGCACCTTGGCCAGCCTGAACGTCAGCGGCACCCTGTCCTCCCCCACCGCGCTCTACATCGCGGCCACGGGTGCCCTGGGCACGTTGGCGAACAGCGGCGTCATCGCCGGTAACATCACCAACCTGTCGTCCAACGACCTGGTGGTCAGCGGCGGCACGGACGCGGCGCCCGGCACGTTGACAGGTTACGCCAACGCCAAGGGCACCATCACCAGCAGTCTCGCCAACCTGCGCTTCGTGTCCGGCACCCTGCTGCTGAACGACACCATCAATGTCGGCAGCCATGCCGTGGTGAACAGCGGGGCCACGCTGCTGGTCAACAGTGCCATCAACATCGCCGGCAGTTACAGCCAGACCGGCGGCGGCCTGGTGATCGGCGTGGCCAGCACCAGCAGCTACGGCAGCCTGGTGATCAGCGGGTCGGCCAGCCTGACGGGTGGCAGCATCACCCTGACGGCCACCGGCGGCACGTCGCTGTCGGCCGGCAGCTACACCATCGTCTCGGCCGGTGCCGGCCTGACGACCAGCGGCCTGACCCTCACGGCGACGGGCTATAGTGTCACCAGTTCCACCATCACCAGCAATGGCACCACCGACCTGGTGCTGACACTGTCCAATGGCAGCGGCACGATCACGCCGCCCAGCACCCGCTACACCGCGGCGGGCGCGGCCACGGGTGGTGCGGCGGTCGGCATGGGCATCGCCCTGGACGCCATCGCCAACAGCACCGGTGCCACGGCGGCCCCCGTCCAGAAGGCGGTGCTGGAACCCCTGTCCAAGCTCAGCGGCGGCGCCCTGAAGACGGCCCTGAACCAGCTGGCGCCCAGCCAGCTGACACCCCAGGTCACCACCCTGACCCTGACCACCACGGCCATCAGCCAGCACCAGCGGACGGTGGCCGGCCTTATGGAAGGGGGCGACAAGGGTTCCTCGGCCGGCGACGGCACCCTGGGCGGCGTGCTGTGGGGCGAGGTGCTGGGTGGCGGGACCTTACGCGGTACGACGACCGACGCAGCGGGCTATCGCGCCTCCACCGCCGGCCTGGTGCTGGGTGCCGACTGGTACGCCAGTCCGGAGATCATGGCCGGCATCGCCTTCAGCTGGCTGAACGGCAGCGCCGACGGCCAGGATTATGCCGCCGGCAGCCGTACCCAGGTGGGCAGCTACCAGCTGACGGCCTACAGCGTCTGGCGGCCGGATTGGGCGGACCAGCGGCTGTCGGTCGAGGGCCAGGTGGGCTTCGGCTACAACCATTACGACCAGCGCCGCTGGATCGACTTCCTGCGCACCCGTGCCAACGCCAACTATGGTGGGGAGCAGTATCTGGGCAAGGTCACGGTGGGTTACACCCTGCCGGTGGCGACCGCCCTTACCCTGACCCCGCAATGGAGCCTGCAGGCCACCCGCCTGACCAACCATGCCTATGAGGAGCATGACGGCGGCGCGGCCGACCTGGCTGTCGGCGCGCTGACCACCAACAGCCTGACGCAGGAACTGGGTGCACGCCTGAACGCCCAGTTGGACACCGGCATGGGCAAGTTGCTGCCGGACCTGAAGCTGGCCTGGGTGCACGATTACCTGAACGGCCCCATCGCCACCACCGGCGTGCTGGGCGGGGTCAACTTCGTCAGCACCACCGGCCGGCCGGAGGCCGACGGTGTCGCCATCGGTGTCGGCGCCACCCTGGACCAGGGCAAGGGCGTGACCCTGCGGCTCGAGTATAACGGCGAACTGCGCCGCAGCTATCAGAGCCACGCCGGGGTGCTGCGGGCCACCTGGGACTTCTGACGGTTCCACGGGTGCGGAAGATCGAAGGGCGGGGACGCACGTTCCCGCCCTTTTTTCATCCACTCATGAACCAGCGACATGACGTCATGCCATTTCCCCCCGCTTATCGATAAACCCAATCGCTTCCATTTTCTCAACCATGCCAGGGGCACCCCGCCCTCACTTGGCAGGAGGACAGAATGGAAAAGCGTCTGCTTGGTAAAAGTGGCCTGGAGGTCTCGGCCCTGGGCTTCGGCTGCATGGGCCTGAACTTCAGCTACGGCCATGCCCTGTCGAACGATGAATCCATCGCGCTGATCCGGGCGGCGGTGGACCGGGGCGTCACCTTCTTCGACACGGCCGAGGTCTACGGCCCCTTCACCAATGAAGAGATCGTGGGTACCGCCCTGCGGCCGGTGCGCGACCGGGTGGTGATCGCCACCAAGTTCGGTTTCGACATCGACCGCACCACCGGCAAGATGCTGGGCATGAACAGCCGCCCCGACAACATCCGCGCGGCGGCCGAGGCCTCGCTGAAGCGGTTGGGCGTGGAGGTCATCGACCTGCTGTACCAGCACCGCGTTGACCCCAACGTGCCGATCGAGGATGTGGCCGGCACCGTCAAGGACCTGATCACCGAGGGCAAGGTCCTGCACTT
This sequence comes from Azospirillaceae bacterium, assembly GCA_028283825.1. Classification (NCBI taxonomy): domain Bacteria; kingdom Pseudomonadati; phylum Pseudomonadota; class Alphaproteobacteria; order Rhodospirillales; family Azospirillaceae; species Azospirillaceae bacterium. The sequence goes on along the minus strand of JAPWJW010000005.1, from coordinate 506,920 downwards.
CGGCCTGTCGGAACCGGGCGCCCAGACGGTGCGCCGGGCGCACGCGGTGCAGCCGGTGACGGCCCTGCAGAACGAATACTCGCTGTGGACCCGGGGACCGGAGACCAACGGCATCCTGGAGGCGTGCGAGGAACTGGGCATCGGCCTGGTGGCCTACAGCCCCCTGGGCAAGGGTTTCCTGACCGGCGCCATGTCCAAGGACACCGCCCTGGGCGAAGGCGACTTCCGCAAGATCCTGCCGCGCTTCACGCCGGAAGCGATGGAGAAGAACCAGGCGCTGGTCGACCTGCTGAAGCGCATCGCCACCGACAAGGGCGCCACCCCGGCCCAGGTCGCCCTGGCCTGGCTGCTGGCGCAGAAGCCCTGGATCGTGCCCATTCCCGGCACCACCAAGCTGCATCGGCTGGAGGAGAATTTGGGCGCCGCCGACCTGGTGCTGAGCGCCACGGACCTGGCGGACATCCAGAAGGCCGCCGCCGAGATCGAGGTGGAAGGCGCCCGTTACCCCGAACACCTGATGGCGACCACCGGCCGCTGATACCGCCGACGGACCGATCCGACTGCTGGTCCGGCGGCGGGGCCCGCGCGCCCGGAGCAAGAAGCGATTTCCCGTGATCGCATTCTGCTCTGGGCGTGCGGGCCTTCTCTTTTGCAAGACAGGATAAACCGATGCCCGACAGCATCACGGGCGCCACGACCGCCCCGCCCGCCGCGGCGGAGGAGGCCGCGCGCCACGGCTGGCGCGTCCTGGCCATCCTCAGCGCCCTGATGGGGTTCGCCTCCATCTCCACCGACCTGTACCTGCCGGCCATGCCCGCCATGGGCCGGGCCCTGAACACCGATACCGGCACCGTGGAACTGACGGTCTCCGGTTATCTGATCGGTTTCAGTCTGGGGCAACTGGTCTGGGGACCGATCGGCGACCGGTACGGCCGGCGCCTGCCGGTCGCCATCGGCCTGGTGCTGTTCATCATCGGGTCCGCCGGTTGCGCCCTGGCCCCGACCGCCGGGGCCATGATCGGCTGGCGTGTCGTCCAGGCGGTGGGCGCCTGTGCCGGCGTGGTGCTGGCCCGCGCCATGGTGCGTGACCTGTACGCGGGCCATCGCGCCGCACAGATGATGTCCACCCTGATGACGGTGATGGCATCGCCCCATTGCTGGGCCCCATCGTGGGCGGCCAAATCCTGGAGGTGGCCAGTTGGCGCGCCATCTTCTGGACGCTGGTGGGCGTGGGTTTCGCCACCCTGGCGGCCCTGGCCACCCTGCCCGAGACGCTGCCAGCCTCCCGGCGCAGTGTGGAACCGCTGAGCCGGGCGCTGTTGACTTACGGCACGCTGCTGCGCGACCGCCGGTTGCTGGGTTATGCCGGCGCCGGTGGTTTCTTCTATGCCGCCATGTATGCCTACGTCGCGGGCACGCCCTTCGCCTACATCACCTTTTACCACGTGCCGGCGCGCCTCTACGGCGTGCTGTTCGGTGTCGGCATCGTCGGGATCATGGCGACCAACATGATCAACGCCCGTCTGGTGGCCCGGCTGGGCAGCGAGTGGCTGCTGATCCGCGGCACCCTGGCCGCCGCGGTGTCCGGCCTCCTGCTGGCCGTAATGGCCCGCACCGGTTGGGGCGGCCTATGGGGATTGGTGTTGCCGCTGTTCCTGTTCGTGTCGGCGACGGGTTTCATCGTCGCCAATTCCATCGCCGGCGCGCTGAGCGGCTTTCCCCACCGCGCCGGCGCCGTTTCGGCCCTGGTGGGGGCCATACACTATGGCAGCGGCATCCTGGGCTCCGCCCTGGTCGGCGCCTGTGCCGACGGCATGCCCTGGCCGCTGGGCTGGGTGATCGCGGCTACCGGATTGGGTAGCCTGCTCTGCGCCAGCCTGTTGCGGACCAGGGTGCCGGCCGATCAGCGGTAGGAATATTGCAGGACGGCGGCGGGCAGACGGGCGCCCTGGATATCGATGCCGGCGACCACGGCCTCGATCTCACCCAGGTCCTCGGGCGACAGGGCCACCTCGGCGGCACCCAGGTTCTCCTCAACCCGGTCCAGCCGCCGGGTGCCGAAGATGGGCACGATGAACGGGGCCCGCGCCAGCAGCCAGGCCAGGGCGATCTGCGCCGGCGTCGCCCCCTTGGCCTTGGCGATCCGCGTGAGCAGATCGACCAGCCCCTGGTTGGCCACCCGCGCCTCCGGCGTGAAGCGGGGCGACATCGACCGGAAATCACCGCTTCCGATCACCGTGCCCGCGTCGATCTTGCCGGTGAGGTAACCGGCACCCAGGGGGCTCCACGGCACGAAACCGATGCCCAGTTCCGCACACAGTGGCAGAACCTCGGGCTCAGGCTCGCGGGTCCAGAGGGAATATTCGCTCTGGATCGCGGTCACCGGCTGCACCGCGTGGGCGCGGCGGATGGAGGCGGCACTCGCCTCCGACAGGCCGAAATGCTTGACCTTGCCCGCCGCGATCAGGTCCTTGACCGTCCCGGCGACCTCTTCCATGGGCACATCGGGATCGACGCGGTGCTGGTACAGCAGGTCGATGCTGTCCATGCCCAGCCGGCCCAGCATGGCATCGACCACGCCCTTGATATGGTCGGGCCGGCTGTTCAGGCCGGGCCCGCGCTGGCCGGTCTTCGGGTCGATGTTGAAGCCGAACTTGGTGGCGATCACGACCTGATCGCGCACCGGGCGCAGCGCCTCACCCACCAGCACCTCATTGGTCCACGGACCATAGGCCTCGGCCGTGTCGAAGAAGGTGACGCCGCGATCATAGGCGCCGCGGATGACGCGGATTGATTCCGCCTGGTCCGGCGCCTGTCCATAGGTGGACGCGAAACTCATGGTGCCGAAACCGATCTCGGTGACGGCAAGCTTTCCCAGCAGGCGGTTTTTCATGCGTGTGCTCCTTCAGGCACCGTACTGCGCGTCGGAAACCTGTTCCATCCAATCGACGGCCTTGCCGTCCTTCATCTCCGCGATGGCGACATGCGTCATGGCGCAATGGGGGGCGGCGCCGTGCCAGTGCTTTTCCCCCGGTGGGATCCAGACGATGTCGCCCGGGCGTATCTCCTCGATCGGGCCGCCATCGCGCTGCACCCGGCCCAGGCCGGCGGTGACCAGCAGGGTCTGGCCCAGGGGATGGGTGTGCCAGGCGGTGCGGGCGCCCGGCTCGAACGTCACCGTGGCGGCGCTGAGGTTGCCGCTGCCGTTGAACGGCGCGTCCACCCGGACGGTGCCGGTGAAATAGTCCGCAGGCCCCTTGTTCGATGCCTGGGAACCGCTGCGCTTGATGTCCATCGTCACCTCCATGCCATCGATACCGGCGGGCGGATGGCCCGTCGGCGGCAGTGGAAATTTAAACCCGCCGCTTTCCCACAATTAGTCGCTATAAATGGCATGAAATTATATGTGAGGATCATGAATGCAGCGTGATGAGCTGGTGGACCTCAACGCCTTCCTGACGGTGGCGGAGGAACGAAGCTTCACCCGTGCCGCGGCGAAGCTGGGCACCTCGCAATCAGCGCTCAGCCATACCGTCCGCCGGCTGGAAACACGGCTGGGCGTGCGCCTGCTGACCCGCACCACCCGCAACGTGGCACCGACGGAGGCGGGGGAGCGGCTGCTGGCCACCCTGCGCCCGGCGCTGGACAGTATCGGGGCCGAGTTGGCCTCGATCGGTGAGTTGCGCGACAAGCCGGCGGGCACCATCCGCATCACCACCTCCCGGCACGCAGCGGACACGATCCTGTGGCCAGCCTTGGAAAAGCTGCTGCCCCAATACCCCGATATCCATGTGGAATTGAGCCTTGATTCCGGCTTCGTCGACATCGTCGCCGACCGGTTCGATGCCGGCGTGCGCCTGGGTGAAGGGGTGGCCAAGGACATGATCGCCACCCGCATCGGGCCGGACCAGCGCCTGGTCATCATCGGCGCGCCCGGTTATTTCAAGGATCGGCCCGTTCCCCGCACGCCGCAGGATCTGGCCGATCACCAATGCATCAACCTACGCCTGATCTCATCGGGCAGCCTATACGCCTGGGAGTTGGAGAAGGATGGGCAGGAGGTGCGGGTGCGGGTCGAAGGACAGTTGGCCTTCAACGACGCCGACATGATCATCAAGGCCGCCATCAACGGCTTCGGCCTGGGTTTCGTCATGGAGAACCGGGTGACAGAGCATGTGGCGGCCGGCCGCCTGGTGACGGTACTGGACGACTGGTGCCCGCCCTTCTCCGGCTATCACCTGTATTACCCCAGCCGGCGCCAGCCCACCGCCGCCTTCGCCCTGCTGGTGGACGCGTTGCGCTATCGCAGCTGACGGCGGCCGTTCCGTCAGGGGGCCGTGGGCTTGGGTTGCCATAGTTCGATCTTGTTGCCTTCCGGATCCAGCAGCCAGGCGAAACGGCCGCTGGAATCATCGGTTCGCTTCAGGATCGCCACCCCCTTGGCGTTCAGCCGGGCGACGAAGGCGTCCATGTCATCGACCGCGTAGTCGATCATGAAGTCGCCGGTCGAGGGCGCGAAGTAGTCCGTCGCGGCCGGAAAGGCGCTCCACGTCATCACCGGCGGATGCCCCGGCGCATCGTAGCGCAGCATCGCGCCGCCCCAGGGTTGCAGCGGCAGGCCCAGCACATCGCGGTACCACGCCGCCAGCGCCTTCGGACCCTTCGCCTTGAAAAACACCCCGCCGACGCCGGTGATATGCCCCGCCGTCTCATCCGCCCTGGCCGGAACAGCCGCCACCAGCAGCCCCAGGCACAAGACCATCACCGCCCGTACCGGCATCGCCATGCTCCGCCCCCCCTCAAGAACACGCGGACGTCAGCTTGCGGGGCGCGGGTCTGGCGGGCAAGACGCTTTTACGGGATCGTGAAAATCTGATCCGCCGGCACCCATTTCTGCCCCGGCTTGGCCCAAGGCAAGGCCTGCTGGAAGGTCCACATCAACGCTTCCCACGCCTGGACGTCCGGGTTGGCGGCATCGGCCGCCGCTTTGGCCGCGGGCGAGAAATCGTCCCCTACCTCCATGATCATCACCAGGCGGTTGCCGCAGAGATGGATGTCGAGATCCAGGATGCCGGCGTCCCGGATGGATTGGACGATGGGTGCCGGTACCCGCCCCGGCGCATGCCAATCCCGATAACGATCAATCAGTTCCGGATCGTCCTTCAGGTCCAGCATGAGCACATGGCGGGGCATGAGCGCTTCCTCAGACAATGGGCTGGAACGACGGCGGCCGGTCGGCCGGGTCGGCACCGAAGTGCGGGTTGGGCGTCGAGCCCATCTTGAACACCAGATGGCCGCCCTTGGCCACGTCGGCGTGGCTGATCCAGCTTTTGCCATGCGGCTTGCCGTTCCAGGTGACGGATTGGATATAGGGCGCGTCCGGCCCGTTGCCCGGCGCCTCGATCACCAGTTGGCGCCCCGCCCCCACGGCCAATTCCACCTTGCGGAACAGGGGGGAACCGAAGACGTAGATGGGCGTCACCGGATCGACGGCGTACAGGCCCATGGCACTCATCAGGTACCAGGCGCTCATCTGGCCGCAATCCTCATTGCCAGCCAGCCCGTCGGGCTTGTCCTGGTGCATGGTCTTCAGCAGCATGCGCACCCGCGCCTGGGTCTTATGATGAGCACCGGTGTAGGCGTAGAGGTAGGCCACGTGGTGGCTGGGCTCATTGCCGTGGGCGTACTGGCCCACCAGGCCAGCGATGTCCGGCGGCGCGTCGGCCGGCATCTCCGAACTGGTGGTGAACAGCTCATCCAGCTTGGCCTCGAACCGGTCCGGCCCGCCGAACAGGCCCATATAGCCATAGACGTCGTGCTGGTTCAGGAAGGTGGCTTCCCAGGAATTGGTTTCGGTGTAGTCGCGCCACTTTTTCATGTGGCCCATGGCGCGGGGGTCGAACGGCTCGATCCATTTGCCGGCGCTGTCGCGGGCACGCACGAAATTGACGCCCCCGTCGAAGACGTTGCGGTAGTTGCGGGAGCGTTCGGCCAGCGCCTTGGCCTCATCCTTGGCGCCCAGGCCGGCCGCCAAGTGGGCCAGCGCCCAGTCGTCGTAGGCGTATTCCAGCGTCTTGCTGACCGCCTCGTCCACCGTGTCGCTGGGGATGTAGCCCTTGGCCCGGTATTCACCCATGCCCAGGCTTTCGTCCTGGAAGGCGCGCTTGTGGAAGGCGGGCCAGGCGGCCTTGTAGTCGATGCCGGTGAAGCCCTTGGCCTGCGCCTCCGCCAACACCACGGCCGAGTGCCAGCCGATCATGCAGCCCGTCTCCCGCCCCTGCAGCGGCCAGACCGGTGGGCCGGCAGGGCTTTCCACCGCCATGCGTACCAGGGCGTCCACCAGGTCGGGCACGCGGTCGGCCTGCGCCAGGGTGAACAGGGGATGCAGGGCGCGGTAGGTGTCCCACAGCGAATAGGTCGTGTAGGTCTTGCGGCCGGCCGGCATCTGGTGCACGGCGTCGTCCATGCCGCGATAACGCCCATCCACGTCGCTGAACAGGGTGGGCGCCACCAGGGCGTGGTACAGGGCGGAATAGAAAATGCGCCGGTCGGTGTCGCTGTCGGCCTCAATGCGGATGCGGGACAGCTCCGCCTGCCAGGCGTCACGCGCAGCCCCGCGCACCCGGTCGAAATCGAAGTCCGGGATGTCGGAATCCAGGTTGCGCAACGCGCCGTCGATGTCCACCGCCGACACGCCCACCTTGACCAGCAGCGGGGCGGTGCTGGCGTCCGGGAAATGCAGCGCGCACTTCAGGTTGGTGCCGGCGACGCCGTCACCGGTCACCGGCTTGTCATCCGAATAAAGCTCCGCCTTGGCGAAGGGGCGCGACAGCTTCAGCGCGAAATAGATGTGGCGGCCGTCGGCCCACTGGAACACCCGGCGCCCGCCGACCAGCGTGTCGTTGCCCACCAGCTTCAGGGTGGCATCCTTCACCCGGGTGGTCACGCCGTGCTTGTCCTGCATGCCGTGGTGGAAATCGATCAGCAGGTGGGCGCCGTCCTTCCCCGCCGGGAAGTGATAGCGGTGCAGGCCGGCACGGGCGGCGGCGGTCAATTCCGCCTCGATCCCGCTGTCCTTCAGCAGCACGCGGTAATAACCGGGGGTGGCGTGCTCATCAGCATGGTCATAGCGGGCGCGGTAGCCGCCCTCGGGATGGTCCAGGTCGCCGGGCGTCAGCAGCACGGGGCCCACCGCCGGCACCACCAGCACATCCAGCAAATCGCCCACGCCGGTGCCACTGAGATGGGTGTGGGAGAAACCCATGATCGTGCCATCGTCCTGGTGATAGCCCGAGCAAGAGTCCCAACGCTCGTTGTCGGTGTCGGGGCTCAATTGCACCATGCCGAACGGGACGGTGGCGCCAGGAAAGGTGTGGCCGTGGCCGCCGGTGCCGATGAAGGGATCGACCCAGCGGGTCAGATCTTCATTGCCGCCCGCCCAAGCAGGACGTCCCGCCATCAAAGCCAGACCAGCGGCGGTCCCGCCCAACAGTTCACGACGCGTCAACATGTGTATGTCCTTTCCCAATTCCCTCAGGCGGCGGGCGCCGCCATCCGGCGGCTTGCCTCATCCTCGATTTCCGGTCCGCCTACGGCTCCCCGTAAATCTCCGGCGGCCCCCGCCTACAGCCGCATGAATGCGGCTGGTTTTCCCGTATGTCGCCTTACGGCAGCGGCGACCGCAACAGCGCCGGCTTGCGCGCCAAAAGGTCGATGATCAGTTCCCCGAACAGGGTGTTGGCCCAGGCGAACCAGGGCCGGGTGAAATGCGCCGGGTCGTCCTGGTCGAAGGCCTCATGCATGAAGCCGGTGCCGGCGTGGGTGGTCTTCAGCCAGGACAGGCACTGGCGGATCTCCGCGTCATCATCGCTGGTCAGGGCCCGCACGATGATGGACATGGGCCAGATCATGCGCAGCCCCTCATGCGGGCCGCCGATACCCTGCCCCGCAGCACCCTGGAAGAAATAGGGGTTGGCGTCGCTCCACACCCGCGCGCGGGTGCGGCGATACAGCGGGTCATCCGCCGCGCAAGCGCCCAGGTAGGGCAGGCCCAGCAGGCTGGGCACGTTGGCGTCGTCCATGAACAGGCGGTTGCCGTAGCCGTCGACCTCATAGGCCCAGGTCTCATCGCCATCGGCATGCGTCATGCGGCCATGGGTGCGCAAGGCGCCCTCAACCTCATCGGCCAGGGCCAGCGCATCGCGGGCCACATCCTCTTCACCACCCACGGCCCGCCAAAGCGGCGCCAACTGGCGCAGGGCGGTCACGGCGAACAGGTTGCCGGGGATGTTGAAGGGGTAAAGGCAGGCATCGTCCGACGGGCGGAACATGCCATGGATCAGGCCCACCTTGCGCGTTGGCGCGCCATAGCCGTCCAGCGTCAGGCTTTCGGTCGGCACCTCGGACTTGCGCTGGAAACGATAGGGCCCGGGCCCATCCTTGCGTTGTTGCGCCCGGAAGGTGGCGACCACCAGGCGCATGGCGGCCCGCCATTCCTCATCGAACGGCGCCAGGTCAAGCGTCGCCCGCCAGTAACCGTGGGCCAGGCGGATGGGATAACACAGGCTGTCGACCTCCCACTTCCGTTCCGCCACGCCGGGCTTCATCTCCGTCAGGTCGCCGGCGGCCCATTTGGTGGGGGTGGTGCCCTTGGGGTCGGGCTGGAAGGCGTTGGCGTAGGGGTCGATCAGGATGCACCGCGCCTGGCGGTGGATCAGTCCCTGGAACACCTGGCGCAGGATGGCGTCATCCTTGGCCAGCGGCAGATAGGGCCAGACCTGGGCCGAACTGTCGCGCAGCCACAGGCATTCGATGTCACCGGTGATGACGAAGCTGTCGGCCTTGCCGTCCAGCCGCCCCAGTTCCACCGTGGTGTCCAGGGTGTTGGGGAAGCAGTTCTCGAACAGCCAGGCCAGTTCCGGATCCGCCACCTTGGCCTTCACCTGGGCCAACAGGCGTTCCACCGCCGGGCTGGACACCTTGCGCTGCGCTGGCGGCGGCCGGCGGCTGGGCCGGGCACCAGCGAGGACACGGGTCGGCAGGGCGCCGGCCAGCGCCAGGGCGGCACCGCCCAGGAAGACCTCACGGCGGCTGGTCGGCATCACCTTCCTCATTTCGGCAGCGCCTGGCGGCTATGGATTTCCAGCGTCTTGTCCACGCCGGCGGCGTAGTCGGGCTGGCCGCCGCCGACAAACACCTGATAGCGCCCCTCCTCCACCGCGCGGTTGCCGGCGGCGTCCACGCCGCTGAGGTCGCGCGGATCGACCTGGAAGGTCACCTGTCGGCTTTCCCCGGCCTCCAGATGCACCCGCTGGAAACCCGCCAGGGCGCGGCGCGGCGCCAGGGGGCCGGCTGGTGGCGTCAGGTACAGTTGCGCCACCTCATCACCCGCCTTATCCCCCACGTTGCGCACGGTGGCGGTGACGGTCAGCGGCTGGCCGGCATCCAGGTTGGCGGTGGACAGGGCCAGGCCGTCATAGGCGAAGCGGGTGTAGCTGAGGCCGAAACCGAAGGGGTACAGCGGCGCGCCCTCGAAATAGCGATAGGTGCGGCCGGTCATGGCGTAATCGACGAAGGCCGGCAGGTCGCGGACGCTGCGGTAGAAGGTGACCGGCAGGCGGCCCGACGGGTTGTTGACGCCGAACAGCGTCTCCGCGATCGCCCGCCCACCGCGTTCCCCCGGATACCAGGCGGCCAGGATGGCGTCGGCATGCTCCTGCGCCCAGTTCAGGGCCACGGCACTGCCCGACATCAGCACCACCACCAACGGCCTGCCGGTGGCGGCCACGGCCTCCAGCAACTGTTGCTGGGTCTGGGGCAAGCCCAGGTCGGTGCGATCACCGCCGTCGAAACCGGGCACGACGATGCCCAACTCCTCCCCCTCCACATCGGGGGACAGGCCGACGAAGGCGACGATGGCGCCAGCCTTGCGGGCCACGGCCACCGCTTCGTCCCGCTGGGCGTCGGCGGGGGCCTGCCACATCAGGCGGATGCCCTGGTCCTGGCCACCGTGCACCATCTCCAGCCGGATGCGGTGGGGTGATTTGCCGTCCACATGCAGGGGCACGGTCAGGTCGGCGTCCTTGCCGGTGCCGGGATCGTCCAGCACCAGGCGCCCATCCACGTACAGGCGCACGGCGTCATGGCCCAGGCAGTCGAAACAGCGGTCGAAGCGCAGCGCGAGGCTGTAGTCGCCCGCCCCCGGCGGCACCAGCAGGCCGGTCCAGCGCACGGCGTACTTGTGGGCGTCCATGCCCGGCGCCGGCGGCACCTTGTCCCAATCGAAATCGACGGTGCGGTCGGTGCGGGTCAGCTTCGGTTCCCCGCTGAAGTCCAGATTGTCAAAATAATCGCCGGTCAGGCCGGGTTCGGCACCGGACCCGGCCCCTGTGCGCAGCGCCGTTTCCGGCACCAGCACAGGCACGCCCTCCGCCAGCGCGGAGCCCTGGGCGTAGCTGATCAGGCCGATGCCCGGCGCCATGCGCAGCGCCGCCAGGGGCGTGAATGCCTGGACGGCGGTGCCATGGTAGTTGGCCTCCAGCACGTTCAGCGCGTCGGCGTTGGGGCCGATGACCGCTAGGCCGGTGCCGGGCGCCAGCGGCAACAGGTTGTTGCGGTTCTTCAGCAGCACGATGGATTTGCGCGCCGCCTCCAGCGCCAGGGCGCGGGCGGCGGGATCGTCGATGCGCTCGTTCCCGATGTCGGCGTAGGGGTCGTTGGCGGTGAAGGCGCCCATGCGGGCCCGCGCGGCGATCACCCGACGGGCCGCCTGGTCCACCGCCCCTTCGCTGACCAGGTGCTGCGCCACCGCATTGCCCAGATCGGCGTAGGCGTAGCGACCGCCGCCACCGCAGTTCAAATCCGTGCCCGCCTGCACCGCCGCGGCGGCGGAGGCGGCATTATCGGCGCGGTAATGGTGGAAACGGGTCATGTCGTCCACCGCGTCGCAGTCGGACACGACGTAACCCTTGAAGCCCCAATCCCGGCGCAGCCTGCCATTCAGCAGGTCGCCATCGGCGCAGACCGGCGTGCCGTGCAGCGCGTTGTAGGAACACATGACGCTGCCCACCTGCCCCGCCGTCACCGCCAGGCGGAAGGCCGGGGTGTAGGTGGCCTCAAGGTCATAGGGCGACACATCGACGTCAAAGGAATGGCGCCCGGCCTCCGGCCCGCTGTGCACGACGAAATGCTTGGCGGTGGCGATGGCCTTGGGATGGGCGGGGTCGGGACCCTGGATGCCCTGGATGAAGGCCACGCCCATGTGGCCCGTCAGGTACGGATCCTCGCCATAGGTTTCCTGCCCCCGGCCCCAGCGCGGGTCGCGGAAGATGTTGATGTTGGGCGACCAAATGCTGAGGCCCATGTAGCGGTCGTGGTCCGCCTTGGGACCCGCCGCGTTGAACTTGGCCCGCGCCTCGGTGGAGATGGTGTCACCCACCCGGTGCAGCAGGTCGGTATCCCAGGTGGCGGCCAGGCCGATGGCCTGGGGGAACACGGTGGCATAGCCGGCACGGGCGACACCGTGCAGCCCCTCGTTCCACCATTCATAGGCGGGCCAGTTCAGGCGGGGGATAGCGGGGGCGGCACTTTGCACCTGTCCCACCTTTTCGGCCAAGGTCATGTGGTTGACCAGGGCGTCGGCATCGGCGGTGGGGGTGTTTTGCGCGAAGGCCGCCACCGGCAGCAGCGACAGAACCGTCGTCAGAAGCAATCGCAGCTTCATTCCATGCTTTCCTTGGTGGCGCCCGCGAGCGAGCGCACGGTCAACGCCTTTTGCAGGGCGTTGATATCGGCCTTGGACCGCACCGTCAGCGTGACGCTTTGCCCCGGCAGCAGGTCGAAGGCGTTATCCGACAGGGTGGCGTCGATGTCGCCGAAATCCACCCACACCTCACGCGCCAGGCGCTGGGCCGTCACCGTCAGGGCGTAACCATCGGCGGCCGGCTTCACCTCCGCCGCCAGGACGGGGTCCGGCAGGGCTAGGGCGATGGTGTCGTTGAAATAGACCAGCGTCCGCGACACCGGCTGGCCGTCCACCAGCAGTTCCACCGATGCCACGGTGCGCTTCGGGTCCGCCCCCTTCAACAGGGCCGCGTCGTCGAAAGTGCCCACGTCGGTGCTGGCCAGCGGCACCAGGGTGACGGGGGTCGTCTTCTCCTGCCGCACGGTACCGTCCATGTCCAGGACCCGCAGGCGCCATTGCGCCGGGGTGGGGTTGGTCAGATCCGACACCAGCCGCACCTCCGTCTTGCCGTTGTGGCGCAGGGCCGACGCCAGCAGGGGCGCGTAGAAGCGGCGGGCGTGGAACTGCAGCGCCTTCCACCGGCCGAAATAATCGATGCTGGACCAGGAGGCCCCGGGCCAGACGTCGTTCAACTGCCAGTACAGCGACCCCATGCTGTGCGGCCGGGACGCGCGCAGATGGCTGGCCGCCAGCTCTATCCCCTCCGCCTGCATCACCTGGCTGAGATAGATGAAGGAGGCGAAGTCCTTGGGCTCGCCATAATATTTACGGATGTAGAACAGCAGGCGGTCATTGCCGTTGCCGTTCGCGAACTTCTGGTGCGCCCGCATCACCGGGGAATTGGGGCTTTCCATGTCCTGCGGATCGGCGAAGGCCTTGACCGTCGCCATGACCGGGAAGGATTGCAGGCCGTATTCCGACTGGAAGCGCGGCGTGGTGTCCAGATAATCCTCCAGCGGGGCGGAACCGGACCACACCTTCCAGTAATGCTTGTCGCCGTCGTCCATCTGGTCGGCGGGGCCGTCGAAATCCGTGCTGGGTGTGCTGGCCCAATAAGGCACGCCATCGCCGTACTTGGTCACCACGTTGCGCAGCACGTCGCCGAACAGCACGGTCATGCCGGTGACGATGCGCTCACGCTCCGCCGGCGGAATGCTGTCCTTGAAGGTCTGGCGGTCGGGCCAGGATTCCCAGCCGGTCTGCACCTCATTATTGCCGCACCACAGCACGATGCTGGGGTGGTCGCGCAGGCGCTTCACCTGCTCCACCGCCTCTTGCCGGCTGTTCTCGCGGAACGCGACGTCATAAGGGGTGATGGCGCCGCCGAACATGAAGTCCTGCCACACCATCAGGCCCATCTCGTCCGCCATGTCGTAGAAGGCGTCGCTCTGGTAGTGGCCGCCGCCCCACATGCGCAGCATGTTCATGTTGGCATCGCGGGCGGATTGCAGCATGGCGCGCACGCTTTCCACCGGCACGCGGCTGGGGAAGGCATCAAACGGGATCAGGTTGGCGCCCTTGGCGAACACCGGGATGCCGTTGACCACGAATTCGAAGCTTTTGCCCCATTGGTCCGGCGTGCGGCGCAGTTCCACGTTGCGCAAGCCCGTGCGGCGCTCCACCTTCGCCACCACATCGTTGCCGTCGGCCACCGTGGCGTGAAAGGTGTAAAGGTCCGGTGCGCCATAGCCCACCGGGTACCACAGGCGCGGATGCTCGATCCGGATGGGCAGGCTGACATGGTTGGCGCCGGCGTCCACCGCAACCGTGCGCGTCACCGCCGGCAGGTCCGTGCCGCCCGGCGTGGTGGGCGTCACCGTCACCTGCAGGGTGCCGGCGCGGTCGGCCTGGATGTCGAACTCCGCCGTCACCTCCGCCGCGTCCGCCGTCACCTTCCGCTGCGCGACGTGGAAGTCGTCCAGCCGCGGGCCGTCCCAGGCCTCCAGCCGCACCGGCTGCCAGATGCCCAGGGTGACGTAGCGGGGACCCCAATCCCAGCCGTACTGGTAGTTGGCCTTGCGCACATAGTTGGAAGTCTGCTTGCCCGCCGGCTCATCACCGAAGGCGCTGTCGAACTCACCCGGCAGGGCGTAGGGCTGCTTCAGCAGCCAGGGCTGAAGCTTGGCGATGGGCGAATGCAGCGCCACCGTCAGGGTGTTGGCGCCCTTGTGCAGCAGCGCCTTCACCGGCACCCGCCACTGGCGGAACATGTTGTCGGCCGACACCAGCCGGGTGCCGTTCAGCGCCACGTCGGCGAAGGTGTCCAGGCCGTCGAACACCAGGTCGACATGGCCGCGCTTCAGCGTCGCCTCATCCACCTGGATGTCGGTGCGGTATTCCCAATCCGACAGGCCGATCCATTGCAGGCCCGCCTCCGCATCGCGGCGGAAGGGGTCGCCGATGCGGCCCAGGGCCAGCAGGTCGGTCTGCACCGTGCCCGGCACCTTGGCCGCCCGCCACGACGTTTCCCCGCCATGGGCCTTGGCCGCCGGGTCCTTGGGATCCAGGCGGAAGGTCCAGCCCTGGTCCAGGGTGCGGACGGTGGGCTCTGCCGCCAGGACGGGCGCGGTCAGGGCCAGTACCAATGCCAGGGACGTGAGGGGCAAGCGGGTCATGGGTGTTTTCCTCCGGTTTGGCATCAGCTTACTCAATGACCTAGTCCCAAGCCGACACTTCCGATGGCATACAGCGGCCCGGTGATGGGGGCGGTGTACATCAGGCAGATGTCATGCTCCCCACTCGCCGCCGGCAGCGCCGCCGTCAGCGGGAATTGCAAGGGTGCTGTCTTGGGCGAGGGCAGGGGCACGGTGGCGGCCACCGGGCCGTCGCAGCTGTCCAGCCGCACCACCAGTTCGCCGTTGGGCGTGGTGGCCGGATGGCTGCGCACCTTCGCCGCGTCATGCGCCAGGCCGTAGTTGCGGGCCAGGCGGGCGGCCCGCACCGTCAGGGACGTCACGCCGTCCATCCGCGCCTTGGGATAGACCCAGCAGGCGTCGAACAGGTTGACGTTGTAGACCGGCGCCGTCTTGTCCGCATCCGCCCGCAGCGGGATGCGTAGGCCCATCTCCCCCTGCGGGCAGGCGATAAGCTCCCCGCTCTGGCGGGTGCGCAGGGCGTCGGGCGTCAGGTCATAGGTGCGGGGGGCTGCCAGCGGCAGGCCGGCGTCGCTGAACACCGCCGCCTGGATGGTGGCCGGCAGGGGCAAGCTCAGCGGCATCTCATAGCGGGGCGAGGCGGTGGTGGGTGCGCTGCCGTCGGTGGTGTAGCGGATGGTGCCGAAATTGGCCTGGTTGGACAGGGTCAGGGTGGCGGATCCTGCGGCAAGCGCGGCGTTGGCCCCGTCTTCAATATGGAAGTCCACGGCGAAGGCGCTGTCGGCCGCCTCCACGCCCAACTGGCGATAACGCGCCATCTGGGCCGGCAGCCGTGTCAGGAAACCTATCCAGTCCCGCTTGTCCTTGGGCGACCACAGGCCTTCCGCCAGGGCGTCGATGCGGGGAAAGGCGGCATGGGTCACGTGCCACGGCGTCATCATGTATTCGGTGAACAGGTTGCCCTGGGCACCCAGCACGTGGTGTGCCTGGGCGGCATCCACCCCCACCGGCATGGCGTCGTAGGCGTAGATGTCGGCCAGGCTGACGATGGCCAGGCGGCCCGATGGCTCATCATTCCGGCGGCTTTGCAGGCTGTCCAGGTACAGGGTGGGGGCCGGCGACAGGATGACGTCATGGTCCAGGCGGGCGGCGTCCACCGCCCCCTTGGTGCCGCGCCACGACATGATGGTGGCGGTGGAGGGGATGCCGCCCTCCAGGATCTCATCCCAGCCGATCATGCGGCGGCCATGGTCGGCGAGGTAACGGCCCACGCGCTCGATGAACCAGGATTGCAGCGCGTTCTCATCCTTCAGGCCCAACTCGCGCATGCGCGCCTGCACCTTGGGCGACTGCTTCCATTCATCCTTCAGCGCCTCATCCCCACCGACATGGATGTAGGTGGACGGGAACAGGGCCATCACCTCATCCAGCACGGTCTGGATGAAGGTGAAGTTGGCCTCATTCACATTGTAGAGATAAGGGTTCACGCCCCAGTCCACCGCCACCTTGGGCCGGGCGCCGGTGACGCCGATCTTGGGGTATGAGGCCATGACCGCCTGGGCGTGGCCGGGCATGTCGATTTCCGGCACGACAGTGATGTGCCGGGCGGCGGCATAGGCCACCAGGTCGCGGATCTGATCCTGGGTGTAGAAACCGCCGTAACGTTCCGGTACCGGCTTGCCATCCGCCGCAGGCGGCGTGCGCCAGGCGCCGATGCGCGTCAGGTCGGGGTAATGCTTGATCTCCAGGCGCCAGCCCTGGTCGTCGCTCAGATGCAGGTGCAGGCGGTTCAGCTTGTGCGCCGCCATCTCATCGACCAGGGCCTTGACGCTGTCCATGGGCTGGAAGTGGCGGGCCACGTCCAGCATCATGCCGCGCCAGGGGAAACGCGGCCAATCGCGGATCTGCTGCACCGGTACGGTAACGTCCCCCTGCCCGCCTTCTGGCGTCAGCAGCTGGGCCACCGTCATGGCGCCGTAATAAAGACCAGCCTCATCCCGTGCCGTGACGCGGATGCCACTGGGCGCCACGTCCAGCACATAGCCCTCGGCCTCATCCACCGGTGCATCCGGCGCCAGCGCCAGGGTGACGGCGGCATCGCCCTGCCCTTCACGCACACTCAGGGACACGCCCCGCACCCGTTGCACAAAGTCAACCAGTTGCGACGCCGCAAACCGGGCCTGGGCATCGCCCGCCGGCACGGTGATGATAGCGCCTGCAGGCAAGGTAAAGCTACCTTGTCCAATCTGCATCTCCGCCGGCAAGGGAATGGGGCCCACCGTTGGAAGCGACGCGGCCAGGGCGGTGCTTCCCATCAAGGCCGCCAATCCGATCACCGCCAACGCGGTTTTCATTCCCAATCCCATCACCCTGCCGTCCTTCATTATTCAACTTCCCGGCGGCCCCTTCCCCGGTGTTCAAGAGACGGGGCCTACGGCGGCATGGGGCCCCCTCATGCCGCCGCCCTTCTTTAACGCTGCGCCTTGGGCAACTCGTCCCAGACCTTGGGGTCTTCCGAACCCAGTACCCAGGAGCAGAAGCCTTCCAGGCCGTATTCCTTCACCACGGCGTAACGGTCGTGGAAGGCGCGGGCGTCGGGCATGGACACCCATTCCCGCATCTGGTCGCGGTAGAAGTAATAGAAGGACTCATGTTCCACCGGGTCCCACTGCACCTTGGCATCGTACTGCTTGGCCAGAGGGAAGGATTCATCGGCGTCGAAATAGGCGCCGGCGATGTTGGACGCCTCCGTCCCGTCGGCACGGACCGGGTTGTCGGTGTACCAGCGGTAACCGTAGAGGGCGATGCCCAGCGACAGCTTTTCCTTAGGGACGAACTGCAGCGCGTACTTCAGGTGTTCCATCACCCAGGGCATGCCGCCCACCGGACCCGGCACGGTCCAGCGGGTATGCTGGTCGTAGGTCATCAGGCAGAACAGGTCGACCGCGTCGGCCAGGGCCTTGTAATCGAAGGCGCCGCGCCAGTATTCCCACATCCACTTCGAAAACGGCCCCTTGCCGGCATGGCCCGGCGCGTTGGGCACCACGGCAATGGACAGCTTCAGGCCGGCGGCGTGCAGGGCATCGGCCGTCTGCTTGGTGATCAGGGTGAAGGCATCGCGGTCGGTCCAGGCGATGTTCTCAAAATCGAACTGATAGCCGATCAGGCCGTGTTCCTTGGCCTGCTGGATCAGCGACGCGATCATGGCCTTCTTGGCCGTCTCATTCATCATCAGCTCGTGGAACTTGTCCTTGTTCACGGGCGAGAGGATGGGCATGACCGGCACCTTGTTCTGGTGCGCCAGCTTCAGCACATAGGGGTTGGGCGCGCCGGACACCAGGCCGTTCTGGTCCACGCCGTACCAGGTGGGCACCAGCAGGTCGATCTTGTCGACGTGTTCTTCGAACGAGTTGATCGATTTCTGGGTTTCCATCATATAGAACAACGCGGTAGGCGCCTTGGCCTCGGCCGCGAAGCTGCCCAGCGTGGCCGTCAGCGCGGTCACCGCGACGGCCAGGGTTCCCAACAGGCTCTTCATGCTTTCTCCTTCCGGGGGTGACCTTGGCGTCACCCGAGGGGAGCCGCGACCGCCAAGGCGGCCGCAGCGATTCAGTTGGTCTCGATACGGAAAACGTAGGCGTACTGACCCACCGGCTGGTGGGGCAGCGTCAGGTGCAGGCCGTCGGTCGCCTGACGGAATTCGATGGTCACACCACCGGCGGCGCTGTCGCTCAGCAGGGTGACGCCCTTCACATGGTCATCGGCCTTCAGCGCATGGATGACGGCCTCACCGCCGACGGGCCAGCCCAGTTCGATGGCGTACAGGCCGCCGGTCTTGCCCACGGTGAAGCGGAAGTCGTCGGCCGTGTAGGGCTTGGTCTTGGTTTCCTGGAAGGAACCGGACGCCACCTCCGTCGGGCCCTCGCCGAACTGGCGCCAGGGTTTGGTGCCGTAGATGGCGGCACCGTTGACCTTCAGCCAGCCGCCCATGGCCAGCAGCGTATCCTGGGCGCCCTGCGGGATGCTGCCATCGGCGCGTGGGCCGATGTTCAGCAGCAAATTGCCGTTCTTGGACACTACGTCGGCCAGCAGGTGGATCAGCGCCTGCGGCTGCTTGTAGGTGTCGTTCTCGACATAGCCCCAGCTGTCATTGCTGATGGAGGTGCAGGTCTGCCAGGTCCGCGGCTGGATGCCCGGCAGCTGCCCACGTTCGATGTCCAGCACGCCGGCGCCCTCGGCGAAGGCACCGATCTTGTAATTGACGACGGCGCCGGCGCCCCGCTTGGCCTGGGCGTTGTAATAATAGGCCAGGAATTTGGGCAGCGTGCCGCGGAAGGTGGGGTGGCCGATCCACCAGTCGAAATAGACGAGGTCGGGATGATACAGGTCGATCAGTTCGGCCGAGCGCGCCAGCCAATCGTCCAGCCAGGCCTGCGAGGCGGGGGTGAAGTCACCGAACACGTCGGCGTCCTCCGTCCCCTTCTCCTTCACCCGCAACTGGGCCGGGCCATAGAAATCGGCGTTGCGCGGATCGTTGACGTCAGAGGGAATCTTCCGCCCCTCATCAAAGAAGAAGTCGTGCTCGGCCCGGTGGGACGACAGGCCGAAGTGCAGGCCTTGCGCCCGCACGGCTTTCGCCAAATCGCCGATCAGGTCGCGCTTCGGCCCCATGTGCACCGCCGACCAGTCCGACAGCTTGGTGTCGTACATGGCGAAGCCGTCATGATGTTCGGCCACCGGCACCACGTACTGGGCGCCGGCCGCACGGAACAGCGCCGCCCAGGCCTGGGGGTCGTACTTCGCCGCCTTGAACAGGGGGATGAAATCCTTGTAGCCGAACTTGTCCTGCGGGCCGTATGTCGCGATGTGGTGCTGATATTCCTTGGTGCCGGCGGTGTACATGTTGCGCGAGTACCACTCGCTGCCAAAGGCCGGCACGGAGTAGAGGCCCCAGTGGATGAAGACGCCGAACTTGGCGTCCGCATACCATTGCGGCACCTGATAGGCCTTCAACGAGGCCCAGTCGGGGCGGAACGGCCCCTGGGCATCACCCTCCGCCACCCGCTTCAGTTCCGCCGCCTGCTGCGGCGCGTGGGCCGCCGTCGCCTTGCGCCATTGGGCGTCGGCCTGTTCCGGCGAGATCGTATCGGCGGTGGGTGCGGTGGGAACGGCCGCCGCATGGGCCATCACCGGCATGACGGCCATGGCCGCCACCAGCAGGCCAGCCCGGAAACGCTGATGGGAAGAGCGGGTCATGGCTTGGCCTCTTTGGGCAATTGCTTGGGATCGGGCAAGAAATGGGCGGCGCCCAGACGCAGCGGCGCATAGTCCAGGGTGGTGCCGCCGGCCCGCACGCCGGTGGGGGTCAGGACATCCAGGGTCAGGGTGGCGCCAGTCAGGCCCGGCTTGGATGGCCAATGGCCAGCCAGGGTGGTCACGTGGTCCAAATCCTCCAGCGGCGCCTGCCCCTCGCCCAACACGGCGCCGCCATCGGCCACCATGCGCCAGTGCGCGCGGTAGCCCAGCAACGGGTATGACGGGATGGTGCCCAGGCCGTTGCGCATCAGCTGGGCGTGGAAGCCATCCAGCCCGTCCTTGTCCACCTGCCACCCGGCGGTGACGGTCAGCGGCTCATTCCGCTTTTCCCAGACATAGTAGGACGGCTTGCGCTGGCGGAATTCATCCACCAGGCCGTGGTCGACATACCCCTCGACCTGGCCGGGCCACAGGTTGCGGCTGGATTTGTAGTCCTGGTAGCTCCAGAAGATGGCGCCGCCGATGAAGTCACGCTTCTCGAACGCCGCCAGCTGGCCTTGCAAATTCTCCGCCCGCGCCTTGTCCGCCTCGGCCGGGTTGCGGGAGAAGGGACCCGGCCAGCCGAATTCGGAGATGATGACCATCTTGTCCGGATAGGTGCGGTCGACATGGTCCAGCCAGGGCTCCACCTCTTCCGGCGCACCGCTCCAGGTGCCGAAATAGGCGTTGGCCATGATGAAGTCGACATTGCGCATCACCGCCTCGTCCCGCCACGGCTTGATGGCGATGTCGGCGTCGGCGAAGGTCACCAGGCGGCCGGGATCGATGGTGTTGAGCAGCGACTTCATGGCGGTGACATAAGCCTCCCCGCCGGGGGTGGAGGCGTCGCTCTCGTTACACACACTCCAGGCGAAGATGCTGGGGTGGTTGCCGGATTCCTCGACCACCTCCGTCAGCATGCGCTTGGCCAGATCCTGGACGCGCGGGTCGCGCAGCTGCGCCTGGCTGAACTGCCAGACGGGGATTTCGGGCACCAGCAGGATGCCGTCGCGGTCGGCCGCGTCCAGCACCGCCTGGCTTTGCGGATAATGCACCGGCCGGGTCAGGGTGGTGTGCAGCGCCGCCAGATCGTTCCAGTCGTACTTGATGGTACCGGCGGTTTCCGCCAGCCCTTCCCAGGGGGATTCCTCATGCCGGGTGATGCCGCTGAGGCGCACGCGCTGGCCGTTCACATACAGATGGCGGTCGCGCACCTCCACGTTCCGCAGGCCGATGCTGTCCTCATGCTGGTCCAGCAGGCGCCCTTGGCCGTCGCGCAGTTCGGTGACGACGCGGTACAGCTGGGCGGCGCCCACGTTCCACAGCTTGGGCTGGATGATGGGCAAGTCCAGGACCGGTGCATCCTTGGCACCAGCCGCAACGGTATCGTGCCCCTCGGCACGGGCGGCAACGCTGCCATCGGGCGCGTAGGCCACCGTATTGATGCGGAAATCCTGCGCGGCCGTGCCGACGTTTTCCACGAAGATCTGGGTGTGGACCCGCGCCTGGGCCGGCGCCGGGCCGGCGGGTAGCGTGCTGGTGACGCGCTGCCGGCGGATCAGGCCTTCATCTCCCACACTCAGCCAGACGTCACGGACGATGCCGCCGAAGCGCCACCAGTCGTACCAGGCGTTGCCCGATCCGGCCTGCCGCATGGCGTAGCCGGGGATGGTGGCGAAACCGGGCCGGTTGTCGATGGCGACCGCGATGCGGTTCTCACCCGGATGCACCAAGGCGCTGACATCGAACCAATAGGCGGTGAACCCGCCCTCATGTCCGCCGACCTCCACGCCGTTCACCCAGACACGGGCCTTGTAGAAGGTGGCGCCGAAGTGCAGTTCGATGTGGCTGCCGGCCATCGCGGCCGGCAAGGCCAGGGTTTTGAAATACCAACCGATGCCATCGTAATCGTGATTGAGGCCCAGGTTCCAGGTATGGGGGACACTGACCGGCCGGGTCAGTTCCGGCGTCTTGGCGGGCCAGCCCAACTGGGCGCCCTCGCCTTTCAGGTCGGTACGGAACTGCCAGTCGGCATCCAGATCCACCCGCGTCGCGGCCACGGCCGGCATCACGGCGAGAAACGCCCCCGCCACGGCGGCCAGGCGCAGCCACGCCTTTATCGTCGTTGTGAATACCACCCCGCCCGTCTCCCGTTTGTCAGCCCCACGGACCCACTGCCTTGATTATTTTAATATTAAAAAAAATGGGGCGCCGCCATGGCTGACGACGCCCCAGGGGGAGGGAGACTTACATCTTGTAGGACATGCTGACCGAGTAGACGGAGCCGTTGCGGTAGTAACCGATGGGCGCCGACTTGACGTTGTTGTAGGTGTAGTACAGTTCGTCCAGCAGGTTGGTGCCGCCGACCGTGATCTGCATGTTGTCGTTCACGGAGTACGAAGCCGAGAAGTCCAGTTCCATGTAGCTGTCGGTCATGTTGGTGGAATTCAGGCGACCGATGCTGGTGAAGTAGTTGGACCGCCAGCCCAGGCTGACACGCGCCTGGAAGGGACCGTCTTCGTAGTAAGGAATGACGTTGTAGGTGTGCCGGGACAGGTACGGCATGTTGTAGCCGTTGCTGGTGTCGGCAATGGCGTAGGTATAGTTGGTCTGGATGCCGAAGCCATACATCAGATTGGTCTGATACATGGCCGAGAAGCCCTTCACGTTCGCGTTCGTGTAGTTCACGGGCGTGGACACGTCATAGGTGGCGGTGCCGCCATGCGTGTTGTCGGGCAGGACCTCTTCCACCGACGTGGTGACGATGTAGGACGAAATCTGGCGGAAGAAGAATTCGCCGGACAGGATCGAGTCCTTGTTCGGGTACCACTCGGCCGAAACGTCGTAGTTGTTGGATTCGTAGGGCTTCAGGTTCGGGTTGCCGCCGCTGGCGGTGTGCTGGGTGTCGTCCTTGGAGAAGGCGCCCGCCATGTCGGCGTAACGGGGACGGGCGATCACCTCGGCAGCACCGGCGCGCAGCACGACATCATCGGAAACGTCATAGGCGAAGTTGGCGGCCGGCAGGAAACGGCCGTAACGGCTGTTCTGCGTCGTGGCGTCGTAGGTGGTGCCGCCGTCGGGCGAGTTCCAATACTTGATGTCGTCGTCGGTGTGCACGTAACGGACACCGATGTTGCCGCGATACCGGTCACCCTTGAAGTTCGCCTGGATGTAGGAGTCCGCGTTCTTCTCCGTCACCTTATACTCGGAACCATAGTCCGTGTAGTAGGTGGTGGGCAGCGAGTCGATGTAGCTGACGACCGCGGCCTTGCTGATGGTGGAGAAGTTCACCAGGTCGCCGCTGGCGTTCAGGCCATTGAACAGGCCGTTGGGAATGGCGGTGGCCCCCAGCGACGCCAGCGAAACGGAGCCCTCGGAGTAGGTCTTGCTACCGTAGGCCTGAACCTGGTTGGTGTGGTCGGTGTACTTGAAACCGGCCTGGATGGTGGTCAGCGGGCCCCAGTTGACATCGTGGGTGATGTCGGTCTGGGCATAGGCTTCCGCGTCGGCGTTCAACTGGGCCGCGATGCCGCCCACCTGGCTGCCGGTGCCGTTGGTGGACAGCGCGTTGCCCGAAGCGGAACCGTTGGTGTAGGTGACGTTGGTCTTCGACCCGTCGTAGCTGAAGCTGTACGGCGCCGAGGAATAGAACGACAGCAGGTATTCCGGATCCTTGCCGCCGTAGGCGCGGGTGTAACCGACGTCGGTCGCGACCTTCCAGTCGTTGGTCGGCGTCCAGGTGCCGGCCAAGTTGACCCGGGCGGTCTGCACCGTGGTCTTGCGGTAGTTGGTGTCCAACTCGGTATAGGCGCCGTTGCCCAGCGTGGCGCCGGTGATCAGGCCATTGTTCAGCGTCACCGCCTGGAAGGCGCCGGTGCTGGCCGCCGGGTAGATGAAGCGCGACTGGCTGTAGTTGTTGTAGTTGCCGTGGATGTAGATGCCCGACAGGTTCAGGTCGATGGTGTCGGTCGGCTGGTACTGCACGGCGGCCTGCAGGCCCTCGCGCTCACGCGTCTGTTCGAAGTAGGCGGCGTTGATGCCGGCCGGATACGTGGCGGTCGCCAGGCTGCCGGTGCCCGTCACCGTCGGGTTGGAGGTGATGGTGCTGCCCTTGTTGTAACCGAAGAACTCGATACCGGCGCGCGACAGGTCTTCCTTGTCATAGGTGCCGGCGACCAGGACACCGAAGTTGCTGGCCGCGTTCTTCCAGCTGTACATCAGGGAGCCCTTGGGGTTCCCCTCCTCCGAACGGGTGTTGTACGAGTAGCCGAGGGAGGCGCGCATGGTATTCGCGTCCAGGTCCAACGGCTTGCGGGTGTGGATGATGACCGTGCCACCCAGGCTGCCTTCGTCGATGCGGGCTTCGGTCGATTTGTAGACTTCGGCCTGGTCGATGATTTCCGGCGACAGCAGCGAGTAGTTGAAGGTGCGGCTGTTCGGGTCGTTGGGGTTGCCGCCCCAGTCGGCCGAGCCGATGGTCTGGCCATCCACCAATACGCGATTCAGCGCCGGGTCGGTGCCCAGGATGCTGATCTTCTCACCTTCACCGAACTGATGGTCGACGTTGATGCCCGGCAGGTGCGACAAGGATTCCGCGACATTGGTGTCCGGGAACTTGCCCACGCCTTCGGCGGAAATCACGTCGACGATAGCATTCGCCTCGCGCTTCACTTCAATCGAGCGTTCAAGGCTCTTGCGAATGCTGGTAACGACCACCTCTTGCAGGTCATCGTCCGTATTCGCGGTCTGCGCGGTGGTCTGCGCCAAGGCCTGGGCCCCCAAGCCCATGGTGGCCAGTATGGTCGTCGCCAATGCGTATTTCTTGATTCCCATGAGTCAATCCCCGTTCCGACTTTGTTTCTTGCAGCCCTGCGCGGATTATTTTCAATCCGCCCCACATCGGTGTTCCGAATAGGGTCTCAGCGATCCCCAGGCTGTCGGATATCCCACCCCCTCGTCAATACTTTTTTAATTTGATTTTATAATTGGCGTCTGGCCAGGATCCGGGCATTGTGGGACCAAGGAAGGAAAAGGCTTCCGCCAGTCCACTGGCCCCTCAGGGGTGCCGGACATGCGCCCGGACGGGCGTATATAAGAGGGACAGGCACATCCCCCAAGGGAAAACGAAAGGCAGGACGGGCATGGGATCTGAAGGCATGGGCGCGCACCCTCAAGGCAAGACGCCGATGATCGTGATCGGAGTTCTTTTTTTTGTTTTCGGATTCGTGACCTGGCTGAACGGGCCATTGATCACGTTTGTGAAACTGGCCTTCAACCTGGATGACGTGAACGCCTTCCTGGTCCCTATGGTGTTTTACCTGTCCTACTTCTTCCTGTCCCTGCCCTCCTCCGTCCTGCTGCGATTCACCGGCATGAAGAAGGGCATGGGGGCCGGCCTGCTGATCATGGCGGTCGGCGCCTTCATCTTCGGGGAATTCGCCACCAACCGCGTCTTCGGTGGCGCGCTGGTCGGCCTGTTCATCATCGGTGCCGGCCTGTCGCTGCTGCAAACCGCCGCCAACCCCTACATCAGCATCCTCGGCCCCATCGAAAGTGCGGCCCAGCGCATCGCCGTCATGGGCATCTGCAACAAGATCGCCGGCATGCTGGCGCCCGTTGCCATCGGCGCCGTGGTGCTGAACGGGATCGGCGACCTGGACCAGCGGGTGCAGGCGGCCGGCAGCCCTGAGGCGAAGGAGCAGATCCTGGACGCGTTCGCCGCCAAGATCCACGCGCCCTACCTGGCGATGGCCGGCCTGCTGGCCCTGCTGGCCGTGTGGGTCATCCGCTCGCCCCTGCCGGAAATCAGCGCCGGCACGGCCAACGCCGCCCCGGAAGACCAGGCCCAGGGCCGCACCCAGGGCCCCGGCATCCTGCATTTCCCGCACCTGTGGCTGGGCGTGCTGTGCCTGTTCCTGTATGTCGGTGTGGAGGTCATGGCCGGCGATGCCATCGGCACCTACGGCCATGGCTTCGACCTGCCGCTGGATGAGACCAAGTTCTTCACCTCCTTCACCCTGGCGGCCATGCTGGCGGGATACCTGGGCGGCCTGGCGCTGATTCCCCGGGTGCTGTCGCAGGAACGCTATCTCGCCTTCTCCGCCGCCCTGGGCGCGGTGCTGACGGTGGCCGCCTATGCGACCCAAGGTTATGCCTCGGTCGCCTGCGTGGCGGCCCTGGGCTTCGCCAACGCCATGATGTGGCCGGCCATCTTCCCGCTGGGCATCCGCGGCCTGGGCCGCCACACCGAGACCGGGTCGGCCCTGATGATCATGGGCATCGCCGGCGGCGCCATCCTTCCCCAACTGTTCGTCCACCTGAAGCAGGAGCACGACTTCCAGGCCGTATTCCTGGCCCTGATGGCGCCGGCCTACCTCTACATCCTGTTCTACGCGCTGTGGGGCCATCGCATCGGCCCGAAGGCGGCCAAGCCCGAATCCCTGGATTCGGCCATCGCGTGATCGTCGGCCTCCTTCCCAACACCGGCAGGTGTTTCGACCGCCTGAGCGTCCCCTATCCCAAAAGCGTGGCAATGACTTCGACACCCCTTTATTTCCTTGGAATCGACGGTGGCGGCACCAAGTGCCGCGCCCGGTTGCGCGACGCCCGTGGTGCGCTGTTGGGGGAGGGCCTGGGCGGCCCCGCCAACATCCGCCTGGGCCTGGATCTGGCCTGGGGCAGCATCCTGGATGCCGCCGACGGCGCCCTGGCACAGGCGGGCCTGGACCGCGACGCGCTGGACCAAACCCATGCCGGCCTGGGCCTGGCCGGCCGTGACCAATGACGACGACCGGCTCCGCACCCGCGCCGCCGGCCCCCGCTTCGCCGGCCTGACCCTGGAAACCGACGCCCATACCGCCTGCCTGGGTGCCTTTTCCGGCCGCGACGGCGCCATCCTGATCACCGGCACCGGCAGTGCGGGTTATGCCCTGGTGCAGGGCCGGCCGCACATCGTCGGCGGCTGGGGCTTCGAGGTGTCGGACGAGGGCAGCGGCGCCAGTATCGGCCGCGACGCCGTCCGCGCCGCCCTGCGCGGCCATGACGGGCTGGTGGCGGAAACCGCCCTGACCCGTCACGTACGGGCGGCCCTGGGCCCCACGCCGGCCGCCATCGTCGCCTGGGCCGACCGGGCCAAGCCCGCCGACTACGGCAAGCTGGCGCCTGAGGTTCTGGCCTTCGCGGCCCAGGGCGACCTTGTCGCCATCGCCATCATCGGCCAGGCGGTGGCCAACCTGGAATCCTACATGCACCGGCTGGTGGCCTTGGGCGCGCCGCGCCTGTGCCTGATGGGCGGCCTAGCCCAGCCCCTGACCCCCTGGCTCAGCCCCTGGGCACAGTCGCTGCTGGTGGAACCCGAGGGTGACGCGCTGGAGGGCAGCCTGCTGCTGGCCCGCTTTGGCGCCGGAACCACCCCCTCGCCGCGCGATAACCCGAACATCTCGCGTTGACAACGCTGTCGGGAGAGATATCACTATCGTTGCATTTCCTGCAAAAAATGCCGCGTCATAGAGCTGCTTCGAACGTCGCCGCCGGGCGCACGGCGGCGTTCCCTGAAACCTGAAAAGGACTGGTTGGATGACGCCGCCCACCCGCCAGAATCGGGCGACCCTGCATGCGACGGTCAGCGCCAGCCTGTCGGGCACGAACATTGAGCGTGCCGGCGATTACAACCAGCGCATCGTGTTGCAGGCCATCCGGGTCAGCGGGCCCATCACCCGGACGGAACTGGGCAACCTGACGGGGCTGACACCACCCGCCATCACCAACATCACCAAGCGCCTGCTGAACGACGGCCTGATCATCGAGGTGGAACGGCTGCACGGTGGCCGGGGGCAGCCGGCCATTCCCCTGGCCATTAATCCGGACGGCTGCTTTTCCATCGGCGTCAACGTCGACCGCGACCACGTCACCCTGGTGGTGCTGGACCTGCTGGGCCATGTGCGCCGCCGGGCGACGCTGGAGGTGGCGTTCGCCTCGCCAGCCATCGTCGCCGACTTTTTCCAGGAACAGATCGACACCCTGAAGGCCGACGGCGACCTGCCCATGGACCGGCTGACCGGCATCGGCGTCGCCATGCCCAACGACCTGGTGCGGAACGATTTGCTGCGGAGCGACCTGCTGCGCGGCGACGCGACCGGCGCCCCGCCGGAGTATGAGGTGTGGAAGGCCATCCACGTGCCATCCTTGTTCGCCGAACCGCTGGCCCTGCCCGTCTATGTCGAGAACGACGCCACCGCGGCCGCCCTGGGCGAACTGCAGTTTGGCCACGGCATGCGCGACCCCAGCTTCTTCTACATCCTGATCAGCCATGGCCTGGGTGGCGGCCTGGTGATCAACGGCAACGCCATCATCGGCGCCAATGGCCGCAGCGGCGAGATCGGCTTCCTGCCGGTGCGCACCGGCAACCCCTATCCCCAGCCCCTGCAGAACGTGGTGTCCCTGTCCGCCCTCTATTCGCTGCTGGCCGCCAACGGCCACGCGGTCAGCCGGCCCGGGCAGTTGCGCACCCTGAACGCCGCCGGCAAGGACATCCTGGGCCGCTGGTTGGACATGGCCAGCGACCTGCTGCTGGATCCGCTGATTTCCATGAGTTGCCTGATCAACCCGGAGTCCGTCTTCCTGGGTGGGCGGTTGCCGCTGGAGTTGCTGGACAGCCTGGCGCACCGCATCAACCGCAAACTGCGCACCCGGGGCGATCTGGTGCCGGTGATGATCCCCGTGCACCGCGCCGCCATGGCCCAGGACGCCCCCGCCATCGGCGCCGCCATCCTGCCCTTCAACGACCGCCTGTTGCCCACCCGCATGACCCTGATGAAAACGGCGGCGGGATGAGGAAATGGGCGGATGGGGAATGGTCGATCGCAGGATTCGCGTGCACGTCAACGTCGAACAGGCGGCAGCCGATTAATATTTTAATTTTCATATATAATATCTCCACTATCATGCCCCCGCGCGTTTCGGCCTCAGGGCAAGATGGCGGCGGGCCGCCGACAGCAAGAACACACGCAAAGCAAAGCGCACAGGGAACAGGGTTGGAGCATCCGTCATGATCCAGATCGGCATAGATTTCGGCGGCACGAAGATCGAGGCGGCCGCCCTGGGTCCGGACGGTGAATTCCTGTCCCGCATCCGCGTGCCCAACCCCGGCAGCTATGACGGCGCCATCGCCGCCATCCGCGACCTGGTCCACCGGGTGGAGGCGGAGGCCGGGGCCAAGGGCACGGTGGGCATCGGCCTGCCCGGTTCCATCTCCCCCCAGACGGGGCTGATGCGCAACGCCAACTCCGTCTGGCTGAACGGCCGGCTGTTCCATGACGACATCAGCGCCGCTCTGGGTCGCGATGTCCGCGTCGCCAACGACGCCAACTGCCTGGCGCTGTCGGAATCGATGGACGGCGCCGCCGTGGGTGCGCGCATCGCCTTCGCCGTCATCCTGGGCACGGGCTGCGGCAGCGGCCTGGTGGTCAACGGCCGCCTGGTGGAGGGCGCCAACGCCCTGGCGGGGGAGTTGGGCCACATCGCCCTGCCCTGGCCCAAGGCCAATGAGGTGCCGGGCCCCATCTGCTGGTGCGGCAAAGAAGGCTGCCTGGAGACCTGGGTGTCGGGCAGCGGCCTGCAACGCGATTACCAGGCCGTGTCCGGCCGCAAGAACGACGCCGAGACCATCATCGCCGACATGCGCCGGGGCGTGCCCGAGGCCGAGGCCGCCTTCGACCGTTTCATCAGCCGCCTAGGCCGGGGCATGGCCGTGGTCTGCAACATGGTGGACCCGGATGTCTTCGTGCTGGGCGGCGGCCTGTCCAACGTGCAGGAAATCTATGACCGCCTGCCCGAGGCGATCCTGCCCTACCTGTTCACCGACACCTGGGAAGCCAAGATCCTGAAGGCGCGCTGGGGTGATTCCTCCGGCGTGCGGGGTGCCGCCCGCCTCTGGGCCTCCTGACGCCCCCATGCGCCGCGTCCATTTTTTCGGTCCGCTGCTGGCGGTCCTGCTGGCGGGCACCGCGCACGCGGCCCCGCTGGACCTGACCCACGCCACCCTGGTCACCGCCGCCGACCGCACGGGGCCGGAGGCCGCCGCCGCGGCCCTGCTGGTGGATGAGGTCGCCAAACGCACGGGCGTGTCATGGGGCCCAGGGGCACCGGATGCGCCCCGCATCGTCATTGGCCGCGTCGACCAGATCGCCCGCCTGCTGCCCCATGGTCTGCATTGGGCACCACCGCAGGGGGCGAGACCGGCCGAAGGCTATACCCTGCGCACGCTGGACGACCACGGCCACGCCCTGCTGGTCATCGCCGGCAACGACAGCCGGGGCATTCTCTACGGCGTGGGCCACCTGCTGCGAACCCTGGACATGCGCTCAGGTTCCACGACGCTGGACCAGGCGCTGAACCTGTCCACCAGCCCGCGCTATCCCGTGCGCGGCCACCAGATCGGCTATCGTTTCAAGAACAACACCTATGACGCCTGGACCCTGGCACAGTTCGAACAGCAGATCCGCGACCTGGCGGTATTCGGCGCCAATGCCGTGCAACTGATCGCGCCGGCGTCGGACGACGATCCCGTCAGCCCGCTGTTCCCGGCCCCGGCGCTGGATACCGATATCGGCATCGCGCGGATCCTGGCCAAGTACGGCCTGGACTGCGACCTGTTCTATCCGGAGATGGCTAAGGACTACGCCGCCCCCGGCGCCGTGGCGGCGGAGTTGGCGGCGTTCGAGGATCTGGTGCAGCACTTCCCCGCCATCCACGCCCTGTACGTGCCGGGTGGTGACCCCGGCCACACGCCGCCCCGCCTGCTGTTCCCCCTGCTGGCGCAGGAGGCGGCGATCCTGCGCCGCTATCACCCGGGTGCCGAGGTCTGGGTGTCGGGCCAGGGGTTCGACCAGGCGACGTATGAGGAATTCTACGCCCTGCTGGCGGAGAAGCCCGCCTGGCTGACCGGCGTGTTTTTCGGGCCGCAGTCACGCGACCCCATGCCGGTGCAACGTGCCCGCATCCCGGCCATTTATCCCATCCAGTTCTATCCCGACATCGGCCACGCCCTGCACGCCCAGTTCCCCGTGCCCAATTGGGATCTGGCCTTCGCCCTGCTGGAGGGGCGGGAGCCCATCAATCCCCGCCCGCAGGATGAGACGGCCATTTTTCGCCATTTATCACCCTTGACCAACGGTTTCGTGACCTATTCCGAGGGCGTGAACGACGACGTCAACAAGGTGCTGTGGACCCGCCTGGGCTGGGACCCGGATACCGCCCCGCAGGACACGCTGCGCGACTACGCCCGCTATTTCATCGGCGGCGATGCGGCCGATACCCTGCCCCCCCTGATCCAGGGGCTGGAGGACAACTGGCGCGGCCCCATCCGGGCCAACGCCGGTATCGACGCCACATGCCAAGGCTTCCAGCGGCTGGAGGCGGCGGACCAGCGGCGCAACTGGCGCCTGGAATCGCTGTTGTACCGCGCCCATTACGACGCCTATGCCCGCGCCCGGGCGGTGGCGGAGGCGGACCGTGAGGCCCAGGCGCTGACGGCCCTGGCCCATGCCCCCGCCACCGGCAGCGCCGCCGCAATGACCGCCGCGGCCCAGGCGCTGTCCGCCGGCGACAGCGCCGAGACGCTGGCCCTGCGCGACCGCCTGTTCGACCTGGCCGGCCGGCTGTTCCAGGACGTAGGCCTGCAATTGAGCGTCAAGCTGTACGGCGCGTCGGGGGTGGAGCGCGGCGCCAACCTGGATCGCATCGACACCAGCCTGAACGACCGCGTCTGGCTGACCCGCCAGTTCGCCACCATCGGCGCCCTGCCGACGGAGGCGGCGCGGCAACGGCGCCTGGCGGAAATCGTGGACTGGGCGCATCCCGTCCCCGGCAGCCGTTATGATGATCTGGGCGACCCGGACAATTCCCCGCACCTGGTGCGGGGGACCGGGTTCGACCAGGACCCGGAACTGTACGACACTGCCATCGACGGCATCGCCGACACCACGCCGGATGACGGCTGGCGCCTGTCCTGGGTCACCTATGCGGAGACGTTGTACGACCGGCCCATCACCCTGCGCTACCAGCACCTGGACCCGGCGCGCCGCTATCGGTTGCGCGTAACCTACGCCGGCGAAGGGTATGCCCTGCCCATGCGCCTGGTGGCCGGTGGCGGCATCGAAATCCACCCCGCCCGCCCCCGGACGCAAAACCCGGAAACGGTGGAGTTCGACATCCCAGCGGCCGCCGTGAAGGACGGCCAACTGGAACTGGCCTGGACCCGGCCGCCCGGCATGGGCGGCAGCGGCCGGGGGCACCAAGTCGCGGAAGCCTGGCTGATCCCCCAGCCCTGACCGGCCGACGGCTCAGCGGGTGATGACACCCACCTCGGCAAAGGCCACCTGACCTTCACCGCCGGCCGCCCGGGTGATGACCAGCCGCAGGTAGCGGCCACTGGCCGACCGGTCGAACAGCACGCGTTGCAAGCCGGTGTTGGCGGCGATGTTGGAAAATTCCCCGGTCACCGGCTGGCCCCAATCCTTGCCATCGAGCCCCACCTGTACCGCGTAGCCCGCCGGCGCGCCGACACCGTCCGGCCGGTGCTGGGTCGGCAGCAGGGTGAAACCCTTCAGCGTGCGCGACATGCCCAGATCGATCACCACCTCCTGCGGCAAGGCACCGGCGGTGGTCCAGAGGGTGGCGCCGTCGTCATCAATCAGAACCTCCGCCCCCGGTGTGCTGGCGGACACCACCCGCCAGCCGGCCTTGGACACCTCCACCGGCCGGCCGGCGACGCTGCTGAGCGCGCCGGTGCGCGGCTGGCGGCACAGCGCCTTGATCACGCCCGCATCGGGGAAGGCGAACGGCCCGGCATAAAGGGGAGAGGATGCGGTGGGCGCACTGCCGTCCACGGTGTAGCGGATCTCCACCCCCGGCTCAGCACTGGACAGGGTGACCCGGCCCGCGCGGTCACGGGCGATGACGGGTTCGTCCAGCACCTCGGGCAAACGGAACAGGCCGACCTCCCGGATGGCGGGGCAGGCACTGGCATCCAGGATGCGCAGCCGCACGCGGGTGGTGGTCAGGGGGGCGGCCAGGCGCACCAGGCGCTGGCTGCCGATGGCCTGGTGCCGGGCGAATTCGACCCAGTCCTTCCGCGTCGCATCCCAAGTGTCCAAGGCGAAGGTGCCCACGCGCTGACCCAGGGGGATGTATTCGCGCAAGGAGACGACGTCGAAGGTACGCGCGCCGGGCAGATCCAGGATCAGGTGGGCCGCGCGCACCTCGTCCCTGGGCGCCCAATAGGTGTCGGCGCGCCCGTCCATCACCCTGTCGGGACCGAAGGCGGGCCCGCGCGCGTCGCTGGCCATCAGCCGGGCGCCCGCCGCCAGGTCATGGCCGAAGGTGGCATGCAGGATGTCGCCCAGGGCCCGCAGATTGGCGGCGTCATGGTCGGGAATGCGGCCGCGCCGGTCGGGCGGCAGGTTCAGGATCAGATTGGCGCCGCGGCCCACGGATTCGAAATAGAGGCGCAGCAGACGGGCGGTCGACTTGACATCGCCATCCTCGCGCTCGTGCCAGAACCAGCCGGGGCGGATGGACACGTCCACCTCCGCCGGGCGCCAGTTGGCGCCGCCGCGCACCCCGTTCTGGCCGATGGCCTGGGTATAAGGCGCATCGCCCACCGTGGCCCAGCACGGATCGCCGGCGTACCCTTCCTCATTACCCACCCAGCGGGCGTCCGACGCCCAGGGGCCGTGCGGATCCTCGCCCCATTCGCCGAAGATCACGGCCTGGGGCTGCAGGTCCCGCACCAGCTTCCAGGTGTTGGACCAGTCGTAGAAGGTCCGGGCATCGATGGTGCGCTTCTCCCGCGCGCCGCCGTAATAGCCGTCGCCGCCGTTGGCGCCGTCAAACCACACCTCGAACAGCGGGCCGTAGCCGGTCAGCAATTCGCGCAACTGGTTGCGGTAATAGGTCAGGTAGGTCGGCCGGCCATAGTCCGCGTGGTTGCGGTCCCAGGGGGAGAGATAGAGGCCAAAGGCAAGGCCCTGGCGGCGGCAGGCGTCCGACATCTCCCGCACGATATCGCCCTGGCCGCCCTTGTAGGGGCTGTTCCTGACGCTGTGGTCGGTATAGGCGCTGGGCCACAGGCAGAAGCCGTCATGATGCTTGGCCGTCAGGATCAGGCCACGCAGGCCCGCCGCCTTGGCCGTGGCCGCGATCTGGTCGGCATCGAAGTCGGACGGGTTGAACAGGGCCGGCGATTCATCGCCGTAGCCCCATTCCCGGTCGGTAAAGGTGTTGATGCTGAAATGCACGAAGGCGTAGGCCGCCAGCGCGTGCCAGTTCAGTTGCCGCGCCGACGGCACCGCCCCTTCCGGGGTCGGCGCCTGTGCCGCCCGGGCCCCCCGCCCCACCACGCTCAACACCGGCGTCACCGCCGCCAGGGTCAACAGGGAACGGCGGCGGAGCATCATGGCAGGCATCCTCAGGGCTTCTGTGGGCCCGACGATGATACCCGAGACGATAAAGGAAAGTTAATTAATTTAATTTGCAGTGACCACGCGCCGCACATCGTCCATGAAAGCCTTCAGGCTGGCCTCCACCGTATAGAACATGTGGCCGCCGGCGAAGTCCGCCGTCCGCACCCGGTCGCGCGGCAGGCCCGACTGCGACGCCAGGTAGTCCATGGCGCCGATGGTGGTCTGGGTGTCGAAATAGCCGTTGGCGACGTACAGCCGCATCTTCGGGTTCTTGTCCATCATCGCCTTCAACTGGCCGACATAGGGCCAGTCGAAGAAAGGCGTCTTGTTTTTCGCCCATTCCCAGCTTTCGAACGCGGCTTCCGCCGGGTTGGCCAGGGAATAGGTACCGGCGGCGGCAGGCACCTTCAGGAAGGATTGGAAATAACCCACCATCTCCGGCTCAAAGCGGGAGGCGTAGAGCGCCATGGGCTGTCCGGCCGGCACGGTGTAGCGGGCGTCGTAGCTGTCCAGCGTCTGGCCGGGGACCAGCAGGCGCAGGAAGTCGTTCTTGGTCAGCTTCAGCCGGCGCTTCAGGAACTCCGCGGCCGGCACGCCGGTGAAGTCCTGCAACTTGGCCGCCACCGCCGCCATGCGCTCTGGTGCGGCCGTATCGCCCTGGAACAGCACCGTGAGGTATTCGCCGGCGCCATAGGCCTGCGCCTCTTTCACAAAGCCCTCAAAGGTGCGCCCTTGGCGCGCCACCTTGTCATGGCTCCACGCCACCGCCGCCAGCGTGGGCAGCGAGACGGCGTAGCTGATGATGTTGTTGGGGCGCTGCGCGTATTCGATGATGTTCACCGCCTGGCCCAAAAGGAAGATGCCGGCCACCGGGTCGCCCGCCGCCTGCAACTGGTCCGCCGCCTCCACCGCCCGCATGGTGCCGTAGCTTTCGCCCACCAGATAGACGGGCGCCTCGGGGCGGCCGTGGATGCG
The DNA here is from genome assembly GCA_028283825.1 of Azospirillaceae bacterium. Classification (NCBI taxonomy): domain Bacteria; kingdom Pseudomonadati; phylum Pseudomonadota; class Alphaproteobacteria; order Rhodospirillales; family Azospirillaceae; species Azospirillaceae bacterium. The sequence continues at coordinate 471,851 of JAPWJW010000005.1, read as the reverse complement.
GCGCCAGGCCAGGACCAACTGGGCCAGTTGGCGGGCGTCCGCGACGTTGGAGAACTGGGTTTCAGGTGCGACACCCGGCAGCGTGCGGCTGTAGCCGGTATTGGCGGGATCGAACACCACCACGTCGGCCACGTCCAGCGGGGTATAGACATTGTCCACCAGCCTGAAGGTGGACGGATCGGCATTGATGTCGTCCGGCACCGCCACGCGCTTGGGGCCAAAGGCGCCCATATGCAGCGGCGCGCTGGCGCCGATGGGGCCGCCGTTGAAGACGAACAGCACCGGCCGCCTGGCGTCCATGCCCCCTTTGGCGATGTAGGAGGTGGCGACCAGCCGCGCGTCCGGTTTGCCCGCCCCGTCGTTCACGTCGATGGCCTCCACCACCGACTGATAAGCCACCTTCCTGCCACCGAAGGTCCCGCTGTGATCCACCGTGACCGGGCCCGGCAAGGTGACGGGGCTCAGCACCGGCGCATCCTGGGCGAATGCGGGCGCCGCAATGCCCAAGGTGATGGCCAGAGCCAGCAAGGGAAGACGGGAGACGCGCATCGAAGGTCCTTCCGTAGCAAGTTCGGGACGGACTCTACCTTCGGCGCACCGGCATATTTTTTCTGGATGGTCTGGTTTCGACGGGCCCGCGGTCAAGTTATGCAGCGGGCCCACCAAATCCAAAGCCGCCCTTAAGTCTGCCCACCTAGTTGTTCCAGCAGGGAGTCCGCCCCCTTCTCTATGCCGGTCTTGGCGGCGCCCAAGGAACCGAAGCTGGCGCCGATGTTCATGGCGCCGGGATATTGCTTGGTGATGTAGGCGGACAGCAGTCGGGATGTCGCCGCATCATAGATCTCCACGGCGTACACGACGGAACCGCTGATCATCCCCTCCCCGCCCCGCACGGCCTGCACGCCGTTGTACAGGCCACCGGCGATGTCGAAGTGCGACAGCGGGCCCAGGACGGGCGTGGTGGCGGCGGCCCCGGTCAGGGTCAGCTTGACGCGCAGGGTCCCGGGCTCCAGCGCCCCGCTGATCTGGAAATGGGTCGCCAGCTTCTTGCGGAACTCCGCCTGCATATAGTCCGCCAGTTCGACCTTGTCCTTTTCGTCCATGTCGCCGAACTGACTGTCGGCGCCGTAATAGATGGCGACGGGATCGACGATCACCTTGGAATAGGCCCGCCAGTCCACCGGCGTGGAATAACGATAGGGGACGTGCCCGGTGTCATCCTTCGGATCCGGCCGCAGGTATGAGGCGGACGGCAGGTCGCGGTACGCCACCGGCTCCACACTGCCGCACCCCGCCAACAAGGCGCACGCCGCCAGCGCCGCCCAATAGGGCGGCTTGATCACCTTCAACATCTGGATACTCCATCAAGGGTCGGTTTCAGTGGGGTGTCACGGCAGCCGATCCCGGCGCCGGTTCATCCCCATCCGATGTCCGTACAGTGCCATCCTAAAAACAAACCGTCTAGTCGGTTTTTAAGAAGCCCGAGAAAAGCTGCCATGTCCGGTGCGCAATGACCGGCAAGGGCTCATCCAGGTAATCGGTCTTGGAAGGCGCCTAGGCCGCACCTTTGGCCGGGGACGTCCCCTTTCCCAAAGGCGCCCACTGCCGGCCGTCCATCAACCGGTCGAACAGGCGCCGCTGTTCCTCCGCCGGCAAAGGATTCATGCCGAACAGCGATGTCAGCGCCAGCCCCATGGACGCGGCCCAGCGCAGCACGGCCAGGTCGGGATCGGCAGCCTCCTCCCGAACGGCGTCGAGTTTGAGCGCGCTGGACTCACGACTGGGGGCCAGCAAGCCAGGATCCTCGGCCAGCGCCCCGATGATGGCGAAGGCGATGGGACTGTTGTTGGCGGCCACCTCACGGGAAACGGCGATCTGGGTCAGCAGACTGGCCTCAGGCTGATCCGGACCGAGTGTCTGGTGGAACGCCCGCCCAACCGCATCGAAATGGGACATCTGGTGTTCCACCAGGGCCTCAAGCACCGCCTGCTTGGTGCGGAACTGGTGCATCAGCCCGCCCTTGCTGATGCCGCTTTCCCGCGCGATGGCGTCCAGTGTCAGCCGCCCCGGCCCGTCGCGCGCAATGATCGCCAGCGCCGACTGGATGGCGGCGGCACGGGTGCGTTCCGAACGGGTGGCGTTGTCCATGTGTGTTCCCAAAAGCCCTGTTTCCCGCCAGCCGGCGGCCCTGTCGGGCGGCAGAGTAGCGGGATGGCAACAAACAATCCAGCCGGTCTGTTTTGGAACAAGCTCCACGGCATGAAGTGGGCGGCGCAACTGCTCCGCCGCCCACCGCCGTCCTTATTGCCACCGGGCAATGATCCTCCGGCGACAACCTCCCAAGGTCACAGGCCCCGGCTGTTCAGGAAGGCGCCCAGCCGGGGATAGACCCGCCGGGCGTTGCCTTCGTAGATGGCGTAGCGGTCCTCGGCCGACAGGCCCAGCGCGTCGATGTAGCGCTTGGTGTCGTCGAAGTGGAAACCCGTCTCGGGATCGATGCCGCGCACGGCACCGACCATTTCCGATCCGAATAGGATGTTCTTCAGCTCGATCACCTCGAACAGCAGGTCGATGCCGGGCTGGTGGTAGACGCAGGTGTCGAAGTAGACGTTCTTCATCACATGGTCGGCCAGCAAGGGCCTCTTCAGCATGTCGGCCAGGCCGCGATACCGGCCCCAGTGATAGGGCACCGCCCCGCCGCCGTGCGGGATGATCAGGCGCAGCCCGGGGAAGTCACGGAACAGGTCACCTTCGATGAACTGCATGAAGGCGGTGGTGTCGGCGCTGATGTAATAGGCGCCGGTGGCGTGGAAGGCATGGTTGCACGACCCCGACACGTGGATCATGGCCGGCACGTCCAGTTCCACCATCTTCTCAAAGAAGGGGTACCAGTATTTGTCGTACAGCGGCGGGGCGTTGAAGTGCCCCCCCGACGGATCCGGGTTCAGGTTGCAGCCGACGAAACCCATGGCGACACAGCGCTCAAGCTCCGCGATGGAGGACTTCAGGTCGGTGCCCGGCGACTGCGGCAGCTGGCAGACGCCGATGAAGTTTTCCGGGTACAGGTCGACCACGCGCTTGATCAGGTCGTTGCATTCCACCGTCCAGCGCATGGACACCCCGCCATCGCCCACATGGTGCGCCATGGCAGAGGCGCGCGGGCTGAAGATGGTCATGTCGGCACCACGGTCGCGCAGCAGCTTCAGTTGGTTGGTCTCGATGGTCTCGCGGATTTCATCGTCGCTGACTGTCACGCCCGCCGGGGCCGGCAGGGTCGGGTCCTTGAAATGGGCCAATTGCGTGTCACGGAAGCGATTCAACGCTGCGGGTGCGGTGGTGTAATGGCCGTGGCAATCGATGATCAGGGGCTTTTCTACGCTCATCCCGCATGCTCCTCGGGGTCGATATCGCGCCGGACGCTGTCCAGCATGGTGTGCAGGTCGGTATCGGATGCCGCGTGGCCGAAACCGGCGGCCCAGCGCTGGACGCCCACCGTGGCGCTGGCCATGCGCGGTTCCAGGCCGGCGGCGGCGACGGTGGCCGCCGCCTCTTCCATCTCTTCCGCCCGGCGCGCGCCATGCTGCAGGGCGCGCGACAGCATGTAGCGTGCATGCGCCGGCCAGTCGGGGTGGGGCAGCAGGTTGCCCAGGCTTTTCAAGATGGTGTCCTCCACCCCGTAATGGCGGGCGGCCAGGAAGGCCTCAGCCACCAGCGCCTCCATGCCCTTGATCAGGACGCTGCGGCACAGCTTGGTGGCCGCCGCCTGGCCGGGCACGGCACTGTAGAAGCGAGCGCCGGCGAAACCCAACACATGGGCCACCGGCTCGAAGGCTTGCGCGAACGGGCCGCCCAGCAGCATGGGTGAAGTGATGCCCTGCGGGTCGATGGGCGACATCACCGCCACCTCGACATACCGCCCGCCCACGGCGGCGATGGCGTCGGCCGCCACGATCTTTTGCGTGGGCGAAGCGGAGTTCAGGTCCATGAACCAGGCACCGGGCGCCAAGGTGGCGGCCACCTGCCCCGCTACCAGGCTGGTCTGCGCCGCCGTGACGGCGGAGATCACCAAATCAGCGCCATCCAGCGCCGCCGCCAGGGTGGCACAGGGGACGACGGGCAGACGGTCGGCGGCCAGGCGGCAGGGCGCCTGGGGATCGTCGAACAGCCGATCGTAGACCCTCACTTCGCGGGCCCCGCCACCGTTCAGGGCCGGCGCCAGGGCCTGGCCGACCTCGCCAAAGCCGATCAGGGCGATACGCGACACGGTCATGGCAGTAGCCCTCCTTGCGGCACGTAAACCTCGCCGGACATCAGCTTGCGCGCCGTGCGCAGCAGGGCGGAGCGCTGGATGCGGCGTTCCGCCCCCTCGTCCGCCACGTCCATGCAAACGGTGAAGAAACCGGTGGGGTGCTCGACCTCCAGATTGACGGTGCCCGACACCGTGGCGGACAGCAGGTCGCTGGCCACCGTGCCGTCCAGCACAGCGGCGGTGGCGACGCTGACGGCACCGAACACGCCGATGGCCTCATGCACCCGGTGGGGGATGAAGGTGCGGGTACACAAGGTGCCGCCGTCGCGCGCCGGCGCCACCAGGGAGATCTTGGGCACCGACTTGGGCCCCACGTCGCCCAGGTTCATCAGCGGGCCGGCGGCCAGGCGGATGCGTTCCACCAGCGCCACCAAGTCCCCATCGGCCTCAAGTTCTGCCGGGCTTTCGTACCCCGTCTTGCCCAAATCGGACGCCTTGACGACGATGACCGGCATGCCGTTGTCGATCAGGGTGACCGGCACGCCGTCGATGACGTCCAGCGGCCGGCCGGTGGGCAGCAGGGCGCCGCAGCTGGACCCGGCAACGTCCAGGAAATCGATGGGGATGGGGGCGGCGGTGCCGGGCACGCCATCGATGCGGGCGTCGCCCTCATACTCCACCACCCCGCCGGGGGTCTGGACATAGGCGACGGCGCTGCTGCTGGTGTTGACCAGATGGATGCGGACGCTGGTGACATCGCCCTGTGGCGCCATCAGGCCTTGCTCTATGGCGAAGGGACCGACGGCCGCCAGGATGTTGCCGCAGTTCTGCTGGTCAGTCACGATGGACTTGTCCGGGAAGATCTGCAGGAACAGGTAATCCACGTCCGTGTCCGGCCGGTTGGAGCGTCCGACCACCGCGACCTTGGAGGTCAGGGGATGGGCGCCGCCCATGCCGTCGATCTGGCGCGGGTCGGGCGACCCCAGCGCGCGCAGCAGGATCGCGTCGCGCGCGGTGGTGTCGGCCGGCAGGTCATCCGCCAGGAAGAACAGCCCCTTGGACGTGCCGCCGCGATAGACGCCGCACCGGATGGCTTTCAGCGGCATGGCTCACAAATCCTTCTGGTCGACATAGACCAGGCCCTTGGCGCGCAGGGTCTCGCGCATGTCATAGATGTCCAGGCCCAGCTCGCCGTTCTGGAACCGCAGGCGCCGCGCCTCCTCCGACGCGGCACGGGCGGCGGCCTTTTCCGCCACGGCGGCGGCCTGGTCGCGCGGCACGACGCAGACGCCGTCATCATCGGCGACGATGACATCGCCCGGGTGCACCAGCTGGTCGGCGCAGACCACCGCCATATTGACGTTGCCCAGGTTGGCGCGCACGCAGCCGCGGGCGTAGATGGCCTTGGACCAGGCGGGGAAACCCATGGCGGTCAGGGTCGCGACGTCGCGGATGCCGGCATTGATGATCAGCCCCTTCACCCCCCGCGCCTTCAGTGAGGTGGCCAGCAGGTCGCCGAAATAACCATCGATGCTGGGCGAGGTGGGGGAGACGACCAGCACGTCGCCCGGCTGGCATTGTTCCACCGCCACATGGATCATCCAGTTGTCGCCGGGCGGCAGTTCCACGGTGACGGCGGGGCCGGCGATGCAGGCGGGGCGGTAGATGGGGCGCAAGGCGGCGTCCATCAGGCCGGTGCGGCCCTGCGCCTCATGAATGGTGGCCACGCCATGACTTTCCAGGGCGGCGCAAACCTCGGCGGCGGGGCGTTTGATGTTGGTGACGACGACAGGCATGGGGGCTCTCCCTTTCGAACTTTGACCGAACCTTAGCCCCGGGGCGGCGGCGGGCGTTACGGCGATTGGCGCGCCACGCCATAGATCTGTGTTATAGGTTCATCGCCATGCTGAAGTTCCGCCTGCTCCACGCCGCCCTGGCCGTCCATCGTTCCGGCAGCGCCACCCGCGCCAGTGCCGAGGGTGGCGCCACCCAGCCGGCCCTGACCGCCGCCATCGCCTCGCTGGAGCGGACGGTGGGCGTGCCGCTGTTCCACCGATCCAGCCGCGGCATGCACGCCACCGACGCCGGCGCCCTGTTCTGCCAGCGGGTGGAGGTGGCCTTCGCCCACATCGACGGGGCGGAGGCGACGCTGCGCCGGCGCCGGGCCCACCCTGACCTGCCGCCCAACTTCCGCCGGCTGATCACCGAACGGCAGCTGGCGGCGCTGTCGGCCCTGCTGACGGCCGGCAGTTTCATGGCCGCCGCCCGGTCGCTGGGCGTGTCGCAACCCAACGTCCACCGCCTGGTGCGCGACCTGGAAACGGTGACGGGCCTCAGCCTGTGGCGCCAGGGGGCGGCGAGCGGTGAGGCCACGCCGGACGGCCGGCTGCTGGCCCGCGCCGGTGACGTCTGCCGCCGCGAGATCGGCCTGGCGGTGGACGCCGCGCGCGAGTTGGAGGGCCGGGTGGACGGCGCCCTGCTGATCGGCGCCCTGCCCCTGTCCCGTTCCGGCTGGGTGCCGGACGGCATCGTCGCCACGCTGGCGCGGTATCCGGAGGCCCAGGTGCGGGTGATCGACGGCCCCTATGCCGAACAGCTGCGAGCCCTGCTGCACGGCCAGGTGGACATCATCGTCGGCGCACTGCGCAGCCCGGCGCCAGTGGACGACATCGTGCAGGTGCCGGCCTTCCAGGACCCACTGGCCATCGCCGTGCGGCCGGGCCACCCCCTGCTGGGTCCCGGCGGCCGGCCCCGCCCCTTGCGTGACCTGCCGGCCGACCTGACCTGGGTGCTGGCAGGCAAGGGCGCCCCCGGGCGGGAAACATTCGAGCGCCACCTGGCCGCCCAGGGCTGCCCGCCGCCGGCGCGGGTGGTGGAATGCGGATCGCTGGTCGCCACCCGCGCCCTGCTGCTGGGCAGTGATTTCGTCGCCCCCATCTCCCCCCGGCAGATCAAGCTGGAACTGGATCTGGGCATCCTGGCCCTGCTGTGCGAGGCGCAGGCCGACACCTCACGCGCCATCGGCCTGACCTTGCGCAAAGGGTTCCGGCCCACCCGGCTGTACCAGGCACTGATCGATCAGTTGATGGCCGGGCCACCGCCCGGACCCGCGATAAAGTTATGATATAGGCGTCGCGGGGGCAGCCTGTCGGGCGACGATCAGCCTTTGAACATTAGGTTGCGCACGATCCGGCTTCCGCCCCGGCCGCCGCCGCGCCAGGATTACCCTGCCGGCCCCATAACCCAGGGTGCGCCGCACAATAATCGGGGGAACCATTCATGCCTGGACTGACGGTCATCCATCGCGACGGCAGCATGGGCACGGTCGAGGTGCCGGCCGGCACCACCGCGCTGGATGCCATCCGCCTGCGCGAACCGGATGACTTTTTCGGCCTGTGCGGCGGCGGCCTGTCGTGCGGCACCTGCCACGTCTATGTGGATGGGCGCCATTTCAAGGACTTGGCACCGCCGAGCCCGCAGGAGGACCGCCTGTTGGGCCTGTCCCAGCACCGCCAGCCGACCTCGCGCCTGTCCTGCCAGATACGGCTGACCGACGCGCTGGACGGCATTCGCGCCACGCTGGCGCCAGATGACTGAAGTTTTCGTTGTGCATCGCACAAAACCGGCAAATCGAAACGGCCGCTAAGCCGCTGTTTTTATAGGGCCGGCGCGCCTTCGATCTTCCCCGCGCCCCGGCGGCATTGTTCACTTATCAGCACCAATATTTCAACGAGAAGCCGCCTCGACCCCCTTGGCCCCCTCGACTACCAATGAACGGGAGCGATGTCACCACTGCCATAACAACGAAACGGATGAGACTATGCTGATCGCCGACTCCCAAGTTCATATCTGGAAAGACGAAACTCCGGATCGCCCGTGGATCCCCGGCGCGCGCGAACGCATGCTGCTGAACGGCCACCGCCTGGAACCCTTCACCTATGAAGAGTGCCTGGAGAACATGGACAAGGCCGGCGTCGATCGCGTTGTCATCGTCCCGCCGTCGTGGGAAGGCGACCGCATCGATTACGGCCTGGAGGCGTCGGAAAAGTACCCGGACCGTTTCGGCGTCATGGCCCGCGTGCCGCAGGACAAGCCGGAGGAAGCCAAGGCGATGATGCGGGACTGGGTTTCCATCCCCGGCATCAAGGGCACGCGCCTGACCTTCCACCGTCCCCAGGACCGCAACTGGATGATCGACGGCACCTGTGACTGGTACTGGCCCTTCGCGGAAGAACTGGGTTTCCCCACCATGGTGCACGCCCCCATCTGGAAGGCGGAACTGGGCGCCATCGCCGCCCGCCACCCGGGCCTGAAGATCATCATCGACCACATGGGCATCCTGGCGCGCTCCGTCGACGACGCCATCGGCTACTGGGTCGATGAGACGGCGGACCTGCATAAGCACCCGAACATCTCCGTCAAGGTGTCGGCGCTGCCGGGTTATTCCACCCATCCCTACCCCTACACCAACCTGAACCCCTACGTACTGAACCTGATCAAGAAGATGGGTCCGGAGCGCTGCTTCTGGGGCACCGACCTGACCCGCCTGATGGATGCCAAGCACCTGACCTACAAGCAGACGGTGGAGCATTTCACCCAGCATCTGGGCCTGACCCCGGACCAGTTGGAGTGGGTGATGGGCAAGGGCCTGTGCCAGACGCTGGACTGGGACATCGGCGACCAGGTCCCGCTTTCCGAACGCGCAGCGTAAGCAAAGGGATGGTGAGTTCCGCTCACCATCCCTTTGACGGCCGCGACGGCGGCCGCGCGCGCAAGCGCGTGAGCCAAGGCGGACGGAGGTCCGCCGCCCGGCGCCTGAGGGGCGGTGATCGGTTCCGATCACCGCAAACTGAAAAGGTCACATGATGGCAGAAGGACGCGTGTATCAGGATGGTGGTGAGGGGCTGCTGGAGGCATTCCGGGCCCTGAACCTCGACTACGTGATCTGCTCCCCGGGGTCCGAATGGGCCCCGGTGTGGGAGGCGGTGGCCCGCCAGCGCAAGGTGGGCGTCGCCGGGCCGGCCTATATCGACGTCTGGCATGAGACGCTGGCCGTCGATCTGGCCATTGGGTACACGCTGGTCACCGGCCGGATGCAGGCCGTCCTTCTCCATGCCGGGCCGGGGTTGTTGCAGGGCGCCTGCGGCATCCACGCGGCCAACCTGGCCGGCCTGCCCCTGCTGGTGCTGTCGTCGGACAGCAACAGTTATGGCGAGCGCAAAAGCGTGGACCCCGGCTCGCAATGGTATCGCAACCTCAGCGTCGTCGGCGGGCCGCACGGCCTGGTGGACAACATCGTCAAATGGTCGTCCCAGGTTCCGGGCGTCGAGACGCTGTATGAATTCGTGAAGCGGGCGGGCGAAATCGCGCAGCGCAGCCCGCAGGCGCCGGTCTACCTGAACGCCCCGGTGGAGGTGCTGCTGGAACCGTGGACGCCCTCGCCCCACCCCACCCCCGTGGCGCCGGCGGGCAAGCGGGTCAGCCCGGATGCGGAGATCGAGACCCTGGTGGCCCGCCTGCGGACGGCCAATGAGCCGGTCATCATGACGGAATCCGCCGGCCGCGATCCGGATGCCTTCCACGCCCTGGTGCGCTTCGCCGAGGCCTTCGGCATCCCGGTGATCGAGCCGCAGGCCAATGTCTGCGGCAACTTCCCCAAGACCCACCCGCTGTACCGGGGCAGTGAGATCGGGGCCCTGAAGGACACGGCCGACCTGGTGCTGCTGGTCAACTGCCGCGCCCCCTGGTACCCGCCGTCCAACCGGCCGCAAAACGCCACCACCGTGGTGATCGATGAGGTGCCGCAGCGGCCAGCCGCCGTGCACCAGGTGCTGTACGCCGACCAGTATTTGGAGGGCGACGTCGCCCACACCCTGGATCTGGCCGCCGCCTTCGGGCCCACGGACAAGGCGGCAGTGGTCGCCCGCGCCGAACGGCACGCCGCCTTCCATGTCGAGTTGCGCGCCCGCATCGCCAAGGCGGAGGAACAGGCGGCCAAGGCGGAGCGGCTGAGCGCCGTGCACGCCATCGCCAGCCTGCGAGACGCGGTGGCCAATGCTGTGGGCGACCAGGCCACCTACGTGGATGAGACCATCACCCACAGCCGGCTGATGCAGCAGCACCTGATCTGGGAAACGCCGCAGCGTTACTTCTACGTCCAGGGCGGCCTGGGCCAGGGCATCGGCGTGGCGCTGGGCGTGAAGATGGCCAAGCCCGACGATCTGGTCATCCTGACGGTGGGCGACGGGTCCTTCCTCTACAATCCCATCGTCCAGGGCCTGGCGCTGGCGCGGGATCAGAAGCTGCCGGTGCTGATCGTCATCCTGAACAACAAGCGCTATCTGTCGATGCAGCTGAACCACCTGCGCTTCTATCCGGACGGCGTGTCCAAGGCGGAGGGCGACTTCCCCGGCGTGGATCTGTCGAGCCAGCCGCCGCTGGAGGCCTTCGGCCAGCCTTTCGGCATGTACACCGCCGAGGCGACGACGCATGAGGCCCTGGCCGATGCGCTGCGCGACGGTATCGCCGCTGTCCGGGATGGCCGCACCGCCATCGTCAATGCGTACGTAGACAAGTAAGCTTTACCTTAAAAGAACAAACATGCCTGGCAAGAAAAACGGGTCTTGCTCGCCATAGGGGGAGGACAGCCGAATGGCTTACGCGAATTCCAAGGGCACCCAGATTTATTATGAGACGCATGGCGGCGGCCCGGCGATCCTGTTCGTGCACGGATCGGGCGGCCACCATGTCGCCTGGTACCGCCAGGTCGCCTACCTGTCGCAATGGTACAAGGTGGTGACGGTGGACCTGCGGGGTTTCGGCAATTCCGACCCCGTGGAGGGCGGCCCTGACAGCCTGGACTTCGTCGACGATATCGAGGCCGTGCTGGCCGCCGCCGACATCAACCGCTGCGCCATTCTGGGCCAGTCGATCGGCGCCGCCCCGGCCCTGCGCCTGGCCCTGCGCCGGCCGGATCTGGTGTCCGGCGTCATCCTGGCCCATTCCGTGGGTGGGATCAGCGACCCGGAACTGGCCACCCTGGTGAAGGCCAACCGGCATGAGGCGGAAAAGCTGCCGGTGATCGACCGCCTGCTGACCCCGCAGTTCCAATCCGGCCAGCCGGCGCTGAAGTTCCTGTTCCAGCAGATGGGCACCTTCAACCACGCCAAGATGCAGGACCTGCGCAACCTGCAGGCCCAGGGCCCGACGGCGGCGGAGGTGGCGGCGTCCGGCGTCGGCATCCACTTCCTGGCGGGGGAACGCGACGCCGTGCTGCGCCCCGACACGGTGCGCCAGGCGCACCGGCTGCTGCCCGCCTCCACCCTCACCATCGTGCCCAACGGCCCGCACTCGCTGTACTGGGAAATGCCGGACGTGTTCAACGCGGCCGTCCACCAGATCCTGAAGCAGGTCTATCCGGAGACGGCATCGTGACAAGCGCCCGCTATCCCCGCATCCAGCTGTACATCGACGGCGCCTGGACCGACGGCACCGCCGAGCGCTGGACCGATGTCATCAACCCGGCGACCGAAGAGGTCATCGGCCGCGTGCCGCATGCCAGCGTGGCCGACCTGGACCGCGCCCTGGCCGCCGCCCAGCGCGGCTTCGCCCTCTGGCGCGACACGCCGGTGGCGGAGCGCACCCGCATCCTGAAGACCGCCGCCCGCATCCTGCGCGAACGCTCGGCCGAAATCGGGCGCATCATGACCCTGGAACAGGGCAAGCTGGTGGCAGAAGCGACCGGCGAGGCGCAGCGCGTGGCCGGCACCCTGGAATGGGATACGGAGGAGGCGCGCCGTGCCTACGGCCGCATCATCCCGACGGAGCCCAATCTGCGCCTGTACGTGCAGCGCCAGCCCATCGGCCCGGTGGCGGCCTTCGTGCCGTGGAACTTCCCGGCCGGGTCGCCCATGCGCAAGATCGCGGCGGCGCTGGCGGCCGGCTGTTCCGTGGTACTGAAGTCGGCGGAGGAGACGCCGGGCACGGCGGTGGAACTGGTGCGCTGCTTCGCCGACGCGGGCCTGCCGGCGGGCGTCTTGAACCTGGTGTTCGGCGATCCGCCCGCCATCTCATCCCACCTGATCGCGTCGCCCATCATCCGGCTGGTCGCGTTCACCGGCTCCATCCCCGTGGGCAAGCTGCTGGCGGAACAGGCGGCGCGGCGGATGAAGCCGGCCATCATGGAACTGGGCGGCCACGCCCCGGTCGTCGTCTGCGCCGACGCCAACCCGGTGGCCGCCGCCAAGGCCTGTGCGGCCGGCAAATTCATCAACGCCGGCCAGGTCTGCACCTCCCCCAGCCGTTTCATCGTGCATGAAAGCATCCACGACCGCTTCGTGGACGCGTTTGTGGACGCGGCGCGCAGCCTGCCGGTGGGTGACGGCTTTGGCGAGGGCATCAAGATGGGCCCGCTGGCCAACGCCCGCCGCCTGGCCGCCGCCGAACAACTGGTGACCGACGCAAAAGAGCGCGGCGCCCGTGTGCGTTTTGGGGGCAACCGCATCGGCAATCGCGGCTTCTTCTTCGAGCCCACGGTGTTGGACCGGGTGCCGCTGGACGCCCGCATCATGGTGGAGGAACCGTTCGCCCCGGTGGCGCCGGTGGTGCCCTTCACCGACCTGGACACAGCATTGGACATCGCCAACGGCCTGCCCTTCGGCCTGGCCGCCTACGGCTTCACGGAAAGTGCCGCCACCGCCGCCACCCTGGCCGACCGGCTGGAGGCCGGCATCCTGTCGATCAACCACACCGGCGGATCGGTCAGCGAGGCGCCGTCGGGTGGCGTCAAGGAAAGCGGCTATGGCCGCGAAGGCGGTGCGGAGGCCCTGGACGCCTACCTCGTGACCAAGCGGGTTTCGCACAAGCTGCGCTGAGGCGCGGTCGCGAAAACCGACTTACTGGAAAGGGTATTGCTATGAATACCGAAGCGCCCCTCGTCGGGCGGCACTTCATCGCGGGCGCGTGGCATGACGGCGCCGGGCAGGTTCCGGATATCAATCCGTCCGACACGCGGGAAACGGTCGGCCTGTTCCCGGCCGGCACCGCCGATCTGGTGGCAGAGGCGGCACGGGCCGCGCAAGCCGCCCAGCCGGCCTGGGCCGCCACCTCCCCCCAAATCCGCCACGACGTGCTGCAACGCATCGGTGCCGCGCTGAACGACCGCCGGGAAGAGATCGGCCGCGTGCTGGCGCGGGAGGAAGGCAAGACCCTGGCCGAGGGCATCGCCGAGACGGTGCGCGCCTCGCAGGTCTTCACCTTCTTCGCCGGCGAATGCCTGCGCACGCCGGGGGAACACCTGGCCTCATTGCGCCCGGGCGTGGAGGTGGAGATCACGCGGGAGGCCGTGGGCGTGGCGGGCGTTATCGCCCCCTGGAACTTCCCCATCGCCATCCCGGCATGGAAAGTGGCACCGGCCCTGGCCTACGGCAACGCCGTGGTGTTCAAGCCGGCGGAGGTGGTGCCGGCCACCAGCCTGCTGCTGACCCGGATCATCGCCGACAGCGGCCTGCCGGCCGGCGTGTTCAACACGGTGTTCGGCGCCGGTCGCGTCATCGGCGAGGCCATGGTGGCCAGCTCCGACATCAACGCCATCAGTTTCACCGGCTCCGTCGCCACCGGCCGGCACATCGCCAAGGGCTGTGTGACCGCCAACCCGATGAAAAAGGTGCTGACGGAACTGGGCGGCAAGAACCCGCTGGTGGTGCTGGACGACGCCGACCTGGACGTGGCGGTGGAGGTGGCGGTCAACGGCGCCTTCTTCTCCACCGGGCAGCGCTGCACCGCCTCCTCCCGCCTGATCGTCACCCGGGGGATCCATGACCACTTCGTGGAGCGGGTGGTGGCGCGCATGGCCCAGCTGAAGGTCGGCAACGCCCTGGATCCGGCGACCCACATCGGCCCGGTGGTCGATGCCAAGCAGCTGGAGCAGGATTTGCGCTACGTGGCGCTGGGGCGGGAGGAAGGGGCGGAACTGGTCACCGGCGGCCAGCGGCTGGAGTTGGCCGAGCCCGGCTTCTACCTCAGCCCGGCCCTGTTCACCGGCGTGCGCAACAGCATGCGCATCGCCCAGGAAGAGATTTTCGGGCCCGTGGCCGCCGTGATCCAGGTGGCCGACTATGAAGAGGCGCTGGCCACCGCCAACGACACCGAATTCGGCCTGTCGTCCGGCATCTGCACCACCAGCCTGAAGTACGCCTCACACTTCAAGCGCGCCAGCAAGGCCGGGATGGTCATGGTCAACCTGCCCACCGCAGGCGTCGATTACCACGCCCCCTTCGGCGGCCGCCGCAACTCCAGCTACGGCGCGCGTGAGCAGGGCCGTTACGCGGTGGAGTTCTACACCACGGTCAAGACCGCCTACACCCTTCCAGGTTAATCGGGAGTCCACGGAACATGTCGGACCAGAACAAGACCATCCCCGCCGCCGACCTTAAGACCTTCGTCGCCGGTCTTTTCAAAGCCAAGGGCCTGGATGCGGAGTGGTCGGCGATCATCGCCGACGCCCTGGTGTGGGCGGAACTGCGCGGCGTGGAATCCCACGGCCTGGGGCGCGTGCCGCGCTATCTGGAGCTGTTGGACTCAGGGGAGGCCAACGCCCGTGCCGATCTGCGCATCGAACAGCCGCGCGCCGCCACCGCCATCGTGCACGCCGACGGCGCACCCGGCCCCGTCGCCATGACCCTGGGCATGCGCCGCGCCATCGACATCGCGAAGGAGGCCGGCGTGGGCTGGGTGTCGGTGCGTGGCACGGTGCACACCGGCGCCGTCGGCCACTATGCCGACCAGGCGGCCCAGGCCGGCCTGATCGGCATCGCCATCGTCGCCGGCATGCCCAACATGGGCTACACCGGCGTCAAGGGGGCGGCCGTCGCCACCAGCCCGTTGGCCATCGCGGTACCTTCGTCCGACCACGGCACCGTGCTGCTGGACATGGCGACCGCCACCATCGCCCTGGGCCGCATCGCCCAGCACCTGCAAAAGGGCATCCCCCTGCCCGAGGGGGCGGCGACCACCAAGGAGGGCGAGCCCACCACCGATCCGGCCGTGGCCGCCATCCCCACCCCCATGGCCGGCGCCAAGGGATCGGGCATGTCGCTGATGTTCGAGTTCCTGACCAGCGTACTGACCGACAACGCCATCGTGGCGCCCTTCCATGAGAAGGCGCCGGGCGGGCGCAAGCACCGCCAGAACGCGTCGCTGATCGCCGTGGACATCGCGGCGTTCCGGGAGCCGGCGGGCTATCGCGCCGCCATCGATGCCGCCATCCTGGCCATCAAGGGCCTGCCCCGCGCGGATGAGGGCACGGAGATCCTGGTACCGGGTGAGCGCGGCGGCCGCACCCTGAAGGCACGGTCGGCCAGCGGCCTGACCGTGCGGCCCAAGCTGTGGGCCCAGCTGGAAAAGGCGGCGGCCGACAATGGCGTGGCCCTGCCATGATCCTGGAAATCGCCCGTTTCGACATCAAGGCCGGGCAGGAAGATGCCTTCCTGACCGCCGCCACCGGGGCGGTGGCGACGGTGTTCAGGGACGCCGCCGGCTGCCGCAGCCTGCGGCTGGAACGCTGTATCGAACAGCCGTCGCGTTTCTACCTGCTGATCGAGTGGAACACGCTGGAAAACCACACCGTGGACTTCAAGGCATCCGGCCGCTGGGCCACCTGGCGCGCCCTGGTCGGCGACTTCTTCGACGGCACACCGGAGGTCCGGCACACACAGCTGGCCGCCCGTGGCTTTTGAAGATGCGGGGCCACAGGAGCGGCCCCGCTTTTCGCGTCTTTCTTGGCACGTCCCATACTGCCCCCGCCCTTCCCGGCGGGGGCTTTTTTATCGGGCCGCCGGTGGGCCGGCGATGCCGCTTGACAGTGCCACCGCCATCACTCATTCCAATTATATCGCAATCGCTTACGGCCCATGACCACGGGCCGCCGGCACATAAAAAAAGCGATAGGGGGATGAGCGCGCCAGGCCCGAAAAAGGGCCCGCCCAATGCTGATCACACGCGAACGACAACCGGAAGCGGGCTGATACCCGTCTCTCAAGCGGCAGGATGGCGATGGATCTTTTCGGCACGATGACGACCTTCGTGCAGGTCGTGAAACAGGGCAGCTTCACCGAAGCCGCCCATTCCCTGCGCATCTCACGGGCGCTGGTGTCCCGCCAGATATCGGACCTGGAAAACCACCTGGCCACGCGGTTGCTGGTCCGCACCACCCGGTCCGTCAGCCTGACGGAGGCCGGCAGTTCCTATTACCAGTTCTGCCAGCGCATCCTGGAAGAGGTGTCGGGCGTCGAGAAACAGATCTCCCAACGCATCGCCGAGCCGGCCGGGCAGTTGTCCATCATCGTGCCCAAGTGGATCGGGTCGCTGGACGTGGCCGACGCCGTCGTCGCCTTCTGCCAGGAATACCCGCGCATCTCCGTGGAGATGAATTTGGGCGGCATGTCGCGCAAGACCTACGATTTCATCGAGCGCGGTTATGACGTGGCCTTGCAGACCCGGCGCATCCCCAATTCCCTGGTCAAGGTGCGCAAGATCGCGGCCATCCGCTACGCGCTGGTGGCCTCCCCCGCCTTCATCGAGAAACACGGGCCAGCCGGCGAAGGCCAAGGACCTGCAGAACCTGCCCTGCGTCACCCAGTCGGAAGACCAGCATTGGGACCTGACGGAAGATGGCAAGACCGTGCGGGTGAAGGGCCAGATCGCCTTCGCCTCCAACACCTATCTGGTGTTGAGCAAGGCGGTGAAAAGCGGCCTGGGCGTGGGCCTGATCCCTTTCCACATGGTGGAGAAGGACTTGAGCGACGGCAGCCTGGTGGCCGTGCTACCCAACGAGAGCATCCCCGAGCGCCCGTTCTATGCCGCCTTCGCCCCCGGCGACGCCACCCCGGAAAAGGTGCGCGTCTTCGTCAAGTTCCTGGTGCAGTGGTTCCGCACCCATCCGCTGGACTAACCCGTCAAGCCTGACGGGTGGTGGATTGATCACGGAGGGTGACCTTGTCATTCACGACAAGGGGCCTTAACGCGCGGGCACCCGGCTGCCCTAATCGTTCCCCCGGCCCCGGGTGCGGGCCGCCTTGGACCCAGGGTTACCATGCTGGACTTTTGCATCGTCGGCGGGGGCATCGTCGGCCTCGCCACCGCCTACACGCTGATGGAACGGTTTCCAGGCTGTGAACTGGTGGTGCTGGAACAGGACGACAGCCTGTGCCGGCACCAGACCGGCCACAACAGCGGCGTCATCCATGCCGGCGTCTATTACGCGCCGGGCAGCCTGAAGGCCATGCTGTGCAAGGCAGGGGCGGAGGCGACCAAGGCCTTTTGTGCCGAGAACGGTATTCCCGTCATCACCTGCGGCAAGCTGCTGGTGGCGACCAACCCCCTGGAACTGGAGCGCATGCAGGCCCTGTTCGGCCGGGCGCGGCAGAACGGCATCGACTGCCGCCTGATGGGGGCCGATGAACTGCGCGAGGCGGAACCCAACATCATCGGCCTGGGCGCCATCCACGTCAGCGCCACCGGCATCGTCGATTACAAGCAGGTGGGTGCGGCGCTGGCCGCCCGCATCACCCAGGGTGGCGGCCAGGTGATGCGCAACGCGCGGGTGACGCGGATCGAGGAGACGCCGGGCGCCGTCGTGGTGCATTCCGCCACCGGCACCCACACCGCCCGCCAGCTTATCGCCTGCGCCGGTGCCCAGGCCGACCGCATCGTGGAGGCCGCGGGGCTGGAGACCGACTTCCAGATCGTGCCCTTTCGCGGCGAATACTTCCGCCTGCCGGCCGAACGCGCCGGCCTGATCAACGCCCTGATCTACCCCATTCCCGACCCGGACCTGCCCTTCCTGGGCATCCACCTGACACGCATGATCGACGGCGGCATCACCGTCGGCCCCAACGCGGTGCTGAGCCTGGCGCGCCAGCGCTATCCGAAGTTCGCCGTCGATGTCGCCGACGTGGCGCGCATGCTGGCCTTCCCCGGATTCTGGCGGGTGATCGCCAACAATTTCCGCTCCGGCCTCACCGAAATGAAGAACTCCCTGATGATCCGGGGCTACCTGGAGGCCTGCCGGAAGTATTGTCCCTCGCTGACGGTGGATGATCTGCTGCCACAGGAGGCCGGCATCCGCGCCCAGGCGGTGATGCGCGACGGCACCCTGGTGCACGACTTCCTGCTGAAGAAGACGGCGCGGTGCATCCACGTCTGCAACGCCCCCTCACCCGCCGCCACCTCGGCCCTGCCCATCGGCGCCATGATCGCCGACGACGTGCAGGCGCAGCGTGCGGCCTGGTAGCGGTTTCCAGTGCCTTTGGGCATAGGGGTCTTTATGGTGCGGGCATGAAAGCCCACTTCATAGGGCTGTCCCCGAGGAACCATCCCCATGCTGTTGCACCTGTCGACCTGGGCCGAAGTCGGCCAATTCCTGGAACGGTCCAAGGCGATCGTCATCCCCATCGGCTCCAATGAGCAGCACGGCCCCACCGGCCTGCTGGGCACCGACTGGCTGTGCCCGGAAATCATCGCGCATGAGGCGCACAAGTCGGGCGCCGACATCCTGGTGGGCCCCACCTTCAACATCGGCATGGCCCAGCACCATCTGGGTTTCCCCGGCACCATCAGTCTGCGCCCCTCCACCTTCATGGCCGCCATCGGCGATTGGGTGCGGTCGCTGGCCGGCCACGGTTTCCAGCGCATCTATTTCCTGAACGGCCATGGCGGCAACATCGCCACCATCGAGGCCGCCTTCTCCGAACTGTATGCCGAGGCCAGCTTCGCCCGCCGCCCCGCCGGCTTCGCCTGCAAGCTGCGCAACTGGTGGGATCTGCCGGGCGTCAACGCCCTGGCGCAGCGCCAGTTCCCGGTGGGCCACGGCAGCCACGCCACTCCGTCGGAAATCGCCGTCACCCAGTGGGCCTACCCCGACGCCATCAAGAGTGCGACCTACACGCCGCAGATCGCCGGTTCCGGCCCCATCCGCGAGGCCCTGGACTTCCGCGCCCGCCATCCCGACGGCCGCATGGGCTCCGACCCCGCCCTGGCCACCCCGGAAAAGGGCGGCGACCTGGTGCGCCTGGCTGTGACCGGCCTGGTGAGCGAGATCGCAGCCTTCGGGGCCGAAGCACCGGTTCTGTAAAGCAAAGGGGCTTTCCAGCTGGACACCGGAAAGCCCCTTCCCCATCCGCCGGTTAGAGCAAGATGCGATCAGGCATGATCGCATCTTGCTCTAAAGCTGTTCATGATAGAGCGGAACGCGATCAGGTGATTCCACCTGATCGCGTTCCGCTCTAAGGCGGCCAATCACATCGCGAAGCCCCACCAGCGCAGGGTGATGTCCACCAGTAGTTCCAGCTTGCGGCGCTGGTCGTCCCAGGTCAGGCCGCTGTCGCGCTGAAAGCCGCCACGGGGGCTGAGCGCCAGGCGCAGGCCATCACCCACCGCCGCCGCCGCGCGGTCGATGGCCTCCAGCACAATGTCCTGCTCTTCCAGCTGCTGCCTGGTGCTGTCGATCAGGCCCACCACCACCAGCTTGTCGGCCGGCACCGCCGCCAGGAAACCGAAGTCGGCATCTGTGCAGCCGATGTCCAGCAGCAGGCGGTCAACCGGCAGGTTGAACAGCGTTTGCAGGCCCTCCGGCACCACACCCGTGGGCCAGCGCGGGTTGGGACCGGGGCGGCCGATGCGAAAGCCGATGCGGGCCTTGTCCGGCCGCGTGACGGCGCCCAGCACCGCCGCGTCGAAGGCGGCGGCCGTTTTGATGGCGTCCAGCGCGCCGGGCTTGGATTCATCGTCCAGCAGCTTGGCGTAGGCGGAGCCGTTGAACTGGATGTAGGCGATGCCCGCCGCCAGCAGGCCGTCGATCTCACCGGCGTAGGCCTTGGCCAGAGCCGCCTGCGCGGCAGCCGCATCGAAGCCAGGTCCCGCCTTGTGCGCCAATTGGTGCAGGGCCGATGCGGGCGAGGGCAGCGAAACCTTGACGCCCAAATTGGTGGCGCGCAGCAGGAAGGCGCCCTCCTCATCCACCAGGGCGGGCGGTTGATCGGTCAGGCCGCGTTGCAGCAGCGCCTCGGCCAGGCCATGGCGGCGATATTCACCGTCGGTGACGACGGCCAATCCGGCGGCGCGCTGCACGATCAGGGCGCGTTTGACCCACTCATCCACCGTGGCGGATGACGGCGCCTCGGCAATCTCCGGTGGGATCAGCGCGCCGATGATGTCGGCATGATAGGTGTAGTTGTTGGCCATGATGCGGCCCTCCCCTTCATCCGCGCGTCACTTGCGCAAGCTGTTCCATTCGGCGAAGTTCAGGTCGTAACCCAGCTCGGCCAGCGTGGCCTCGGCGATCTGCTGGTCCTCATCGCCGGTGCCGCCGGAGATGCCGATGCCACCCAGGATGGGGCCGCCCCGGCGCAGGGTCAGGCCGCCGTCGGTGGCGACGATGGGCAGGTGGCCCATGGTGGACACCTGGGCGAAGAACTCCGGCTGGGTCTTGCACCATTGCTTCAGCATGTTGGTGGGGCGCTGCATCACGGCGGCGGTGTAGGCCTTGCTGGCCGCGATGCTGGGGGTCAGCGGCCGGGCGCCGTCCAGGCGTTCGCTGACGACGATGAAGCCGCCGGCATCCACCACCACCACGGTGATGGGCTTGCCAATGGCCTCGGCCTTTTGCTGGGCTGCGGCGACAAGTAGCTTCGCCTCTTGATGGGTAATGCTCATCCAAATGTTCCAATGTGCGGGTGGCGAACGGGCATGGCGGCCAGGCGACGAAAAGAAATGGCTGGGTCAGCCTTCCATCTTCACCGAGGCTTCGGTGTGCAGCTTGCCGTGGTAGGTCAGCTCGATGGTGTGGCCGTTCGGGTCGGCGATGTAGCAGTAGCGGGAGTTGTTCTGCGGCCGCTCCACCGTCATGCTGTGGCGCACCTTCAGCTCATTCAGATGGGCCAGGAAGCCGTCCCAATCCTCCACCTCGATGGCGAAGTGCGACGGCGCCATGCGGTGCCACTGGTCCTCCGGCACCGGCGTGAAATGCAGGTCGAACCCGCCCCGGGTCAGCAGCAGCACGTCGGTGTTGCTCTTGGGATCGACCCACTTCATCGAGAACACCTTGCAGTACCATTCCTTCGTGGTTTCCCGGTCGCGCATGGGGAAGTTCACGTGGTGAATCGAATGGGGTTTGTTGCTCATTACTTTCTCCCTAATACGTCCCTCAGTCGGCGGGCACCGGTATCCGCCGGCAGGCATTGCTTACTTTTCCGCCACGACCCGGTTGGCCAGGGTGGCCAGACCCGTCACCTCGACCTCCACCAGATCGCCCACGTTCATGGCGTGGGTGGCGTCGGTGCCCAGCCAGAGGATGTCCCCCGGCACCATGGTGATGTAGCGGGTGATCTCGACGATGAAGTCGACGGCGCTGAAGATCATGGAATCGGTGCCGTACTCGCTGGACTGCACGCCGTTGATGATCACCCGCGTGCGGGCGCCGGCGGGATCGAAGTCGGTCTCGATCCATGGGCCCATGGGCTTGAAGGTGTCGGCGTTCTTGCCGCGCCAGAAGGTGCGGTCGCTGCGCTGCCACTGCCGCGCGCTGACGTCGTTGCCTACCGTCCAGCCGAAGATGCCGGCCTGCGCCTCATTCCGGCTGGCGTGACGCAGGGGCCGGCCGATGACGGCCACCAGTTCGCCCTCATATTCCAAATTGCCCTCCATGTCGGCGGGCCGGACGATGTCGGCCAGATGGCCGGAAAGGGCGTTGTTGGCGCGATAGCCGATGTCGGGCCGCGTCGGCACCTTGGCGGCCTGGTAACCCTTGGCGGCGGCCGCCTGGATGTGGCCGGTATAATTCAGGCCGGCGCAGAAGAAGGTGTTGGGGATGGACGGGGCCAGCAGGGTGGTGCCGGACAGGGCGACGGCGCCGCCCCCCTCCCGCCAACCATCGGCGAAGGTGCCGTCCAGCGGCACGATCACCTCCCCCTCCACCCGGCCAAAGCGGGGGCTGCCCTGATGCAGGAAGCGGCAGAGCTTCATCGGGTGGCCTCCGGCCGGGTCAATGGCTCGATCCGGCTGCGGGAGGAGGTGCTGCTGCCGTCGCGGGTGGGGGCCGGCACGTCGCGCAGGCCGGGTGCCGTCGCCGGGGCGGCGTGCAGGGCGGTGGCGCGCAGCCACACCGGCAGGCCCGCCAGGTTGATCAGCAGGCTGAGGCCGATGAAGGTCAGCATGGGGCCGGGCGTGGGAGCGGCCATGGCGGAGAAGGCCAGCGGCGCGCCGGCCAGGACGCCCATCAGCGTGATCTGCGTGACCAGGCCGCTGGTGGCGCCGGCACTGCTGGGCGACGGGGCGCAGACGGGCAGCAGGGCCCACATGCCGACCAGCAGGCCACTGCCGAAGGTGAAGACCCAACTGGCCGCGACCGCACCCTCAAAACCCAGGTCGGCGGCGAAGATCGCGGCGGCCCCGGCGCCGGTGACGATGGTGCCCACGGCACCGATCAGCCAGGCCGGAACCCGGCGGTTGATCAGCACGCCCACCAGCAGGCAACCGGCGATGTTCACCGCCATGGCCACCACGTTGCAGTTCTGGGCCAACACCTCCGACACGCCATACCGCTTGGCCAGATAGGGGGCCAGCACGGCCATGATGCCGGTCTGCAAGGCGGCGTCCGCCCCGAAGGAGATGCCCAGGGCATAGGGCCAGGGGGAGCGCAACACCGCCTTCAGCCCCGCCGTGCGCGACGGCAGCACCCCAGTGGGCGCCGGCTGGGCCCGGCGCAGCGCCGGCACGCCGATGGCGACGAACAGCAGCAGCAGGATGGCATGGCCGCCGAAGGCCCAGCGCCAGGAGCCCGAGGCCTGGATCAGGCCGGCCGCCAGGAAGGGCACGATGAAACTCATGGGCACGAAGCTGGACCATAGGGCCAGCGCGAAGCGCCGGCGCGGGCCGGCCGTCACACGCACCAGCATGGTGACGGCAGCGATGGCCACCAGGACGTAACCGACGCCGGAGATGACACGGCCCACGAACAGCACGTTCAGGCTGGGCGCCAGGGCCGACACGCCATCGCCCAGGGCGGCCAGGATGGCGCCGGCGAAGATGAAGGGCTTGTCCCCGAACCGGTCGACCAGCCAGCCCACGAACAGGGCGCCCAGCGCCACGATCAGCGACGGCAGCGACAGCACCGCCCCCACGGCGGCATGGGAGGGGGGATGGAATTCCCGGGCGATGGAACTCAACACCGGCACCGCCTCGCTGACCGCCATGGCCGCGGTGACGCCGAACCCATATAAGACCGCAATTTTCCAACCGCTGCCGTCGGCGCTGCGCAAGTCAGGCGCACTTGTCATGCGTAACCTCCCGTTTTGGGCCTCAGGCGCAAACCGACACAGGCGGAAACTTTGAAAATCAGGCACTTGGGTGAACTCGTGCCCTGTCCTCCCGGGACGGCCGCTGGGCCTTATTTTGACGAGAAAAGGCTAACACGGTGAACCGCAGCCGGATGCGCCAATTTCAGGGATATTAATGTTCACCGGGACGAACTAATGGATTGGCATCGCAACCAATGCCTTCCGCCAATCATATCAATACTTTACAGAAATTATCGCGGCGCTTCGGGCCCATTCCGGCGGGTTTGACAATCATCACCCCGCCGATCCACATAAGGGGAATGAGAACACGAACAAAACGGCCGGCCGCACCCGGCCGTGGGGAGGGGACCATGAGTATCGCCCAAATCATCAAGATCGATGACGTCAAAGTCATTTCACGCGGCAGCGGTATCGAGACTTGGCCGCTGGTGGTGCCCAGCAAGGTTCCGGGCGCGCAATTCACCACCGGCATGAGCTGTTATCCCAAGGGACAGGGCGCGCCGATGCATTCCCACAATTGCGATGAGCAGGTGACCCTGCTGGAAGGCCAGGGCGAGGTGGAGATCGATGGCGTGGTGACGCCGCTGGTGCCGTTCGACACCACCTACATCACCGCCAACCGCATGCACTGCTTCCGCAACACCGGCGACGCGCCGATGCGCATCCTGTGGGTCTACAGCTCCCCCATCGTGTCACGCACCTTCGCCGACACCGGCGAGACGGTGGTGCATTTGTCCCCCGCCGATCTGATGGGCGCGGAGGAGAAATAAGACCAGCGGCGTGGGACGCGTCCCACGCCGCTGTAGCCCGCGACTGCGGGTGCCGGAGATTTTCGGGGAGCCGCAGGCGGACTGGAAATCGAGGATAAGCCAAGCCCGCGGATGCGGGCGCCCGGCGTTTGAAGTGTCCAAAACAACAACGCCCCCGCTGGCCGGCGGGGGCGCCATCGCCGTTCATAATCAATCCGCGTTGGTCTTGATCATCCACAGATGATGCGGCGGGCTGGTTTCCCAGACGCGGGTGGGGATGCCCTTTTCCACCTTGTCCATGTCGCTGACATATTCGAAACGGCAGCCGATGGGCGTGTGGAAGAAACGGAAGACGTTGGAGCCCAGGGTGTGGCGGCCCAGGCGGCGCGCCTCCTTCCAGCCCTTTTCCACCAGATGGTTGCCGCCCTCCACCACCTCATCGAAGTCGCGCGCCTCGAACGCCACGTGGTTGATGCCGGGCCGATCGGTGCGGTGGCAGAGGAACAGCTGGTGGTGGTCCTCCTCCCCCTCGCATTGCAGGAAGACGCCGGTGGGCACCACCTCCTCCACCGCGCGGAAGTGCAGGCGCTGTTCATAGAAGGCGCGGGCCTTTTCCCGCCCCTCCTTGGGCAGGTCCAGCGCCACGTGGATGGCGCGCCGGGGTGCCGCCTGGCCGTAGGAGGACAGGGCCGCGTTATAGCGTTCCGTATGGCCATAGGTGTTCATCAGGCGCCGGTCCACCGTGGCGGACAACGGCGTCTGCACCCGGAAGGCGATGGCGAAGCCGGTCTCATCCACGCTGTGCACAGTGCCGTCCCCATCCACCGTCACGGCGCGGTCGCGCGACAGTTCCGCCGTGATCCAATCCAGGTCGGCGGCGTCCGACACGCCCCACACCACCTCACGGATGCCGGCACCCGGAACCACGCCAGCCGGCAGGCCGGGACTGTCCACCGCCGCGCAGACGATGCGCTGGCCGGTCGCCGTCTGGAAGACGATACGGTCGTCCCCAGCGCTCAACCGCACCAGGCCGAAATCTTCGCAGAAGCGGGCACACTCACCCAAGTCGTTGACCGCGAAGACGATTTCTTCCAACCGGCTGATCGCCATGACGCAAAACCCCTCCCATGCCGCGGGGCCTGAAAGCCCCGCTTATTGTGGATTGATGTTGCCCCACGCGCGCGGATAGTCAACGTCGGACCGTTCAACCGCCTTAGACATTAGCGTCACGAATGCCGCCTAACGCACGGGTCCCCGCGCGCGGGATAATCAGGGCCTTATCTGCCTCAACATCAGAAAAAAGGCCGGGAGATCATGCGTCTACCAGATTTGGACTTGTCCACCCTCAGCGACCAGCAGCGTGTATTGTACGACCGCATCGGCGGCAAGCGCGGCCATGTGCGCGGCCCCTTCCTGATCTGGCTGCGCAGTGCCGGCCTGTGCGACCGGGTGGAGGCCCTGGGCGCCTATCTGCGGTTCGATACCAAGCTGCCGGAACGCATCCGCGAACTGAGCATCCTGGTCACCGCCCGCTTCTGGGACGCGCAGTATTCCTGGGCCGCCCATTCGGGAAAAGCCATCCAGGCCGGGGTGGACGCCACTGCGGTGGAGGATCTGGCGCAGGGCCGGGTGCCGCGCTTCACCCATGATGACGAGCAGGTGTTCTACGACTTCGCCACCGAACTGCTGACCACCCATTTCGTCAGCCAGGACACCTATGACCGCGCCCACGCCACCTTCGGCGAGGAGGGGTTGGTCGACATCATCGGCGCCATGGGCAACTTCTCCATGCTGGCCATGTGCCTGAACACCTTCCAGGTGCAATTGCGCGCCGAGCAGAAGGCGCCCTTCCCCGACATCGTCGATTTCAAGAAGGTCAAGGCCTGACCCCGCCGGAAGCCATCTTGAAACAGCACGGGACGAAGCGGCCGCCCCCGCTTCGTCCCGTTGCTTTTTCAGGTGAGCTCCGTGCCCTCGGCCGGAAGCGCCGCCTTGCGCTTGTGGCCGCTGACCTCGTGGCCGGCGTCAAGCGGCAGTTCCAGGAACACCAGGCTGGACGCCACGCACAGCAACGACAGCACCAGGAAGGGCATGATGAAGTCGGACGGCGCCAGGCCGCCGCCGGCATCGTGACGGAACCCCACGCTGATCTCCGTCAGCACGGTGCCCACCACCACGCCCAGGGCCAGGGACACCTGCTGGAACACGCCGGCCAGGCTGGTGGCAGCACTCATGCGCTCACGCGGCACGTCGGAGAAACCGAACGTCATGATGGCGCTGAACTGCAGGGAGCGGAACAGGCCGGCGACGAACAGCAGGATGGCAATCACCGCCGCCGGCAGGCCCAGCGAGAACAGGCCGTGCAGCGCCACGAATGCGGCCGTGGCGCTGCCGCTGGACAGCAGGACGGCGCGGAAGCCGAAACGGCGCAGCAGTCCAGTGGTCACCGGCTTCATCACCAGGGCGCCGGCGGCGCTGGCGAAGGTGATCAAGCCGGATTCAAACGCGCTCTGCCCGAAGCCCACCTGCAACAGCAGGGGCAGCAGGAAAGGCAGGCCGCCGGTGCCGATGCGGAACAGCGACCCGCCCACGGTGGTGGTGCGGAAGCTCTGGATGGCCAGCAGGCGGAAATCCAATAGCGGCTGCGACCGCCGCAGGGCATGGCGCACACAGGCCCAGGCGGACAGGACGGTCACGCCGAACAGGGCGACCAGCACGGCCGGCCCGGTGTGGATCAGGCGCGCCGCCTCCGCCCCCAGCAGCAGACTGACCAGGGCCGTGCCGCTGAGCACCAGGCCGATGCCGTCGAACCGGGGCGGCGTGGGATTGCGGAAATTGCGGATGTAGAGGTGCGCCATCACCAGCGCCACCAGGCCCACCGGAATATTGATGAAGAAGATCCAGCGCCACGAGACATAGGTGACGATGAAGCCGCCCAGCGGCGGCCCCACCACCGGCCCCACCAGCGCCGGGATGGTCAGGTAGCTGAAGGCCCGCACCAGGTGGTTGCGCGGGATGGCGCGCAGGATGACCAGGCGCCCCACCGGCACCATCATGGCCCCACCCAGCCCCTGCACCACCCGGGCGGCGACGATGGCGCCCAGGCTGTCGCTCATGCCGCAGGCGGCGGACCCCAGCAGGAAGATGCCCACCGCCGCCTGGAACACCGTGCGCGCGCCGAAGCGGTCCGCCACCCAGCCGCTGGCCGGGATGAACAGCGCCAGGCTGATGATGTAGCTGGTCAGGCAGACACCGATGTCGGTGGGCCGGACGCCGAAGGATGCCGCCATGGCGGGCACGGCGGTGGCCAGCACCGTGCTGTCCAGGTTCTGCAGGAACAGGGCGCCCGCCACGATCATCGGCAGGATGACGATCAGGGCGGCGGGCGGACGGTCATCCCCCTCCGCCGGCGGGGAACCAGGATGGTCAGTCATCTCAACGCCACACCTTATGAGACAGGCCAGAAAAAACGGGCCGGGGGAACCCTTGGGGGATCACCCGGCCCGGAGAAGCCGCGCATGGAAGACAGCGGGAGGAAGACGGGCCCGGTTGGTCAGCCGGGCCCAGGCCATCCCCACGGCACGGCGCAGGATCAGAACTTCGCCGACACCCGCAGGCCGTACAGCCGCGGCGGCAGGTAGGATCCCAGGAAGTCGTTGGTGGAACCGGCAAAGGCGTAGGACTTCACCACCTGGTCCTCCAGGTTGCGGACATAACCGGTGATGGTCCAACGCTCATCCGCCGTGGTGTAGCTGAGGTTCAGGTCGGTCATCTCATACCCAGCCTGGCGGGTGATGGGGCTGTTGTCGGTGAACAGCAACTGCTGGCTGCTGGCCAGGTGCATCTTGGCCTCACCCGTCAGGGTTGCGCCATTGGCGAAGTCCCAGCGGTGTTCATAGGCGATGGTGCCGGTCCAGCGCGGCGACTTGGGCAGGGGGTTGCCGGTCGCCACCACCGGCGCGCCGCCGAAGGGGGAGGCCGGCAGGATGAAGGTGCCGAACTCGCTGTACACATAACTGGCGACCACGCTCAGCTTGTCCTGGGCGGTGATGGCGAACTGGCTTTCCAGTTCGGGGCCGTAGACGGTGGCGGAACTGGCGTTGTAGGTGACGCGGCCGGTGGCGCAGGGGGTGCTGGGCGTGGGCGACACGATGCAGCCCAGCTGGGTCGCCTGGTAATTCTGGTAATCGTAATAGAAGAAGTCGGCGTTGATCTGGACCCGGTTGTTGAACAGCCGGTTCTTGGACCCGATCTCATACGCCTTCAGCTTTTCCGGGTTGTAGCTGTTGGGCGCCAAGCCGTCATAGACGCCGCCCGCCTTGTAGCCGGTGGAAATGGTGGCATACAGCATGGACTGGGCGGCCACATCGTATTCCAGGCCGGCCTTGTAGTTCAGGGCGTGCCAGGTCTGGTCGGCGATGCTGGGCACCGTGTTCAACGGAATGGTGCCCTTCAAGGTCTGTTCGAAGCCGTTCTGGGTCTTCTGATCCTCGGTATACCGCAGGCCACCGATGACGCGCAGATCGTCCAGCAGCGAATAGGACACCTGGCCGAACGCCGCCTTGGATTCCGAGGTGATGGTGGGATAGTCCTGGCGCAGGTTGAAGTAACCGGCCGGGCCGGCGTTGACGGCGTTGTAGATGGTCTTGTCGCTGCGTTGGTCTTCCTTGTCCCAGAACAGGCCGATCAGCCAACGGAACTTGTCATCCTTGCCGTTGGACGACAGCCGCACCTCGGTCGAGGTTTCGTTGTCCGCCTCGTTCAGGATCAGCGGCACGTCGGTGTAATACAGCGACGACAGCGAATAACGGTGGAACGCCGGCAGGATGGTCAGGGTGGCGAAGTCGAGGTCGTAGGAAATGTCCCCGTGCGCGCCGTAGTTCATGTTCTTGTTATAGCCGTCCGACTTGGCGAACGGGTTCTGGCGCGGATCACCCGTCACGCCCAGCAGATAGGCCCCCGGTCCGACACCGCCACGATAATCGTAGTCACCGGCGATCAGCACGCGCAGGCGGTCGGTCGGTTCCACCAGGCCTTCGACACGGACGGAGCTTTCGTCCTGGTCTTCGTACGCCGTCTTGCCGTAGGGATCGTGGTTGCGCGTCTCGAACGCGATGCGGAAGGCGGTATTGTCCGCCGGCGTCACGTTGGCCATGCCGGAGAAGGAATAGAGCCCGAAGTTGCCGACCTCGGCCGAGCCGGCGAACTCATTGGTGTATTTGGGCTGGTTGGTGATGACATTGATGGCGCCGGCGGTGGAGTTACGGCCGTACAGCGTGCCCTGCGGCCCGCGCAGCACCTCGATATGGTCGATGTCGTACAGCGCGGCACCGGCGGAATTGGGCCGGCCGAGATAGACGCCATCGACATGGAAGGCCACGGCCGGGTCGGCCTGCGCCTGGTCGTTGGTGCTGAAGATGCCGCGGATGGCGAAACCGGTCGCCTGGTTGTTGTTGTTGATCTCAAGGTTGGGCACCAGGCCCTGCAGGACCGGTGACGTCGCTGTTGCCGCGCTGGGCCATGGTGTCGCCGGTCACGGACGTCACCGCCACCGGCACGGTCTGCGAATTCTCCACCCGTTTCTGCGCGGTGACGATGACCTCATCCAACTCGGCCGTGGCCGACTTGCCCGGCACGGCCGGTCCCTGGTCGGCTGGTTGGGCCGGGTTCTGCGTCTGGGCCCTGGCCAGCGCAAATGGCTCCGCCGCCGCGAGCACGCATGCCGCCATGCAGAGGTCGCGCACGTTCTTCCTATGTAGCTTGTACATAAGTCCGAAATCCTCCCTTTTTGTTTTCCTGGCGCGACATCTGGGTTCACGCCCCGCGACGCCTTTTCGGTCCCCGCATTATTGAGGATGTTGCCAATGGTCCGCCGGGCACTAGGCGATTTCGGCTGCACGTAATGTTGTGCAACCGTGAATAATCGCGACGTCACTTGCACCAGCCCAGGCACAGGTGGAATCAAAATGGGCCCGCCGGCGTGATACCGGTGGGCCCAGAATAACGTAAAGCATACTTTACTCTTGGTCCGGATCAGTCCCCGGTGGACGGCAGCGCGTCGGCCGGGGCCCGCACCGGGGCCGGCACGCGGCGGACCAGCCACAGGTAGAGGCCGCTGCCCAGCACCACGATGGTCACCAGGTCCAGCAGCGCCCACAGGATCTTCAGCGGCAAGCCGCCGTAATCGCCGAAGTGCAGCGGCCGGGAAACCTCCAGCGCCCGCAGATACCAGGGCATGGCGACCACGCCCGACAGGTCGCCGCTGCGCGCGTCCACCAGCACGGGGCTGAACAGGCGGCTGGTCAGCGGGCTGGCGCCCTTGGCCCACAGCACATAGTGGTGCGGGCTGCCATCGGCGGCGCCCGGGTAATCCACGCTGGTCACCTGCATGCCGGGCAGGGCGGCGGTGGCCGTGTCAAAGGCGCGCTGCAAGGACGCCAGCGCGTCCTGCGCCGGGGCCGGCTGGCCCTGCCAGGGCTTCAGCATCTCCGCCACGTCGGTCATGCGCCACAGGCCGAACAGCGGGGTGGACAACTCGTTCACCACGCCGGTGGCCCCCACCACCAGCGCCCAGGCCAGGGTCACCACCCCCAGCAGATTGTGCGTGTCCAGCCAGGCCAGGCGCCGCGTGCGGCCGGTGCGCAGGGTGCCGAAGCGGTCCTTGGGCGCGAATGGCGCGTACAGCACCACGCCCGACACCACCGCCACCACGAACAGCAACGCCATGCCGCCCAGGAACAGCTCCCCTGTCAGGCCGGTGAACAGATCGGTATGAAGGTGCAGCATGACCTCCATGAAGGTGGTCGGCTGGTCGCCCTGCGGCTGCGAATTCTCCAGCACCGCACCGGTGCGGGCGTCGAAGCGCAGGAAGTGGGCGGCGTTGAAGTCATCCTTGATGGCGTCCCACGACGGCGCCATCCAGAGATAGACCTGAGGCTCGTCATCATCGATGAAGGCCGACACCATCACCTGGCCGGGGAACAGGGCCCGCGCCTGCCCCACCATGCCGTCCAGGTCGGCGCGCGGCGTGTCGGCCGGCAGGTCGGCATAGTGGTGCGGTTCCAGCCAGTGGTTGATCTCCTCCGCGAAGATCAGGGGCAGGCCGGTCAGGCAGATGAGCAGCAGGAACAGGGTGCAGACCAGGCTGCTCCACTTATGCACCCAGGCCCAACGCTTGAGCCTGATCCCCGTATCCCCGGCCATGACGGCGCCCCTTCAAATGCCCCGAACCGGGGCCCTGAAAGTAAGACGATTCAGGGGCCTGAAACTTTCATGGAAAGGGCGGGCTTCAGAAGAACCAGGGATTGGCCTGGCGGTGACCGGCCTCAAACACCCGGATGGCACCGGCATGGCGGGCCAGAGTGGCGCTTACGCCGTCCAGGCCCTGGACCAGGGCATCCTTGCGCACCGGATCGATGGCGAAGGGAATAATCCGGCCGTCGGCGTTCACGATGATGGTCTGCGCCGGCAGGTCCACGGTCAGGCCGTTGGCCCCGGCTTGGCCCGCCACCGCCATCAGGTCCGCCACCAGACCGGCGTCCAGGGTCACGGTCAGGATGCCGTTGCGCTGGCAGTTGTCGTTGAAGATGCCGGCGAAGCTGGTGCCGATCAGGGCGCGGATGCCCAGTTGCGCCAGGCCCCACACCGCGTGCTCACGACTGGAACCGCAGCCGAAATTGGGGCCCACCACCAGGAAGCGGGCGTTGCGCCAGCCGGGCCGGTTCAGGATGAAGTCCGGGCGGGGCTGGCCCTGGGCGTCGAAGCGCAGGTCGAAGAACACGCCCCGGTCCAGGCCCCGGCGGTCCACGCCCTTCAGGAACTGCTTGGGCATGATGACGTCGGTATCGATGTTGGGCTGGGGCAGGCATGCCGCCGGACCACTGATGCGGATGAGGGGTTCCATCAGGCGACATCCTCCTGCGGGGCGAAGCGGCGCACGTCGGCCAGGCGGCCGGCCACGGCGGCGGCGGCCACCATGGCGGGGCTCATCCAAGTGGGTGCGGGCCCCCTTGCCCTGCCGCCCCTCGAAATTGCGGTTGGTGCTGGAGGCGCAACGGTCACCGGGCTTCAGCACGTCATCGTTCATGGCCAGGCACATGGAACAGCCGGACTGCCGCCATTCGAAGCCGGCGTCGATGAACACGCGGTCCAGCCCTTCCCGCTCCGCCTGGGCCCGCACCTGGGTCGATCCCGGCACGATGATGGCGCGCACCCCGGCCGCCACCCGCCGGCCGCGCAGGATGCGGGCGGCGTCACGCAAATCCTCGATGCGGGCGTTGGTGCAGGACCCGATGAAGGCATGGTCGATGGCGATATCCTCCAGCGCCGCGCCCGCCGCCAGGCCCATATAGTCCAGGGCACGGGACAGCGCGGCACGCCGGCCAGGATCAGCCTCGCCCTCTGGGGCGGGCACGCGACCGGTGATGACCGCCGCCTGGTCGGGACTGGTGCCCCAGGTCACCATGGGCGCCACCGCGCTCGCCACAATCTCCACCTCCCGGTCGAAGACGGCGCCATCGTCCGTCTTCAAGGCCAGCCAAGCCGCCGCCGCCCGGTCCCACATGTCGCCCTTGGGCGCGCGGGGGCGGCCCTGGATGTAGGCCAGCACCTTCTCATCCGCCGCGATGACGGCACCGCGCGCGCCGGCCTCCACGATCATGGTGCAGACGGTCATGCGGCCCTCCACGCTCATGGCGGCGATGGCGGGTCCGGCGAACTCCACGGCGTAGCCGGTGGCGCCGTCGGCGCCGATGCGGCGGATGACCTCCATCACCAGATCCTTGGGCGTGACGCCGGGGGCCAGGGTCCCGTCCACGGTGACGCGCAGGGTCTTCAGCCGGCGGTACACCAGGGTCTGGGTCGCCAGGTAATGCTCGATGTCGGAGGTGCCGATGCCGAAGCCCAGGGCGCCCAGGGCGCCGTAAGCGGTGGTGTGGCTGTCGCCGGCGGCCACCACCATGCCCGGCATGACCAGGCCCTGTTCCGGCGCCACCACATGCTCGATGCCCTGGCGCGGGTCCAGGATATCCAGCAGCTCAACGCCGAAATCGCGCGCGTTCTCACGGAAATAGGCGATCTGCGCCGCCGCCTCGGCATCCGCCACCTCCAGGGTGCGGTGGGCGGCCGTGGGGTTGACGTGGTCCACCACCATCAGCGCCGCCGCGGGATTCCACACCGGCCGTCCCGCCTCGCGCAGGCCGCTGAAGGCCTGGGGGCTGGTGTATTCGTTCAGGATGGTGCGATCGACGTACAGCAGCAGCTGCCCGCCCTCATCCAGGCGGCAGACGGTATGGGCGTCGATGATCTTGTCGTACAGCGTGCGGGGCATGCGGCTTCTCCTGGAAGCCACTATGAGAGGCAAGCCGGCCCATGGCCCAATGCCGTCTCCGCATAAACCTATGTCTGTTATCTTTGCTCCCTCATGCGCCGGGCGGGCGCATCCGCGCCCTGGGCTATCCTCGCATTCCAGTCCGCTGACGCTTCCAGGAATGCTGCGGCGGACGCCGTCGCGTCCTACAACGGCATGACCACAGGCTCATGCCGTTGCGCCGCCACATGCGCCCAGAACTTTTCCGCCACCGCCGTCTGCCGCGCGCGGGAGCGGTAGAGGTGGATTTCCATGGGGATGTCCCAGCCCTCATCGCCGGCCCGCACCAGTTCGCCGCGCGCCAGATGGTCCCCCACCAGGCTCAGGGGCGACCAGCCCAGGCCCCGCCCCTCCAGCGCCATGGTGACCAGCAGCTTGGCCAGATGCGAGGTGAAGGTGGGTTTCAGGCAGGTGGGCGGCAGGCCGGTCTCCAGCGCGGCCGCCACGATGCGGCCCATGCCGGATTCCGGACGGTAGGCCAGGTAGGACACCGCCGCCGCCGCACTTCCCGGCAGGACGAACAGGGGCCCGCCCTCGCCATCGGGCGCGCTGACCGGGACCAGAACGTCGTCGCCCACATGGATGGACCGGAACTGCCCCGGCGCCAGCAGGGTGGCGGCACCCGGGTAATGGTGGCACAGCAGGAATTGCGCCTGGCCCTGGATCATCATCCGCTCGCAGATGTCCATATGGTTGGCCGCCATCTGGACATTGATGGTGAAGGGCAATACCGCCTCCACCCCCCGCAGCCAAGCGGGGAAGAAGGTCAGCGACAGGGCGTTGGTGGCGGCGAAGCGCAGCTGTTCGGCATGGCCCTGCGCCACCTCACGCGCCTCATCCCGGCCGCTGGCCAGGCGGCGCAGCGTTTCCTCCGCCGTCACCTGGAAGGAGTCACCGGCGGCGGTCAGTTCCACGGAATGGGTGGTGCGGTGGAACAGGGGCGTGCCCACCCAATCCTCCAGCGCGCGGATGCGGCGGCTGAGCGCCGGCTGGGTGATGTTGCGGTTCTCCGCCGCGCGGGAGAAGCCGCCGTGCGCCACCACCGCCAGGAAATCCTTCAGCCACGCGATTTCCATGTCCGCTTCCCGTTCCCGAGGGGCACGCCGGCCCTTGCCTGGCGACAATGGCCCAAGGGGTGCTGGATAGACAACCCGGACGGCTTGCGCGGCGCCCCTTCCCCGGGTATGAGTGGTTCTGCAATCAATTCGCAATTTCATAGTGCCCGGCCCAGCGCGGCCCGGGTTCGCAGAGGGGCCGGTACCGATTGGTGCGGCGCGATTCAAAGATCCTGGGCCTGTTCATGGCCCACCGCGCCAGCCTGCTGAACTACGCCAGCGGGATCGTGGGCGACCATGCCCGGGCGGAGGATCTGGTGCAGGAGGCCTATCTGCGCTTCGACAGCGCCGCCGGGCCCGACGCCGGCGCCACCCTGGTGCAGGAGCCGGTGGGTTATCTCTACCGCATCGTGCGCAACCTGGCGGTGGACGGCCGCCGCCAGCAGGCGCGTGAGGCCCGGGTGATGATCACCGGCGCCGACACCCAGGCGGAACAGGCGGCGGCGGACCACCCTTCCCCCGAATCGCAGGTGGCGGCCAAGGCGGAACTGCGGGCCTTGCAGGCGGCCATGGCCGAACTGCCCGAACGCACCCGCGTGGCGCTGGAGATGCACCGCTTCGGCGGGCACAAGCTGAAGGACATCGCGGCCCATCTGGGCATCTCCATCGGCCTGGCCCACAAGCTGGTGGTGGACGGCCTGGAACATTGCCGCGCCCGGCTGCATCGCCAGAAGTGATGCGCTTTTTTTGAAAACACCCTACTGATCCGGCGTCTAAGTATAGGGTCAAGGCCACACGGCCGGCCGCCTCAAGGAAACCCGCATGGGCACGACATCAGAACCGGCGAACGACCTCACGCCCACCCCCGGCACGGCGGCGGAATGGTGCGTCGCCCTGACGGAGGAGCCGGCCGACCCGGATTTGCACCGCCGCTTCCATGCCTGGCTGGACGCCAGCCCGGCGCACGCGGCGGACTGGGCGGAGATCAGCCACACGGTCGCGGTCATGGCGCGCCTACCCACAGCGAACACCGCCCCACGCCGCTGGCGCGCCGCCCCCGTGGTGGCGGCCCTGGCCGCCTGCCTGGTGCTGGCGATGGCCGCCCCGTCGCTGGTGCGCCACCTGACCGCCGACCAGGCCACCGGCACGGGCGAAGTGCGCACCCTGCGCCTGGCCGACGGCAGCACCGTGCACCTGGGTCCGCAGAGCGCCATCAATGTGGAAGATGATTCCGGCGGTCGCCGCGTGCGCCTGCTGCGGGGCGAAGCGTTCTTCGAAGTCACGCACGACGCCGCCCACCCCTTCGCCGTGCGCACCCGCGACGCCGTCGCCACCGATATCGGCACGGCCTTCGAGGTGAGGATGGACGATACCGGCACCAGCGTGGCGGTGCGTGAGGGCCGGGTGCGGGTGGCAGGCGACGCCGGCCCGCCGGTGGACCTAGGCGCCGGCCAGGCGGCCCGGGTGACAGCCGGCACGATCCGCCAGGACCAAGTGTCCCCCGATGAGGTTGCCGCCTGGACCCAGGGCCAGATCGTCGCCAAGAACCAGCCGGTCGCCGCCGTGGTGGACGCGCTGCGCCCCTATTTCAGGGGCGTGATCCTGGTGCGGGGGGGCGATCTGGCGCGGCAGCCGCTGACTGGCGTCTACAACACCGCCAACCCGGTGGCGGCCCTGCGCGCCGTGGCCCAGGCCCAGGGCGCCAGCGTGCGCCAGATCACCCCCTGGGTGTTGGTGCTGAGCGCCGGCTGAAAAAATATCGGAAATTTTTGAAAATCACCGAAAGCGCCGGCGTCTCCTGACAAACGGGTGATGTTGCGTCGCATTTTCATCGATGCCCAAACCCGTGGGTCACGTTTCGCAGGAACTGGAGTACGGGGAAATGAGGATGGGGATGCGGGGATGGGCGCGCACGACGGCGCTGTGCATGACGACGGCGCTGGTGCCGGTGGCCACGCTGTTGGGATCGCCGGCCGCCACGGCGCAAACCGCCAGCGGCCAGGCGGTGCATGACTTCGCCATTCCGGCGCAGTCGCTGACCGACGGCCTGACCCAGTTCGGCCGGCAAAGCGGCTGGCAGGTGTCGGTGCATGCCGACCTGCTGCAGGGCCTGAACACCCCCGGCGCCGCCGGCACCATGACACCGGAACAGGCGCTGGGCCGCCTGCTGGCCGGCACCGGCCTGGGCTATGAAGTGGATGCGGCCCACACCGTCACCCTGCGCCGCCTGCCGCCGCAGGCCCGCGCCGGTGTGGTGCAACTGGGCACCCTGCGGGTGGAGGGCCAGGCGGCCCAAGCGGCCACCGAAACCGCGACGGGCCCGGTGGCCGGTTATGTCGCCCACCGCAGTGCGGCGGGCAGCAAGACCGACACGCCGCTGATCGAGGTGCCGCAGTCCGTCAGCATCGTCACCCGCGACCAGATGGACGCGCAGGCGGTGGAAAGCGTCTCACAAGCCCTGCGCTATACCGCCGGCGTCAATTCCAACAGCTATGGCATCAGCCTGACCTACACCGACACGCTGATGACGGCGCGCGGCTTCAACCTGGATCAGTACCTGGACGGGATGAAACTGCTGTCCGGTGAGTTCGGCGAACCGCAGATCGATCCCTATTTCCTGGAACGGATTGAGGTGATGCACGGCCCCGCCTCCGTCCTGTTCGGCCAGGCCAATCCCGGCGGTGTGGCGGAGTTGGTGACCAAGCGCCCCACCGCCGACCCGGTGCATGAGGTGGAAATCCGCGGCGGCAGTTACGGCGCGGTGGAGGGGGCGTTCGACGTTGGCGGCGCCATGGACGCCGACGGCCATTTCCTCTACCGCCTGACCGGCATGGCGTCGCAGGCGGATTCGCAGATCGACCATGTGCACCAGCAGCGGGTGTCGGTGCAGCCGGGTTTCACCTGGAAACCGGATGAGCAGACCGACCTGACCATCATCGCCAATTACCAGCGCGATCCGTCCGGCGGCTTCTTCGGTTACGTCCCGGCCAGCGGCACGTTGTTCACCAACCCCAACGGCAAGATCTCCAGCAGCTTTTTCGAAGGCGATCCCAACTTCAACACCTTCAACCCGCACCCAGTACGGCGTGGAGTACCTGTTCAGCCATCAGGTCGATGAGAACCTGACGGTGCGGCAGAATTTCCGCTACAGCCATGTCGACGTGGGGCAAGGCGCCCTGTGGCCCTCGGGCCTGGGGGACGACGACCGCACCCTCAGCCGCTATTCCTACGGCGACACCGAACACAACGACGCCGCCGGCGTGGACACCCAGGTGGAGTTGAAGGCCAGCACCGGCCCGCTGTCCCACACCCTGCTGGTGGGCGTGGACTATTTCCATTACCACTGGGACCAGGTCAGCAGCTTCGGCTTCAGCGGCATCCCCGGCATCGATGTCTTCAGCCCCACCTACGGCTACGCGGTGTCCGACCCGCCGGTGGGCTACAGCGCCCTGACCACCATCGAGCAGGTGGGCATCTACGCCCAGGACCAGATCCGCTGGGACAAGTGGGTGCTGATGATCAGCGGCCGGCAGGACTGGGCCAACGGCAGCTATAACGACCGCCTGGCGGAGACCACCACCACCCAGGCCGACCACGCCTTCACCTGGCGCGTGGGCCTGGTCTACACCGCCGACAACGGCCTGGCGCCCTATGCCAGCTACGCCAAGTCCTTCAACCCGACGACGGCGGAAGCCAGCGGCACCGACTATGCCGGCAACCCGTTCAAGCCCACCACGGCGCAGCAATATGAGGTGGGCGTGAAGTACCAGCCGCCGGGCATGAACAGCTTCATCACCGTGGCGGGCTACCAGTTGACGGAACAGAACGTCACCACCACCGATCCGCTGCACCCCAACTTCGACATCCAGGCGGGCGAGATCCGGTCGCGCGGGGCGGAGGTGACGGCGGTGGCCAGCCTGGCGGCCGGCCTGGACCTGACCGCCGCCTACAGCTACACCGACAACGTGGTGACCGAAAGCAGCAACCAGGACAGCGCCTTCGGCATCGAGGCGGGCAACACCCCGCCCAACGTGCCGGCGCACATGGCCTCACTCTGGGCGGATTACACCTTCCAGAATGGGCCGCTGACGGGTTTCGGTCTCGCCGGCGGCGTGCGCTATGTCGGCGCGCGCCAGGGCGACCAGTTGGACAGCTTCCAGGTGCCCTCATACACCCTGGGCGACGCCGCCATCCATTACGACCTGGGCGCCCTGGTGCCGGACCTGATCGGCGCCAAGCTGGCGCTGAACGTGTCCAACCTGTTCGACAAGGAATACATCGCCTACTGCTACACGGTGAACTACTGCTCCTTCGGGCCACGGCGCACCGTGACCGCCACGCTGAAGTACCAATGGTAGAGGACACCCCATAACGCTTGCGCGGCCATGGTTGATGGGCTGAAATAATTTCAATTTCGCCCATTGGCCATGGTCATCGACATGCGTGATATCAGAACCCTGGACCTGAACCTGCTGAAGGCCCTGGACACCCTGCTGGACGAACGCAGCGTGACCCGGGCGGCGGCACGCCTGGCCCTGACCCAGCCGGCGGTCAGCGGCATGCTGACTCGCCTGCGTGAGGGCTTCGACGACCCGCTGTTCGTCCGCACCCAGCGGGGCATGGTCCCAACACCGCGCGCCCTGGAACTGGCCGGGCCGGTCAAGAAGGTGCTGGGGGAGATCGAGGCGCTGCTGCAACCCGCCGCCTTCGACCCCGCCACCACCAGCTTCACCCTGTCGCTGGCCGCCACCGACTATGCCCTGCGGGTCATCGTCGTGCCCTTCCTGGCGGCCCTGCGCCAGCGGGCACCGGGCATCAAGGTCGCGGCCCGCCCAGTGGACAACGACACGATTCTGGGCCAGTTGGAGCGGGGCGACCTGCACTTGGCCCTGATGACGCCGGAGACGACGCCCCCCGACCTGCACGCCCGCCGCCTGTTCGACGAAGGCTACGTCTGCGTCATGCGGGGCGACCACCCGGACGCGGCCGGCGACACGCTGTCGCTGGACCGCTTCTGCGCCCTGGACCACGCGCTGGTGTCGCTGGCCGGCGACGGCTTTCGCGGGGTGACCGACGTGGCGCTGGAGGCGCTGGGCCGGGAACGGCGGGTCACCCTGTCGGTCACCAGCTTCCTGCTATTGCTGGAGGTGCTGCGGGCCAGCGACCTGATCGCCGTGGTGCCGCGCCGCCTGGTCTCGGGTGCTGCCGACCTGGCGGTGATGGCGCCGCCGATCTCCGTGCCCGGCTTCACCAAGATCGCCGCCTGGCATGAACGCACCCACCATGACCCCGGCCACCGCTGGGTGCGCGCCCTGCTGTTCGAGACCTGCGGTGCGTTGGCTTGAACCGGCATGGGCGGGAACGGATCGCCCCGCCAATGCTTTAGGAAGGGCGCGGGCTTACCGCCGCCATCTGCCGATAAGGACCCTTCCCATGACCGCTCCCAGCAGCGAACCGTCCACCAGCCCGGACCGGCTGATCCCCCAGGGGGAACATCCGCGCAAGGCCCCGCAGGGCAACCCCGGCGACCACCCCGACGGGCGGGCGGCACCAGCCCCGCCCGACGCCAAGCCTTCCAAGCCCGTAAACAAAACCGGGAAAGACGCCAAGAACTGACAGGCTATTCCGGCATGAAGACGGCGCCCGCCGCGCGTACGGCCTCGACGATGAAGTCGGTGGTGATGCGCACCCGCGCCAGGTCGCGCAAATCGGAATGGACGATCAGCCAGAAGGACCGGGTCAGCGACACCGCATCCACCATCACGCGGCGCAGCCGCGTGTCCGGCGCCGCCATAAAACAGGGCAGCACGCACAGGCCATGGCCGGCCAGGGTCATCTGATATTGGGCCAACAGGTTGGAACTGGTGATCGACGGTGCCAGATCCCTGCCACCCGGGGGGCCGATCAGGGGGATGTAGTCCAGTTCCGGCGCATAGATCAGGTCCCCGACATAACCGATCAGCCGGTGGCCGCGCAGGTCGGCGCGGCGGGTGGGCTCACCATGGCGGGCCAGATAATCGTCCGTGGCGTACAGGCCCAGCTGATAGTCGGTCAGCTTGCGGGCGTGTAGCCGCCCTTCCTGCGGCGGTGCCAGGCCGATGGCGATGTCGGCCTCGCGCTTGGTCAGGCTGAACAGGCGCGGCATGGTCACCAGTTCCAGCCGCAAATCGGGATGCCGTTCGCCCAGTTCCGCCAGGTGCCGCGCCAGGAACAGGGTGCCAAAGCCGTCCGGCGCGCCGATGCGCACGGACCCCGCCACCTTCAGGCTGGACCCGGCCACATCCTCCATGACGCCCAGCGCCAGGGATTCCATGGCCTGGGCCGAGGCCAACAGTTTTTCCCCCTGGGGCGTCAGGGCGTAGCCTTGGACGCTGCGGGTGAACAACTGCGCCTGCAGCGCCCGTTCCAGGTCGGCGATGCGCCGGCCCAGGGTGGTGTGGTCCACCCCCATGCGCCGCGCCGCCGCCGTCAGCCGGCCGGTCCGCACCACCGCCAGGAAGGATTGCAGGGCATCCCAGTCAAATGAGCTTTCCATACACGCATTCCCGCACAGCGGACGGCCGTTCAGGCCTTATCGATGTGCGGGAATATGCATGCGGCCCACGAGCCGGGCAATCACTACAGCACCGTTACCAGCGGCGGCAGGGCGGCGGCGTGTATGTCCAGTTCGGGCGGTGACGGCCGGTGGGCGATGAACAGCTGCCTCAGATCCTTGATCGCCAATGCCCGACCGCCCGAACGCGTGATTGCCCCGCACCCGATGGTCGATCCCGATCATCGATCACGATTGCCGGGACCGTATATGCTTTAAGAACCATTCGCAATTGGTCATCCCGGCGCGGCCTGAGCGTATAAGACGCGCCAGACCGGCAATATCGGTAAATCAGATGCCGGCACCCTTCCTTCATCCTCCACGCGGACATGAACAGAATGACCGCTTGGGATGTTGTGGGGGTCCCCCTATCCTTGACCCCAAACGTTTCCGGCACCCCCTTGCCCCCGGGGTGCCCTTTGATAACAAGACCGGCCCCGGCCGGCGTGCCTGGAGTTTCCCTGATGCAGCCGGCCCCCGAGACACCGCCCCCCGACGTTCCCAAGGGGGCCGCGCACAGCGGCATCGGCTTTCGCGAATTCGTGCTGATGATTTCGGCGATGATGGCGATGAACGCCCTGGCCACCGACGCCATGCTGCCGGCCCTGGGCCAGATCGGCCTGTCGTTGGGCGTGCCGGAGGAACACCGCTGGCAGTGGATCGTCACCGCCTTCCTGCTGGGCTTCGGGGCCGCGCAGATCGTCTACGGCCCCCTGTCCGACCGCTTCGGCCGCCGGCCCATCCTGGCCTGGGGCATCATCTTCTACGCCCTGGCCAACCTGGCCTCCGCCGTGGCGCCCACCTTCGAACTGCTGTTGGCAAGCCGCGTGGCGCAAGGCATCGCCATCGCCTCCACCCGCATCGTCGTGGTGTCGGTGGTGCGCGACTGCTACGCCGGGCGGCAGATGGCGCGGGTCATGTCGCTGGCCTTCCTGGTGCTGCTGGCCGTGCCCATCCTGGCACCCAGCCTGGGACAGCTGATCATGCTGGCCGCCCCATGGCGGGCCATCTTCGCCGCACTGGCCGTCTATGGCGTGGTGGTGCTGTGGTGGCTGCTGCGCCGCCTGCCGGAAACCCTGCATCCGGAATACCGCCGGCCCATCAACGTGGCCAGCATCGCGTCGGCCATGCGCCGCACGCTGAGCGAACGGCAGTCGCTGGGCTACACCCTGGCCCAGACGCTGATGATCAGCGCGGTCTACGCCTATATCAACAGCATGCCCTTGATCTTCAACGATGTGTTCAAGGCGCCGGCGCTGTTCCCGCTGATCTTCGCGCTGACCGGCATGGCGCTGGCCGTGTCCGCCCTGCTGAACGCCCGCATCGTGGTGCGGGTGGGCACGCGGCGGGTGTCGCACACCGCCCTGCTGGTCTTCATCCTGTTCGCCGGCATCCACACCTATGTCGCCAGCCACGGCGAGGGGGTGGTGACCTTCACCATCCTGCAGGCCATGACCATGTTCTGCTTCGCCCTGGCGGCCAGCAACTTCGGCGCCATGGCCATGGAGCCCCTGGGCGCCATCGCCGGCACCGCGGCCTCCGTCCAGGGTTTCGTCAGCACGGTGGTGGGCGCCATCGTCGGTTTCGCCATCAGCCAGCGTTTCGACGGCACCACCCTGCCCATGGTGGCCGGGTTCCTGGCCTGCGGCGTCGGCGCCCTGGTCATCGTGCTGGTGACAGAGCGGTTCCAGCTGTTCCACCCCCGCATCGGCGCGCCCTGATACGGTTGGTCTATAGTTCCTCAGGCGCCGACGGGGCATCCGCCCCTTGGCTTGTCCTCAGTTTCCAGTCCGCTACCGCTCCCCAGAAACTTCCGGCGGACGCCGTCGCGTCCTAGCTCGCTACGCTCGCGGTTTTTCCTGGGCCGCAGGCGGGATATGGCCAATCCTGGGCTTGCGCGATGCGGCGGGCCTGTGTTTGTCATGGTTCCTGGTCTTTCTGGAACCATTTGTGATTGATGACGGCAACAACGCTTTCCGCCAACCGGCCGGCCACGCGCCTGGCCACCCGCCTCGCCTTTCTGGCGGCGGGGTTCGCCATGTCCTCCTGGGCGCCGCTGGTGCCTTATGCCCGCGCCCGGCTGGGGGTGGATGACGCCACCCTGGGCCTGCTGCTGCTGTGCCTGGGCATCGGGTCGGTGACGGCCATGCCGACCATCGCCCCCTTGAGCGGCCGTTTCGGCACGCGGTCCGTCATCCTGGCCGGCGGCTTGGGCATGGCGGCGGCCCTGCCCCTGCTGGCTACCGTCAGCACCGTGCCCACCCTGGCGCTGGCCCTGCTGCTGTTCGGCGCGTCCCTGGGCACCATCGACGTCGCCATGAACGTGCACGCGGTGGCGGTGGAGCGGGAGTCCGGCCAGCCGCTGATGTCCGGCTTCCACGGCCTGTTCAGTGTCGGCGGCTTCGCCGGGTCTGGCGGCATGACCCTGCTGCTGGCCGCGGGCTTGCCGCCCCTGGCCGCCGCCACGCTGTGCACGGCCCTGGTGCTGCTGGCGCTGACCATGGCCGCCCCCCGCCTGCTGTCCACCCGCGCGGCGGAGGGTGAACGGGCGCCGCTGTTCGTGCGCCCGCACGGCATCGTCCTGCTGCTGGGCGTGCTGGCGCTGGTGACCTTCCTGACGGAGGGCGCCTTGCTGGACTGGGGCGCCCTGCTGCTGACCGAC
The DNA here is from genome assembly GCA_028283825.1 of Azospirillaceae bacterium. NCBI lineage: Bacteria > Pseudomonadati > Pseudomonadota > Alphaproteobacteria > Rhodospirillales > Azospirillaceae > Azospirillaceae bacterium. Next base: position 427,825 of record JAPWJW010000005.1, on the reverse strand, counting down.
GACCGGGGCTTCGCCGCCGCCCAGGCCGGCCTGGGCTACACCCTTTTTTCCCTGGCGATGACGGCCGGACGCCTGACCGGTGACCGGGTGGTGGCGGCCCTGGGCGTGCGGCGGGTGATGATCTGGGGCGGCCTCACGGCCGTGGCCGGCATCATCGCCGTGCTGCTGGCGCCCTTGCACATCCTGACGCTGGGCGGTTTTCTGCTGATCGGCCTGGGTGCGGCCAACCTGGTGCCAGTGCTGTTCAGCGCGGCCGGGCGGCAGACCGTCATGCCCCCCGCCCTGGCGGTGGCCGGCATGACCGCCATCGGCTACGCCGGCATGCTGGGCGGCCCGGCGCTGATCGGCTTCATCGCCCATGTCGTGGGCCTGCCCGCCGCCTTCGCCCTGCTGGCGGCCCTGATGATGCTGGTGCCGCTGACGGCCCGGGCCGTCAGCCAGGCCAACGGTTGAGGCAAATCGAGTACGGGCAAGTCCTTCTCAACGCGGGCACAAATCCGGCGTGAGAGCCCGGTGTTCAATACCGTTTAAGAAAGCGCACAACCCATCGCGGAAAGATTGAAATCGGGCTTGTTCCACCCGGTGTCCTTCCCGTTGCCCGACCACAAAATCAAGAAGGCGCTGCGAGTTCATTTCCCGGGCCACCCGCGCGGCTGCCTTATAATGTCGATCAATGGCTTTATAAAGGCCCTCAAGAATCTCAGGCTCTAACAAAGCAGCGGTCAACGTTGGCAGATCGATGCGACTTAATTTGAGGTGCCACATCACATAAGAAATAACGGCGGACTTCCCGGCATCGCCTCGCAGCAGATCGTCACGACAATCCCGCATGTCGTCAACAATGCGCCAACCCATGCAATAATTATGCAGAAATTTATTGAGTGAAGGCAGAGCGTCAGAATTCCCCTTCATAATGAAAATCGCCGCCAAGCTTGGATAACAAACTGAAACCAGATATTGAGAAAATTTACTTATATGCTTCTCCGACAGTGGATTTACTGTTACCGGATAGGATGAGAATAACGAATAAACTTCGCCATATATGTGAGATATATTTTCAACAACAAGAAGTTCATGAACTTTCAATTTGTCGCCAGCCAACTCTGCCACAAGCGATGCATGCCGAGCCCAGAAGTAGCGCGCGATAAATAGGCGATGGGAAACGGCATCCAGCGCACCTTCCAACAAATCGTCATATGCGGAAACTGAGATGGATGCAAAAATTAGGGCCAGTCCGAGTGTGCGCCGAACCCGTTCATCGTCGACCCCCAAGTCGTCACACAACCAAAACGCAAGGTACGGCAAAGGGCGTCCAACCATCGGACTTATATTGTAATAAGGCGCGTCGCTTGTCGCCTTCAGACGCTTGTTAAAATAAAAGTCGGCGACCTCTTTTACGGCCTTGGGAAGCGCGGCTAATTCCCAGTCGGCTTGGCGCTGAATCCACCGGACATTCTGTTCATAACTGTCATAAAGCGCCGCGTAACGCGCCCCCGCCTCCGCACGTGCAACCGGCTTCAGAGGCATACATCCTGAGCGCACCCCGCCCTCCCAGCTAAAGGATGATTGTCGTCGACGACTTGGGAGGCGGGCTGCCGCCGCCACCGCCGCCACCACCGGTGCCGGCATCACCTGCACCCGCATCACCCGCCCCAGCGTCGGCGCCGGCATCGGAAAGCAGACTGGAGACAATGGGGCCGGACTTGTCGAAACCTATCGGAAGAAGCGCGATACTGGGATAATGCTCCATAACTTGATCGACAAGTCCCGTTACCTGGGCCTTGAGGTCATCCGTCAAACTAATGCCGTGCCCCTCCAGAGCTTCAACCGGATTAGCCAGGAATTTAATTCTCGTCGGAAGATGAGTATTTATTTTTTTAAAAAATTCGACGCTAGAACTATCGGACATTTTTCATCTCTCCGCAAAAATTTGTCGTGAATTCATGTCACAGAGAGATCGTGGAGTCAAATTTAGGAATTATCTGATGATATACGCGCGGGTTATCATTTATGTACTTAAGATATTACATCTTCAAAAGATGATTCGATCCCAATCAACGACTTATCGCTTGAGATTTTGGGGTCGCGAAATCGTCCCGTCCGTTTGCCATACGGCAGATAAAACGGCGTATTCCGGTTGATAACACCGGATGCGTTTGCGCACTATGGTTGCGGTCCGGTGCCTCGAAAACGCCCCCTCGGCCGCGTCAAGGGCCAGAGCCATCCGTTCCCAGCACCTCACGCACCACGGTCTGCAATTGCCGACCGAACACCGGCTTGTACAGGATGGCAGCGGGATGGTCGGTCTTGATGCGTTCCAGCGTGGCCGGTTCGCGCGAGGCGGTGATGAAGATGACCTTGGAACCGACGAATTCGTGGATGGCCAGGGCCGCGTCCACGCCGTCGCCCTGCCCCTTCAGGCGCACGTCCATCAGCACCAGGCGGGGCCGCATCGCCTTGGCCATGGCGATGGCGTCGGCGGCCGTGGCCGCCGTGCCGCACACGGTCAGCCCCATGTTGCGGATCTGGATGCTGAGCGTCTCCGCGATCAGGAATTCGTCGTCCACCACCAGGACGCAATCTTCCAGCCCGTCGCTCATGCCATCACCGTCATCGCCATCACCGGCGTCGGCAGAATGATCTCCGCCCGGGTGCCCTTGTCAAACCGCATGGATATGGTCCCATCCAACTGTGCCACCAGGCCCTTGACGATCTTGCTGCCCAGGCCGCGCTTGTAGCCGCCGTTCTCTTCCGCGGCCGGAACGTCGGACGCCCCGGTGCCGTCGTCCGCCACCTCCAGCACCACACCGCCCTCGATGCGTTGGCGCAGGGCCAGGGTAATGGTCCCCTTGCCATCGGGGAAGGCGTGTTTCAACGAATTGGTGATCAATTCGGTCACCAGCAGGCCCAGCGGGATGGCGAAGTCCAGGTTGACCACCAGCGGACAGACGTCCAGCACCAAATCCACCTCCGCATCGGCGCCCGCCTGAAGGATGTTGTTCGACAGCTCATCCAGGAAAGGGGCGATGTCGAAGGTTTCCAGGTCGATCGAGGTCATCAGTTGCTGGTGCACCAGGCCCAGGGCGTAGACCCGGCTGCGCAGCCCCATCAGGGCCTGGCGCGCCTCCGGATCGGTCAATTGGTAGGCCTGCATCATCACCAGGCCGTCGATGACCTGCAGGTTGTTCTTCACCCGGTGATAGACCTCACGCAGCAGCAGGTCGCGCTGTTTCAGGGCGGCGGTGCGTTCGGCCACCACCTCCTCCAGGTCGGCTTTGGCGGACCGCAGCGCCGCCTCCGCCACCGCGCGCTCCGTCACGTCCATCAGCACGCCGGTGACCCGCGTCGGCGCCCAGGTAACGGGGTCGCGGGCCACGATGGCGCTGCGGTGCGACAGCCAGACCCAGCCGTTGCCCTTGTCCGCGTCCACCTCCTCCCCCGGTTCGGGGTCGGCCCGGCGCACGCGGTATTGCATCTGCACCAGTTCCGCCCCGCCCGTCTGCAGCAGGCGCAGGCCGGCGGCCCGGTCGTCCCGGTCGTCGGGATGGATCCAGTCGGCCCAGGCGGCGTACTCCGGCCCGTTCAGGGGCAGCCAGGTTTCCGCCGGCAGGGTGCCGCCGGTCACCGCCGCGGTGCGCCGGTCCACCCAGCACAGGCCCTTGGCCAGGTCGATTTCCCAGATGCCCAGCTTGGCGCCCTCCGCCGCCAGGCGCAGGCGCGTCTCGCTTTCCTTAAGCGCCGACGCCGTCTTGTGCATGGCGTCGATGTCCTCCACCACCGCCAGCAGCAGGGGCGGCAGCTTGCTGGTGGCCTTGCGCACCACGGTGGCGGACACGCGGCCCCACACCGGGGTGCCGTCCTGGCGCTGGAAACGCAGTTCGCGGACATAGACGTCGATCTCACCGGCCAGCAGGCGGGCCAGTTCCACCTCTTCCGCCGCGCGGTCCTCCGGCCACAGCACCGATTGCCAGCGCCGCCATCCCGCCAGATCGTCGTGCTCATACCCCATCATGCGTGCGAAGGCGCTGTTCACCCGCAGCAGCAGGCCTGTCTCCGGGTTCACCTGCACCTTGCCCACGGCCGCCGCCTCGAAACTGGCGCGGTATTCCGATTCACTGCTGGCCAGCGCCTCCAGCGCCGCCGCGCGTTCCGCCAGCACCGCCGTCAGCTGGGTATTGGCGGCGCTGAGTTCGGCCGTGCGCTCCGCCACCCGCCGTTCCAGCGCGGAATTGGCGGCCAGCACCTGCGCCTCGCTTTCGCGCAGCAAGGCGGCGGTGCGTTCCTGTTCCTCGATGGTGCGGGTCAGCTCGGCATTCAGGCGGCTCAGTTGCGCCGGCGTGGGCAGGGCCAGCACGCGCGGTACCAGCGGCCACAGCATGCCGGCGGTGGCGACCGACAGCAGGGCCGTCACCGCCTTCACCACCCCCTCCACCCCATAGGCCGGCACCCACAACGTCATGATGGCCAGCACGTGGGTCAGGCCGCAGGCCAGGATGAAGGCCACGAACAGATGGCCGACGAAGCGGTAGGCCAGGTCGTGCCGCCGCCGCACGAACCAGGCCAGCGCCAGCGGAATGGAGAAATAGGAGAGGCCGATCACCGCGTCGGAGCCGGCGTGCAGCCAGATCAGCCCGGGTAGCCAGCTGAGGCAGAAGCCGTGGGGTGTCAACCCGGAGGGGTCCAGCAACCAGTCGGAAATGGTCATGAACCCGCCTCTCCTCGTCATCAGGCGCGCCCACCGTACGAATGTCCGGCACACACCCGTTGAAACCCCTGCGAGCGTGGAACGGTGCCGCGCGACCGGACGTCCGTCAAGCAGCGCATTCGTTTACATTTGTAGGTTTCCATGCACGCGCAAGGTGAACGCATGTGCCATGGCGGGGGCCGATGCCGCCACAGCCCGCCGATGGAACAGATGATCCCCGGCGGTCGTTCTATCCAGACGAACGCCTGATGGGCTTGGCGGAAAAGCGATGAGCCCTAAATCATTGTTCCGGCGTTGTTGTTTCGACGTTCACCGATGAAGCCTCCTGAGGTGCGCCTGTGCCCCCTGATCCTCCGCCGACCGACATGGCCGCGACCGACCGGACCGCGACCAGCGGCGCGGGGCAAGGTCGATGTCCGCCGCCCGGTGATCCTCCTTGAAGCCCGGCCCCCATTCCCTGCGTGCCCTGATCCTGACACCAGGCGGCGGCCGCGACGCCCAGGTGGCGGCGGACCTGCTGCGGGATGCCGGCCAGGCCAGCCAGATCTGCGCCGACATCCAGGACATGCAATCCCAGTTGCAGGCCGGTGCCGGCCTGGCCCTGGTGGCGGAGGAGGCGCTGCTGGCCAGCGACCTGACGGCCATCGGACGATGGGTGGCGGAACAACCGTCCTGGTCGGACTTCCCTTTCCTGGTGCTGACCCTGCGCTCCGCCCTGGCCCAGCATCCCGTGACGACCCAGTTGAGCGCCAGCCTGGGCAACGTCACCTTCGTGGAGCGGCCGTTCCATCCCACCTCGCTGCTCAGCCTGGTGCAGTCGGCGGTGCGCGGCCGGCGCCGGCAATATGAGGCCCGCGCCCGCATCGAGGATCTGCGCCTGGGCCAGGAACAGCTGCGTTTTTCGCAGGAGGCCGGGCGCATCGGCACCTTCGAGCTGGAGCCGCGCGCCGGCATGCTGACCGTGTCGCCCGCCTTCTGCCGTATCTGGGGGCTGACGCAACGGCCGGCCATTTCCCTGTCCAACCTGTTGACGCATGTGGTGGCGGAGGACCGGGAAGGTGCCCGCATCCCCACGCCCAACCCGCCGGACGACGCCCTGGATTATCTGGAATACCGCATCAATCGGCCCGACACGGGCGAGGTGCGTTGGCTGGCCCGCCAGGGGGAACCCATGGTGGATGCGGAAACCGGCGCCCGCCGCTTCTTCGGCGTCACCTATGACATCACCGAGCGCAAGCGCACCGAGGAAAGCCTGCGCGAAAGCCGCGACCGCCTGACGGTGGAAACCCGCACCCTGGAACTGCTGAACCGCACGGCATCGGGCGTGGCCGCCCAGCTGGACCTGGAAAAGGTGGTGCAGCAGGTGGTGGACGCGGGCGTGGAACTGACGGGTGCGGCCTTCGGCGCCTTTTTCTACAACAAGGTCGATCCCGCCGGCGAAGCCTACATGCTGTACGCCCTGGCCGGCGCGCCACGGGAGGCCTTCGCCCAATTCCCCATGCCCCGCAACACGGCGCTGTTCACCGCCACCTTCGCCGGGCTGGGCATCATACGGTCGGACGACATCCGCCAGGACCCGCGCTATGGCCACCACGCGCCCCATCACGGCATGCCGCCGGGGCACCTGAAGGTGGTGAGTTACCTGGCGGTGCCGGTGGTGGCGCGGGACGGCCAGGTCATCGGCGGCCTGTTCTTCGGCCATCCGGAACCGGGTATCTTCACCGAACGGTCGGAACGGGCGATCACCGGCCTGACCGCCCAGGCCGCCACCGCCATCGACAATGCCCGCCTGTTCCAGACCGTGCAGAACGCCAACGCCACCCTGGAAAGCCGGGTGGAGGAACGCACACGCGAGCGCGACCGCATGTGGCGCCTGACCGACGACCTGATGGCCGTCTGCACCGCAGACGGGCGCCTGACCGCCGTCAACCGCGCCTGGACCACCCTGCTGGGCTGGCCGGAGGAGGATTTGCTGGCCATCGGCATCCTGAACCTGGTGCATGCCGACGACGTGGGTGCCACCCAAGGGGAACTGGCCCGCCTGAACGCCGGGGCCGGCGCCCGGCAGTTCGAAACCCAGGTGCGGGAGCGCACCGGCGGCTATCGCCACATCGCCTGGACCGCAGCACCCGAGGACGGGCTGATCTACGCCATCGGCCGCGACATCACCGGCCAGCGCTTGGTGGAGGACCAGTTGCGCCAGTCGCAGAAGATGGAGGCCATCGGCCAGCTGTCCGGCGGCATCGCCCACGATTTCAACAACCTGCTGCAAGGCATCATGGGATCGCTGGACGTGGTGCAGCGGCGCGTGGCCCAGGGCCGGGCGGCGGAGGCGGAGGCGTTCGTCACCGCCGCCATGACCTCGGCCCAGCGGGCGGCGGCGCTGACCCACCGCCTGCTGGCGTTTTCCCGCCGGCAACCGCTGGACCCCCGGCCGGTGCGGGTCAACCCGCTGGTCTCCAGCATGGCCGACATGCTGCGCCGGACCCTGGGAGAACGGGTGGAACTGGACCTCAGCCTCCAGGACGGCTTGTGGCAGACACGCTGCGACCCCAACCAGCTGGAAAACGCCATCCTGAACCTGTGCCTCAACGCCCGCGACGCCATGCCGGAGGGCGGCACGCTCACCATCGAAACACGCAACGTCGATTCCGAAGGCCCCAAGGCCGTCGAACCCGGCCCCTATGTCCGCATCGCCGTCACCGATACCGGCACCGGCATGCCGGCCGATGTGCTGAAACGCGCCTTCGACCCTTTTTTCACCACCAAGCCGTTGGGCCAGGGCACCGGCTTGGGCCTGTCCATGATCTACGGCTTCGCCCGCCAGTCGGAAGGCCATGCCAAGATCGCCAGCGAGGTGGGACAGGGCACCACCGTCAGCCTCTACCTGCCGGGCTTCGTAGGCGAGGATGAGGCGGACGCGCCGGCCGTCGCGGCCACCTTCACCGTCGCCCCGGCGGAGACAGCGGCGGTGCGGCGTGCCGAAACCGTCCTGGTGGTGGAGGATGAAAAGGTGGTGCGCGGCCTGATCACCGAGGTGCTGGCCGACCTGGGCTATCAGGCGCTGGAGGCCGCCGACGGGCCGGAAGGGCTGGAAATCCTGCGCTCCACCGCCGCCATCGACCTGCTGGTCACCGACATCGGCCTGCCCGGCCTGAACGGCCGCCAGGTGGCCGATGCCGGCCGCCAGCTGCGCCCCGACCTGAAAGTGCTGTTCATGACCGGCTATGCCGAGAACGCCGCCTTCGCCAGCGGCTTCCTGGAGCCGGGCATGGAGATGATCACCAAGCCCTTCCCCATGGAGACCCTGGCCCAGCGCCTGCGCCACATCCTGGAGGGATAAGCGCTAAACCGAGTGCACGAGACTTTGACTCGTGCGCTCGGAGGCCGGCGACTACCGGCCCCGCAGCGAGCACCGCAGGGCGGAGCCGAGGAAGCCAAGCCAGCGGATGCTGGCGCCCGGCGACTGAGGGGGCCATTGATCAGCCAGGATCAATGGCCACAGGTGGCATTCAGGCGTCGCCGGAAAAGGCGATGTCGCGCTGGGCTTCCAAATCCGCCAGGCGGCGGCTGAGGTCGGCGTGCATGAACTGGTAGGCGTCGGAGCCCAGGGCCAGGCGGCGCGGCGCCGGCGTCTGTTCGGCCGCCCGGAGGATGGCGTCCGACATCTTGGCGGCGTCGCCGCTGATCGCGAACGCGCCCGACGCGATGGCTCGCCGAACATCGCCGGCCGGCGTCCTGTCATAGAGTTCCGTAATCGGCGGCGACACCAGGGAGCGGCCGAAATCGGTCTTCGTGGCGCCCGGTTCCACCAGCGTGAAGGTGATGTTGAAGGGCGCCACCTCCTGCGCCACCGTGTCCACGAACCCTTCGATGCCCCATTTGGTGGCATGGTAGAGGCTGAAGTTGGGGAAGGTGGTCTTATATCCCGCCCCTGAGTTTCGTAAACTTAGGGTGCGGCGAAATGGCATAAAGCACGGATAAATCTAGGTTTTTCGGCCGTCGATATCGTAAACAGCCCCGAACGGGGTATGTGGCATTATCGAGACGGGACGAAAAACGTAAAGATGCTTCCATTTCAAGTTAGACGGTTCCCAGGGCGATCCGGGGATGAGGTGGTGATCCTGGTTGACCGGGACGGCATGCCGCCGTTTTGGCCCAACGTTTACGCCATGAATGAGTACCGTAACGCGGGGAAATCACCGAACACAACGGTGAAGGTTTTACGGACTTTGGGCCTGCTACGGACGTGGGCCAACGCGCTGGGCCGCGACGTTGACCACGATTTGACCGTGGGCCAATTTCTGAGCGTCGAAGACGTAGAAAGCTTGGCCAGCTTCCTGGGATTGCCCGCCCGCGAGCAGGAAGAATGGGCTGAGCAACAACGGCGGCCGATCAAAAAATCGAATGTGGTTCGTTTGGAATCATATCGGCCGGATCCCAAGGATTTGGCTGATGTCGAAGGTGTGGTGATCAACACCTTCGAGGTTGCGACGCGGATCAAGTGGGTTGCCGCGTACATCGAGTGGCATTACGCGAGACGCCTGGGGTCGTTGGATCGCCATAACGCGGCGGCCAAGACCTTGAAGGATGTCGGTCAGATTGTGATTGAGCGATTACGGCGACTGGCCCCCCGTGTTGACTCTGCCCACGATGACGAAGTTTCGCTTGAAGGCGTGGATCGCGCCACCACTGACCTGATCGAGGAAGCGCTACGGCCGGGTTCGTCCTCAAATCCGTTCACGCCTGGGTTTGTTCAGGCCCGCAATTACCTGATATGGCGGTTTCTGAGTGACACGGGCGCTCGGCGTGGGGAAGTGCGCGAAGCCTTGGTTTCGAACGTGGACTATGCTGAACGGCAGTTCACGATCCACATTTCCAAGACGATTCCTAGGACGGTCCCAATCCGGCGTGTGACTGCGGAGGCGTTCGATTTTTTCATAGAAAACTACTGGTCGAAGTTGCCGAAGGAAGCCAGGCGCCGAGGTCATCTTTTCACGGATAAGCAAGGGGTTCAGCTATCGTTGAAGGCGTTCAATCGGCTTTTTGAGCGGGTGCGCGAGAGTGTTGCGGGCGTTCCGACATTTATGGCGCCGCATTCAGTACGGCGGACCTGGAATGATCGTTTCAGCGAAATGATTGATGCGATGCCGCCGGAAAAGCGCCCGAGTCCTGCTCAGGAGATGGCGATGCGCAACCGCTTACAGGGCTGGGTGCCAACATCGTTAATGGGTGCCCGATATGCCAGACGCCACATAAAGCTGGCAGCAGACAAGATCGTGGAGGCAATGTTCGCGGACACGCCCATCCCACCTAAGAGAACAAAAAATAAGAGCAGCGGAGATAATAAATGAAAACAAACGCGAATCCAGCACCAGAAGACCGTAAACTAATCACCCTCCTGGACGGGCGTCGGGTATTGATCAGAATTTCTGGAGAGAATTACATAAAGAGCGACACCTATAACCACATATTTGACTTTTCCAATGTTGACACGACGATAAAATGGTATGAATGCGCGCGTGATTTCACGATAGGCGTTTTACAGACATATTCTTCTTCGCATGCATACAAGACATGGCGCACGTGCCAGAATTTTGCCGAATGGCATTTTGATAACAACTATACATCACGGCATGAAATACAAATAAACGACGTTGATTATTGGTTAAGAGAGCGTGGTTTTCACCATTGGCACCGTTTTCGAAGGTTCTTACAGTATTATACAACCGAAGTTGGATCGACGACGGACACAGAACTATATGAGTTTGTTCGCGATCCCGAGATGTTCGAAGAAAAACATGGAGGCCGCTACTTCGCTTTGGTCGTGAATGATCCGGAGCGTGGTGCGTTAACTGAGAAAGAACTGAGAAGCGTTCAGGAAAGCGTGAACCGTGCTTACGAACGGGGTGTCTTAACCCTCAAGGAGTGGGCATTGGCTTGGTTCCTGATCGGAACTGGTGTTCGGCCGGTCCAAATTGCCCGAATGAAGTGGGATGATATTAAAATATCAGACGGCCCTGAAGGATTGGAAGTTACACTTAATATTCCACTGGCAAAGGGGCGCAGCGCAGGGAGAATCCAACACTGGAAGAGGAAGGCGCCATCGGTGTTATCCGATGTTTTGATTCGTTATCATGGGGATCGAGCCAACGTTTCGTCCGAAAGCGACTTCTTATTTGAACAGAATTCATCTCTTGTCACCAAAAAACTGTTGGATATCTTCTCTCGACTGGACACTTATTCGGAACGCCTTGAGGGTCCGATCCCTCTTTTTGCGTATCGATTTCGTTACACGTTGGCGACGCGAGCGCTGGCCCTCGGCGCATCCGATCACGAGGTCGCGAGATTGTTGACCCATCGTTCGGTGGGCAGCATTCGCTTCTATCGGGCAGCCCTACCCATGATTCAGCGACCTATTGCCGATGCGATAGGCCCCGAACTGACCTACATCGCGCAGGCTTTCCAGGGGCGGTTGATTGACGACCTAACTGAAGCCAGCCGTAGGGGAGATTCCTCGGCGCTGATCCGTGATTTCGCGGACTTGGTCGGGCAATCATTGGGGGCCTGCGGCACGACGGCGAAGTGCCACCAAAACGCTCCCAGGGCTTGTCTGTCTTGTCGGAAATTTGAGCCGTTCAGGGCCGCACCTTGGGAAGAGTTGCTGAAAGTCTTAGAAGACGATTTGGCGGCAGAAACCGAAGACCGGATTAAGTTGATCACCGCACAGCAAATTGAAGCCGTGCATGGGATAATTATAAATCGCGACACCTTAAACGGAAAGAATGCATAATGGCCGGAGTCGTTTTACCATTTATTTCGCCAAATGAACGTTCGGCGCGCGACAATCTCGAACTATTTGTCGATCATGCCAAATACTATCATTGCACATCCGCCACCTCGACGAAAATCGACTGGGATGATGCCACATGGGACCTGAGTGATTTCTTTACGAGCAGGAACAGGAAAAGAAAGCACGTTGCTCGCTTTTATAATTACTCTGGCAAGTCTCATGGAGTGAATTTGGCAGAACTCGGCCCGCTTCCCCAGCCTTTTTCAGATCAGGCGAAGGCCATATTCATAGAATACATCCGAACTAATAACGTCAATAACTTTACACATATTGTCTCAGTACTCCGTATTGTGGCGAAAGCATTCGAGAATCTTGGATCTCCACCAGATATCTACGACCTCACACCACAGGTACTCGACGAAGCGATCAATATCATTTTTGATACATACAAAACAAAAGACTCGCATGTCTGGTGTCTCGACAAGATCGTGAGAGAGATTATTAATACGGCCCGTATTACGAGGAATTACGTCATATGGAAAGCACCTTCGGCACGGGATCATGAGAACGAAAACAGAAGATACCTAGCATGTAACGTTCTAGATGGAATATCTGATAAGCTTCCACACATAAAGTGCATCCTGGATCTCGCTGGAGTGTTCAACTCTTCCAGTGATGATGTCGATGTGGTGGTGAGTTCTTGGTTTGCCCTAGCGTTGTTTTCGCCAACGCGAGCGATTGAGATTTTGACGTTGCCATTGAAGTGCATGACGTCTATGGACGACACCTTTGGCATTTCCTGGCGGCCAGCCAAGGGTGGGATGCCGCTGACCAAATTTTCTACGTCGGATGAATGGACGGATGTTGCCGAGGAAGCCATTCGGCGACTGGAGGTGTTGGGGCACAGCAGCAGGCAAGCCGCGAAATGGTATGAAGAGAATCCCAATGAGTTATATCTTCCGCCGGGCCTGGAAAGGCTTCGTGGGAAGCCTCTGACGAAATGGGAGATTTCTTTAATTCTTGGAAATCCGAATGAGCGAGTTCCTGGGTATTTGTTAAATCACCTTACATCGACCAGAGAATTCACAGACGACGAAAGCCGATTCGGAAAAATCGACGTTCGGAGAAAGAAGAAATCTAGAGTTATGTACACGTTTGATTCACTGGAGAAGGAAGTCATATCTCGCCTTCTGAAGGATTTTGGCCCCGCCGATCCCTCTCAAGATCTTAGGGCGAGCGAAGCCTTATTCTGCTTGCCTTACAATATTTGCCATGGTCGTGGCGACACGCTGCGTCATGTTCCATCTTTGATTTCCTATAACCAAATCCGGCTTGAGCTTGGTGGCAAGGTGTTGGGGAAGACGATTTTTGACCGGCATAATCTCCTGGATCCGCGAACGGGCAAGTCATGGAGGCTGAGCACGCATCAGCCTCGGCACCTTCTAAATACCCTCGCGCAATCAAAGCACGTTTCCCAGGAGCTGATTGCGTTCTGGAGCGGTCGCAAGAGCGTGGCACAGAACGCTTGGTACGATCACATCCCCCAGGAGGTGTTCATCGAGACTTTCGTGGCGATGGGCGCTGACGATGCCCCTCGGCCGATTAAGGTGATCGGTCCTTTGGATGCTAAGGCGACCCAACGGGCGCACAAAGAATCCATCAGCTATGACGACGCGATGCGGTTGGAGCTTGGTTCGATCATCAACACCCGATATGGGCTTTGCCGCCATAACTATGCGTTGACGCCGTGCCCGAAGGACAAAGACTGCATTGGCTGTGGGGAGAACACTTTCATCAAGGGCGATCAGCGGCATCTGGATGAGGCACGGCGCCAGTTGGAGGTGAGTCGGCGCGCTGTGGAAAATTGTCGGCGGGCGATTGAGGAAGGTGAGCCAGGTGTTGAGGGATGGCTGGCAAAGCACTTGGAGAAAGAGGAACGGTGGGCTATGGCGGTGGAGAAGCTGACGGATGATGGGATCGTGAAGGGAACTTTGATAACGCTTTCTCCTCCAAAGATCTCACAAACACGGGCTGGTTTGGCGGCCGAGATTCGGAAGGTGGAGATGCCGGTGGGCGTGTTGGATGACATGGGCTTCGATGATTTCGATGTGGAGGGTATGTGATGGGTGCGCCGCGACTTTCGGATGCTGATATCGAGCGGGCTGTCCAGATTCTGGATGGATGGTCTGGGAAGCTGACTTGGGATCGGTACCTGGCGGTGCTGGCGACGGAATTGGGGCATCTGTACACGAAGCCAGCGATGCATAAGCAGGCCCGCATTATCGGGGCCTGGGAAGGCGCCCATAAGCGGCTGGCTGAGGGGAAGGATGCGGTGGGCGCGTCAGAGGCCGGGGACGCGGCCATTGCGCATGCTTATCGTAAGGTGGCCCGGCTTCAGGCTGAGGTGGATCGGCTGAAGCAAGAGAACCGGGATCTGCTGGAGCGGTTTTCCAGGTGGTCGCTGAATGCGGCACGGGCGGGATTGTCGCCGGAGCAATTGGATGCACCGATAGTGAGCTTTGGACGTCGGAAATGAAGCTCAGACATCGGGCATAGCCCCTTGCTGAGGCCGATTCAGACATCGCTGGCGCGGCCAATGAAGTTAGGCAGCCGGAACTAAGCTCCCTACGGTTAGTTTATATTGAGGAGCGTAATTACAAGTGATCGCTAGTTGGTACTTTTCAAGAAAGTAAGGGTTCCCGTATCCAGTTCGATGTTAATCATTGGGAGCATTGAACGAAATAGGTTTTTCAGTAGTTGCATTCCTTCAGCATCGGACGAGATTATAGACTCTACATCAGAGGAAAATACCCTGGGGTTCGATAAGAACGCCTTTTGATTGTTGATTATGTACTTGAACCTGGATCGGCACCATTCTGCAAATATGTTGATAGACCGAACAGCTATTCTTACATTTTCTAGATATAGAGTAACCTTTAACGCGGCAACAAAAAATTCACCAGGTGAAAGTACTTCACTATTTAAAACACCGACAGCATGCGCTGTATAGCGATCGCGATCGCTTATATCTCCCATGCCACTCACCATTAAAGAATGTACATCTACCATAGATTTAACAGAACTCATCTTCGGATTAATTTGCTCGACGCAACTGAATTTATCGTTAACAACGGCGACAACGCCGAATAATATTAGAGCCTGATGTGCTAATGTAGCGAAAAACTCCAAATCATTGTTATTCATTCCATTAAAATGGCTGTCGGTTAGCTCGACAAGAGGCGGCAATTCTTCTTTTAATTGATATTTGCTATGGATCCATCGCCAGGCCATCAAGTAGGCATCAACGGACATGATGAAAGTGCTATGGTCACTTGTCCTAATACAGTGGGATATTTCGGAAGACCTAACCCAATCCTCAAAACTGGGGACGACCTTTCCCTTGAGTATGGCCCGTAGATTGGTATATATAGCTCCGCCGCCGCATAGTTCTATCTCCGCTGCCGCAAGAAAATATCTACCGGCAACCGGACTGATATTTGTCAAATCCCTCAAATCCGCAGGATCCGGATTACTGCACAAACCAGGAACGGCAATGAATTTTGTAACATCATTATCAAATGAGCGGCCAGAAATGCTGCTCAACATCCAAGCGACGGAATAGTTCACTGCACGAGAGCAGAAAACAAATCGAACTGAAGTCGTATCTATTTCGGCACAGATCTTATCGACGGCCCCTTCCATCATATAGAGCGCTGATTCTCGTTCGCCACTCTTGAATAACGCCACGGCCTCGTCCGCGATAAACCCAATAAACATATAATGCAACGTGGGAAACTTTGCCCCCTCGGCGCAATCGCGCCCCTTACGGAACCAAGCGACAGCAGTTCGCCAGTCACCGATCTCAGCGGCAGAGATACCAGTTTCTCTACAAAAATAACAATATTCGACAGAATCTAAGCCAGCACCGCCAGCTGGGACCATTTTTGCTGCCTCAAGCGACAAAGAATATTTCTTCTGTCGGAAGAAGATTTTTGCTAGCGCTCGATTTATTGAGGGAGTTATGCCACATGTTCCCAGTGCCTCATCAAGACAAGACAGTGCCTCATCCGCTTTCCCTTGATACTGATCCAGTATGATGCTGATGCAGATGAAGCATCCGGCCGCAAGCGCATTATCGCCCCAGCCAAGCGCCTGGTGAGCCATTCGCCGATAGAGTGCGATGGAGCAATCCCAGTCAGTCTTTTCCTTGGAAGCGTCCTGGAACCAGCCACGATCAACCAAAAGTCCATACCCGCGATCACAGGCCAGGAGGTTATCAAGCAAAACCCGTCGTCCGCGCTCATCCTCTTTATCCAGAGAATCAAAAACTTCGGCCAACTCTTGCGTACTATCTATCCCCATACATTGGGCGCCAAACAATGCTCCTAGGGGAGTCTTAAATGCAGAACCCTCAGGTGGTGGAAGTGAAAGCCAATTATCTTCTCGATTTCCGCCATCGACCATCTCGGCAAGTCTCAAAATAAGAGAAGGCCAATTAGGAAGTTTCCCAGCCACTTCTGGATTAGTTAATGCCCTAGTATAGGCGATCTTTTCAAGGTTAGCCCTAAAATCAAGGCTCGTGGCACCCAATTCTTGCGTAAGAGCCGACCAGCACTTTCGCAGTGCTTTAATGTTCTTTGAGTACATTAGGATATGGAACTGAGCTAGGCGCAAGAAAGCCGATACTTCAACGTCCCTGTCAAATATCGGAATGGAAAAATCTAAAACTTTTATAGTTTCGCACCAGTCGGATATGTGCTTCAGATCCTCCGAAGAAGATCTAATGATACCTAGTGCGGCATACCTTAATGCTTCTGTAGATTTTCCTAAAATAGCATGAAGTACCGCAGGATCAAAATCTGCGACATCTATACTTTTCTTCAGAAGCACTTCTTCAGCAGCTATTCTATAAATCTTCTCCATTTCCGGTGCTGACAACATCTCCGCTCCGGCATTGAACAGAAGGGGCGAGATACGGAGACGTTCACCCACTGTGTGTTCTAGCCAAGGACCAATCAGTGAATCGAGATGTTCACCTGCGCTTGGCACCGACGGCGCGACATTTCCGATGGCAAGTGCCACGGAGCGGCTAACGCGGCCTACCAATATGCTAGTACGATAAAGAAGAGTACGTGCTTCAGGTGAAGCTGAACGAATTAGCTGCTGACGGCTAGCCGCCTTTTCATTCTTAGCGTCTACTGAACCTTGTGGGAAAATGAGGTCTTTCCTCTCAGATTCTGGCCAGGAGCGCTTGATGAAGCCCATGATCATGGCTTGTGTGATCTGAGGATGACCAAAGGAACTGGCCAGGTGGATCAGATTTGCCCAGTCGTCCGCAGATCCTCCAGCAAATGTTACCATATCGCGAACTTCATTTAAGGTCAGATCAGGTACCGCCTTGGTTGCTTCCGGAGAAATCCCTAAAATAGAACCAGTTTTCGCAGATAGATCACGATAGGCGGTCACTATAAAAGCGCCATCTCGGCGCAATAATAAATTCCTAAGGCGAATGAACGCGCGGGCAACCGATGGAATTTCTATTTCATTTAAGTCATCAAAAACTATCGCATTAACAGATCCTGAATTCGCCGCCCTAAAAGCTGCGTCCAGTCGATTAATACACTCGGCCTCCCGGAGATCTCGGCAATCTAACACCTTCCAAATGAGCATAGGAAACTGAAGCGAAGCGAGCCTTGCAACGGTCGTCTTCCCTTTCCCGGTGGCGCCCGTCAGTAGGACGCCACCGAATTGGCGTATAATGCCAGCCACATCTCTAGTAAAATCTTTTCTATAAGATAATACGCGTGGTAGCTGAAATTCATCCAGGTCAGACAAAACAGATATAGTATTTTCGAGCCCAAGACCTCTCCCCTCCAAGGTTGTCGGGGCCAAAAGCCGGTTAAATTGCTTACGATCCAGTGTAATACTGCATGCTTTTTTAAGTAAATTTTTAAGATCATCCCTTATAATGGCTCTTTTCTTATTTTCTATTATCGTTTTAATAATGTAATCTAGTATTATGGAGGGTAGATATTCAGAGTCCTCGTAAGGTACACCCAATGTATCCTCAGCATAAGAACCGACCCGCTCCCGCAAATCTTGCCTTACATCATTAATTGGCCTTTGGCCGCAATCCCAATGGATTTTTCTCAACAACTCGCGACGCAAGCTCTCGTCATCGCGCGCCATAATAAAATTATGAGTCTTTTGTGATAAATTAGCTTCTAATAAAATACCCCTCAGGGGTTCAACATCAGCAGAAGATGCTGCTTGCCTCCAATACTCAAGGGTTGGAATATTACCTACCCTATCTGATTTATCGCGCTCCATAGAAATATTTGACGAACATATAAATCTAATTGATACGTTATAATTCAAATTTCTTTCTGATAAATCAACAAGGGCATCTATGGTATCAAGAACATCTTTTGAATTGATTGTAACGCGCCGCGAAGGCGTGTCCTTTACCTCGACGGCGTTCAGGTGATCTTCTATAATCGTGGCATAATCTTTTGTTACTTCTAAATATAGTTTATGCGTCGGCTGCAAATCCAGCCAAGCCAAGCCACTCAGATATAGTTGATAAGCATACCCTCGAAGTGATGCGATTGCCTGGGTTGATGGGTTTCCCTCTGGTTCGCGAAAGAGACCGACGTCAAGTTCGAGATTTGATATCATTTTAAAAGCGCCGCCCTCCTCGAGCCAGGGGACCCGTGGCTTATTTGCTCAAAGCCCTGCGCATATTAGCGGATCCAAGACCAATCTCCTTGGCCAAGCCCGAACGCTTCTCAGCATAATTGGGGGCGACCATGGGGTAATCGGACGGCAGGCCCCACTTCGCACGGTATTCGTCCGGCGTCAGGTTGAAGGCCGTGCGCAGATAGCGCTTCAGCATCTTCAGCTTCCGGCCATCTTCCAGGCAGATGATGAAATCAGGCGTGACCGATTTCCGAACAGGTACAGCAGGCACCAATTTAGCTTCAGGAACGGGTTCTGGCGCCGGGGAATCGGTGCGAACTAAGCTTCCATAAACTGACTGGATCAACCCAGGTAGTTCCGAAGGCGGGATCTGATTCTTCGTAACATAGGAGGCAACGATGTCGGTTGCCAGTTCTAAGAAATCGCTCATGATCGGTTCCGTTATTATCTCTAGCGCTATCGTACAGGTCCGTGATGCGCCGTCTACCATCGATTATCAAAAATCTTTATGATTCGCCAGTTTGAAGGCGATCTCTGTTCGATTATTCTTTCTAACCATTTGTGATCGAGGGCCCTTATGACGCCCGGCCGTGCGTATGCCGTCGTCGGCAATAGGCCTGCCCATTGGGCGTACCGCCTCGCTCCACATTGAAGAAATAGCCCGCCATTCCACCCTTGATGATGCGCCGTGGCAGCATGCAGGAGCGGGACCAATGGATGGGCTGGAATGGCTTCGGGAAACCGATGCGGAGGCCGTGGCAGGTGACGACGGCGGCCTGAACATCGTCCTCTCCCCTGTCCAGCTATCCGCCGTCCTCCAGGGGTTATCGATCACCAGCACCGAGACCGACACCGGCCATTTCATGACACGGGCGTTCGGCGCGCTGGAGGTCGTCGGCGGCGCCATCGAATTCATGGGTGCGTCCTTCCTGATCGTCACGCCAGAGCCCACCATGTTGACCAAAGTCGGCGGCACGGTTATGGCCTTCGACGCCGTAGATAATGTCTCCACCGGCATCAAGAAGCTATGGACTGGTCGCGACTACAGCACCCTGACGTATCAAGGCGCCGCAGCTGCTGCACGCGCCCTGGGCTGTGATCCTGAAACCGCTGACGAAGTCGGATTGGCCGTAGAGATCGCCGTGCCTGTTGGGCTGGCCGCCAAATGGGCTGCGCTGCGCGTGATCTCAATCAGGAACGGATGGATCAGCGTCGCGGTCGAAGATAAGGCGGGCGGCCACATCATCGAACGACATGTTCGCAAAGAGGAAGCATACCTGCGGCAGCGCCTGATCAACGAACCAACGATCCCCGGCGCCGGGACCTTTATCACCCGGCTCGAAGCGGAGAAATTCATCAGCCAGGTGATGAAGGCCAATGCCCCGAAAATTCAGCAATGGGCTTCGACCAGTTCGAAGACGTTGCGGCTCAAGTACGACGCGGGTCAATCGGTTGGCTGGGTCATCCCGCGTGCCGCCGGTACCATGCAACACACGTCCAAGATAATCGTGGTGTTGCGGCGGGCGACCTCCGGCCCCAAGGTCTACTTCATCATCACAGCTTACCCATCGGTCTGAAGGCAATCATGGAAAGCGCTATCGAGCTTGAGTTCCCGGCACTGCTCCAGATCATCGGCGGCTACCTGAATCAGGACCACACCATCTACGGGCCGGAGTTGGAGGATGCCGTGATGGCTTTCATCGCTGACGCGTCGGCCGATGAGATAAAACAGGGTCGCGACGACATCGCCCGTTTCCTGAAGACCAAGGCTGGCGGCCTGGACGCGGCGCTTGAGGAACTAACCAGCGGCGACTGGGCGCGTGAGCCGGGTACGACGGCAGGAGAATATCTGCATTGGCTTGACGGCCTGTTGGCGCTATCTCAGGAGCATGACGGGCATCCGATTTGATCGGACTTCCGGCATTAATGAATGTGGCAGCTCGCCTGTTTTTGCTTCTGGAATCCTTGCGTATCGGCAGGCCAGACGGTGCTGACGACGGTCTTATCGATATTGGCTGGCAACGGCAGCGTGAACCCAGCGGCCTGTTCGACCTGGTTGATGGACACGGCGTATGGGGCCAGGTCACCTTTGGGCGTCGGGACGTTTTCCATGATGAAGGCGGCGACCTGGCCGGTGCCGTCTACGACCACCTTCCAATATGCGGATGGAATGGCGACTTCATCGGTGCCGATGGTTTCCACGGGCTCTTTCCAGATCGGGCCATCCATGACGATCAAAGGGCCGCGTGATAGCGCCCAGGCGCGTGTTGCCTCTTCCAAGGTTTCCCATTCCCATTGATTGAGACGGGACGCCTGCGGGCTCATGTTCGATAGAACGTTCAACCTCGCCCAATATATAAAATTTAATCGCAGTTAGCGTCATTTTGCTTTGTGCAGCGGTCCACCATTTCCTGGAGAATCCTCCGAAAAGAGCGTTCAAATCGTAATATTTGGTGAGTTATTTTCTCACCATCGCCGAATTCCTTCGCGGAGTTTCTGGCATACGAAGAAAAGTTTCTAAACTGTGGAAGCAAGAATCGGCGACGCAAACTCTTTGTCCAAATCTTATCCGCCTTACCTGCGCGTATTCTTTCTTCAGCAATTTTTCCTGTGCGTCTAACCCTGCGTCGCATTTTGCGCCATTGCCTTGACAAAGAGCTTGCTCTGATTCCAGCCCCTCCAGGATAAAAAGAAAATCCTAAATATTGGGCTGATCTTGTTCCATATATCTTCGATGTTGTCGTATCAAAAATAACTTTCTCGGTCTTGTCTGCACTTATTGCCAATCTTTCCAGCAGGATTAACTCTGAGAACTTTGATTCGGCAATATCAACGTATTCAACTGGACATATTATCAATATGTCGTCAGAATACCTCCTATAGATGCCACCAATAGACTGACAAAATTCTTGCATAGATTTATCAAAATCTATCATATAAAGGTTTGCCATGGTTGCGCTTATAGGGGTTCCTTGTGGTATTCCTGCGTGCGGCAACGGATTTTGGTGAAAATTTATTCCAGCGGCCTTTATGTCCTTAATGGAGGCGATTTGGCCACTCCCAGGGGCTGTCATGGACGCGGCAAATCTATCATGCGATTTCAGATCATCTTTATCTACGTAATGAAATTTAGTTATGTATCTAAATATATTGAACCAATCTTCCGGCAGTTTATTCAAGCCTAGAACGCGTTTCAGGCGTTCTTTGAGGAGCTTGTGATCTAGGGTGTCGAAGAATTTTGAGACATCGAACGCCAATATTCCACATGGTGCCATGTGTAGCGCTATTTTATATACCTCTGAGGAAAAATGATAATTTGCGCGACCAAGGGCTCTATAAGCAATTATTTCTTTATTTAGATTCCAATCAAGATATAGCTTATCTAACAGTCTTCCAATGACCATAGAATAGTATGATAGTATGCATGCATCGCGATGAGACGCGTACATTATTGGTCTCGACTTCACCACAGTCTCGTTCAGAGATGGCTTATATCTCTTTGTGGTTTTTATATACTTAATTAGCGGCTTGAAGTGATGGTTGGCCACGAACTCCGCGTCCATGGCCCTCTCTGTGAAGGATTCGCCGACGGGATGATCAAAGTGCTTATAGCGGCGCGGCTTAAACCACTCAGTGCTCAATTCTATTGCCCTTATCGCAAAGTCCGGAGAGTTAGTTCTGGCTCTGAACCCCAGCTTTGGGCTGGACACTCTCCGGACGCACGCACACCTTCCGACTGATTAGCGCCCCTATCGTGCTATTGGGCGCCTCACCGCCGCGAGCCTGTAAAACGCGAGGTGCTATGATGCGACCACGGAGGTCCGAGCGGTGTCACCCGATGCTGTGCTTCACGCTGCTGATGCAGATCGTGCGCCTGGTCATCGAAATCCTACTCGACGGTTCCAACGGTCCGACCAATCCGGCCAATTCCGGCGGCTCCTGACACATGGACATCAAATCAGGAGCGGACAAGGGTGTCCGGTTAAACTTTTCATCGTATTTGAAAAAAATTAGCTAGACATACAACTGAAGACCGTTCTGCGCGCGCCTGTTTCCCCGGGGAAACCCGGCTCGTGCTTGTGGCTCGAAGATGAGCGGCCCATATGCCCTTAACGTTATGAGGAGCGGCCGGACACATGGCCCGGCCGTTCCACCCTACTACCCGCGTCACGCGGGCTGACAGTTCACTGCCTCGGGCTGCCCGTTAGACCAGTTGCTTCACCAGTCCGTTTCCCAGGCGTTATCTGGATACCAACGGTGAACCCGCCGTTAGAGATGCGGCCCGGCCGTCTTCTCCTGCAC
The DNA here is from genome assembly GCA_028283825.1 of Azospirillaceae bacterium. Classification (NCBI taxonomy): domain Bacteria; kingdom Pseudomonadati; phylum Pseudomonadota; class Alphaproteobacteria; order Rhodospirillales; family Azospirillaceae; species Azospirillaceae bacterium. The sequence goes on along the minus strand of JAPWJW010000005.1, from coordinate 405,326 downwards.
GGGCGTCTTCGCCTGAAGCGTCGCCTGATCGATCAGCGTCACGCTGAGCACCAGCACACCGGCATCCCCCATGTCCCGTTGCGTGTACGTCTGGATCTCATCCACCGACGCCGAAAGCTGATAGTCCTTCGGCAAGCGGCTGGCGCTCGGCCCCCAGCCAAAACTCCGTCCATTCGCCGCCGCCGGAGGAACCCCATACTTGGCGATCAACCCCTTCCGGACTTCATCGACGGAGGCCTTGCTGGCGTTGCTCAGCACCTGCCGGACGATGACGCTGGTCGCCTTGCCGTTCCCCAGCTTGTAGAGCACGCACACCGCGCCAACGGTGGGGGCATTCATCACCGTCATAAGGGCGCCGCCACCACATTCGTTATCGCTGCCGGGGCCGCCCATGATCAGCTTCTTGGCGTCGGGGAACGATGCCTTCGCCGTCGAGGTCAGTTCGCTTTCGGTCATCCCCAGCTTCAGGCCGCTGACGTTCCAATCACCCGTGGCCACAACCGCCGGGCCGGTCGAAACAGCCGTGGGCGTGTATTCCATCAGCACCTTGCCGTCAGACTTCTTCAGCGTGATCTTATCGATGGCGAACAGCACCGTGTGGAAGCTGTCCAGCGCACCGTTGGGATCGCCGACACCGGCGAAGTGGCCGACGACCGCCGCGCTGATCCGTTCGTTGAAGAGCTTCCTGGCCTCATCCACCGGCACCTTGAAGGCGAACGCGGAACCGTTCTGGAAGCCCACCTGATAGTTCTGACCGTGAAAGGCCTGCTTCAGGTAATGGCCCGACGTGAACGCGCTGATCGTGTACTGCCCGGCGGCGACATCGTACTCACCCAGCCCGATGTTGAGATCGATCTCAAGCGGAGTCGATTCACCGAGTTGGGCCTGCTCCGCCTTCAAGCGGTCCACTTCCTTCTTCTGGGCAGCAGGCCGGTCGAAGGCGCTTACCCCAGAGACGGATCGAGACCAACCGGCGGCCTGGTCCAGGTCCAGCCATTCACCACTTTTCTTGTGGTAGTACAGCACCACCATCTCCCCGGTCATCGGAACGGGATCAGGTGCTGCCTGGGCGCCATAGGCACCGAACAGAATGCCAGTCGCCAGGGTGACTACGACTGCGGCTCGCGAAAACATCAAAGCTCTCCACGTCAGGATACTCCCGCCTAACGTGCATGACGGCCCGTCACCAAGATACGTGGGGAATTCCCCATATTCCCTTTCTCTTCAAAATGTGCATATGAGCGTGATTCCTTTATCCAAATCCTATTTCGGCTCCAGAATTCCTTTTAGAAAAGGAATTCCAATTCCTATTAAATAAATCGTAATTCGGATTTAAGGATTGCACAAGAATGTCGTCAGGAAAACCGCGCAAGTTATCCAAATAATAAGCGGCGTGTCTATATGGGGAATACCCCATATTGCTTCATCCCGAACGAGCAGCTAGCTCAAGGCCTTCTTCGGTTTGGCCTTCGCCTTCTGGGCGGCGCCAATCATCTCAACGACGACATGGCGCAAGGGATCATCCATGCTTTTCAATGCCACGACGGCACGGGCAATTTCGACGTCACGAGGCTTTTCGACCTCGACATCAAGCAGGAGATCGTTGGGGGTCATCCCCAGCAAATCGCAAATCCTGACGAGAAGCTCGAAGTTCGGCTCGCGCTCATCCGACACGTACCTGGCGTATCGAGGCTGGCTTAGTCCCAGGCCGTGGGCGACGTCCGAATCCGTCAAGCCCAACGCTTGTGATCGAGCCCTCAGTTTTGCGCCAAATCCCTTCATGTCGAGATTTGTGGCGCCCCAGCCTCATCCTTGCTATTACCGTTTTGGCAATAATTTTCATGCCATTCCGACATTATCCTTATCGCCGATTTCCCCGGCGTCTGAGCCCATGACTGTTACGCTGACATTTCGTGAAGCCGAGTGCCTGCGGCTGCTGGCCGAAGGGGAAGGCGTCAAACACATCGCGTTCGAATTGGGCATCAAGCCCAAGTCCGTGGACGCCTATCTGCTTCGTGCGCGCCGGAAATTGGGGGCCAAGACGTCCACCCATGCCGTCGCCGTGGCCATGTCCATGGGCTTGCTGAAACCATGAACGCCGCCCGCAGCACATCAAGGATTCGAAACCTCCTGAAATGCTGGAGGACCAGGTTGCCGGACGAAATCGTTCTGGCAAACCAGATCGAGGTCGCCCTGATCACGACCCTCAAGGAAATCTCCGATCACGTGGTGACGCGGATCAGGATTCCGGACATCGAGCATGCCACGGACAAAGATTGGCTGAACGTCGCTTCTGGGCTGGTCGCTGATAAGGATCCGTTCCCTTATCGAGAGGACATCATTGGAAGCGCGCTATGGCTGGCTGCGGGCGATATCCCGTGGGCCAGACTCATGCTGGTCCTTTATGCCTCTCAAGTCGCGGCGAACAAGCTGAGCCAAGTTCATCGTTTGGCTAGGAATCTTTCCTGCGGCCAATTCGATCCGGTCACGGTGCTGAAAGATTACCGGGCGTTGGACACGGTGAGGGATGCCGTCACCGAGGACATCCGCACCGAATTGCTCAAGGAACAATCCCAGCAGTTGCCGGAAACCAACAGCCAGACGATGTGGTTCAGGCCGGTTCCGTTCACAGCGGATCTTGGAAAATACGAAGCCCTGCGTCGGCCGATGAGGTTGGTGGGCACCACCGATCTGGTGTCCGCACAGAAAACCCTGGTTTCCGAATTCCCATGGCTGGCCGAAATCATCGAGTCGATCATGATGGATCTGCGCCTCGGCCAAGCTTGTGGGCGTCCCTACATTCGTATTCGGCCCGTCTTGCTGCATGGCGCGTCTGGGATCGGGAAAAGCCGATTTGCGCGACGGCTTCTGGAGGTGTTGCAGATTCCCGTCACGACGATCATGGCGGCGGGAGTGTCCGATAACAGAATGATGGCCGGGACGGCGAAGGGATGGTCATCGGCCACGCCCAGCTTGCCGGTGAAGACGATGTTGGCTGACGGGGTGGGCAATCCCGGTTTCATCATTGAAGAGATCGATAAGGTCGGCGGTAGCGATCAGGGTGGCAGGCTGGCCGACACGTTGTTGGCCATGACCGATCCCGAGGTCTCGAAACGGTGGTTCGATGAATGCGTTTCGGCATCGGTGAACCTGTCGAAGATGAACTGGATCATGACGGCGAACCGGCTTGACCAGGTGCCCGCGCCTCTTCGCGCCAGGTGCATGGTGTTGCTGGTCAAAGGCCCGCAGCTGACGAACTTCGAAGCCGTCCTCAGAACCGCGCAACGGGACATCGCCGACGAGTTCGATATCCACCATGCGATGCTGCCTCGATTGGACGAGCAGGCCGTTGAACTGATGCGCCGGGAATTTTGGCGTGGCGAACTGAATGCCCGACAGTTAGCCGGAATGGTTCGGCGTGCCCTAACTATCGCCGCCGGCGGCGGCGAACATCTCGTCAGCTAATTTCCCAATGCCGAGGTCATATTCCCCTGCCGTGGGCGCGCGAATGGCCGCCCGCGACCTTGGGAGGGTGCTGCGCGCAGCCAGACTGCGGCGCCGCATGTCCAAGACCGCAGTCATCAATCTGGCGCTCATCTCCCAACAAACGCTGGATCGCGTTGAACAGGGCGACCCCACCGTTTCCTTCGGCGCCTATGCCGTCGTGCTGCATGCGGTTGGCCTGGGCAGCGCAATGGTGCTGCTCACCGACGACAACGGCTAACAGGGCCGCGTTCGGCCGCCCGCCATCTGAATCTTGAAAGGAAAACCATGATCTATACCGACCGTCCCTATGCTCCTAAACTGGCGGCCAGGGAAGCCGACATTTACTGGCGGCTCAGCAACGATCTCAATCTCTTTGCCCTGGGGCATTCGCCACACATGGAGATCCTGGCGGGGGCACCTATCATCGAAAATTACGCGATCTTTGAACGTCCCAGCATCTCGCTGCGCGGCATAGTCACCGATCACCCGCGTCTTGGGAACGGCCCGGTGATCACCAGCCAGGTGCTGCTGTTCAATATCCCCGATGGCTGGATCCGGACGCGGTCTCGATATTATCGCCTTGGCCAGCCCCATGAGATGTTCGACAGGGACGCAGGAAGTACCCTGTTGCCGACACGGTGATCACATCAGCTTGACGCCGGGGGCGGGTGATTGGGCCAGTAGCTCATCGACGGCGGTCATGATCCGCTTCGACAGCAGGTACTGGTCCATATCCCCCTGGGCCATCCATTCATCGGCCCGCATCGCAGCGAAGACGGCTGCCTCGGCACCGAAGCGCTTTACCAAGGCGTAAGCGGCGGCCCACACGTCCCGGTCGCTGACATCGGCCATCACGGGTCTCCATTCGTCGACACGTCATAGTAACCAAATCACAATAGAATGAATTCGGAAATTACGCTTTCACGTCACAATAATCTAATTCTTATCCAGAATTACGCGAGGCTGCTTCATGTGAATTGACATAACAAAATATTTCAACATACGATTACAGTATTAAAAAGGATATAAAATGAACCGTAAGAAATATATAAATATATTTGATTATGCATACTGCATCAGGGAAAATCTAAGGTCAGGGCATACCGAGGCTGCCAGGCATTTGCTAAATCAATTGAAAGAGAATGGCTATGGAAATTTATCAGATGGCGATATAATAAATATATTCCCGCCATCTGATAAAAAGACATTACACAAGAGAACAAAAGAATCCAGATCTAAATTTTTGGAACGTCTGGGTCATATTTTTCTTTATTTGATAAATCGATGAGATTCAGCAAATTTTCCTTAAAGTATTTTTCTGCGGCAGCTACGCTTAAAAATCTACCAACAGGATTCCCATGGGAGTTATACAGAACGGCACTAGATTTTCCTGAAGGCCAATAGAATTCAACAATATAATAACCATACTCCAGCTCTATCATCTTCGAAGAAGAAGGTGCCATGCTGAGATTTGCATAAAGATACGCAGTTGAATTATCGATATATCTGTGAATTGCTTCTATTGCAGCCGCAATCGTAGGAAAAACCCCAAGATCAGTGCCGTCCGTCCCTACCGCCCTCCAAGCTTCTCTTCCATTCTCTGTTTTTTCTTTATATACTGACAATCTATTTCTCCTGCCAATTTCTTGTGTAGATTAACTCGTCGCCATTGGGTTCTAAAATCTCTAAGTTTCTGAGAAGCCCTTCCTCAGAATAAAGATTGCGAGCCGCAGCCACTGAGCAATTCGATGCGGGCGATATTTGAACAACTGGTAGAGTGCTGTCAACGACAGCCAGCTATTAGCAAGCCTATGCGATGAAGAACATAACAGTGCAGCCCCGCCCCCTGTATCAGGCCCTCACGCGCCCGGTAGCCAGGATTCCTACTGCCCGTTCCTGGTCGCCCGCATGCCGCCTTCCAGGGCTTCGGTCTCGCACACGAACGCCCCCTGTTTGGTGGCTGCGTACCACCGCTGGCCCTTGAAATGGAAAACGCCGGTGGCCGTGTTCACCCACACCACGACATCCTTCGGGCAATGGGCCTGGGCTGACTGCTCTGTCTGGAACAGCGTCACAGACGCGGCCGACGAAACCTGAGCGCCTGTGAACAGCAGCCCGATGGCCAGCAACGTCGCTGCCGCCAAATCTTTCAGCCGCCGAAGCCCGACAACCTGCATTCCCTGATCACTCCACCAGTTGCATTTATGAATCCAGAGGATACCATCCTCAGCGTGCATACACCGATCAGGAATTCAACAATGCGCTATCTGGCGTTTATCACCGTCGCGCTATGCGGCCTGGCCCTCAGTTCAACGGCTGAAGCACGCGGCCATGGTGGTCATAGCGGCCATAGCCACGCCCGTAGCCATCGATCCTACAGCCATGACCACTACGTCCGCCCTCATGTCACCAAGCGGGGCACCTACGTCCACGGGCACATGCAGACCAACCCGAACAAGACCCGCAACGACAACTATTCCACCAAGGGCAACACAAACCCCTACACTGGCCAGTCCGGCACCAAGCCCCGCGACGGCCAAGCTCCCCACTGACAACGGCCCAGAGCGTGATCAGCATCTTCGTCGCCGTCACCGATTTCGACTGGTACCAATATCTCGCTGCCCAGCCCGGCCTTGAGGAGGTCAACTTCTGGCAGCCCGGCGGCAAGACTGCCTTCAAGGCCCTCAGGCCAGGTGAGCTATTCCTGTTCAAGCTCCACAGCCCGCGCAATTTCATCGTGGGCGGGGGCATATTCGGGCACGCCTCTTTCCTTCCGGTTTCCATGGCCTGGGAAGCCTTCGGCCATAGCAACGGCGCCACCTCGCTTATGGAGATGCGAACCAGGGTAGCGCGCTATCGTCGGGAACAGCCGGATCATCGTCAGGACTATCAGATCGGCTGCCGCCTGCTCGAACAGCCCTTCTTCTTCCCAGAGGATCAATGGATCCCAGTCCCACAGTCCTGGTCTCCCAACATCGTCGTCGGGAAATCCTTTTCGGCCGACGAAGGTGATGGTCGATTCCTATGGGATGCGGTCCAGGACCGTCTTCAGGGCCTTCCCATGGCTGCACCGCGTACTACCATCGATGACGCGCCCATCCGCAGATATGGCGCCCCCACGTTGATCACGCCACGCCTGGGACAGGGTACGTTCCGCGTCGCGGTTACCGACAGCTATGGACGCCGGTGCGCGGTGACAGGCGAGAAGACGCTGCCTATCCTCGACGCCGCCCATATCAAGGATTTCGGCGAAGGCGGTGATCACACCGTGGACAACGGCCTGCTGCTTCGCACCGATATCCATCGCCTGTTTGATCGAGGGTACGTCACCGTCTCGGATGACCATCGGTTCATCGTCAGCCGCCGCCTGAAAGAAGATTTCGACAACGGACGGCACTATTATGAACTCCACGGAACGCCGATCAGGTTACCTGATACACCGGCAGCCCGGCCGTCAGCAGAAGCCATCAGTTGGCATTGGGACAATCGCTTTCTCGGATAATACAGAATATTACGAAAGACCACGCAATAATTTCCATATCAAGAACAGGATGCCAAAGATATGACTAGAAAACTCATGAAACGCCACAAGTTCATTCATGACGACTTTGCGTCGTCGCTTGGCATCCTGGCGGGTGATTTACTGGAATGCCTCTATAATTTCCAGGAATTTCCATCTGGATACGCGGCTATCATAGATAATACAGAGGATGTTCGGTTGAACAAAATAATATCATCAATATTTTATTCATTGACTCCTAACAATAGAGATTCAAATGTAATTCTGCGCTTCGCAAGAGAGCGCGGCAATACTAGAATTGATGACGATCTTCGTTTGACTAGAGCGACTATTGCGTCGGAGACGCAAAATATATCAGCCTTTCCGGATTTGTCTATTTTTATAATTTATTTATCAACAATACTGGCACAACATAGATTTGTTGAAATATTTTGCGGAATTGGAAGCAATGAAGAAAGAATGACAGGCCATATAATATCAGAGATATTTAGCTCTATAGAATATGTCTCAAGGGAGACAATTTCTAATATGGAATTATTATCAAAGAAAAGAAAATATTCTGGGACGTGGCGAAAAGAAATAAATAACTACATTAGTTTTCTAAAAAATTCCGTTCAATTTGCTTATGCTGATATTGCAAATCATAAACAGGAAAAGGACACGGGAGGAGATTTTGGTATTATATTTGTTTTCCCAGGAAACAATGGAGAAATGGCGTACATACCATTGAGATTACAAGCAAAAAAAGCAAATAAGTCAGGCGTTTCTGACATAAGCCCAAAAAGGCGTAAAAAAGATTACCAGCTTAGCCGACTTGAAGAAAGTGGATGCGGATATTATATATATTATTTTGAGGGAGAAGCCAATTTCAAACCAATTATCCCATTAATTCAGAGCTGCATAGATGTTAGAAAGCAATATGTTGACGATGGGAAAAGCACATTTAGGGTAAATACATTTATCGGATCGCAGGATTTGGCATCTTTCTTTTTAGATATACTATCATTCGAAACGGAATTAATCAGGAAGAATTCGATGGCCGAAGCTATCGGAATCTTAAAAGGTAAAAATTACGATCCGCCAAATTTCTTAATTGCAATAACAGCCTCTGCGCCACCTACTTATCAAGTTAGAGTTGATCTCCGGCGTGCGCTACCGGAGAACAGGCATCTAAAAGAGGAAAACAGGACAGTACGACGCAAAAACCTCAATCACAATCCCTTAGACTAAGACTGTGGCTATATTTTAGAATATCAAGGAACATCAATACCGTCATCTTCTCCTCCCATCTGCAAAGCCTGTAAGAGAGCGGCGACGTCAGCATCAGGCAGGTCCCCCTTAGTCCTATTGGCTGCCCAAGAGGTTATCTGGATGTTTCCAGGCTCATAGTGCCCATCCGAACAAATCCGATCCACACTCGGCTGTAACCACTTATCACCCTTGATTAGCTTACGCCTTGTTATGGCACACCGATAATCTTTCTCCTCAAGAAGTCTAATAATTTCCAACTCAAGCTCAGCCTTCGTGAACCGTATCTCTTTATTCTTAATTACCCTCTCTACGATCTGCCCGTTAGAATGCTTAGCCGTATTCATTACGCTGTCAGTCATCCTTGCAACTTCACGGAGCCATTCATCTGGAGCTACCGGTACATCCGGGCCAGGCTGCCATCCAGCGGCCATAGCGGCGTCCATCATATCTTGCCTAGTATGCCATTCAGTTAGCGGCTGCCCCATGATCAGCTGGATGAAGTAGCGATCCTCCTTGATCGTTCCCATTGTGGCCTGCTGTGTCAGCCAGTTTATGGCCTTAGGATGGAGCGTATGCCGCTCCAGCAGCCGACCAGCCCGGTCAGAATTCTTCCACCCCCCATCGATCTTACGGGCTAACAGGTAAGATTCTCGCGCGTCCGGAGGATTGGAATTTTCCTCCATATAGGTGTCGATGATCTCGTAGCCTGGAACTGCATGCCCCCAGTAGAGATACCCAGGGCCAAGAGTCAGCCACAGATCATCCGCGCCAGACTCGCAGAATCTACCGATGTCGTTGGTGTAGCGTGTGGCTATTCCCGAATCCACCGGGGCGCCGGTTCTGTCCGAGATTTGGCTCCGAAACCAAGCCTTTGTGCCAGGGACATCTCCTTGTCTCCAGAGGTCGAAGGCTTGCTTCGCCACTCCGAAAATCAGGTACTGCTCTTCCAGCCCCAGAGCCAACCAGCGCCCCTTCGACCCTAGATTAATTGTCCGGACATTCGGCATCGCTTCCACCCGATTAGCTGCTCGCTGCGGCGTGACACCAATTTAAGCGGACAGATAAAAGGCACCTTGCCCGCGTCACGTGCACAACCTAGAATTATGCAAGCGATGAGCTATCACAAGGGAAACCCCATGCGCCATCTCGTTGTTGCCTTCCTCGCCGCCACCCTTTTGGCTTCTCCGGCCGCATTGGCCGCCGAAGGCAAGCACTATTCCGACCCCGCCGCCGCAGCTAAGGCCTGCAAGTCGCCCGTTGTGTGGGTGAACCCCAATTCCCAGATCTATCATCTGCCGGGAAGCCACTACTACGGCACGACCAAGGACGGTTACTACATGTGTGAAAAAGCGGCCCAGGCCGCCGGAAACCGCCAAGCTGATAGCCATTGAATAGATTGACCATATGTCATCTTTTTCAAAGCGCAATATGACGCGCCGGATTCAGGCACCCTATTAGATATCAACATGATGGACGGGAAAGATGTTTAAACACATGGCGACAAAATCCACGCAAAAGCCTAAAGCAAAACTTGGTGATTATTGCATTACGGCGGCGCAACACAATAATCCTGATAACCATTGTGCATCACAATTTTTCATAAGAATTTATCAACACAACATTCTTTCCGGTCTCGATGAATGGAGTGTAATTGGTTGGAGGAATTCCTACTATGTTGTGGACTTATTAAAGGGCGGCGAGACAGTTTACTCAGCAAAAGCAAATGGAAAGAATCCGTACCTTGGGGACAAAATAGAATTTGAGCTAAGAATAGCTCATAATGGAGTCAATTATAAAATCGAAGATATGCCAACAAAAGAATAGTTGAATCTACACGCATAAAGCGTCTGATCTACTTTTTCAGAAAATTTCGCGCACCCAGAATTATATAACCAACACCTCCGCAGCGTTATCCACGCCCCGGCGCCGACTGCCCCCAAAAGCTAAGGCGGCGGCGGGGGGTGGGTAACGCGTTCTGCACCGCCGTAAACTTTCTTGCCCCAAAACATACCAAAACAACCCATTCGTTTACGATTTCAACGGATGGCCACTCAAATATCTTGAAAAATATGATATAATTCAGTAACTTAAGATGTAGTTTACGGTGACCGACGTCCGTTAATAGAGCTGTCCCCCAGCGGATGAGAACTGCAGCACGTGGCCGCCGCCCTGGGCGCGCAGATGGGGCAGGACCGCGCGGATCAGTTGGATGGAGCCGATCAGGTTGGTGTCGATCTGATGGCGGATCTGGTCGTCCGTCACCTCCTCCGCCGCCCCGAACAGGCCGTAACCGGCATTGCTGACAACCACGTCTATGCGGCCGAGGTCAGCGAAGGCCTGGTCCACCACCCGGCGGATGGCGACGGTGTCGGTGAGGTCCAGGGTCGCGATCCGCAGGCGGTCGCCGTGTGGGGCCTTCAGATCGTCCAGCGCGCCTTCGCGGCGCAGGGTGGCGGCCACCCGGTCGCCCCGGGCCAGCAGCTTTTCCGTCAATATCCGGCCGAAACCGGACGAGGTGCCGGTGATGAACCAGGTGCGGGGCGGGGTTTGGTTGGTCATGGCGTCGTTCCTTCATGGAGTACCGGCGCTTGCGTGCCGGCCGTCTTCAACAAGGTAGGCGCCATCCAATCATGGTACTATCCGCACAGTTCCGCATGACCTGGTGAAAATTTCCCATGAATAGCCCGCCCACCCTGGCCGACCTGAAGGCCTTCGCCGCCATCGCGGCCCAGGGCGGTTTCCGCAAGGCGGCCGACAATTTGGGCCTGTCGCCCTCCACCCTCAGCCACATCATGCGCACGCTGGAACAGGATTTGGGCGTGCGGCTGCTGCACCGGACGACCCGCAGCGTGGCGCCGACGGAGGCGGGGCACCGGCTGCTGGAACGCATCCGCCCGCTGTTGCGCGACCTGGATTTGGCCCTGCAGGATATCGGCGACAGCCAGGGCCAGCCGTGCGGGTCCCTGCGCATCAACGCCAATGAAGGCGCCAGCCGCCTGTTGCTGCGCCAGGTGGTGCCGGCCTTCCTGGCGCGCTATCCCGGCATCGCGCTGGACCTGGTGACCGACGGGCGGCTGGTGGACATCGTCGGCGACGGTTTCGATGCCGGCGTCCGGCTGGGCGAGGCGGTGCCCCTGGACATGGTCGCGGTGCGCTTCGGCGGCCCGGTGCGTTTCCTGGCGGTGGTGGCCCCGGCCTATCTGACGGGCCGCGCAGCACCACAAACCCCCGACGATTTGGCCCACCACGACTGCATCCGCATCCGCATGCCCAGCGGCAAACCCTACCGCTGGGAATTCGCCCGCAACGGGCAGGAGATGGCGGTGGACGTGCCCGGCCCCCTGACCCTGGACCACGTGGAGCTGATGGCGGAGGCGGCGGCACAGGGGCTGGGCATCGCCTATGTTCCGGACCGCACGGCCCGGCCCTACCTGGACAACGGCGCCCTGGTGCCGGTGCTGGACGACTGGTGCCCGGCCATCCCCGGCCTGTTCCTGTATTATCCCGGCGGCCGGCACCTGCCCGCCACCCTGCGGGCCTTCATCGACGTGATGAAGGAAATGGCCGCCTGATCCGTTGCGAACCAATACTTGCAGCACCTGAGTATTGCGTTCTGAGTTCCTGTGTTTCCTATTCCGTCGATAGGTTGCGCGTGCCTGTATACACGTAGCCGGAATTTTCGAGGTCCAGGAAGACAATATTTGAAATTGGCCCCGATTCGACGCCGGGCAGAAGTGTATCAGCCTTCCGTTCCGCATCGGGGAGAGAAGGCTCGGCAACAACGATCCGGACACGCTTTTTCAGAAGCGCATTGACCATTCCGATATTCGGATTGTCATTCCCGCCATGGGCCGCCCCATAGGATTGGGAATTCAGCGCCGTTTGCGTCCGGGCGCCGTGCAGAACGATTACGAACCTCAAATTCTCCGCCGGGACGCCGGCCGCCTCGTACATCGCCTGGAACGCGGCCACTTCGCGAAGACTGGAATCTTGGCCATCTTCCCCGACCTGCGAGTTCGCATCGAACACAAACTTGTAGGTCGTCGATGGTACCGGCGTGATCTTTTCAGGAAGGGCGCTTTCCGCCAGTACCTGGGGACCATAGCTCGCGGCGATGGCCAAAGTCAGTATCGCAAGAACCGTCCGGCGCATGCGCCGCGCCCCAACCAGCACCACACCTGTCAACACAGCCCCACCCATCATTCGGCCAAATCGCACAGCGATGAGTATTGCACTTGCGACGCAGTTTCAATGTCCACTTGAAGGCTCAGTCCCCCTTCTCGGAAATTGATGCGCTGGGCGATGCTTCGGTGCTTGTGACCCGGTCGAGGTTCGCGATCAGGCGCGTGAGCAGATTGACGAGCGTCCCGGCCTCCTCATCCGTGAAGTTACCCAATACCTCACGATTGCCCCGGAGCAGGACCGCAACCGCATCCGGCAGGCGCGCCTCCGCGCGCGCCGTCAGCGTGATGCGGCTGCTGCGCCCATCGTCCGGGTCAGGGGCACGTTGGATCAGCCCGTCCCGCTCCATGCGGGCGAGCATCTGCGCCATTGGCGGCTGCTCAATCTTGGCGAAGCGGGCGAGGTCCCGTTGCGTGCTGGCCCGACCGTCCCGAAGGGCGACCAGCACGGGCAGATGCCCGACGCCGAAGCCAAGCGGCTTGAGCCGCGCTTCGCTGAGACGGGCGAATCCGCGCGCCGCTAGGCTGATCAGGTGACCCGGAGTCAAGAGGACATCCCCATCCATAACGCTTCCCCTTGCCTTCGTGGTCATGCAGATATATATGTGCATATATAAATGATGCCCCCCCCGGACGCAATGCCGGCGCCTGTCAAAGGGAGAGATCAATGGATCGTGATGTCGAGCTCCTCAAGCGTCTCTATGATCGCTTCAATGCGCGGGACATCGACGGCGTGCTGATCGCCCTCGCCGACGACGTCGCCTGGGCCAACGGCATGGAGGGTGGCCACGTCCATGGCCGGGAGGCCGTTCGCGAATATTGGACACGCCAATGGGCCATCGTGAGCCCACGCGTCGAGCCGGTCGGCTTTCATCGGACTGCGGATGGCGCCATCGTCGCGGAGGTCCGGCAGTCTGTCTTCGATCTGGAAGGCAGACCGCTTCAGGGACAGACGCACGGTCTTAAAGACAAGACGCTCGCCCACGTTTTCCGCTTGCGAGAGGGCAAGGTGGTTCGCTTCGATATAGGGGATGCCGGCTAATACCAAATTGCGTTGAGTTGAACTCAACGCAATTTGGTATCGGCGGCGACCGCCGCCGCGCGCCGTAAGGTGCGGAAGCCAAGCCGCCGGATGGCGGCGCCGGCGCCTGAGGGCGATGAGCCTGACCGTAGGTCGGGATCATCGCTACCTGGTATCAGGCCTGGGGGAGGCTCAAGCCTGCGCCGCCTCCTTTACCTCGCGCGCCACCAGCCGGTCCAGCAGGGGGAAGTTGGGATCGCCCAACCAGGCCCGCACCGCCGCCACATCGGACAGGGCGTGCAAGGCGGCCGTCGCCTGTTCCGGCCGGCCGACCTTGATGGCGATGCCGCCCAGATCGTTGACACAGTCGAAGGCGTGTTCGTCCGGCACGTCGTCGCCGATGAAGATGGGCCGCCGGCCACGGAACGTTTCCGTGGCCATGAAGCGGCGGACCGCCTCCCCCTTCAGGGCCCGCGCCGGCATCAGTTCCACGCCGACGTTGCCCTCCACCACCCGATAGCCTTCGGGCAAGCCCGGCAGGGCGCCCTTGGCCAGGCGGGTGATGTGGGCCAGCAAGTCGGGGTCGGGGCCGGTGTGCAGGGCCAGGACCGGCCCCTTGCGTTCGATCACCAGGGTGCGGCCGAAGTCGGCCTCCATCCGCCGGGCCAGGTCGGCCAGGGCCGGCGGCTCGGGCGCCGCCACGGCCGGTTCATCCGGTGACAGGCGGATCTCCAGGCCGAAGATGCCGCCGGCGCGCAGCACCATGGGCTGGAACAGTTCATCGATGGAGGCCAGCGACCGGCCGCTGATCACGGCCACGGCGCCATCCAGCTGCCGGTCCAAGGCCAGCAGCAGCTGGCGCAATTCATCATCCACCGACACGGCGGTGGGGTCCTTCTGGTGTTCCAGCAGGGTGCCGTCGATGTCCAGGAACACGGCCCAGCGATCCCCCACCTTGGGGGCGGCGGCGACGGGGGCGGTCATGGTGTCAGAGATGCTTGGGCTCAACGGTCTTTCCTTTTCCCATGCCCACCAGCCGCACCACGTTGCGGCCCAGCTGACGGCCCGAGGCGGCAAAGCCCGAGGCCCCCGCCAGGGAACGGTTGCGGGACTGCTTGGCCAGCTTGGCCGTGACGTGTTCGGTCTGGTGGCGTTTGCGCAGGCGGACACCGTCCATCAGCAGGTTGCCCGCCCAGCGGTAGATGTTGTTCTCCCGCACGGTCTCACGCATGCGGCGCATACGCTCACGCTGCTCCTCGGCCGACATGGTCAGGCCGCGGGCCAGCGCGTCGGCCATGCCGCAGGTATCATAGGGGTTGATGATGATGGATTCGGGCAGTTCGCGTGACGCGCCGGCGAAGCTGCTGAGGATCAGCACGCCCTGTTCATCCTCACGCGCCGCCACGAACTCCTTGGCCACCAGGTTCATGCCGTCGTGCAGGCTGGTGACCATGCAGAGGTCGGCGGCGCGCAGCAGGCCGTAGACCTCATCCTTGCCGTAACTCTCATTCAGCATGTGGATGGGCTGGTAGCCGTCGTGACCGTAGCGGGCGTTCAGTTCGTCCACGTAGTCCAGGCATTCGCGCTGGCACTGCTGATAGGCCGGCAAGGCGGTACGGCTGGGGGCCGCCACCTGCAGGACCACCATGCGGCCGATCCATTCCGGATGGGCCTTGAACAGTTCCTCCACCGCGCGGAAGCGGTCGATGATGCCCTTGGTGTAGTCGAACCGCTCCACCCCCACGCACAGCTTCACGCCCTGGGGCAGGTTGAAACGTTCGAACACGGCGCGGCGGCAGGCCGGCACCGGCGGCTGGTGTTCCAGCGAGGCCGGCGGCCATTCCACCGAGATGGGGTGGGCGTTGATGTGGGTGGTGTGCCCGCCGAAGGTGATGGCGGATTCATCCCGGTCCACCCGGCTTTCCAGGAAGCGGTCCACCGTGTCGATGAAGTTGTTGCAGTAGTACGGAATGTGGAAGCCCACCACCGAACTGCCCAGCAGGCCGTCCAGGATGCGCTCCCGCCACGGGCAGATGCCGAAGATCTCCGCGTTCGGCCAGGGGATGTGCCAGAAGGTGATGATGATGGCGTTGGGCAGCCGCTCGCGGATCATGCGCGGCAGCAGGGCGAAGTGGTAATCCTGGATCAGGACCACCGGCCGTTCGTCCCGCGCCTCCTGCACCACCACGTCGGCGAAGCGGCGATTCACCGCCTCATACACCGCCCAGTCGTCGGCGCTGAAGCTGGGCCGGGTGAAGGCGACATGGCACAGGGGCCACAGCCCGTCGTTGGAGAAGCCGTAGTAATAGTGCTTCTCCTCATCCTCCGTCAGCCAGACGCGGCGCAGGGTGTAGGCGGGGTGGTCGGGCGGCACCTGGATGCGGTCCTTGGCGTCCACCGTCCGCCGGTCGGCGCTGCCGCTGCCATGCGCGATCCAGGTGCCGGAACAGGTGCGCATCACCGGATCCAGGGCCGCCACCAGGCCGCCGGCCGGTGCGCGCAGCCTGACGCCGCCGTGACCGTCATCGTCATGGATAAAAGGCTCGCGGTTGGACACCACGATCAGTTGGGCGTCCGTCAGCTCGGTCTTCAGCAGGCGGCGCAGGGTGTCGGGCGTCCAGGTGCTCAGGCCAAGGCGGTCGGCGGCATCATGGGGGGCGGTGGCCTGCACCGCCTGCCGGGCGGCGCGATGGGCCTCATTCGCCCGGCTGACGGCATGGTGGCCGCCGGTCTGCCGCGCCTCCCGCACCACACGCCGCGTTTCCTCATAGCTGGGGATGACCGCCTCATCCTCGAAACGGCGTTCCGCCCGCCCGCGCCGTCCGCGCAGCAGCAGGACGCCGGACAGCCCCAGCGCCAGAATTGACAAGAGCAGGCTGAAGCCGATCAGGAAGACGGTCACGGTGTTCCGCGTCAGCAGGGCGCCCAGGTCGATGTCCGTCATGGCGTCACACACATACCTTATCGGTTATGAAGCCTATGCCTGGATTTATGATTACAGTAATCAGGGCATATATCGCGGCACCCGAACAGATATAGGCGAATCGCGCCGATCTATTGGTGCGGGCTTCAATATTCATATGGGAATTCTAGAGTCGAGATTGTGTCGAAAACAAGGCAACCGGGACAGGTCGACAACGGCAAAACTGCATAGACCGCCGGGCCCACCACCAGCGGCGGTAGCCGCACCCTCAAGCCTACGCCCTAGATCGTCCGGAGATTGAGGGCATCGATCAGGACCGCACGATCAGAGGCACCAGACCCTCCTCATGATCGGCGATGGAGGCGATGACCTGACCGCCCATGCGCTGGAACGACAGATCCACGGTGTTTTCCCCCACCGTCACGCGGCGCACCGTCAACTGGTCGATACCGATGGGCAGCTTGGGCCGGTTGACATGGATTTCGCCCCGCCAGCCATCGACCTCAATGCCCAGGCAGGCCTGCAGCAGCATGAAGACGGAACCGGCGGCCCAGGCCTGCGGCACGCAGGCGACCGGGTAGGCGATGGGGGTTTCGCCCTGGGTGCGGGGGAAGCCGCAGAACAGCTCCGGCAGGCGCATGCCGAAACGCACCGCCGCCTCGAACGTGTCGCTCATCAGCCGGATGACGCCGGTGCGCACGCCGTAGCGCGCCAGGCCAGCGGCGCAGATGGCGGTGTCGTGCGGCCAGACGGAGCCGTTGTGGTAGGACATGGGGTTGAAGGCGACCTCCGTATCCGCCAGCGTGCGGATGCCCCAGCCGGTGTGGAAGGCGCCGGCCAGCAACTGGTCCGCCACCCGGTGCGCCCGTTCCGGCGACGGCAGGCCGACGAACAGCAGATGCCCGACGTTGGAGGCGCGCACGCGGCAGGGCCGCCCCTTGCCGTCCAGCGCCAGGGCGTAGAAACCCATGTCCTCCATCCAGAAGTGGGTTTCGACGGCGTGGCGCAGCGCCTCCGCCTTATGCTGCCAATAGGCGGCCTGCGCATCCTCCCCCCGGCGGAAGGCCAGGCGGGACAGGCCGCAATAGGCGGCGTAGACGTAACCCTGCACCTCGACCAGGGCGATGGGCCCCTCCGGCAGGCTGCCATCGGCATGCTGGATACTGTCGAAGCTGTCCTTCCAGCCCTGGTTGGCCAGGCCGGACTCCTCCGCCCGCTGGTAATCGACGAAACCGTCGCCGTTCTGGTCGCCCGCCCCCTCCATCCAGGACGCGGCGGCGCACAGCGATGGCCACAGCTGGTCGATGAAGGCCATGTCGCCGGTGCGGTCGGCATAGACCGACGCCAGGTAGATGTAGAGCGGCGTGGTATCGACGCTGCCGTAATAGCGGCCGAAGGGCAGTTCGCGCAGCACCGCCATTTCGCCCTTGCGCGTCTCATGCAGGATCTTGCCGGGCTGCGCGTCGCTGAAGGGGGCGGTCTCCGTCGCCTGGTGGGTGGCCAGGAACGCCAGCACGCCGCGCGCCAGGCGCGGGTTCAGCCACATCATCTGCAGGGCGGAGATGATGCCGTCGCGCCCGAAGGCGGTGGAGAACCAGGGGATGCCGGCGTAGGGGTAAGGACCTGTCGCCAGTTCGGTGGTCAGCAAGGCGGTGTCGGCCTGGGCCCGCGCCAGCCAGTCGTTGAACACCCGGCCGCTGCTGTAGACGCTGGCGCCCCGCCGGCGCTTGGTGCGCATCTCCAGCCGGGCGCGCACGGCGGCGGCCCGGAAGCGCACGCGGCCGGGCGTGGCCGTGCGTTCCGTTCCCACCTCGATGTACAGCACGTGCTCGCCCCGCGTCGGCAGGGTGATGTTGAACTGGGCGCGGTCGCCCTGAAGCCGGTCCGGCACCTGGGAAAAGGACAGCGCGGCCGTGCGCACCACCTTGTCCAGGCCCTCGTAGCTGAGCGTCACGCCATCGCCCGACAGTTGGGCGTCATGGGTGCGGCCGCGCAGTTGGCGGGTGGAGCCCCGCACCTCGAACATGTCGCGGAAGTCGGCGGTGAAGTTGAACGCCAGCGGCACGACGATGTCGCTGCCGCCGAAGTTGGACAGCGTCACCCGCTCATACAACCGGTTCTGCCACAGGATACGGGTGCGTTCGATATGGATGACACCCCACAGCGTCATGCCGCCACCGGGGGCCGGCATGGGCACGTTGGTGCTGTTGGCGGTGAACAGGATGTTGTCCTCGCTGAGCGAGGCGCCCAGCAGCGACGGTTCCTTGTCACCTATGCGCAGCTGATAGCGCGACAGGATGCGGGTGTCGTCGACGAACAGGCCGTCGCCCTGCCCCTGGATGTCGCCGTGGGCGTCGGCCACGACAAAGCAGTCGCCATGTTTCAGAGCGAACAAGCGGAAGGTCTCTCGTGGGCCGCCGCCATCGGGACCGGCCAGGCCGATGGCGGGGTCGAGCTGTCGTTCATCTAGGGCTGCCATTGTGGTCCCGCAGTCCTTTCAGGGTGTTGGAAGGCGAAGTTCAGGGGGTGGGACGGGCAGCGGCCGGTGCCAGGAAACCGGCAGAGGCACCGGCCGTGCCGGACAGCAGCGCGGTGTAGGCCGCCACGTAATTGCGGGCCATGGCGGTGACGGAGAAGCGTTCCTCGAACACCTGGCGGATGCGGGCGCGGTCCAGGGTGCGGGCCTGGGCCACGGCGTCCACCGCCTCCTCCACCGAGTTCACGACGAAACCGGTGACACCCTGGTCGATGATCTCAGGCATGGCGCCATTATCCCAGGCGATCACCGGCGTGCCGCAGGCGAAGGCCTCGATCACCACCAGGCCGAAGGGCTCGGGCCAGTCGATGGGCATCAGCAAGGCCGCGGCATCGCCGAGGAAATCCGGCTTCTGCGCGTCGTTGATCTCACCCACGTGCTGGATGGCCCGGCCGTCGATGCGGTCCTTGATCTCCGCCTCGAAATAGGCGCGGTCATCGTCACCCACCTTGGCGGCCATCTTCAGGTGCAGGCCGGAACGCTCGGCGATGTCGATGGCGCGGTCCGGCCGCTTGTCGCGGGAAAAGCGGCCCAGGAAAGCCAGATAGTCGCCGATACCGCCGGGACGGCCCTGCGGCGGGCGGTACAGGTCCGGCGGCAGGCCGTGATAGACCGTGGCCAGCCAGTTGGCATTGGCCAGCGGCCGCCGCTGCCGGTCGGAGATGGAGATCATGGGATAGCGCGGCCACAGATCATAAGCGGGCGCCAGGTCGACATAGTCCAGCCGGCCGTGCGGCGTCGTCACCGTGCGCTGCGCATGCTCCTGGAAAAAGGGGAAATGCATGAAATGGCTGAGGTGGAAGTGCAGGACGTCGAACTCATCCGCCCGCCGCCGCACCTGTTCCAGCATGGCCAGATGGGCCGCCACCGGCGATTTCAACGGCGCGTCGTCCAGCCACAGCGCCTTGGGCCGCATGGGCACCAGCGTCGCCTTGGTCTTGGACTCCCCGCTGGCGAACAGCGTGACGTCGTGGCCCAGGTCAACCAGGGTATCCGTCAAATAAGATATAACCCTTTCCGTACCGCCATAAAATGTGGGTGGCACGGATTCATAAAGGGTGGCGATTTGCGCAATTCTCATCGACGGTTCTTCCCCAGATCGATGACGGAATTTCCAACGCCACGACGGTGATTACTGACCGCCTGCCGCTGAAAGGACAGCGACAACGGTAGCATCGCCCAAGGGAGGCAACCATAATTCTTAATGAATAGGCGATGGGTCCGAAGCGAAGGCGTTCGCTTTCAGACGCTTAGGCTAGGCCCCCCAGCGAAAGGCCCCATGATCCGAAAGCGGAAGCGGGCCGGACTATCCGGCCATAGGCCCCACCTTATCGTTCCGCCACCGTACCGCCGGGAAAACGACAATCATGATCGCCCCGTTATGGTCGATCAGGGTGAAGAAGGGCATTAGCACGCCAGACTGGAAATACGCGCCTTTATAAGGCTGCGGCTGCGATCATCTTATCTTTGTGCCGCCAGAATTCCCCGAACCGCCCATGACATCAACAGAAACACGAATGATATAAAAAGAAGACCCAATATAATCAATAAACCTTGGTCATTATTCTCCTCAAGGCACAGGACCACCTTTCTCGCAAAACCGAAACCCAGCAATCCGAAACCATAGGCCGCCAAAATGAGCGCATTTATTATTATCAGAAAAGATGAGAATAAAATAAGCCGCGTGAATGAATTGTGGACATTCTCTTTCCCAAATCGCATCGACCAGAACCCACGCGATTATACGGTCTTTGCCAACTTGGCACGGGCGGCGTAACGCTCCCGCAGGGCGTCGTCGGCGCCGGGGCCGGGCACCAGGCGAAAGTCGCGGCTGGTCGCGGGCTTGCCGCTGACGCGGTCCACCAGCATCAGGTCGGCCGGCTGGCCCGTCTGGGTGTCGACCAGTTGCACCGTCGGCCCCTCGGGCGAGAAGTGGCGGTTGCCCCAGTCCATCAGGGCCAGCGTGACCTGGCGGAAGTCGTTCCCCCGTTCGGTCAGCACGTACTCGTAACGTGGCGGACGGGCGTTGTACTGGCGCTTTTCCAGCAGCCCGGCCTCGACCAGGGCGGTCAGGCGGCGGGTCAGCATGTTGGGCGCGATCTCCAGGCTTTTCTGGAACTGGTCGAAGCGCGTCATGCCATGGAAGGCGTCGCGCAGGATCAGGATGCTCCACCACTCCCCCACCCGCTCCAGGCTGCGGGCGATGGGACAGGTCAGGTCTTCAAAACTTTTACGCTGCATCAGGGGCCTCGGGGCCGGCGGACGGCGGCGCCATCCAGCTATCATCCTGCAACTTTACGGCCCCGGCAGTGGGCTGCGCAAGGCTTGCCCTAAAAGCGCAAGTTCTGGAACCAACGGAACAGGCCCTGCACGCCGTCGAACAGGGCGCCCAGATGCAGGCGGTCCATCATGTCCTGCCAGGCGCCGGTCCAGGTGGACAGCTGGTCGGTGAAGCCGTTGATGGGCAGGGCGCCGGTCCAGTCGGCCAGGGGCTTGGCCCCCAGCAGCAAGGCAACCAGGGCACCGGCGGCGAGCGATACGGCGACCGGCACCGCGCGGGCGGGTGCGGCCCCCTCGATCACCTCGGCGGGGTTGTAGCGGGGACGGACGGGCGGGATCACGGTCACGGGTGCCCCCTCAGAACTGGAAATAGATGAAGGGTGCCACGCCCTCGGGCGCGCAGGCCTGGATCAGCACCAGCCCCAGGCCCATGGCCGCCCCCTTGACGGCCAGCGGCACGCGGACCAGAGCATCCTCGATGCGGGCCAGGCGGTCGGCCGGCAGGAACTGGCTGGCCATGGTGCCCGCGACCAGCAGCAGGGTCAGCGGCGTGGCCGCCCCGGCCACCTGCCCCCAGCGGCCGAAGCCCGCCAGGAAATGGCCGGCCACCTCCAGCGACGGGGCGCGGAAGAAGATCCAGGTCAGGCAGACGAAGTGGAAGGTGGCGACGATGGCGGCCACCCGGGCCCAGCCGCGGAAGGGCGGCGCCTCCCACTCACCAATGGTGATGGCGCGAAGGCGGTTCACCAGGAACTCCACCACCAGCATGCCGCCGTGCAGGGCGCCCCAGATGACGAAGGTCCAGTTGGCGCCGTGCCACAGGCCGCCCAGCAGCATGGTGATCATCAGGTTGCGGCAATGCTTCCACGTGCCGCCCCGGTTGCCCCCCAGCGGGATGTAGAGATAGTCGCGCAGCCAGGACGACAGCGAGATATGCCAGCGCCGCCAGAAATCCCGCAGCGAGGCGGAGCGGTAGGGCTGGTCGAAGTTCTGCGGGAAACGAAAGCCCAGCAGGGCCGCCAGGCCGATGGCGATGTCGGTGTAGGCGCTGAAATCGCAGTAGATCTGCATGGCGTAGCCGTAGGTGGCCAGCAGCAGGTCCAGGGCGCCGTACTTGTCCGGGTCGAAGAACACCGGATCCACCAGGTCGGTCGCCAGGTAGTTGGCCACCACCACCTTCTTGAACAGCCCGCCCAGGATCAGCAGGTAGGCGCGCGTGGCGCGGATGTCGTCCGGATCCGGCCGGGCCGCGATCTGCGGCAGGAAGTGGGAGGCGCGGACGATGGGCCCCGCCACCAGCTGCGGGAAGAAGGAGATGTACAGCACCAGCTGCATCAGGCTGGCCGGCCGGGCCAGCGTGCCCCGGTACAGATCCACCAGGTAGGAGATGCCGTGGAAAGTGAAGAAGGAGATGCCGATGGGCACCAGCACGTCCAGGAACCGCACCTGGACATGGGCGCCCAGGATGGTCAGCACGTCGTTGGTGGTGGCGGTGGCGAAGTTGGCGTACTTGAAGAAGGCCAGCACGGCCAGGTTCACGGCCACTGCCCCGCCCACCACCCACTTGCGGCGGCGGGGATCGGCCTGGCGCACGATGGCCTGGCCCGCCAGCCAGTTGAACAGGGTGCTGCCGCCCAGCAGGAACAGATAGCGCCAGTCCCACCAGCCATAGAAAAAATAGCTGGCGGCGGACAGGAAGGCCACGCGCGACCGGGGCCAGCGCACCAGGGCCCAGGCGACGGCGAAGACGACCAGGAAGAACAGGCCGAAATTCAGGGTGGGAAACAGCACGACGGAACCCGCCCCTCAGTGTGTCGATGTGCCGGCAACGCCGGCTGCGGCAGCGGTGGCGAGCGGCGCCGTACCCGGCTGGACATACCCCTGGTACTGGTCCATCAGCCAGGCGAAGAAGGCGTTGGCCGTCAGGGTGTAGCCTTCCTGCGTCAGGTGCACATGATCCGGCCGGCCCAGCGGCACCGGCTGGCGCACCCAGCGGTCCATGCCGCAGGCGCCCGGCATCACCTGCGACCAGTCCCAGAAGACGTAGCCGCCCTTCCTGGCGCCGTCGGCCTGCAAGGCCCGCACCCGGCCCAGCATGGGGGGCGTGTACCAGGCGCACTTGTTTGCGGCGGGCTGCGTCTCCTGGCAGGGGAAGGCCGCGTCCTTGTCCGCCACCTTCTTGCAGGCCGGCGATTCCGCCTGGCCGTCCAGGGGGCCCAGCACGATGGTGGCCACCGGGCCGGCATTCACCCGGCGCAGCGCCGCCTGGAAGCGTTCGTTGTAGGCCGCCAGATCCAGGCTGCGGTCGAAACCCTCATTGGTGCCGTAGGCCAGGATGACCAGGTCGGGATGGCGCTTGGCCAGTTCCAGCGCCACGGTTTCCGGGTTCCAGCGGTCCATTGTGGTGAGGCGGGCGCCGACCACGCCGGCGCTGTCGAACACCACGCCGGGCGTGGCGCGGTCCAGCGACCAGCCGGCGATGTCCACCGGCCGGGCGTCCAGCGCCACCAGCTTCAGCACCTGGGCCTTGCCGGCGGTGGGCAAGGTGATCCAGTCGGCCTGGCCGGTAGGGCCGCCGGTGGGGATCTGCTTGACCACGCGGTCGTCGATCAGCACCAGCAGGTCGCCGCCGCCCGGCTGGCGCACCACGGTGACGCCGGCGATGTCGAAACCCAGGCCGTCCTTGGGTGTGACGCTGATGGCGGCCCCCCGCGACCGGCTGCGCGCCAGGAAGCCGGTGATGCCCCAGCCGGGGGGCGGCTGGTCGCTCAGGCTGTTGAAATACTGCCACTTGCCGTCCTGGCCCACGGCCACGTCGGCGCGGCGCGAGCCGATATAGGGCTTGCCCGCCGGCATGTAGCCGGGACCGGCCGACCCGAACCGTTCCTGCAAGGCGTCGCGCAGGCGGGTGGTGAAGACACCGCCGGCGGTGTGACTGTCGCCCAATTGCACGATATCCACCGTGCCGCCGTGCCCCGCCTCGATGGCGGCCAGGCGCTGGAACAGGCGTTCAAAACCGGGATTGCCGTCATAGGGCGACGGCACGCGCACCGGCAGCGCCTTGGGCAGGGTGGCGGGACCGGCGGCGGCGACGCGGGTGGCCGGCACGGTCGCCGAAGCGGTGCCGGCCTTGGGCGCACCGCTGCAGGCGCCGGCGGCGGCCAGCATGAACACCAGGGGGATGAAACGACGGCGCATGGCGCTCAAGACTGCTTGCGGAGCGTAAGGACGGGCGCCGGCATGGGAACGGTCAGCGGCGGGGCGGCCAAGGGCGGGGCCAGCGGGCCGATCCGGGGACCGATGGTCAAGGGGGCGGCGATGGGCGTCATGCTGGGCTGGGCCGGGGCCGCGATGGGACCGGCCATGGGGGCCGCCACCGGCTTAATGGGCACCGGGGTGGGGCTGGCATCCGCCTGCCGGGCGATGCGGGTCAGCACCTTGGACGCCAGCAACTGATAGCCGTAACCGGTGAAGTGGATGCCGTCGTCGGAGCGCAGCGCCTGGCTTTTTTGGCGCGAATCGTCAATGCGCAGCATGAAGTTGCCATCCGGGTCCAGATAGTCCTGGTAAGTGGGCAGGAAGATGGCGCCGTACTTCTTGGCCTCCGTCTCATAAAGGCCGGTCATGTACTTGGCATCCTCATTGGTTTCCGGCTTGCGCATGACGGGCAGGCCCAGCCACAGGGTGGTGACGTGATGGTCCTTCAACGTCTGCAGCAGCCAGTCGATGCGCTGGGTGTAGACATTGGTCCAGCCCGGCGACTTGAACAGATAGCCCCGGCGATTCTCATCCCGCACGCCCTGCATGTCGTTGGCGCCGAACATGACGACGGCGAAGCCGCCGTCGCCCGCCTCTTCAATCTGGCGGGCGGTTTCCGTGCGCCAGTTGGCGTAATCCGGCCGCGTCAGGCCGGAGCCAAGTTGCGAATGGCGCACCAGATGGGTCTGCGGCGACGACTTCAGATATTCGTACAGCCCGCTCCACACCCCGTCGGCCAGGGAATCGCCGTACACGGCAACGGTGCCGGATGGCGCCGACGGGGCATCGGCCCGCGCGCCCGCGATGGCATCCGCACAGAGAAACGCACTGAAAAGAACCAACAACAGGCGTTTCATCACCCGCCCCCGCACTGCCTGAAATACCATGATCCGAAAATCTTGGAACCCCCAAGCCCCCAGGCCTGGCGACGGTGGCAATATCACCGTCCGCCCTGTCATAGCCGGACTCCCCCTCGCCTGTCACGCGCGGCCTGGGCAACCCCCGGCGGTACGGCCGTCAACTTGCCCAATCGGTTGCAAAACTCCGCCTTTTGGACGCCATTCTTTAGGCACAATGGGCGGGAGAATAAGGGGGTGTCTTTGGTTTATAATGGTTTTTGAAGATACCCGTCGCCAGCCGGTGCGCTCCGCACAGGTGCTGGGGGACGGGGTCGGCCTTGAACGAGAAAGGTCTTAAAAAAATGCGCCGTCTTCGCCTCATCGCCGGGCTGTTCGCCGCCCTGGTCGCCCTGCCCGTCGCCGCCAAGGCGGAATACGCCTACACCCAGGGCGGCACCACGCTGCGCGCCGGGCCTGGCGGCGGCTATCCCGCCATCGCCCGCCTGCCGCCGGGGGTGGGGCATCAACGTCTATGGCTGCCTGTCCGGCTGGTCATGGTGCGACGTGGACTTCCAGGGCTACCGCGGCTGGCTGTACGGCGGCGACATGCTGTACCCCTACCAGGGCAACCGCGTCTTCCTGCCGCAATATGGCGGCGTGATCGGCCTGCCCATCATCACCTTCTCCTTCAACGATTACTGGGGCCGCTACTACCACGACCGGCCCTGGTTCAACGACCGGGGACGCTATGCCCGCATCGCCCCGCCCCGCGCGCCGGCCTGGCGCGGCCATCCCGGTTTCGATCCGCACGGCCCCGGCGGCGGCCATGGTGGCCCCGGTCCGGGTCGGCCCGGCCCGGGCCCGGGCGGCCACCCCGGTGGCAACCCCGGCGGCGGACATCCGGGCGGCAACCCCGGCGGCGGACATCCGGGCGGCAACCCAGGTGGTGGCCACCCGGGCGGTAATCCGGGCGGCGGTGGCCATCAGGGTGGTGGACACCCGGGTGGTGGCGGTGACCACGGTGGCGGCGGTGACCACGGTGGCGGCGATCACGGAGGTGGCGGCCATGGCGGCGGCGACCACGGCGGTGGCGGCGACCACGGCCCGCACCGCTGATCCGGTGACAGGATGATTTGAGGAAGGGCGGCCCCAACCGGGGCCGCCCTTTTTCTTGCGCCAATCTTCATGAGGGCCGGCCGGAAAGTCGGGCGTGACCGCCGCGTATCACGGGTGCTGAAGACATTCGGCATCCGGCCCCTTCGTGCCCCCGCACGAGAGGCCGGGACGAAGCCTGTCCCGTGAACGAGAAAGGTCACGAAAAATGCGCCGTCTGCGCCTTATCGCCGGACTGTCCGTCGCCTTGGCCATCCCCCTGGCCGCCCTGCCCGTCACCGCCCGGGCGGAATACGCCTATACCCAAGGCGGCAGCATGCTGCGCGCCGGCCCCGGCCTGGGCTATCCCATCGTCGGCACCCTGGCCAACGGCACGCCCCTGACCGTCTACGGCTGCCTCGCCGGCTGGACCTGGTGCGACGTCGGGTTCCAGGCCTTCCGCGGCTGGATGCCCGGTGGCGAGATGCTGTACCCCTACCAGGGCAACCGCGTGGTCATGCCGCAGTATGGTGCCGCCATCGGCGTGCCCATCATCACCTTCTCCTTCAACGAATACTGGGGCCGCTATTACCGCGGCCAGCCGTGGTTCGCCGAAAGCTGGCGTTGGAGCGGCGGCCCCCATGGCGGTCCGCACGGTGGCCCCCATGGTGCGCCCCCGGGAGGATGGAACGGCCATGGCGGCGATCCGCATGGCGGGGCCCCTCAAGGCGGTGGCCAGAACCATGGCGGCGGCGATCCCCACGGTGGGGGCGGCGGCCAGGGCAACCAGGGCGGAGGAAACAGCCAGAACGGCGGCGGCGGCGGCCAGGGGGGCGGTGGCCAAGGGGGAGGCAGCCAGGGTGGCGGTCAAAACGGCGGCGGCG
Source organism: Azospirillaceae bacterium (assembly GCA_028283825.1). Lineage (NCBI taxonomy): Bacteria > Pseudomonadati > Pseudomonadota > Alphaproteobacteria > Rhodospirillales > Azospirillaceae > Azospirillaceae bacterium. The sequence continues at coordinate 378,055 of JAPWJW010000005.1, read as the reverse complement.
GCCAGGGCCCGCACCCCTGAACCATCGCATGACGTGCTGACGCGGGAACGGGCGGTCTGGTGATTGGCTGCGGCGGTAACTGAGCACCACCGCAGCCCCCTATCCCTCACGGCTTGAACGCGTAGCGCACCGCCACCGGGGCATACAGGTCCCACACGCCACCGTCATGCAGGGAACGCAGCAGCTTCACATATTCGGCGTGCGCCCAGGCCAGCGGGGTGGCGCTGTCGGTGCCGGCACCGGGCTTGTAACCGCGCCCGCCGTCGCTGCCCACACCGTCCCACACCTGTTCCGGGATCATCAGTCCCTGGTTGGCGAAATGCTCCATGGCGCGGACATAGGTGGTGCGGATGGCCGCCACCTCCGCCGGCTTGGTACCGCCGGGCTTGGCCGCCGCCAGCGCCAGTTCATAATGCCCGCGTTCCCCCGTCAGCAGGGGCCAGACGCGGCCGCGCTGGGTCGGGCTCATGGCGCCGCTGACGGCGTAGTTGGCGCCGTTGGTCCGATCCTCGCCATAGCCGTCGTTGCCATAGCGCCGCCAGCCGGGATAGGCCGCCGCGTCGCCATCGAAGTGGAAGGTGTACTTGAGCCGCAGGTTCTCCGGCAGCGCCTCATTATCCAGCACCGACAGGCTGGACTTGATCACCGGATCGGTGGGGGCCCGCACGCCGTAGCGCACCAGTTCCAGGAAACCGGCGTCGGCGTAGGCGTCCTCCGTCAACGCCTGCTGGCCGTTGCGCACCGCCAGCGGCGTGTGGGCGTTGGGCTGGCCGGTGGGCGCGATGCGCAGATAGTAGGCGACCTTGGAACCTTTCGGCGCCAACTGGCCGTCGGTGGTGACGGTCGCGGCATTGAGCCCGGCGGAGTACTTGTCGGCAGCCGCGTAATAGCGCTTCACCGCCGCCTCATCCCCCGCCTGGCCGGCCAGTTCAGCCGCCGCCGTCAATCCTGAGATCACCGCCGCGGTGGTGGCGGGGGAGTTGCCGCCCTGCTCCTCCCACCGTTCCTGCTGGGTGGCGGGCGGACGGATGGTGTCCTTGTTCCAGCCGATGCCGGCGGTGCCGCCCTTCACCAGGAAGTCGGCGGCCGGCTTCACCATCGCGGGATAGAGGGCGGCCACGTCGGCGTCGCTGATGACGTTGTTGCGCCACAGGCGCCAAGCCAGCATCAGCGGCATGGCCGTCTGGTCCAACTGCACACCCACCCATTCCGGCGTGCCATCCACATGGGTCTTTTGCAGGAACCAGCCGCCATCGCCATGGTTGCCCGGCGTCTTCGGCCCCACCTGGACGGTCTTCAAATACGCCAGCGCGGCCTTCGGCGTCTCGGTGTCGCCCAGCGCCAGCAGGGCCATGGCACACTGGTAGAAGTCGCGCGGCCACACCGCCTTGTAGCCCGTTTCCGGCTTATCTGCCTTCTGGGCGTCGCCCCAGGGGGCGGACAATGAGGCGATTAGCGCGCCGGGGTGGGTCTTGTCCTCCTGCGCCTTCAGCACCAGCGCGCTGGCGTACAGCAGCCTGCCACCGTCCGTCGCCTCCTTCGCCAGGTCCGGCAAGGCCGACAGGCGGCCCTGATAGCCTTCCCAGCCGGCGTTATAGGCCGCCAGCACGGCGTCGTGCCCACGCTTCAGGGTGGCGTCGGCCGCAGCATTGGCCGCCTGCGCGCTGTCGCCGAAGCCGACGACGATGTCGAACGTCGCCTCCCCCGTCACCGGTGCCAGCGCGCCGGCCAGGGCCACATTGCCGGCCTTGTCGCCGGTGGTGATGTAGGCGGCATCCAGCTTGCCGCCCGCCTTCAGTTGCGCCAGGCCATCCGACGCGCCCACGAAACCCACGCTGGCCGCCGTGAAGCCGGTGGACGCCTTCACCACCAGGTGGCGGGCGCCCTCATAGGCGTGCAGGGTGCCCCCGGCCACGTCGGCCCTGTCGCCGCCGCCGGTGCCGGCCATCTGCGGGTCCACCAGCAGGTAGGGCGTAACCGTGCCGCCGCCCTTGGCCCGCACCGTCACGCGCACCACCAGGGTATCGGCGGCGGGGTCGGTGAAGATCTGCTTCTCGATCTCGTACTTGCCGTTTTTGGCCTTGTTCACGACCCTGTAAGCCAGGGAGCGGGGGCGGCCGGCGGCATCCACGTCGAGATAGCTGGTGGCGCTGTCGGTGTCCGCATCCTCCACATCCAGGAAACCGCCGCCCTGGATGGCCAGCTTCAGCTCACGCAATTGCACCTCGTGGATCAGGCCGTACATGGTCTCCGTCACCACGCCGTGGGCCAGAGAGAACCAGACGCGCGACGGCACCGCCTTTTCCGGCCGGGCGCTGTACGCGTGATAAGCCGTGCCGATGCCGGTCTTGCCCGCGTACGCCCCCGTCGCCGCCCGCCCCGGCGCGCCCGGCGCCACGTCGGCGAAGGCGGCACTTCCCAGCATCGTGCCCGCCAGCAGTGCTACGACACAGCCCGCGCGCGTCCATCCCATCGTCTTGTTGCTCGTCATTTCATCACCAGGCTTGAAGACCAGGGCCCTACTGTCCCCCCAGGGCATACGGCATGGCGTCCTGAATACGTATGGGAGGGGCCGGGCGAAAGGGGGAAATACGTATGGTGGAACGCAGAAGGACGGCGCAGGGCGGGGATGCGTTTTCAAGGACGGCCCAGCCCGTGAAGGTCTCCTGGCCCCCACCGTTAAACCCAAACCGGCGTCTGTTGCGACGGATGTGGCGGGTGTCGGACCAACAACTGGGAAATTTGGTGTGAAGATGATGAGCGGCAGCGGCAACCAACCAGCCCTTCAGCGGCCAAACCGACGGGGCATACGGGCCATCATCGGGGCGATGCTGGCGGCAATCGCCCTGCTGGTCGTCGTCGGCGTCGCGGTGCCGTTCGTCAAGCTGGCCACCTACACCGACCCCTACCGGGCCAAGGTGGCGGCAGCCGGCTATGTGCCCAAGACCGTCCAGGTCAACCAGGTCACCCTGAGTTATGTCGAGGGGCCGGACAACGGGCCACCGCTGGTGCTGCTGCACGCCCAGTTGCTGGACTGGTACAGCTACAGCCGCGTGCTGCCGGCCCTGGCCAAGTCTTTCCACGTCTATGATGTGGACTATCCCGGCCACGGCAAGACGGTGACGCCGGCGGATTACCCCATGACCGCCAACCGGATCGGCGCCGATCTGGGCGATTTCATCCAACGGCAGATCGGCCAGCCCGTCTTCATCACCGGCAATTCGTCCGGCGGACTGCTGACCACCTGGCTGGCGGCCAACCGGCCGGAACTGGTGCGGGCCGTGGTGCTGGAGGATCCGCCCCTGTTCTCATCCGAATATCCCCGCATCCAGCGCACCATCGCCGACCGCGCCTTCATCACCAGCTACACGGCCACCAAGGATCATCCAAAGGACTTCCTGCTGTACTGGATCCACGGCAACGCGCAGTTCTTCCGCAACAATGTCGGCCCAGGCATCCCCTTCCTATTGACGGTGGCGGTGCGGGCCTATCGCTGGACCCATCCGGGCCAGCCGGTGGATATCGGCCTGCTGGGCAACGACACGGTGCGCATGCTGGTGCGCGGCCTGGGCGAATACGACCCGCGTTTCGGCGCCGGGTTTTATGATGGCAGCTGGAACCGGGATTTCGACCATGCCGAGGCCCTGGGCCGCATCACCTGCCCCACCTTGCTGATGCAGGCCAACTATTCCACCCTGCCCGACGGTACCCTGGACGGCGCCATGGGCAAGGACGACGCCGACCGGGCCATGTCCCTGCTGAAAAACGGCACCTACGTACGGGTGGACGCCACCCATGTCGTCAACCTTGCCAAGCCCACAGAGTTCGTCAAAATCCTGGAGGGCTTTTTCCAGGGGAAATGAACCATGCCCCACATCCTGGTCGCCACCTTCAACGGCGGGCTGTTCCGCGTCACACCCGAGGCGGCCATGGTGGAATTCACTGGCCGTTTCGTCCGCAGCCTGACGCCCGACGGCAAGGGCGGCGTGCTGGCCATCGCCGACGGCAACCGCCTTTACCGCCGCTCACCCGAGGGCGCCTGGGCGGTGATCGCGCAAAGCGACCATGAGCTGGCCTGCTGCGTCGCCGTGGGTGAGGTGATCTTCGTCGGTACGGAGGACGCGCGCCTGTGGCACCTGGATGCGGACGGTATCTGGCATCATCTGGACAGCTTCGACGATGTGGAGGGCCGCGACACCTGGTATGCCGGCGCCATGCTGGTGGACGGGGTGCTGCGCGGGCCGCCGCTGGGCGTGCGCACCCTGGCGGTGACCTGCGACGGCGCCGCCCTGTTGGCCAACGTACATGTCGGCGGCATTCCGCGTTCGGCCGACGACGGCCAGACCTGGCGGCCCACGCTTCCCGTCGATTGGGACGTCCACCAGGTCAACGCCCACCCCACCCGGCCGGACCTGGTGATCGCGGCCGCCGCCGCCGGCCTGTGCCTCAGCCGCGACGGGGGCGCCACCTGGACCCTGGAGCGACGCGGCCTGCACGCCACCTACGGCTCCGCCGTCGCCTGGGGACGGCATGATTTATTCGTGGCGGCCTCCACCGACCATTTCTCAGCGCAAGGCGCCCTCTACCGCCGGCCGATCGACAGCGATGGGCCGCTGCAGCGGGTGGGCGACGGCCTGCCCCCCTGGCAGGACGGCATCATCGACAGCGACTGCATCGCCACCCGCGGCGCCCTGGTCGCGATCATCGACCGGGCGGGCCGCCTGTACCTGTCCCAGGACGACGGCAATACCTGGACGGAACTGCCCCACCGCATCCCGGGGCCGATGGGGCTGCACATTTTGTAAGCACATCAGAGCTTAGGGGTTGCCTAAAACACCCCGGCAACTCTTACCAATCCAAAGAGAGTATCTGGTTTTGCGTGGGATGTGCTTGTCGGCGCGATTGGGCACTGGCGGTCGAGACTTCGCCGGCATCGATTGGGCAGCCCCTAGCCGACCTGAACAGATGGAACCATAAGCAGTGGCATATTGCGAATCAGCACCGGCATGAGTCCGGAATAGGTGCACCCAACGCATTGATGAATCAGTAGAAGTATCATTCGGAGCGGGACCCGATCGAGCCCCCTTTCTCCAACCTCTCAATTCCTTCAATATGTTGCTTATGTTTCGCCCGGATCTCCACTTAGGCCCTGGTTTGGTTTAAAATCAGCAAAAGCTGGACACCCTGCATCACAACGCCCAAGAAGATATCGGTGGCGGTCTAGCTGGCACTTTCAATGCCGATGAGATGATAGAAGCGACGAACCATGGCTAGCATTAGGGCCATCGTAAAACCGGAACTTCTCGCCTGGGCTCGAAAACGGGCAAAGGTGAAGTCGGAGGATGCAGCAAAGGCAGCTCATATTACTGTAGAGCGCCTAACTGCATGGGAAGTCGGGGAAGAAGCCCCGACTGTGGCACAGCTTCGCCTCCTAGCCGCAAAGTATCAATTTCCTCTGGCCGTGTTCTATCTGCCAGAGCCACCGAACGACTTCGCCCCGTTGCGCGACTTCCGACGCCTACCCGATGTGGAAGACGAAGAGATTGGGGCCAAATCTGGCTTTCCATATCCGTGCGGCCTACGAACGCCGGGAGCTAGCCTTAGAGCTATTCGAGGCCCAAGGAACTAAGCCGGAAGCGTTTCCCCTCAAGGCGACGATCAAAGATGATCCGGAAGAGGTTGGCCGGCAGATCAGAACCCTTCTGGGCGTAGACGATGATAACCAGAAGCAGGCAGCACGGAACGCCTTCGACTTCTGGCGCCGCCGGATGGATGAGCACAATATCCTTGTGTTCGTGGTCAGCGGCCCTCATCGGGCGGTCGAATTATCGCAAATGCGCGGCTTCGCAATCGCCGGCACTGAATTCCCCGTAATCGTGGTGAACGGCCGCGACTACAGCCAGGGGGGAAAAGCCTTTACCCTATTGCACGAGTTAGCCCACATCGCTCTGGGTGAAAGCGCCATTTCGAATGGCGCTGCCGAAGACCTAAGCAGCAGTCCGGAGGAGCAGCAGATCGAACGTTTCTGCGATGCCGTCGCTGCAGCCGCTCTGATGCCCAAGCGTCTGTTAACCATAATGGCCCAGAGTTTCCCTGCCGGCGTACGAGAATGGACCGATGCTGAGCTACGCAGTATTGCGGGCGCAATCGGCGTTAGTCGTGAAGCTCTGTTGATCCGCTTTGTTACCCTGAAGCGGGCAACCTGGGACTTCTACCACGAGCAACGGCAGCGGTTTATTGAGGAGTACCGTCGCCTAGCTGAAGAAAGAGCCAGGGAAGACAAGAAGCCCACACCGATTAAACGCAGCGTTATGCTTATGAGTTGGAATGGCCGTGGATTCACGCGCTTGGTACTGAGTAGTTATTATAATCGCCGAATCACACTGAACGACGTTGCTAGCTATTTGGGAGCAAAGATAAATCATATTTCGGCGCTTGAACGTGCCGCCTTTCAAATGGCGGAGTAAATGTGAATGCCGATGGCGATCTACTGCGTCGATACCAGTTCTTTAATCGCCGCCTGGCAGGAGCGATATCCCATTGAAAATTTTCCGTCCTTTTGGCGAAAGATTGAAGATCTAATCAAGGGCGGCCGTCTCGTTGCTCCTATCGAAGTTTTACATGAAACCTCGAAGCGCTCTGATGATTTGTATGCCTGGCTAAAAGCGAGGAACACGGCCTTTTACGAATTGGACGATGAGGTGCAAGTTGCTGCGGCTATGGTCCTGGGTCGTTTCCCTCGCCTTGTAGGCGAAAGGAAGTTGCGCACCTCAGCCGACCCGTTTGTGATCGCCATGGCTCATGTCCAAGAACTGCAAATCATCACTGATGAGAAACCGACTGGATCACTAGCCCGCCCCAACATCCCAGACGTGTGCGCCGCGATGGGTATGACTTGGTTTGGTCTCCTGGAAATGATCCGGGCCGAGAAATGGGTGATCGGTTAGTCGAGCGTACGCGAGAATTAGCGCCGGAGTATAGTTTAGGGAGTGATCACACACCTTCGGGCCGTGACAGCACCACGCCGCCGAAGGGCGGCAGGGTCCAGCCACCGGTGCCGGGGGTGGGCCCGTTCACCCCGTCCGCCACCGGCCAGTTGGCCCCCTGCGGCGTGGTCCAGGCCCCGGGACCAAAGTTGAACAGGCACAGCAGGGACTCGTCCCCATGCCTGCGTTCGAAGACCAGCACCTGGTCCGTCGCCTCGATGAAGCGCATGTCGCCCACGGCCAGGGCCGGATGGGTCTTGCGCAGGGCCAGGATGCGCCGGGTGGTGGCCAGGTGGGAGGCAGGATCGGCCGCCTGGCGGTCCACCGCCAGGGCGTCATGATCGCCGCCCACCGGCAGCCAGGGCCGGGCGGTGCTGAAACCGGCATTGGCCGCACCGGCCGTCCAGGGCATGGGCGTGCGGGCACCATCGCGGCCCAGGGTCAGCGGCCAGTTGGCGATGGCCTCGGGGTCCTGCAACTGATCGAACGGGATGGCCACCTGGGTCAGGGCCAGTTCCTCCCCCTGGTACAGGAAGATGTTGCCGCGCAGGCAGGCCAGCAGCAGAACCGCCATACGGGCGAAGGCGGCGCGGTCGGCCTGCGTGGCCCAGCGGGAGACGCAGCGCGGCGCATCATGGTTGGAAAAGGCCCAGCTGGGCCAGCCCAGGCCCGGTTCATCCGGCCACAGTTCCAGCGCCCGGCGCACCAGCTGGGGCGTCAGCGTGTCGGCATAGAGGAAGCTGAAATCATAGGCGCTGTTCAGCCGCGTGTTCCCGGCGGTGAACGCCTTCATCTCCCGGTCGGCATTCGGCCCGCCGACCTCCGCCACCGTGAAACGATCGCCATCGTAGCCGTCCAGCACGCCCCGGATGCGTTCCAGGAAGGTCGGGATGTCCGGGTGGGACATGTTCCGGGTGTGCAGCTGGAAATCGAACGGCCGCGTGCGCGCCATCGCCTGATCCGGGTTCACCGGATTGTCGGTGAAGGCGGGATCGTGCATGGAGAAATTGATGGCGTCCAGGCGGAAGCCGTCCACCCCCCGGTCCAGCCAGAAGCGCGCCACGTCCAGCAGGGCGTCCTGCACCACCGGATTGTGCACGTTGAGGTCCGGCTGTTCCGTCAGGAAGTTGTGCAGATAATACTGGCCCCGCCGCGCGTCCCAGGTCCAGGCCGGGCCGCCGAACACGGATTGCCAGTTGCTGGGCGGGCTGCCATCCGGCTTGGCATCCGCCCAGACGTACCAGTCGGCCCGGGGGTTGGTGCGGTCCTGCCGGCTTTCCTGGAACCAGCCGTGCCCGTCGGAGGTGTGGGAATAGACCTGGTCGATGATGACCTTGAGGCCCAGTTCATGCGCCCGCGCCACCAGGGCGTCGAAATCGGCCAGGGTGCCGAACAGCGGGTCGACATCGCGGAAATCCGACACGTCGTAGCCGAAGTCCCGCATGGGGGAGGTGAAGAAGGGCGACAGCCAGATGGCATCCACGCCCAGACCGGCCACATGGTCCAGATGGCCGGTGATGCCGGGCAGGTCGCCCACGCCGTCGTTGTTGGCGTCGGCGAAGCTGCGCGGATAGATCTGGTAGATCGCCGCCCCGCGCCACCAGGGTCGGGGGACGCCCGGTCCGGTTTGGGTGGGGTCTTTGGTGGTCATGAAGCCTCTCCGGAAACGCGGACGACGTAAACAAGCGGGCCCACCCGCTGGGTCAGCGGCCCAACAAGAAACCTCAACCTACGCGTTCACTGTTTCAGTTGAGGTACGGCCGGCCCCAGGGGGCCAGCCATTCCACAATGAGGATCACGCCGCTGTCTACTCGGTGCGCAGGGCTTCGATAACCGGTACCCCCGACGCCCGCCATGCCGGCAGCATGCCGGCCAGCAAGGCCACGGCCACGGCGGCGCCCAGCGCGACCACCCCACCCCAGGGCGCGCCCTGGTAGTCGAAGGGGTAGCGGATGATGCCCCGGCCGAAAATGTCCACCACCGGCCGGCCGATCAGCGGCGCCAGGGCCATGGCCCCACCCCACCCGGCCAAGGCGACGGCCGCCGCCTCATACAGGAACAGCCGCAGCAGGGCGGGGCGCCGCCCGCCGATGGCCTTGAGCACCCCGACCTCCCGCGTGCGCTCCACCACGCTGACGCTGATACAGGCGGCCAGGCCCAGCGCGCCCGTCAACAGCGCCAGGACGGCGATGAACAACAGCACGCCGGTGACCATGTCCAGATGGCCATTGATGATGTCCACCAGAGTGGCCGCCGTCTCCGTCCCGCCGACCCGGACACCGGCGGCGGGCAACGCCGCCTCCAGCGCCTGGGCCACGCGGCGCGGGCTGGCCCCCGTGGCCAGGGTCAGCAACAGCAGGTCTGTTCGCCCCCCCTCCGCCAGACCGGGGACCAATCGGGGCGGCACGTAGACGCGGGCCGGCCCGAATTCCCGCACCACGCCCACCACGGTAACCGGCACGGCACCGCCCGCCAGGCTCAGCCGATAGTGGCCGCCCAGCCGCACCGCCGGCAGGTCGGCCAGCAGCTTTTGCGTCACCACCACCCCGTCCGGCAGCGACGGGTCCAGCCACCGCCCGGCCAGGATGTCGGGGCGCAACAGCCGCGTGCCGTCGGGTGGGACCACGACGGACACGGGATTGCCCAGACGCCCGCCCTCCGCTGTGGCCAGCGTACCGGGAAGCGCGGTCCAATACTCCGCCGCCGCGACCTCCGGCCGATCCGCCAGCAGCGTGCGTAGGCGGTCGATGGGATAGGGCTGTGCCAGGTCCACCGTCAGGTCATAGGGCCGGCCGCGCAGCACCGCCGCCGCCGTCCCCTGCATGGAGGCGCGGACGTTCAGCGCGGTCAGGAAAAAGGCCAGCCCCAGCGCCAGGACCAGGGCGCTCAGCACGGCGGGGCGCGGCCGGCGCAGGATGCCGCCGATCGCCAGGCGCGGCAGCGGCGGCAGGCGGCCGAGCATCCGCGCCACCGTCTCCACCCACGGTCGCAGGCTAACGCCGCCACCCCGCGCCAAGGCCTGCCGCACCGGCGGGCGCGCCGCCCGGCCCACACCCCAGGCGGCCGTCAGGCCGGGCACCGCAACACCGAACGCCAGGACAGCGGCGGCCACCCACCAGGGGGGTGCGGGGGTCAACAGGTCAAAATTATGCCGGCCGGCGATGGACCGGGCGATGACGACGCCCAGGCGCAGGGCCGGCCACAGGCTGGCCAGCGCGGCCAGCAGCCCCAGGGCGCCGGCCGCCAGCAGGTGGTCGCGCACCAGCATGCCCCGATCGGCACCCAGGGCCCGCAGGATGCCGATGGTCCGCCGTTCCCGCGTCATGATGCCGTCGATCAGGTTGACCACCAGCACCGTCCCCATGGCCAGGGACACGGCGGCCAAGGCGCCCATCAAGGCCAGCAACGCATCCAGCTGGTTCTGATGGCCGTGCCGGGGAACGTCCCACGCGTCCAGCCGGCGCACCGTCACACCGGCCTGGGCCAGCGCCGCCTCCACCCCCGGCGCCAGGGCCGTAGCGCTTTCCGGCCCGGTGGCGGCACGGGTGGTCAGCAGCAGGCGCGTGCCGTCCAGCACGGGCGCACCCGCCGCCTGCCAGGCCGCGAACGTGGCGCGGGTGACATAGCCGTAGAGCCGCATTTCCATGCGCGACGGGTGCTGGCCCGGGTCGAAGGCGTATCCCGCCACCTGGGCGGTGACGCCACCACCATCGGCGAAACGCAGGGGCAACGCACCCTGCGGACTGCCGGCCAGAAAGGCGGCGCCGTCCCGCTCGATCAGCATTTCCCCCGGGGGCGGCAGCCAATGGGCGGGATCCAGCCCGGGCCCGGGCTGGAAGGTCGCGATCCTCAGATGATCGAAATCATCGACCACCGACAGCTCCAGCGGCATCCACCGATCCGCCCCCACTTGCGCCCGGGCCATCAGCACGGGGCGTTCCTCCACCGCCGTGATGCCGGGCAAGGCCGCCAGCCGGGCCAGGACCTGGGGTGTCGCCCTGTCCACCCGCACCACCAGGTTGGGCGGGTTGGTGCCACGATAGTTGGCCTCCAGATCCGTGCGCAGCAGGGAAAAGGCGGCCAGCACCACGCCGGCGCCGAACAGGCCCACCGCCAGCCCCAGGAAGGCCAGCGTGGTGCGCCCCCAGCGCAGGCTGAAATCCCGCCGCACCTTTATCAGACGCATCGACATGCCCATCACGCCCCCTCCCCGCCCACGACACCGTCGGCGATGCGCAGCACGCGGTGATACCGCTCCAGGCCCCGGCCTTCATGGGTGGCGACGATGACGGTGCGGCCCTCGGCCACGCAGCGGTCGAACAAGGCCGCCACCCGGTCGCCGTTGGCCTGGTCCAGGTTGCCGGTGGGCTCATCCGCCACCACCAGGGGCGGGTCGTTGGCCAGGGCGCGGGCGATGGCCACCCGCTGCTGTTCCCCGCCCGACAGCCGCGAGGGCAGGCGGCCGGCCAGGTCGGCCAGGCCCACGCCATCCAGCAGCGACAGGGCCTGTGCCCGCCGGCGCGATACCGGCACCGTCCCCACCAGATCCATGGCCAGGACGATGTTCTCCAGCGCGGTCAGGGTGGGCAGCAATTCGAAGAATTGGAAGACGATGCCGACATGGACGCCGCGGAAGCGGGCCAACGCGCCCTCCCCCAGGGTGTCCAGCGCCATGCCGGCGACGGTGACCCCGCCCTCGCTGGGGTAATCGATGCCGGCGACCAGGTTCAGCAAGGTGGATTTGCCGGAGCCGGAGGCGCCGGTGACGGCGACATATTCCCCCTTGGCGATGGTCAGCGACGTGGGTTTCAGCGCCGGATAGTCGCCGCCGCCGTGACGGTAGCGCCGGCCGGCACCCCGCAACGCGATCATGGGCTGCATGAGGCCCCCTTCCCGTTTCATGGAAGGGACAGGATGAGCGCGCCTTGTCCGGCGCCTTCGCGTGGAGTGTGGGGAAAGTGTGTGGGGGGCGGCCGCCCTCAGCCCGCATCCCAGGGGAAGGACAGGGTGGCGGTGGTGCCACCATCCACCACGCTGTCCAGGCTGACGCGGCCGCCCTGCGCCACCACCAGCGCGCGGACGATGCTGAGGCCCAGGCCGGTCCCACCAATGCCCCGGTGCCGTTCCACCCGGTAGAAGCGGTCGAAGACATAAGGCAGGTCGGCAGCCGGAATGCCCCGGCCGTTGTCGGTGACGGTCAGCCGCCAGCCCTCTTCCTCAGCTGCCAGGGCCAGGTGGACAATGGGATCGGGCCGGCCGTGAACGGCCGCCGCCGCGTTCTCCACCAAGTTGCCCAGGGCCTGCAGCAGGCGCTGGGGATCAACGGACACCACACGGTCGGCGCTCACCGCCAACGTCATCGCTACCCGCACGCCGGTTTGTTCCAGACGCTGGCGACTGCGGGCGAAGGCGTCACGGGCCCAGTCGGCCAGGACCACCGGCTTCCGCGCCGACGGCACCGCCCCCTCCGCCACCGTCGCGGCGTCCAGGATGTCGCCGATCAGCCGATCCATCAGGGCGATCTCCGCATCCATCTGCGCCAGGTGGGGGCTGGCCTCCTGCGGCCGCCGCGCGACGGTTTCCCCCAGGGCGCGCAATCGCGCCAGGGGGGAGCGCAGTTCGTGTGACACGTCGGCCACCAGCCGGCGTTGGCGCAATTCGCTGTCCCGCAAGGCCAGCGACATGTCATTGAATGAAGTCACCAGGCCCGCCAGTTCACGCTGGCGCGGCGGGGCCAGCGTCTGCCCGAAATGGCCGCCGGCCACGCGGCCGGCCAGGTCGGACAGGGCGCGAAAGGCCCGCGTCAGCGTGCGCACCGGCGACCAGACGATGATGGCGGCCAGGAGCACAAAGCCCAGCAACAGCGGCAGGAATTCCACATGCATGGGAATCAGGGGCCGGCCGGTGCGACTCAACACGACCTTGCCTCCGCCGGGCAGTGGCGCCACCCCCACCAGCACCTGCAAATCATCCTGCTGCGGATCCGGCGGCGGCCGGTCCGGCCGGCTGTCGGCCACCAAGGCGCCGGCACTGTCCAGGACGGTCAGCCGCACACCGCGGTGCGTCGCCGCCCAGTCGCGAGCCATCCCGGCAGGGTCGGCACCAACCGGCCAGCGGGCCGCCAGCCAAGTCGCCTCATCCCCTATGTCCCGCTGCCACACGGCATACAGGTAATGGCCCTGGAAGTGGAAGGAGAGCGCCACCATCATGGCCAGGCACAGCCCCACCAGCAGCAGGGCACGCCAGAACAGCTGGCGGAACAGGCTGCCGCCCGGCCGGGGAGCCGCCGTCACGGCAGGTCAAACCGGTAACCCACGCCCCACACCGTCTTGATGAAGGCGGGGGTGCGGGGATCGTCGCCGATCTTGCGCCGCAGATTGCTGATGTGGGTGTCCACCGCCCGGTCGAAGGCATCGGTTTCACCCCCGCGCACGCAGTCCAGCAGCAGATCGCGGTTGAAGACGCGGCCGGGCTCCGCCGCCAGGCGGGCCAGCAGGTCGAACTCCGTGCGCGTCAGGTCCAGCGGCCGGCCATGCAGGGTGGCGGCACGATGGTCGGCGTGGATCAGGAAGGGGCCGACGCGGCTGCCGGCCGGGGGTGCGGCCTCCACCCGGGCGCAACGGCGCAGCACGGCCTTCATCCGCGCCTCAAGCTCCCACAAGCTATAAGGCTTGGGCAGGTAGTCGTCGGCGCCCAGATCCAGGCCCAGGATGCGGTCGGCCTCCTGCCCCCGGGCGGTGACCATGATGATGCCGATGTCGCGGTTCCGCCGGATGCGGCGGCAGAGGGATAGCCCATCCTCACCCGGCAGCATGATGTCCAGGATCGCCAGGTCCACGGGATGGGCATCCAGGTGCGCGTCGGCACCGGCGCCGCCCGTGACCCAGGTGACAATGAAACCGCTGTCGGCCAGATGGCGCACCACCAGGGGGGCCAACCTGTCGTCGTCCTCCACCAGCAGGATGCGGGCGGCATTGGGCAGGGATTGGGTCATGAGGGGCCTCACCTTGGGGCAGGCGGGGAGCGCACGCAAGCCCAGGCCCACGGAACCAGGCAACTCACGACTTGGCGAATTTCAAATCGCCGATGCGCGACACGATGGTACGGAGCAAGGGCGAGGTGTTGGCCGCGTTGTAACCGACCGACAGGTCGATGGTCGGCGCCACGCCGGCCAGCGGCCGGCTGACGACCGTCGGCGGCAACAGGTTGCGGGCGTAGAGCGGCATCAGGGCGATGCCGCGGGTGGAGGCGACCAGCGACACCGCCATCGACAGGTTGTCGACCAGATGGTGCGGGGTCAGGTCGATGCCCAGCCGGGCGCCGTAGGCGTCCGTCACCAATCGCAAGGCCGGGGACTTGTCGTGGGGAACGCCGACCAGCGGCTGCCCCACGATATCCTGGGCGGTGATGGCGTCACGGGCCGTCAGGCGGTGGTCCGCCGGCATCAGCACGATCAGCGGCTCATCCATCAGCCGCGTGAAGACGATGCCGGCCGCATCGCGCTCGTGCCGCAGGAAGGCCAGGTCGATCCGGCGGCGCATCAGGCCGTCGGCCAGGTCGGGCGACGACAGGCTGTGGATGACGACCTCGGTATTCGGCAGTTCGTCGCGCATGATCGCCATCACCGCCGGCAGCCACTGGAACTCATGCCCCGTCAGGAAGCCCAGGACGAAGGACGGCTTGGCCGGCGCCGCCGCCCGCCGTGTCGCCTCCACCGCCGCCTCCACCTGCACCAGGACGACACGGGCGTGATCCAGGAACACCCGGCCGGCGGGCGTCAGTTCCACGCCCTTCACGCCCCGGATCAGCAGGTCACAGCCCAGTTCGGCCTCAAGGTCGCGCATCTGCCGGCTGAGCGACGGCTGGGCGGTGTGCAGCCGCCTTTCGGCGGCAACCGTCAGGCTGCCCTCCTCCGCGACGGCGATGAAGTAACGCAGGTGGCGTAAATCCATAAGCCATACTTTATGGGCATGGACCGATAGGAACAAAGTCTTTTTCAGCGCAGCATGAACGGCCCATTTTCCTTTCAACGGCGACTAAAACAGCCCGCGTCGCAGCGATCCCAGAAGCCCCTGTGGGCCGGTGATCAGACGTGTCAGGCATGACAAACCACGCCGTGTCGAAAGGAACTAAGATGACCACCCCCGTCGTTCTGATCACCGGCGCGCTGACCGGCATCGGCCGCGCCACCGCCTTCGCCTACGCCGAGAAGGGCGCGAAGGTCGTCGTTTCC
The DNA here is from genome assembly GCA_028283825.1 of Azospirillaceae bacterium. Lineage (NCBI taxonomy): Bacteria > Pseudomonadati > Pseudomonadota > Alphaproteobacteria > Rhodospirillales > Azospirillaceae > Azospirillaceae bacterium. The sequence continues at coordinate 362,836 of JAPWJW010000005.1, read as the reverse complement.
GGCCGTCGTGAGGACACCGGCAACGCCCTGGCCACCGAGTTGCGCGCCACCGGGGCGGAAGCCGAATTCATCCGCGCCGACGTCCGCCATGAGGATGAGGTCCGCGCCCTGGTCGATGGGACGGTCCAGCGCTTCGGCCGGCTGGACATCGCCGTCAATTCCGCCGGCACCGAGGGCACGCCCGGCCCGGCCACCGAGCAGACGCCGGAAAGCTACGTCGCCACCTTCGACACCAACGTCCTGGGCACGGTGCTGAGCATGAAGCACGAACTGCGGGTGATGTTGGCGCAGGGCGGGGGCAGCATCGTCAACATCTCCTCCACCTTCGGGCATGAGGGCGGGGCCGGCGCTTCCATCTATGCCGCCAGCAAACACGCCGTCGAAGGCCTGACCAAGTCGGTGGCGCTGGAGGTCGGAACCCAGGGCGTCCGGGTCAACGCGGTGGCGCCGGGCCCCATCCAGACCGGCATGCTGGATCGCTTCACCGGCGGCGAAGAGGTCAAGGCCTATCTCGCCACCCTCAACGCCCAGAAACGGATCGGCCAGCCGGACGAGATCGCCAGGGCCATCCTCTACATCGCCTCAAACGACGCCAGCTTCGTCACCGGCCACATCCTGACCGTCGACGGCGGCAAGTCGGCTGGCTGACGCCAGGCACAAACTTAAGGACAACCATCATGTCTTCGGATTTGAAACTGTACGAATCCAGCGCCTCCCCCAATTCGCGCCGGGTGCGCATCTTCCTGGCGGAGAAAGGGATTTGCGTCACCCGCGTTCCGGTCGATCTGGGCGCCCGGGAGCAATTCTCCGACGCCTACGCCCGGATCAATCCGCGCCGGGTGGTCCCGACGCTGGTGCTGGCGGACGGCACGGCCATCGGCGAGGTGCCGGCCATCCTGCGCTACCTGGAGGAGGCGCACCCCGGCACACCGCTGCTGGGCACCTCGCCCACCGAAAAAGCGCTGGTGGTGATGTGGGAACGCCGGATGGAACTTGAGGGCTTCGCCGCCGTCATGGAAACCGTCCGCAACAAGGTGCCGGGCCTGGCGGGCCGCGCCATCGCCGGCCCGCACGACTACGCGCAGATACCGGCCCTGGTGGACCGTGGCCGGCAGCGCATCGCCGATTTCCACGCCGACCTGGAGGACAGGCTGGCCGAGGTCCCATTCGTCGCCGGCGACCGGTTCAGTGCCGCCGACATCACGGCGGTCGTCACCCTCGACTTCGCGGCCAAGGCCCTGGACCTGCCCATCCCGGAAGGCCACGCCGCGACCCAGCGCTGGTACGACACGATCGCCGCCCGCCCCGGCTTTTCAGCGTGACGCCATCCTGAACAGCAAACGGTGGCGCCCATGCCGGGTCGGCGCCACCGTCGCGTGCATGTCCCGCGTCAAAGTGGTCCGGGCGTGGCATAGGCCGGGTGCAGCACTGGCAGTGCTACGCATTCTCACTTATCATTCTGGGTGTTAACCAATTCGCCCCAAGCCCGGCTCAACGGAACCGGGTCCATCCGGAGGGAAACAATGTCTCGGACCATCCTGCGCACCGCCCTGCTGTCGGCCACCGTCATGGCCGCCCTGGGCGTTGCCGGGGCCGCCGTCGCGGCCGCCCCCGTCATCACCACCGTCCACCTGATCACCGCCGACGGGGTGGGGGCCGCCGTCGGCACCATCACCGCGACGGAGGGCAGCGGCGGCCTGGTGCTGACCCCGAAGCTGACCGGCCTGCCCCCGGGGGTGCACGGCTTCCACCTGCATGCCAACGCGTCCTGCCAGCCGGCGGAAAAGGATGGCAAGCCCGGTGCCGGCCTGGCCGCCGGCGGCCATTTCGATCCGGCCAAGACCGGCAAGCACATGGGCCCCACCGCCGATGACGGCCACAAGGGCGACCTGCCGCCCGTGGCCATCATGGCGGACGGCACCTCCTCCCCCGAGGCGCTGACCGTGCCGCACCTGAAGCTGGCCGACCTGGCCGGCCACGCCTTCGTCATCCACGCCGGCGGCGACAACTTCTCCGACAATCCGGAACCGCTGGGCGGCGGTGGCGGCCGCATCGCTTGCGGCGTGGTCGGCGACAAGTAAGGGCGCACTCGCACGGGCCCGGCAGCGGCATGACGCAGAGCGTCATGCCGCTGCCGGCTGCGACTGCAGCCGCCGGAGATTTCCGGGGAGCATCAGCGGACCGGAAACCGAGGATGAGGCAAGCGACCGGATGGTCGCGCCCGCCGGTTGAGAGGACATTTGATCGGATCGATCAAATGTCGCGCATACGAGCGCCCGTTTTATTTTTTGAAGGCCGTGAATTTTTCGTCATTGTTACAGTTCGTCGCATCCCGCCCTTGTTGGGGCCCGCGACCTCTGCCTATAGTGATAGGCATAAAGGCGTGGCGATCAGCCAGCCGCCAAAACGGGTCGGGAGGGTGCTGGACGGAAGACGGGGCCGATGGCCCGCCGCATCCATGGTTTGCCAGCACCACCCATCATGAACGCGGGGGCGTTATGGGTGAGTGGGCGGAGGCCGCGAACGCGGAATCCATACCGACGGCGCAGGAACGGGCACGCGCCCTGAACGCGACGGCCGTGCGGGCCATGGCGGCGGGACAACCGGGCCGGGCGCACGCCCTGCTGGCGGAGGCGCTGGCCCTGGCTGCTGATGAGCTGCCGCTGTGGCTGAACCTGGCGGGGGCGCGGCGCGCCCTGGGCGACATGACGGGCGCGCTGGCGGCACTGGACCAGGTGCTGCTGCTGGACCCGCGCAATTTCATGGCCCTGCTGATGCGCGGATCGCTGCTGGACACGATGGGCCAGGCGCGCCTGGCAGGCGCGGCCTATGGTACCGCCCTGTTGCTGGCGCCACCGGACAGCGCGCTGGACGCGCCCACGGCCCGGGCGCTGGCCCGGGCGCGCGACCGCCACAGCCTGTATCTGGCGGAACTGGACACCTTCCTGAAAGGGGAGATCGGCGACAACCTGGCCCGCTGCCGCAGTACCGAGGCGCGGCGCATGAACCGTTTCGTCGATATGGCGCTGGGCCGCACCAAGCCCTATCACCAGCAACCGGCGCAGTTCTTCTACCCCGGCCTGCCGGCCATCGAATTCTTCGACCGGGAGGAGTTCGCCTGGCTGCCGGACCTGGAGGCCGCCACCGACGCGGTACGGGCGGAGTTGGCGGGGGTACTGGCGGGCGGGGAGGATGATCCCACCCGCTTCGTGCCCTATATCGCCTATCCCGACGGCCTGCCGCTGGACCAGTGGGCGGAACTGAACCATTCCCCGCGGTGGAGCGCCTTCCACTTCATGCATTACGGCCGGCCGCACGCGCAGAACCGTGCCCGCTGCCCGAACACCGCCGCCTTGCTGGACACCATGCCCCAGCCGCAGGTGCCGGGCAAATCGCCGGCGGCCATGTTTTCGGTCCTGAAGCCCCGCACCCGCATCCCCGCCCATACCGGCGTCGCCAACACCCGGCTGGTGGTTCACCTGCCCCTGGTGGTGCCGGGGGCTTGCGGCTTTCGCGTCGGCAATGAGACGCGGGAATGGAAGGTGGGCGAGGCCTGGGTGTTCGACGACACCATCGAGCATGAGGCCTGGAACGACAGCGACCAGACCCGTGTCATCCTGCTGTTCGACATCTGGCACCCGCACCTGAGTGCTGAGGAACGCGCCATGGTCACCCGGGTGATGACCGGCATCGACGCGTTCAATGGCAACTCAGCGGACGGCGGCCTGTGACCCCGTGTTGGCGGCCCTCTTGGCGGCGGCCTTGCGATTGCGGTTAACCACCATCTCATCATGCAGGCGGGCGATCATGGCACTGCCGGTGCGCACGAACAGGCCGGGAATAACGGCATGGATCAGGCAGGCCAGGCCCGCCAGCACCATGCGCACCCCGAAGGAGGTCGCGACCAGGGCATGTTCACCATAGGTCTCATCGACCGTGCGCGGATGGTCCAGAAACAGCTTGTTCAACATCGCCTTCCCCGTCGCCCCTGTTTGCCTCAGGCGATAGCATAACCCCGCTTTCCTTGAGAAAAATCCCAAACCATCCCATTATATTCCAATATAAACGCAATTATATCCCATTAAGGGGCATCGTATTGGTTGAACTTGACAAGATCGACATCAAGTTGCTGCACCTGCTGCAGGACGACGCCTCGCTGGCCGTGGCGGATTTGGCGGAACGGGTGGCGCTGTCGGCCAACGCCTGCTGGCGGCGGGTGAAGCGGCTGGAGGAGGCGGGGCTTATCCGCCGCCGCGTCGCCCTGCTGGATGCCGACCGGCTGGGCTGCGGCATCACCGTCTTCGTGGCCATCCGCACCAACCAGCATAACGAGGACTGGCTGGAGAACTTCGCCCGCGGCGTCGCCGACATCCCGGAGATCGTGGAGTTCTACCGCATGAGCGGCGACGTGGATTACCTGCTGAAGGTCCTGGTGGCGGACATCCCGCATTACGACCGGGTGTACAAGCGCCTGATCAAGGTGACGCAGTTGACCGACGTCAGTTCCAGCTTCGCCATGGAACGCATCAAGTCCACCACCGCCATCCCCCTGCCCCTTCCAACGACGTGATAGGCGCGGCCTTTGATCGTGACCGATCAAGGCCCCCTCAGGCGCCGGGCGCCAGCATCCGCTGGCTTGGCTATCCTCGTTCCGCCCTGCGGTGCTCACTCCGGGGCTGGCAGTCGCCAGCCCCCAGCGATACGACTCAAAGTTTCGGGCAACTGGCATGAGTGTTGGAAAAGCGCGGCTTTCCTGGTTTTGCAAGGCATACAACGAAGGCAAGGTCGCAATAGGCCGCCATCTGCGGCATGGTCGGCCTGTCGATAGTCCGCGTGGGTGCACGCGCGGACCTTTTTTCATGCGCGGTTTCTCAAGGTCATGCCCGCGCAGGGGCGTCGTGGGGGCATGCTGCCGTGGACATGCTGTTGAAACAGCGGGTACGACTGGCGGGGTTGGCCGCCCTGGGCGGCATCGTCGCCTTGCTGCTGATCATGCAGTCCATCTTCGCCGAGGTGGTCAGCAGCGAGCGGTGGGTGAACCACAGCCACCAGGTTCGCGCCACCGCCGGCCAGTTGCTGGGCGCCGTGCTGTCGGCGGAATCGGCCCAGCGCCTGTACCTGCTGGAACGCACGCCGGAGGGACAGGATCGCTTCCAGGGCTATCACGATGACGCCGGCACCCTGATGCTGGCCCTGGGCACCCTGGTCGGCGACAACGCGGAGCAGACGCGCCGGGCCGCCACCCTGACATCCCAGGTCAATTCCCTGCTGGAGGCCCTGCGCGCCGCCATGGTGCAGCGCGCCATGGGCACGGCCCCCGATCCCATCACGCTGGAGCGCAGCGAGAGCCTGATGACGGAGGTGCGCCAGCAGGTGGCCGTCATCAACGGGGTGGAGCAAGCGCTGCTGAACCAGCGCCAGAGCCGGGTCGATACCCTGCGCCTGCTGTTCGTGGCCGGCAGCGTGGTCATCTGCCTGGTGGCGGGCGGCCTGGTGTGGCGCCTGTCCCGCGGCGCCATGAACGAGGCCGACCGCGAAAGCCGCATGCGCCAGCAGTTGCAGGACATGCTGGATGAGAAAGGCCGCCTGCTGCGGGAGATCAACCACCGCGTCGGCAACGGCCTCGCCATGATCGGCACCCTGCTGCAATTGCAGACCCACGACACCAAGGACCCCCAGGCCGAACGCGCCCTGGCCGAGGCGCGCACCCGCGTGCTGGCTATCAACGAGGTCCACAAGCGCATGCTGCAGGCCGAGACGGTGGACGAGGTGGAGTTCGGCGCCCTGCTGCCCGCCTTCTGCCGCGAGGTGGCCGCCGAATACGGCGCCCTGGATCGGGTGCAGGTGACCAGCACGCCGGTGCTGTTGCCGGTGGAAACCGGCGTGGCCCTGGCCCTGATCCTGAATGAGATGCTGACGCCGACCCTGCGGCGGTCGACCGACCTGTCCAGCCCCGTCCAACTGACGCTGGGCGTGGTGGACAAGCGCCTGTCCTGCACCATCGACGACCCCAGCGGCCAATTGCCGACCGACATGGGGGCGGCCCGGCTGGCCGGCATCGGCATGACGGTGGTGCAGGCGCTGTGCCGCCAGATCGGGGCGGAGATGGCCTTCGACAAGGCCGGCACGCAGTTCTACATCTCCATCCTCGTGCCCGAGGCGCACAGCGTGCAGGCGGCTTAATTCGCCCTCAAACGCCGGGTGCCGGCATCCGCCAGCGGCACCCTTGAGGCCGGGAAACAACCCGAAAGACGGGGCGGGAATCTGCCCACCTCTGCTAAAGAGTTGAAACGGCGGTTGAAAAAGGCCGCCGCCCGGGGCCGTGGCCTGTATATCCTGTCATGGGGTTCCGTTATGATGCCTCGATGACGAGGCCCAGCCCGGAAAGGCGTGACGGCTTGCCAAGCGACTACCTGAGGATGCGCGGCAGAGGCCTGCGTGCCCGTCTGCAAATCCTGCTGTTGCTGGTGGTGGCCCCGCTCACCGGCCTGTCCATCATCGACTATGGCGCCCGCCGGTCGGAAGCCATCGAGGCCGGCCAGGCCCAGGCCTTGAGCCTGGCGCGCGCCGTGGCCGAACAGCAGTCGCTGCTGATCACCCAGGCCCGGCGCATCGCCGACACGCTGGCCAGCGAAAGCGCCAAGCTGCCGACCGACCAATGCGTGGAGGATGCCCGGCTGATGAAGACGGCGCATCCCTGGATCGTCAACCTGAACCTGATGGGACCGGACGGCCAGGCCTTCTGTTCCTCCGCCGATCCGCCGTTCCAGAACTACGCCGACCGCCCTTACTTCCAGGCCATGATCAAGACGGGCCAGCCCTCGATCAGCGACTTCCTGATCGGCCGCCCCACCGGCCGGCCGGTGGTGGTGGTGGGCCAGTTGCAGTCCGGCCCCAAGGGCGACATCCTCCGCGTGGCCAGCACCGCCATCAGCCTGGATTGGCTGGAATCCATGGGCCGCCACATGGTGGAGCGGCGCAACGCCGTGTTCCTGGCGGTGGACCGCCAGGGCACGGTGCTGGCCCGCTTCCCCGAGATCGAGGGGGTGGTGGGCGTCTCCTACGCCGACACCGCCCTGATGCGGACGGTATTGGCCACGGATGACGGCGTGACCGACGCACCCGACCTGCACGGCGATGGGCGCCTGTTCGGCATCGTGGCCGTGGGCGATACCGGCGCGCGGGTGGCGGTCGGCCTGTCCAAGGCGGACGTGGTCGGCCCCGCCAACATCGACTTCCGCCGCAACCTGCTGGTGGTGCTGACCGTCACCCTGGGCGCCTTCGGCTTCGGCATGGCTGGGCTGGAGCTGTCGGTGCTGCGCTGGCTGAAGGGCCTGAGCAACGCGGCCCAGCGCATCGCCGCCGGCGACCGCACCACCCAGGTGGAGGACCCGAACGCCGGCCCGGAGCTGGCGGCGGTGGCCCAGGCCTTCAACGCCATGGCGGGCGCCGTCGCCCGGCAGGAAACGGAACTGGTGGCTCGGGAAGAACGCTTCCGAGACCTGACGGAGGTTTCCACCGACTGGTACTGGGAAAGCGATGAAAACCACCGCCTGACCTATGTGTCCGACGGCGTGCTGCCTGTGGTCGACGAGGTGGGCAGCCTGCTGGGCCGCACGCGGCGGGAAATGGCGACCGACAGTGATGCGCCCCACTGGGACGTCTATGAGACCCTGCTGAACACGCGCACGCCCTTTCGTGACTTCACCTATTCCGTCGTGGGCCCCAGCGGCCGCATCCTGCACCTGGAGATCGCCGGCCGGCCCTTCTACGCGGCGGACGGCCGCTTCCGCGGTTACCGCGGCGTCGGCCGCAACATCACCCCACTGGTGGAGGCGCGTCAGCACCTGCAGGAACGCGACCGGCTGCTGACCACCATCCTGGAATCCATCGACCAGGGCATCGTGGCCTTCGATGCCGACCTGCGGCTGTCCATCCGCAACCGCCGCTTCCTGGACCTGATGGGCCTGGGTGCCGACGCCTGCCCGCCCGGCATGCCCCTGCCCGACCTGCAACCCCTGCTGCAGGACGGTGGCGGCGACCCGCTGGCGGGTGTGCGCCCCCCGCCGGCCGGTGGCGGCGCCCACGCGCTGGCGAAAACGCCCCAGCACCTGACCTATGAACTGAACCGGCCCAACGGCTGCACGCTGGAGGCACGGGCCACCCCCATGGCCGGCAGCGGTTTCGTCGTCAGCTACACCGACATGACGGTGCAGCGCCGCCAGGTGTCCGACCTGATCGATGCCCGTGACCGCCTGACGGCCCAGGCGCGCGAGCTGCGCACCCTGGCGGAGGAACTGGACGCCGCCCGTCGCTCGGCGGAGGCCGCCAACGCCGCCAAGTCCGACTTCCTGGCCAATATGAGCCATGAGATCCGCACGCCGATGAATGGGGTCATGGGCATGGTCCAACTGCTGCTGGACAGCCCGCTGACCTCCGAACAGGCCAACTTCGCCGCCATCATCCGCGACAGCGCCGACGCCCTGCTGTCCATCATCAACGACATCCTGGACATCTCGAAACTGGAAGCCGGCCGGGTGGAACTGGAGGAGGTGCCGTTCGCCATGGCGGACGTCATCGGCGGCGTCATGGCCATCCTGGGCCCCCGCGCCCGCGACAAGGGCATCCGGCTGGAATCGGTGGAGGTGGGCGGGCCGCCCGGCCATTACCGGGGCGATCCCCTGCGCCTGCGCCAGGTGCTGCTGAACCTGGTGGGCAACGCCGTAAAGTTCACCGAAAGGGGCAGCGTCACCCTGGAGGTGGAGGTCGGCATCAACAAGGACGGCCTGGCGCCCCTGCATTTCGCGGTGAAGGACACCGGCATCGGCATCAGCCCGACGGCCCAGGCGCAGCTGTTCCGCAAGTTCGGCCAGGCCGACACCTCCATCTCCCGCCGCTTCGGCGGATCCGGCCTGGGACTGGCCATCTCACAGCGCCTGGTCGCCCTGATGGGCGGCGCCATCACCCTGGAAAGCGTGCCGGGCCAGGGCAGCACCTTCGCCTTCACCGTGCGCCTGGCCGTCGCCCGCGCCAAGGAGGTGCCGGGCCGTACGCCGGCCACGATCAGCGGCCCGCCGGTGCGCGCCCGGCGGGCAGCACCGCCGCCGCCCACGCCCGTGTCCGCCAGCCTGCCCACGGGCGGCGGCGCGCCCCTGCTGGTGGTGGACGACAACCACGTCAACCAGACGGTGGCCAAGACCATGCTGGAACGGCTGGGTTATGCCGTCAGCATCGCCGGCGACGCCCAAAGCGCCCTGGAACAGTATGAGCAGGGGGATTTCCGCATCGTCCTGATGGACATCCAGATGCCGGGCATGGACGGTGTCCAGGCCGCCGGCCGCATGCGCGAGATCCAGGCCGCCCGGGGCCGCCCGCGCACCCCCATCATCGCCATGACCGCCAACGCCATGGCCGGCATGCGTGAGGAATACCTGGCGACCGGCATGGACGATTATGTCGCCAAGCCCTTCGCCCTGGCGGTGCTGGCCGACACCGTGGCCCGGTGGACCACCACCGGAACCGCCGCCGCCCCTTCACCCCCATCCCCCGTGATGGCCGCGCCCAAGGCCGTCGTGGCGGCGGAGCCGCCGGTGCTGGACCCGGCACCCCTGCGCCAGCTGGGGGAGTTGCTGGACACCGACACCCTGGCGGATCTGGTCATGGCCTCGGTCGCGGAATGCGAGGCGCGCGTGGCGGCACTGGAAACCCTGGCCACCACCACCGACGCGGACGCCATCGCCAAATCGGCCCACACCCTGATCGCCACCGCCGGCGACATCGGCCTGCGGCAGATGCAGGCGCAGGCTGGCCGCCTTCAGACTGCCGCGCGCGCCGGCGATCTGGCGGCGTGCCGGACGGAGATCACCGCCCTGATCGCGGCCCTTCCCGCCGGCTTGGCCGCCGTCGCCATGGTGCTGAAACCCATGCTGAAAGGAAGCGCCGCGGCGGGGAAGGCCTGAACGGGAAGCCGGCGCCCGCCGATTGAGGGCGCGTCTGTCCCGCTCAGCGCACGCTTTCCCGTCCCCACCATTCGTCGGCGGTGGGCAGGGTGCCGTAGCTTTGCCGCAGCGCGTTGGACCAGTGGTCGCGCACATGCTGGAAATAGCTGTCGGCCTCGGTGATGCGGCGCTGGACGCGCAGGGCCAGATCGTCGCGATGGTAGACCGCCAGATCGATGGGCATGCCCACCGACAGGTTGCTGCGCAGCGTGCTGTCCATCGACACCAGCACCAGCTTCACCCCGTCCTGCACCGGCGTGTCGTAGGAGACGACGCGGTCCAGGATGGGCTTGCCGTACTTGTGCTCCCCGATCTGCAGGTAGGGCGTCTCGGGCGTCGCCTCAATGAAATTGCCGGGGGAATAGATCTGGAACAGGCGCATGCCGCGCCCCTTGATCTGGCCGCCCAGCAGGAAGGAGGCGTCGAACGACACGCCCTGGGCCTTCATGGCCAGACCGTCCGTGTCGTAGACATCCCGGATGGCGGCGCCCACCAGCTGGGCCGCGCGGAACATGGACGGCACCGTGGCCAAGGTTTCCGGGTCGGCGTCGCCGATGGAGACACCTTCCTGCAGGCGGTTGACCACCGATTGGCTGATGGACAGGTTGCCCGCCGTCAGCAGGATCATGCAGCGTTCGCCCGGCGTCTCGAACTTGTGCATCTTGCAGAAGGTCGAGATGTTGTCGACGCCGGCGTTGGTCCGGGTGTCGGACAGCATCACCAGTCCGGCCTTCAAAAACAGGGCGACGCAGTAAGTCATCTGGGGCCTCGAGTTACCGTACCGACCCCTCCCGGGGGTTCTCGTTCAATTGAGCGGAACGGACACCTGCGGAAAGGCACCCTATCCCCTTGCCACCGTTTCATACCCTGAACCGTTGTGCGCGACCAGGGGTGGAGTCCCGCCGGCCCCGATTTAGGGGACCGGCGGGTTGGCACGGGCGGTGGGACCGGTTAGCGGACGTTCAGGTAGAAGGCGCTGATTTCCTGGCCCAGGCGCAGCATGTCGTCGATGAACTGGGTCACATATTCATGCAGGCCGAACTGGAAGATGTCCTCCACCCGGCCATACCGCAGGCGGGCATGGATTTCGCCGGCCAGGCGATGGCACTCGCCCCGCTGGCCGCCGTAGCGCACGGCCAGGGCCTCCAGCAGATCGGCCACCTGGGCCATGCAGGCCACCAGCGACCGGGGCATTTCCGGCTTCAGGATCAGCAGATCGGCGATCAGCCAGGGCTTCAGCCGGTCATGGTAGACCCAATGATAGCTGCGCAGGGCCGACACCGCGCGCAGGATGTTCTGCCACTGGTAATAATCCAGCACGCCGCCCACCCCTTCATAATCGGGCAGCAGCACATGGTATTTGACGTCCAGGATGCGGGCGGTGTTGTCCGCGCGCTCCAGCAGGGTGCCCAGGTGGGTGAACAGGTAGCTGTCGTCGCGCAGCATGGTGTTGGCGTAGCTGCCGCAGAACAGCAGGGAGCGCTGGACGATCCAGTCCAGCAATCCCGGCAGGCTGTCGGCGGCCAGCCGATCAGCCTTCAGCGACCGGCTCAACTGCCAGGTTTCGTTCAGCGCCTCCCACGTGTCCACGGTCAGGGCGGTGCGCACGGCGCGGCCGTTGCGCCGCGCGGTTTCGATGCAGGACACGATGCTGGACGGGTTCTCCGGATCCAGCACCAGGTAGTCCAGCACCAGCGAGGGCACGACCTCGCCATGCTTGGCGAGGTAGCCCGGCTCCGTCCCGGTGGCCACCAGGGTGGACCGCCATTCGTTGCCGGGGTTGTCCAGCGACAGCGCCATGTTGGACATGCGGTTGCCCACCTGGACCTGGCGCGCCACGCTGGCCGCCCGCTCCATATAGCGGGCCAGCCAGAACAGTCCGTCTGCGGTACGGCTCAGCATTCGGTCAGCGCTCCAGTACCCAGGTGTCTTTGGTGCCGCCGCCCTGGCTGGAATTCACCACCAGGGAGCCTTCGCGCAAGGCCACGCGGGTCAACCCGCCCGGCACCACCCGGATCTCCCGCCCATTCAGCACGAAGGGGCGCAGATCGACATGGCGCGGGGCGATGCCCTGCTCCACGAAGGTCGGGCAGGTGGACAGGGCCAGCGTCGGCTGGGCGATGTAATCCGCCGGCCGCGCCTTGATGCGGTCGGCGAAGATGGCGCGGTCGGCGGCGGTGGATTGCGGCCCGATCAGCATGCCGTAACCGCCGGACCCCCGCGTTTCCTTGACCACCAGTTCGTGCAGATGCTCCAGCACGTACTTGCGGTCGTCGTCCCGCTCGCACAGGTATGTCGGAACGTTCAGCAGGATGGGCTCTTCCCCAAGGTAGAAGCGGATCATTTCGGGGACGAAAGGATATATGGCCTTGTCGTCGGCGATGCCCGTGCCAACCGCGTTGGCCAGGGTCACCCGGCCGGCGCGGTAGGCCGCGAACAGGCCCGGCACGCCCAGCGCGCTGTCGGGACGGAAGGTCAACGGGTCCAGGTAATCGTCGTCGATGCGGCGGTACAGCACGTCCACCCGCTTCGGCCCCCGGGTGGTGCGCATGTAGACGAAACCCTCGTCCACGAACAGGTCGCCGCCCTCCACCAGTTCCACGCCCATCTCATCCGCCAGGAAGGAATGTTCGTAGTAGGCGCTGTTGTAGGAACCGGGCGTCAGCACCGCCACCGTCGGCTCATCCCGGCAGGCGGGCGGCGCCACCGACTTCAGCGTGTCCAGCAGGTCTTCCGGATAGTGGGCCACCGGCGCCAGCTTGTGCGTGCCGCACAAATCCGGCAGCAGCCGCATCATCGCCTCGCGGTTCTCCAGCATGTAGGAGACGCCGGACGGCGTGCGGCAGTTGTCCTCCAGCACATAGAACTGGTCGCCGTCCAGGCGGACGATGTCGATGCCGGCGACATGGGTGTAGGCGCCGGCCGGCGGCAGGAAGCCCTGCATCTCAGGCCGGAAGCTTTCATTGCCCAGCACCATCCGTTCCGGCACCTTGCCCGCCCGCAGGATGTGGCGTTCGCCGTAGACGTCCGCCAGGAAGGCGTTCAGCGCCCGCACCCGCTGCGTCAGGCCGGCCGACAGCCGGTCCCATTCGGCACGCGCCAGCACCCGCGGAATGATGTCAAAGGGGATCAGCCGTTCGGGGTCGCCCCCTTCCGTGTAAACCGCGAAGGTGATGCCCACGCGCCGGAACAGTGTCTCCGCCTCGCGGCGCTTCAGTTCCAGTTTGTCGGACGGCATCTCGCGCAGCCATCGTTCGATGTCCACATAAGGGCCGCGCACTTCATCCGACACGCCCATTTCATTGAATGGACCGCCTTCTATCGCCATAAACCCCTTCCCCATCGGTAGGCCCGATAGATTGGTTGAGCAAGAGCCACGCCAACTCGGCCCGGGCTAGGCTCTGCCTACGAAAAGTGCGTTTCGGCCGAGGCCAGGAACCTCGACCGCTTAAAACACAGGCAACCGCCTGGTGGTCATCGCTCAAAAATTAACCAATCGCCTTATCCGCGCGCTTGATCACCGCCTAAGGTGGCGAACAAGCCATCACCTTACACGCTTGAGGCCCGTGAATACCCTTCTTCTGCTACGCGCCGTGCCGGCATTCGAGATCCGCTATGCCAGCGCACCGCCGGTCAAGGCCGGACGGCGACCGTCAAAAGAAGTTCATGCGGGCGGGGGGCGTTTCAAGCCGGCCGGCGGTATCGCTTAAGCCATCCCGCTTAAGCCCATTCCGTCCAGGAAGGCGCCGGCCGCGCGGCTTAGGCCCCGCTCGGCATGGCGCAGCAGGGTGAAGGCGCGGGGCGGCAGGTCGAAGGGCACGGGGTGCAGCAAGCCGACCTCGATCCCCCCGCTGGCGACGGAGGCCGACAGGGCGGCGGCCCCGCCCCCGGCCTCCACCGCCGCCCGCACCGCCTCATTCGACGGCAGTTCCAGGGCGATGGGCAGGCTGGCCGGATCCACACCCATCGCCGCCACCGCCGCCAGGAAGGCGGACCGCGTGCCCGACCCGGGTTCCCGCATCACCCAGGGGGTGCCCTCCAGATCAGCGGCGGTGACGTGCTCGCGGAACACCCAGGGATGGTCGGGCGCCACGACGATGACCAGCTGGTCCAGCGCCACCTGATGGGCCTGAAGGTCCATCCCCTCCACCGCCCCTTCGACGAAACCCAGGTCGGCCACACCGTCGCGCAGGGCCGCGGCCACCTGGGCGGTGTTGCCCACCGCCAAGTCCAAATCCACGCCGGGATGGCGCCGGCGGAAGGCCACCAGGTGGCGGGGCAGCCAATAGCTGGCGATGGTCTGGCTGGCCTGCACCCGCAGATGCCCGCGCTGCAGGCCCGACAGGTCGGCCAAGGCCCGTTCCGCCAGATCCGCCCGCGCCAGCACCGCCTTGGCCTCCGCCAGGAACAGGTGGCCGGCCTCGGTCAGGGTGATGCCCCGGCCGACGCGGTTGAACAGCGGCGTCTGGTAGCGGTCCTCCAGTGCCGCGATGGCCGCACTGGCCGCCGACTGCGCCAGGTTCAGCGCCTTGGCCGCCTGGGTCACATGCTGGCGTTCCGCCACGGCCACGAAGATGCGCAGTTGTTCTAGCGTCACGGGTGAGGCCCATCCCTTCATCGGCCGTGCCGGCCCACATCGTTCGGCGGCACTGTACAGGGTCACGCCGAATGGGCATCGCCGATATTTCCAGTTGGCATTCCGACAGATACCGACGGTACCAACCTTGCCATGCCATAATCATTCACGGATTATAGGGCACCATGAGGGTTCGAGTTTCTGCCCTTGATCCAGGAATTGGTCATGCGGGACGTTACGGTGCCAGTGATGACGACGGTGAACGCGCCCTATCGCGCGAAGCTGTCCGCGCGCCAACTCGCGGAGAAGATTGCGGACACGAAGAGCGCGGATGAGTTCGTCGTCCAGGTTTACGCCTTCTTCTCCGAGGTTCCGCCCACCCTGCAAGCGCAGTTCATTACCGCCATGGGCGTGGATATGACCGAGGCACGCAGGGTCGCTAAGATCTTCGCCAGACTATCGGGCCAACAGCTTCCGCTGGCGGCGTAGCCGTCAATGGCCAGGGAAAATGGCCAGTGGCACGTGCTGTTCGACATCGCCATCAGCATTTTCGCCCAATTCAGGATGCGGCAGAATATCGAGCCCGCATGGACCTTTGGCGGCGGCACAGCCCTGATGTTGCAGATAGATCATCGGGAGAGCCACGACATCGATCTCTTCCTGCATGAGTCGCAGTCGTCTTTTCTGCCATACCTTAATCCGGAGACGCAGGGTTTCGTCCTGACCCAACTACCGGACGACTATGCCGAAACGGCAGGAACATTGAAGCTCGCTTACAAAGACATCGGTGAGATCGACTTCATTTGTTGCGCCAATATCCTGGAAAACCCCGCGCATCTCAAAACCGTGCGTGGGCGGGCCGTCCGGATGGAAACACCCGCCGAAATAATTGCCAAGAAAATATACTATCGTGGCGGCAGCATTCAGACGCGTGACATGTTCGACTTGGCTGCAGTTATCCATACGTATGGCATTGATTATGCGGCCATGGCGCTGAAACAGTGCGGCCGCGAAAGACTTCAGAAGGCCAGGGCATCCATCAACTCTTGGCCCCCTGAAATTGTCGCTGCGGCCAACTCACAACTCATGGTCCGCGGCAGGGCACGTGCTCTGATCAAGGACAGCCAGTCTCTCAGTAGCGCCGCCATTGAAAAGGCGTTGGCTAGCTTGACGCCCCCCCAGAAAACGGACTGATCCCCAACGCCAGCGCATCTGCGGTGGTCACACCGTTCGGAAGCGGGCAGGCGCTGTCCGGAAACGAACAAACTTGCGGAAGCTCAGTGGGCTTATCTGAGTATTATCAATGCCCTGAGCTGTGGTCCGCCCCTTGCTTACGCCAAAAGCCAAACGGGTGAAAGCGGGGGGCGGCATGATGGGGGGACGGATGCTGGCGACCATCGTGGGGCAAGCCTTGCGCGGCGTGCGCCGCACGCGGCCCGACGTGCTGGTCACCTTCATCGGCATGGCCATCGGCCTGACGGCGGCCCTGCTGATGGCGCTGCTGACCCGCGACCAGATGACGTTCAGCCATTTCATCCCCGCCCACGACCGCACCTACCTGCTGTCCGGCACGCTGTCAGCCCCGGGCCAGGCATCGCGACATGAGTGGATGACGCCGGGGGCCGCCGCCCGGCTGATGGCGGCCGATATGCCGGGCGTGGAGGCCACCACCCGGTTCAGCGACGGCATGCTGGTCATCCGCCGGGGCGACACCGCCTTTCGCGAGGGCATCGCCTGGGCCGACGCCACCCTGTTCCAGGTCCTGCCGCTGCCGGTCGTGGCGGGGGAGCCCGCCTCAGCGCTGTCCACCCCTGACGGCCTGGTCCTGACCCGGTCGCTGGCCCGCAAGCTGTTCAGCCAGGACGCCCCCCTGGGCCAGACGGTGGACATGGGGGGCCAGTCCTTCCGCGTCATGGCGGTGGTGGAGGATCCGTCGCCGCGCGGCCCCCTGCGCCAGGTCAGCGCCTTCGCCGCCGGCGGCAACGCCAAATCCTATCTGACCTATGCCGATGCCGACACCCGCATGGACGCCAGCACCTTCACCCAGGCCTTCACCTATTTCCGGATGCGGCCCGGCACCACCCCGGCATCGACGGACCAGGCGCTGGCCGACCTGCTGAACCGCCATTGGAAGCCCGAGGACGCCCGGCAGATGCGGCTGCGCGCCGTCCTGCTGGACCGGATCGAACTGGACCCCGACCTCAACGCGCATATCCGGGCGCTGATGGGCATGATGGCGGCCATCACCAGCCTGACCCTGGCCATCCCCTGCATCAACTTCGTGGCATTGGCCACGGCGCGGGCCGGCCGCCGGGCGGTGGCGGTGGGCATCGCCAAGATGGGGGGTGCCCGGCGGCGCCACCTGATCGCCCAGTTCCTGCTGGAGACCACCCTGCTGGTGGCGCTGGCCATGGTGATCGCCGTGTCCTTCACCGAACTGGCCCTGCCCACCGTTAACCGTGTCCTGAACACCTATATGGCGCTGGATCTGGGCGCGCCGGACGTCATCGCCATCATCGTGGGCCTGGTCCTGGCGGTCGGCGTCCTGGCCGGCGCCTACCCTGCCTTCGTCCTGTCCTCATACCGGCCGGGGGCGGTGCTGAAGGGGGTGGGTGGCACCACCGACACCACCAGCCGCATCCGGCAGGGGCTGGTGGTGGGCCAGTTCATGCTGCTGATCGCCCTGCTGAGTGTCACCCTGGTGGTCTACCGCCAGCAGGTGCTGCTGACCCGTGGCCACCTGTCCTACGATCCATCGAACGTCGCCGTGATGACGGGCACCTGCCCCCCGGCGCTGCGCGACGGCCTGGCGGGGACCGGTGGCGTCACCGGCGTCTCCTGCACTGGCGTGGAAACGCTGAACGTCCAAGGTTTGGGCTACAAGGCCGCCCTTTCCGACGGCGGCACGGTGGCCATCAGCGGCCAGCGGGTGGATGCGGCCTTCCTGCCGCTGTTCCATATCCAGGCCCTGGCCGGCCGCCTGTTCGACCCCGCCCGCGCATCCGACCAGGGGGCCGGGGCCGGGAACACCGTTATCCTGAATGAGACGGCGGTCCACGCGCTGGGCTGGTCCCGACCGGAGGAGGCGGTGGGCCGGACCGTGCGCCTGTCGTTCCAGGATGACCAGGCACCGGTGGAGGTCATCGGCGTGGTGCCCGACTTCACCATGGGCAGCGTGGAGGAGAGGATACCCGCCACCGCCTTCCGGCTGCGCGGCCGGGCCATCGACGCGGCGGAAGACAGCCTGATCTACCTGAAACTGGCGGGCGGCGCCCCCGCCGCCACCCTGGCGGCGGTGGATGAGGTCCGGCGCCGCACCAATCCCGGCCAACCCACGGACCGTTTCTTCTTCGACGACCACCTGGCCATGCTGACCCTGCTCATCCGGCTGGAAACACAGATCTTCACCCTGTTCAGCGTGGTCAATCTGCTGATGGCCTGCGCCGGCATCTACGGCCTGTCGGCCTTCACGGCGGAGCGGCGGACCAAGGAGATCGGGGTGCGCAAGGTCTATGGCGCCTCCGTCCCCGACATTGTCCGCCTGTTGCTGTGGCAGTTCGCCAAGCCGGTGCTGTTGGCGGGGGTGCTGGTGTGGATCCCGACATATCTGGGCCTGCGCCACTGGCTGGACAGCTTCGCCAACCATGTGGAGATCGGCCCGTTCAGCCTGCTGGCCCCCATCGCCGTGGCCCTGGTCATCGCCGGGCTGACGGTGGGCGGCCAGTCCATCCGCGTGGCGCGCGCCAAGCCGATCCGGGCTTTACGGTATGAGTAGTTCCCTCAGACGCCGGGCGCCGCCATCCGGCGGCTTGGCTTCCTCGCTCCGGCGGACGCGGTCGCGTCCTACTGACGGTACGGCGTACCGTCAGCCCACCGCCACGATCAGGCCCAGGCTGACGCCGGCGATGAACAGGCTGGCCAGCGCGCCCAGGGCCAGCGGGGCAATGCCCTTGGCCGCCATGCGGCCCACATGGGTGTGCAGGCCCATGGCGGCCAGGGCCAGGGTCAGCAGGGTGGTGGTGACGCCGGGCGCCCAGTCCTTCACCAGCGTGGGCACGGCGTGCAGGCTGTTCAGCGCCACCAGGGCCATGAAGCCCAGGATGAACCAGGGCATGGGCACCGGCTGGCCGGCGGTGCCCTCGCGCCGGCGGCGCATGAAGCCCAGGGTCAGCACCAGGGGCGCCAGCAGGGCCACGCGCGACAGCTTGGCCACCGTGCCGAATTCGCCCGCCTGCTGCCCCGCCTGGAAGGACGCGGCCACCACCTGCGCGATCTCATGGATGGAGGCGCCGGCCCACAGGCCCAGTGCGCGCGGCGCCAGGTGCAGCGCAGCACCCAGCGCCGGATAGGCCAGCATGGCGATGCTGCCGAACACAGTGACGCAAGCCACGGCATAGGCCGCGTCCTCATCATCCGCCTGGGTGACGGTGTTGACCGCCACCACCGCCGACGCCCCACAGATGGACGTACCGGCGGCGATCAGTTCGGCCAGGGGGGCCGGCACGCCCAACCAGCGGCCCAGCGCCTTGGTGACGACGAAGGTGGACACCAGGCTGACCGCGATGATGGCGACACCCACGGGGCCCACCGCCGCCACCTGGGCCGCCGTCAGTTGCAGGCCCAGCAGGGCCACCGCCAGGCGCAGCAGCCGGCGCAGCACGAAGGTCACGCCCGCCTGGGTCACTGACGGCAGCCCCACCACGGCGCGCAAGGCGATGCCGGCCACCACCGCCAGGATCATGGGGCTGAACAGCGCCAACCCCGGCACGCGGTGCAGCGCCAGCCCCGCCAGCGCCGGCACCAGGCAATACCCCAGGCCGGGCGCCAGACCCACGACCTTGGCCAGCGGGCCGGTTGAGACAACGGGGGAAACGGACGGTGTGGATGACACCTGAACCATGGCGGCGGTCCTCGGACGGCGGACGCTTTCCCGACCGGAAAGCGAAAAGGGGGCACGGCCCTGTCCGGACCGGCCCCCTTAAGATCGTCCACCCCGGATCAATCATCCAACTGATTGTTCCGCACATTTCAATCTAAAAATCAGATTAGTCAGCCGCAACCTTGCGGCCATGCGCACCGGCCGCGACCTTGGTCTTGGCGGGCTTGCCCTTACCCTTGCCGTGGGTGTGCGTCGCGACCTTGGTCTGATGAACGCCCCGGTTGGGCTTCTGGGCGGTGGCCACGACGGTGACACGGTGGCGGGCCGTGGCGTGGGCGGCGCGGCCGCCGCGCTGCACCGGTACCACGGCGACCTGGACCCGGCGCACATGGCCGGCATGGGCCAGGCGGCCGGTGCCGTGCGCCTTGGCCACGCGGGTCATGGGACGGCCGGCCGCCAGCGCCACCAAGTGCGGGTCGGTGTCCTGGTTGGCGAAGGCGTTGTCCAGCAGCGTCGCCATCAGCTTGTCGCGGGCGCCGGCGCTGCTGCCGCCGAACACCACGCCGAACAGGCGGCGGCCGTCATGCACGGCGGAGGAGACGAGGTTGGAGCCGGAGGCGTTGGTGAAGCCGGTCTTCAGCCCATCCATGCCGGGATAGCGGTACATCAGGCGGTTGTGGCCCACCAGGTGCCGGCCCTCGAACTCGAAATCATGGGTGGAGAAATAATGGTATTCGCCGGGGAAGTCATGGTGCAGGGCCATGGCCAGGCGGCCCATGTCGCGGGCGGTGGTCACCTGCTGGGGATCGGGCAGGCCGGAGGCGTTGCGGAAGGTGGTGTGGGTCATGCCCAGTTGATGGGCCTTTTCCGTCATCATCTGGGCGAACATCGCCTCACTGCCGCCGGACAGCGCCTCACCCACCACGGTGGCGCCGTCGTTGGCGGAAATGACGATCATGCCCAGGACGCAGTCCCTGACGGTGATGGTCTGGCCGATCTCCAGCCCCAGCTTGGTCGGTTCCTTGTTGGCGGCGTTGCGCGACACCGGCAACTCGTCTTCCCAATGCAGGCGGCCCTGGTGGATGGCCTCGAACGCCAGGTACAGCGTCATCATCTTGGTCAGGGAGGCCGGGTGGTTCTCCTCATCCGGATTGACGGCGTTCAGCACCTCACCGGTGCTGCCGTCCACCACCAGGGAGGCGTAACCCGCCATCGCCGGATGCGGTGCCGACACCAGCCCCAGGGCCAGCGCGCCCATGGCGGCGGCCACCGTCGCACCCACGGCCGCCAGCCGGCGGAATCCCCGCCGCGCCATCTCCATCGCCCCCTTCATCCCCACCTTCACCACTCCTTCAGCCCCGAACGCGAATCAAGAGTTAGGGGTAGAAGATTCCGGTGAATCTGTCCAGGTATTGGGTGTCGCAACGGCACCGAAACAATATAGGCCGAGTGAAGGGGAAGCGGATCAGTTCCAATCGGGGACGGCCGGCACGCGCATCGTCTCCACCGCCGGCAGGTCGATGCCGAAATGATCGACCAGCAGCCGGTGCAGCGCGGCGCGGTCCTCCAGTTGCCAGGTGGTGATCCGGCCCATCATGTCCTTCTTGACCTCCCGGTTCATCAGGCTGATCCGGCCGCCATTGAGGAAACGGTTCATCATCAGATTGGCGGTGAAGATCGAATCCGGATGCGTGGCGACGTATTGGCTCGACATCTCGAAGTCGACGGCATAATCGACCGAAAGGTCGGACACCCAGAGGTCGATGTCCTTGTCGCCCTGCCGGCTGCGCAGCACCCAGACATTACCGTCACGGGTCATCCAATGCCGCGAAGGGCCCGGCTGCGTCATGCCCAGATCCTCAAGAATGATGGGGACATGGGTGCCGGGTCCCCCGAAGCCGGGGTCCACGATGAAGCGCCCCTGCGGCAGATCCACCACGATGAACATATGGGTGCGCGGGGACTGCGCCCGGGGGGTCGTCAGCACGACGCGGGCCAGATGGCGGGAAACCGTGTAGCCCATCGCCTCCAGCACGGCGGCAAACAGCGTGGCGTGTTCGAAGCAGTAGCCGCCCCGGTGGTCGTGGACCAGCTTGCGCTGGACACTGTCCAGGTCCAGCCGGATGGGGCGCCCCAACAGGACGTCCAGGTTCTCGAACGGGAAAGTCCACAGATGGGCGAGCAGCAGCTCCCTCAGCGTCTTCATGTCAGGCTGAACCGGTCCTTCCCATCTCCTGCGCTGCGCGGCCGGTTCGGTCCACCCCATACGCTCCAGATACGCGCCCAGGCGCCCCAGATAGGCAGCGAGGTCGATTGTCATGGATAGGGGGCTCCTGGAAGGGGCGCACGCGGGATCGCGGCGGGGGAGTTGCACGGCAACATCATTCATAATCCGTCGCCCCTACACGCACCAGTGCCGCTGGCGCGGGAATATTTTTCTCACATTTCCCTGATTTGTACCTTATACCCCGGGTTCCAACCCCGCCATCAACGGTGGTAGGGTAACGGCGCAGCGGGCATACCGCCCCAATTCAAACTTGACCACCACGGGCACGGGCACCACGTCCACGAACGGTGACGCCCCCTCCGATCTTGGGAAATTGGAACAGACGATGAGCACGCAAGCCCTACCGGCCTTCTACCAGCGCCCCCGTCCCCTCCAGGCGGAACGTGACGGCGACCTGTCTCTGGCCGCGATCAAGGACTATCACTTCGCCGCCAACGCCAATTCCGTTCCCGTCATCGCGGCGGAAATGACCCTGGCCTGCAAGGTCTATCCCCTGCTGTTCGTGGACGGCGCCACGCCGCAGGCCGTGGCCCTGCTGGGCCTGCGCAATGGCGAGAACCTGTTCGTGGACGCGGACGGCACCTGGGCCGCCGGTGCCTACGTCCCGGCCTATGTCCGCCGCTATCCCTTCATCTTCATGGAAAACCGCGACCGCGCGGAATTCACCCTGTGCATCGATGAGGCCGCGGCCGCCGTCACCCGGGGCGGGGAGAATCCGCTGTTCGTGGACGGCCAGCCGACGGAGGCCACGCGCAACGCCCTGGCGTTCTGCAGCGACTACCAGGGCCACTATGCCTTCACGGCGGAGTTCGTGGCCGCCGCCGCCAAGGCCGACCTGCTGGTGGAAAACCGCGCCGACGTCACCCTGGCCGATGGCCAGAAGCTGAGCCTGGCCGGCTTCAAGGTCATCGACGAAGCCAAATTCAACGCCCTGCCGGCGGAAGAATTCCAGCGCTGGCGCGAGCGCGGCTTCCTGCCGCTGGTCTATGCCCACTTCGTGTCGATCAGCAACTGGGCCAGCCTGGTGGACCGCACCTCGCAGCGCCCGGTGCCGGTGGCGAATTAAGACGGCCTTGCCTGTCTGACATGGAACGGCGGCCCTCACGGCCGCCGTTTCCATTTCAGGCCCCCAGCAAATCCGCCACCGCTTCGCCGATGGCCAGGGACGAGGTGAGGCCCGGGCTTTCGATGCCGAACAGGGCCACCAGGCCAGGCAGGCCGTGCACCGCCTCACCGTCCAGGCGGAAGTCCGGCTGCGCCTCGCCGGCCCCATGGATCTTGGGCCGCACGCCGGCATAGTCCGGCACCAGGGCGCCGTCGGGCAGGCCCGGCCAGAAGCGGCGGATATAGCGGTAGAAGCCGTCCGCCCGAATAGGGTCCACCCGGTAGTCGGGGGCATCCACATATTCCAGGTCGGGGCCGAAACGGGCCTGGCCGCCCAGGTCGCGGCGGTAATGCACCCCCAGCGCGCCGGGGATGGGCGGCGGATAGACCAGGCGCTTGAACGGCGCCCGGGCGTTCAAGGCGAAATAGCTGCCCTTGCCGTAATGCGCCCGGGGGATCAGCTGGGCGGGGAAGCCCTCGATCTTCGCCGCCACATCCTGGGCTGACAATCCCGGCGCCGTCACCAGCAGGCGGGTGGTGATGGCATAGGGATCACGACCACCGGTGCGCACGGTGAAGCCACCGGGCAGGGGCTCAACCCCCACGACCGGCGTGCCGGTGACGACGGCACCGCCCCGGCCCTCGATCTCTCCCCGCAGCGCCACCATGTAGCCATGGCTGTCGAACACGCCGCTTTCCGGCGACAGCAGGGCGGCCACGGCGCGCAGTTCCGGTTCCAGTGCATGCACTTCCGACCCGGACAGCCAGCGCATGCCCTCGACCTGGTTGATCTCGGCCTGGCGGGCGATGGCCTCCAGGCGGGGGATCTCCGCCTCTTCCGTCGCCACCACCAGTTTGCCGCACTTGTCGTACGTTACGCCGTGCGCGTCCAGGAAGGGGTAGAGCAGGCGGCGACCGGCCACGCACAGGCGCGCCCGCAGCGAGCCGGTCGGGTAATACAGGCCGCCGTGCGCCACCTCCGAAATTGCGGGAGGAGACGCCCTGGCCGATGGCGTCCTCCACCTCCAGCACGGCGACGGTCAGGCCACGCACCGCCAGCGCCCGGCCGCAGGCCAGGCCCACGGCGCCCGCACCCACCACCACCGCGTCGAAATCGGCCTCGAAGCCGGCCATGCAATGCCCCTTAACCCTGGTCAACAAGGGCACAATTGTGCCCACCCGAGCGCTCGTTCCGCAATGCCGCCGATGCTTGGAACGCATGGGTCATTGCGACAACTCAATCTTGTGCAGGACGTTTAAATAAAATTGTTCGGTCCCGCCCATCCGGCGTATTACCTTGGTTAGCTTTCGTTTACCTAAGGAAAATGCCGCAGGCCGTGGGGCCGGCGGTATGGTTTGTCGTGGGGTTACGCATGGGGTTCAGGATGGCCTTCCGCATCGGCCTTGATGATTCCCGGGGGAAGGCATGACGCCGGAGGAAGACCGCACCCGCACGCTGCACGACTTGGTGGAACAGCTGTCGCCGGAGGCCGCGCGCAAACTGTTCGAGGAAGTGGAGGACGCGGAAGACCAGAACCGCACCGTCGTCCGCCGTGCCCTGATCCGCAAGCTGAACGCCCAGCGCCGCGCCCACGCCCGCCGGCAGTTCACGCAACTGTTCGAGCCGTTCCTGGCCGACGACCCCTGGCTGCTGCGCGACGAATTCCATTGCGCCGGTGCCATCCACCCGCTGGACATCGGCGGCCTGTGGTCAGCCTTGGCGGCCAAGCCGTTGGCGCCGCTCAGCCGGTCGGTGGATGAGACACTGACGGCGCTGGCGCAGGAACAACCGCTGTTCATGGTGCTGCGCACGCCCAAGGCCCTGGCCCTGCGGGAGGAGTTGCGCATCACCGCCTGCGACCTGCTGGCCAAGATCCAGAAGGACAAGACCGCCCCCCGCGACCTGCTGGAAACCATCAACGCCTGGCGCAAGGCGGAGGCGGGGCGCAAGTCCCTGGGCGTCAGCCCCCGACCGCTGGTGGCGGACCGACCTGTCGATGTTCAGCCTGCTGCTGGAACACGGCAGCCACTACGCCCGCCTGGCCATGAGCCTGCATGACAAGGACGACCCCGACGGCAATGTCGGGGCCACCGCCGTGCGCCGGTTCGCGCCGGCCGGCGTGCCGCCCACCGTGGCGGCCCAGCTGAACCGCCTGATGCCGCTGGTGCTGCTGAACCGCCACCGGGCCTATCGCCAGATGGCGGGATATCTGGCGCAGGGGCCGGCCGACTGGCAGCCCATGCTGCTGACGGCCCTGGTGCGCCATCTGGGCCGCATCTGCCAGGTCCTAGCGGACGAGCTGTGCCAGCTGGCCGGTGCCGGCGAGGTCGCCCGCCGCCCGCTGGTGGTGCCGGCCGAACGGCGCGACCTGCTGGAACGGGAACTGAACCATCTCAGCGAACTGCTGTCGCTGTTCGAGGAGTTCGAGATGCTGCGCGACGGGCGGGAGACCACCCTGGCCTACGGCCATCTCGACAGCATGATCAAGCGGGTGGAGAACGCGCTCTACCCCTATCTGTCCGTGCGCGTCATGGCGGCGGCCCAGGCCAAGGGCCGCATGGCCATCGACCATGTCGCCCTGACCTGGGTCCTGGGCTTCGTCGTGCGCTGGCGCAACACGCTGAGCCGCAGCCTGCATTGGGGCACCGGCTTCAGCAGCTTCCGCGACCGGCTGGTGGAGGATCTGTCCGACACCTACCACAACGCCTTTTCCAAGCCGGAGATGGGCGACAGCCGCGAACGGCTGGGCCTGGCGGTGCGGGTGGCGGAGCTGTCGCAGGCCATCGGCGCCGACCTACGGGAAAGCATGACCCTGCTGGACCAGGGCTTGGTGCAGACGGCGGCGGAACGCCTGCGCGACACCACGCCGCTGACCGGGGCGGAGAACGGCCTGATCGCCACCCTGCTGGCCAAGGCGCAGGACGAACTGCGCCGCACCCGCCACTGGCGCGACCCGGCGCTGGTGGATTTCGTGGCCCTGGCCGACGGGCGCGGCCTGAAGGATGAGTTCGGGAAGTAGTTCCAGCGGCCCCATGCCGCTGTAGGCTGCGACCGCAGCCGCCGGAGCTTTCCGGGGAGCGCAGCGGACTGGAAAGTGAGGATCAGCCAAGCCGACGGATGTCGGCGCCCGGCGCCTGAGGGACTATCATCAAGCCCGGGCCAGGCGGCGGGCCTTTTGCCGGACGCCGCCCAGCACGGCCGCCAGCGTCATGCCCAGGCCGCCGGCCAGCACGTACCAGGCGGGGCGGATGCCGGCGTCCAGGTCGAAGGCGAGGTTGGCGTCCAGCACCAGATCGGCCGGGATGTGGCGCACCAGCTGGAAGCCCAGCGCCTCCACCCCCGCCGTGGCGGCGGCCACCACGACGCTGAAGGCCAACAGCAGCGGGACGGAGCGCACGGGGCTGCCCATGCGCTCGGCCAGCAGCCGGTTCAGCAGGCGATAGCCCAGCAGCCAGGCCAGCCAGCCCGCCATCAGCGTCGGCTCCGTCACATCGGCCTTGGCCTGCATGAAGTAATGGATGATGCCCAGCACGGCGATGGGATAGGCCAGCAGGTGCAGCCGCCGCCAGCGCAGGCCGCCCAAGGCGCGGATCATGCCGTCGGTGGAGGTGATGCCCAGCGCCACCAGGCCCAGCAACGCCACAAAACCGATGGCCAGGTAGACGCGGTGGATGATCTCCGCCGCGACGTGGGGCAGGTCCAGCGACTGGTCGGCGACGTAGCCACCGAAATGCACCACGGCGTACAGGCAGGCGGCCACGCCCACGCGCCGCCGCACGCCCATCAGGGCCGGCCAGCGCGCCACCCGCGACAGCGGCGTCACCAGCAGGGACAGCAGCAGGAACCGGAAGGTCCAGAGCCCGACCTCATGGATGAAGGCGGTGTAGGGCCGGGGGCCCAGCCGGCCCAGGAAGGCATCGGCGACGACCAGGACCATGGGCAGGCACAAGGCCGCCAGCACCCCGGTCAGCAACCAGGAGAAACGACCCGTCCGGTCCCGCCATAAACGCCAGTCCATCACCCTACCCTATACGGCCGTCGAGCCCGTCAACGTGGGGGCGGCGCCCGATGGCGGCAAGGGTGATGCGGATGCCCTAACGCCGCACCTGCACGAAATCTGCACAAAATTGCTGAAAACCTACACGGGGGCGCCGAATTGGCTGCGTGTTCGACGGGCATACAGGGCGGCATGACCGTCGCCGCCACCCCCATCGCCGCCCCCGCCCTTCCCCACACCGTCCTACGCGACGGCTGGTGGCTGGCGCGGCCACCCCGCCCGCCGGCGATCATCCTGCCCTTCCCCACCCCGACCCAAAAGACCAAGAAGCCATGACCGACACCCTGGCCGTTTCCAACGCCGCCCCACCCCTGGGCGGCGACGCCCCCCGTCTGCACGCCGGCATCCTGCTGGTCGGCTTGGCCACGCTGGCCACCTGGCTGTTCTACGATCCGCCTTTGGGCGTGGCCTTGCCCCTGTTCCTCATCTTGCTGTGCGCCGCCGCCTTGGCCCTGACGCCCATCACCGCGGGCTTGCGGCCGCGGATGCTGGCGTTCGCTGCCATGATCGCCGTGCTGGCGGCCCTGGTGAACGACGTCGGCACCCTTTCCCTGTCATTGGCCATCATCGCCATTGCCGGGGCCTTGCTGGCGCTGACCGGCCGGTGGCGGGACGGGCTGGGGGCCAAGGCGATGGCCATCGGCGCCCTGCTGGTCACCGGGCCCAAGCGGCTGGTGGCCGACAGCCTGGATGGTTGGGCCTGGTGGTGTGAGCGGCAACGCGCGCCCATCCTGCTGCCGCTGGTCATCCGCTGGGCCGTGCCGGTGGGGTTGGGTCTCATTTTCTGCCTGCTGTTCGCCAGCGCCAATCCCCTGCTGTCGCTGTGGCTGTCCCGTCTGCCCTGGGCCGCGGCCGGCGATCTGGTGGACATCCGTCGCCTGCTGTTCTGGGTTGCGGCCCTGGCCCTGATCTGGCCGTTCCTGCGGCTGGTCGCGCCCAAGGCCATGGTGGCGGCGGCAAGGTTGCCGCAAGCGGAGGGGCTGGGGGCTTGGCGCGCGCTGCTGCTGAGCCCCGCCACCCTGGTTCGCGCGCTGGTGCTGTTCAACGGCCTGTTCGCCCTGCAATCCGCCCTGGACCTGTTCTACCTGTGGACAGGGCACGCCCTGCCCGACGGCATCACCCACGCCAGCTACGCCCACCAGGGCGCCTATCCGCTGGTGGTGACCGCCCTGCTGGCGGCTGCCTTCGTGCTGCTGGCCCTGGGCCGCCAGGCACCGTCGCGGCTGGTGACTGGCCTGATCATCGCCTGGGTGGCGCAGAACATCCTGCTGGTGCTGTCCGCCATCCTGCGCCTGGCGGCGTATGTGGCAGCATATTCGCTGACGGAATTGCGCCTCGCCGCCTTCGTCTGGATGGGGCTGGTGGCGACCGGCCTGGTCCTGATCCTGGTCCGCATCGCGCTGGATCGGCCCAACCGCTGGCTGGTGGGCGCCAACCTGTGCACCCTGGCGCTGACCTTGTATGCGCTTTGCTGGATCAACAGCACCGCGCTGATCGCCGACTACAACGTCGCCCATTGCCAGGAAATGGCCGGCGACGGCCCATCGCTGGATTGGATTTACCTGGCGCGCCTGGGACCTCAGGCCCTGCCGGCGCTGGATCATTACCGCGCCGCGTTGCAGGATCGGGCATCCCCGCTATCGACCACGGACGAAAAGGCCCTGACGGACCGGGAAGCCACGTTGAAAGCCGGCTACCAAACCCGCCTGGCCGACTGGCGCAGCTGGAGTTTGCGGGAGGAACGCTTGCGGCACTACCAGGCGGCGCACCCGGATGGTATCGATCTGGAGGGGGGCCCCCGCGACGGGGCGGCCGCCCGCGCCGAAAGCCAGCCTTGATGGGGACCATGCACCGCATCCTTGTCGTGGACGATGATCCGCACATCCGGGACGTCCTGTGTTTCGCCCTGGAAAAGGCCGGCATGGCGGCGGATTGGGCCGGCAACGGCGTGGAGGCGCTGGACCGGGCGGCGCGCACCCCGCCCAGCCTGGTGGTGCTGGACGTGGGCATGCCGGAGATGGACGGGCTGGAGGTCTGCCGCCGGCTGCGCCGCACCTCGGACGTGCCCATCCTGTTCCTGTCCGCCCGGGATGAGGAGATCGACCGTGTCCTGGGGCTGGAGATCGGTGGTGATGACTATGTCACCAAGCCGTTCAGCCCGCGCGAACTGGTGGCCCGCATCAACGTCATCCTGCGCCGCGCCCGGGGCGGGCCGGCGGCGGAATCACCGGCCGCCCCGCCCCTGACCCATGGCGCGCTGGTGCTGGACGGCGGCGCCCACCGCGCCACGGTCGCCGGCCGCGACCTGGGCCTGACGGCGCGGGAATTCATGATGGTGAAGACCCTGGCCGCCCGACCGTCGCAGGTGTTCAGCCGCAACCAGCTGATGGACGCCGCCTATCCCGACAATGTCCATGTGTCGGACCGCACCATCGACAGCCACGTGCGCAACATCCGCGCCAAGTTCCTGGCGGCCGGCAGCGCGGACGGGGTGGAGACGGTGCACGGCGTCGGTTTCCGCCTGGGAGCGTGTACGGGCGGCAGCGCCCCGTGACGCCCATCCGCATCAAGACCAAGTGGCGCCCGTCGCTGGGCATGGTCGTGGTCGCCGTGCTGCTGGCCGTGGCGGCGTTGCCGCTGGCCAGCCTGTTCTTCTTCCGCCTGTATGAGAACCAGCTGGTCCGCCAGACGGAGGCGGAACTGATCGCCCAGGCCAGCGTGCTGGCCGCCGCCTACGCGCAAGGGGTGGAAGAGGCCGCACCGGCCCCCACCCTGTCGTCCACGACGGTGGCGGCCCCCGACCCGGCGGAGCGTTTCCATCCCATCGAACCGGGGCTGGACCTGGCGGGCGACGACGTGCGGGGCGCCCGCGATGCCGCGGTGCCGGCGACGGCAGCCATCGACCCGACCCTCCAGGCCGTCGGCGACCGGGTCTACGCCCTGGCGCGGCGGGCGCAGGACGTCACCCTGTCGGGCGTGCGGGTGCTGGACTTCAACGGCACCGTCCTGGCCGGCAACGAAGAGGTCGGCCTGTCGCTGGCGTCGGTGCCGGAGGTGGCGGGCGCGCTGGCCGGCCATTACCAGGGGGCGCTGCGCGTCCGCCAGTCACAGCACGCGCCGCCGCCGCTGTATTCCATGAGCCGGGGCACCGGCATCCGGGTGTTCGTGGCCCTGCCCGTCATCGTCGGCGATGGCGTGACCGGTGGGCATGTGGCCGGCATCATCTATGCCTCGCGCACGCCCAACAACATCTTCCGCCACCTGTATGGCGAGCGGCACAAGGTGGCCCTGGCGGGCGGCGGCATGCTGGCCATCATCCTGGCCGTGGCCTTCGTCTTTTCCCGCACCATCACCCGCCCCATCCACCAGCTGGTGCGCCAGACCCGGGAACTGGGCGTGGACTCAAGCGGCGATGGCAAGCCGACCGTCGACACCGCATGCCCCGCATTACGGCACGCGGGAAATCGCCCTGCTGTCGCAGAGCTTCCAGGACATGGCGCGGCGCCTGTCGGACCGCTCACGCTACATCACCACCTTCGCCGCCCATGTCAGCCACGAGCTGAAGTCGCCGCTGACCGCCATCCAGGGGGCGGCGGAACTGCTGCACGACGATCTCGAGGGGGATGGGCCACCGATGGACGCGGCCCGCCGCCGCCGCTTCCTGGGCAACATCCTGGCCGACACGCGGCGCCTGACCGCCCTGCTGCAACGCTTACGCGACCTGGCGCAGGCGGACAACCCGGTGCGGGGCGGCCGCTGCACCCTGGCGGAGGCGTTGACGGACGTGCGCACGCGGTTCCCCGGCCTGGCGATCACCATCGCCGGGGCGGCGGAGACGGCGGTGGCCATGTCGGCGGAGAACGCCGTCATCCTGTTCAGCCACCTGGCCGACAACGCCGGGCGGCACCATGCCACCACCCTGACCATCGACATCGCCGAACGCGACTGGGCGGTGGTGGCCACCGTGGCCGACAACGGCGACGGCATCTCCTCCAGCAACGCGCCCAAGGTGTTCGACGCCTTCTTCACCACCCGGCGGGACAGCGGCGGTACCGGCATGGGCCTGCACATCGTGCAATCGCTGCTGCGGTCCCACGGCGGCGACATCCGGCTGACGGATGGCACCGGTTCCGGCGCGACGTTTGAGGTGACCTTGCCGCCCGTTGTTTAGGTTCCCTCAAGCGCCGGGCGGGCGCATCCGCGCCCTTGGCTTGTCCTCAGTTTTCAGTCCGCTAACGCTCCCCAAAAACTTCCGGCGGACGCCGTCGCGTCCTGCAGCGGCATGGATCGTGCCGCTGGTGTGGGTTAGCGCTTGCCCGCGACCGCCGCCGCTAGGTCGGCAATCACGGCGATGGCGAAGGCCGCGGCACCGCAGGTGAAGATCAGGGCGTAGTTCTGGCCGCTGTGGCTGAACAGGTAGGAATAGGCATAGCCGGCCAGGGCCTGGAACAGGGCGAAGGCGGTGGTGGCGTGGCTCCACGCCGCCTGCTGCTGCTTGTGGCTGTGGGGCAGCAATTCGCGGATGCGGCCCAGCACCAGGGGCACGATGCCGGGGGTGAACAGCCCCAGGATGACGGTCGCCAGGCCGATGGCCAGCGGATGACCCGACACGGCCAGCAGGCCCATGGCCCCCACCTGCAAGGCCAGCGACAGGCGATAGGCCCGCCCCGCCCCCATGCGGTCGGCCAGGGGCCCGCTGAGCATGGGGCCGGCAATGGCCGCCAGGCCATACAGCACCCAAAAGAGCGCCCCCACCTCGGCCCCCCGCCCCAGGCCGCGCGCCACGTAATCGACCAGCAGCACCATGGCCGGCACCAGGCCCAGGGCGTTCAGGGCGTATTCGGCGTACAGCACGCGCAGCAGGCCACCGCTCCGCCCGCCCTCCACGTCCGCCACGGGTGCCGGGGCCGGCAGGTCATGGGCCGGCCAGCCGAACCAGCTGACCGCCGTCAGCAGCAAGGCCAGCCCGCCCAGCCCCACCCAGGTCTGCACCAGGCCGATGCGCAGCAGGGCCGGCACCAGGGTGCCGGACGCGGCGATGCCCAGGCCCAAGCCGACGAAGATGATGCCGCTGACCAGGCCGCGCCGGGCCGGCGGGATGTGGGGCAGGATGCTGGTCGCCACCAGCACCATGATGGCACCGCCGGCCAGGCCCGACAGGAAACGCCAGGCGAAGAACCAGGTGACCGACAGCGGGAAGGCGCAGGCGAAGAAGGCCGCCGTGACCGCCACCATCATCAGCCGCAGGGCCCAGCGGCTGGTCAGCGCCGCCGCCAGCGGCCGGCCCAGCAGCGCGCCGGCCAGATAGCCGGCGAAGTTGGCGGCACCCAGGGTCACCACGTCGGCCGCCGAGAACCATCGCGCCCCGATCAGCACGGGGATCAGCGGCGTATAGGCGAAGCGCGCCAGGCCGATGGCGACCAGGCTGCCGCATAGGCCGGCAACGGCCGCCATCCAGGATTTGGCGGACAGGCGGGGGGCGGCGTGGGCCGTGGCCCCGCCGGTGGTGACGCTGGACATGACGATGCCTTTGGCCCGGATGGGTGTTACTTGGTGGGACTGCCGCCGGCCGACGTGCTTTGCGCCGTCTGGCCGAACAGGATCTTCTTGCCCTCTTCCGTCACCGTGGGGCGGGTACGCAGCGGCTCGCCCTTGGCATAGGCGCGGACGGTGGCGGGGCGGGCGGCCACCGCCTGGAACCAGCGCTTCAGGTTGGGGAAGTCGTCCAGGTTCTGCTGCTGGCGCTGCCACGGCACGATCCAGGGATATATCGCCATGTCGGCGATGGAATAATCGGCGCCGGCCACGAAATCCCGTCCCGCCAGCCGCCGGTCCAGCACGCCGTACAGGCGGTTGGTCTCATTGACGTAGCGGTTCATGGCGTAGGGGATCTTCTCCGGCGCATACTGGACGAAGTGGTGGTTCTGCCCGGCCATGGGGCCCAGGCCGCCCATCTGCCAGAACAGCCATTCCGTCACGGCTTTCCGCCCCCGCACATCGGCGGGCAGGAAACGCCCGGTCTTTTCCGCCAGGTACAGCAGGATGGCGCCGCTCTCGAACACGGTGATGGGCTCGCCCTCATCCGCCGGTGCGGTATCGATGATGGCCGGCATGCGGTTGTTGGGCGAGAAGGCCAGGAAGTCCGGCTTGAACTGGTCACCGGCGCTGATGTCCACCGGGTGGATGCGATAGTCCAGGCCGGTTTCCTCAAGCAGCATCGTGATCTTGTGGCCATTGGGCGTGGGCCAGTAATAAAGCTCGATCATCGCGGCACCTTTTCTTTCGGATCATTGGGCTTTGGGGCCATGGGGGATCAGTGGATCGGGTCCAGCAGGGCCAGCGCCGGGCGGGCCATGCCCTCCAGCACCGCGCGTTCAGGAGCCGTGCGCGCCATGACGCGGATGCCCAGCACCAGCCCCTGGAACAGGCGGGCCAGGTCATCCGCCGGCTGCGATGCCGCGATGCTGCCGTCGTCCTGGCCAGCCTGGATGTGGCGCCGGAAGAAGGCGTGGATCTGCGCGAAGGCGGCGGAAATCTCTTCCCGTACCTCCACCGCCGCGGCATCCAGGGTAATGTTGACCAGCATGCAGCCGCGATAGGCCGGGTCGGCCAGCGAGCGGTCAATGACGTCGGCCATGAAGCCGGCCACGGCATCGCGCGGCGCCAGCCCGTCCAGCCGGGCGATGCGCTGGTGCAGCGTTTCCTTCAGGTACAAATCTAGCGCCTTCAGGAACAGGCCGCGCTTGTCGCCGAAGGCGTTGTAGAAGCTGGCGGTGGTCAGGCCCATGCGGGCGGCCAGATCGCGGGTGCCGGCCCCGCCATAACCCATCGCCCAAAAGCCATCGATGGCCGCCTTCAGGGCCTGGGTCTCATCAAACTCACGCGGTCGCGCCATGGTTCTGTACCGTTCGCTCTAAAACACAGCCTCAATTTAGAGCAGTCGATACAAAATGCAAGGGCAATGCTACCCCCATTTCCGTCAAAGGAAATCGACAACCATTGATGGCTCATTCATCACGCTATACAATTAATTCCGCGCGCCTGGTCGATTTGACCGCCAGCCATCCGCGTACCGGGCCTGGGCTGCCTTCCTGACGATAAATCCAATGGTCGCGAACCACCGCCATCAAGGCGGCCATCGTGGACATATGCCGGAGAGGGGAACGGCGATGGAGAAAGTGCCGGTCGTCTTTGGGTTGGTGATCGCCGCCGGCTTGGGCGGCTACCTCGCGATCCTGTTGCGCAGCGTCGTTTCCCTGACCTACGGCCTGCTGTCCGTATTGCTGAGCCTGATCATGGCGGCCCTGCCGATCGCGATCTGCCTGGTGCAAACCAAATCCAAGGACAGGACGCTGAAAAAGCTGCTCAGCCTGTCGGATGAGCCCGTGGCGAAAAGCACCTATTATCGCATCGCCAAGATATCGGTCGGCGCCATCAATCCCGTGGCCCTGGGCAGTGATTACCTGCTGCCGATCATCGTGCTTTTCTCGGTCACCTCGGTCTCATTCATTTCCATGTACTTCTCCCTGGATTTCAACCACATGCTGGAAATCCGGAATCCGCTGCTGGGCGGCGCCCGCATGCTGACCACGACAGACCCCTTGGAGATCAAGGCGTACCAGGAAGGAACCTTCACCGTCGGGGCGATGGCCTTCATCGGCGCCTACGTCTACATGCTGTACCGGCTGTTGGATCGGACCAACAACAACGACATCTATCCCATATCCCTCTATTACTACGCGGCTCGTATTCCCATCGCCACGCTGATCGCCGCCGTCCTGCGGCAGTCGATCCCACAGACCACGGCGGAACTGTCCGTCCTGCTGCCCTTGCTGGGCTTCGTCGTCGGGTTGGCCCCGGACCTTTTCCTGGTGACGATGACGCGGCGCGCGTTCCAGTTCATCAAGGTCTTCGGCGTCAAGGATGACCCGCCGGTCGAGGCCCGTCCGCCGGCCATGCCGCTGCTGATGCTGAACGATCTCAGCCGCGACAAGATCGACCGCCTGCAGGAACTGGGAATCGACAGCGCCCAGGTTCTCGCCTGCCAGAACCCCTTCATCATCTGGCCCAGGCTGCCCTACGATCTGGGCCTGATCGTCGATTGGATCGCGGCGGCCCAGCTTTATGCCCTGCTGGGGGCGGCGGGGCTGGAGAAGGCGCGGGCCCGCTATGTCACCGACATCTTCGACCTGCACCTGCGCCTGGGCAAGCCGGCGGCGGCGACAGCGCTTTGCCAGACCCTGGATTTGACGTCAGCGGAGGCGGAGGGCCTGGTGGCGCAGCTGGAGGCCGACCAGTCCTTCACCCGGCTGCGCGAGGTCCGCGACCAGTTGCGCCCGGAGTCACGGGATGCCGCCCATGGGGATGACCTGCGCACACGCCCCCACCCCGCCGCCCGCACCCATCGCCGCCAACCCCACGCGCACGTGGACATAACGCAGGTTCCCGCAGGCGTGGTCATCACGGCGGTGACGGTCCCGCCGCCGGCAAACCCAGGGGGGCTGTAAACCGTGCCGATGCGCCGGACGGCCAGGAAATCCGACTGGGTCAGTGGGTATTCACAGGACGCCCCACGCCCATCTCCTTCAACGGCACCGCCGCGTCGGCCAGCAGCGCCGGGGCGATGACGGCGCCGGCCGTCACCAGCGCCTTGCCCTGGACGAAGTCCTTCATGGCGTTGACGCAGTCCAGCGCGATGACCCGGCCCTGCCGCAGGTAGATGACGGAAAAGCTGTGCGCGGCCCGGTCGCCCCGCAGGATGGCGGTATCGTGCCCCGTCGACAGGCCGACGGTCTGCAGGCGCAAATCATATTGGTTGGACCAGAAGGCGGGGACGCCCGGCACCGCAGGCTCGCCACCCGCCAGGTGCTGGGCCACGACCTGGGCCTGGTCCATGGCGTTCTGCACGGATTCGATGCGGATTCGGGCACCGTCCGCATAGGCGCTGACCTGCGCCGCGCAGTCGCCGATGGCGTATACGCCGGACAGGCTGGTACGACACAGGGTGTCCACCTCCACACCGTTGCCGCCGGCCGCACCGGCGGCGCGCAACGGCGCAACGGCCGGTTCGACGCCGATGCCGGCGATGACCATGTCGGCCGGCAGGGTCGCGCCGTCGGCCAGCCGCACCGCCGCCACCCGGCCGTCACGACCCGCCAGGCCGGTAACGACGGCGCCCAGGTGGATGTCCACACCCCGCGCGCGGTGCGCCTGTTCATAGAAGCGCGACAGCGCCTCACCGGCCACGCGGGCCAGGACGCGCCCCTGCCCCTCCAGCACCGTGATGTGTTTGCCGGCCCTGGTGAGCACGGCCGCCGCCTCCAGCCCGATGTAACCGCCGCCGACCACCACGATACGCGCCACGGACGGGAGCTCGCCGCGCAGCCGGTCCACGTCGTGGCGGGTGCGGATGGTGTGCACGCCGGCCAGATCATGCCCGGCGCAGGACAGGCGCCGGGCGTCGCCGCCGGCCGCCCACACCAGGGTGCCGTAGCCGCACGTTGTGCCATCGTCCAGCGCCACGGTTCGGGCCGTTGCATCCACCGCCACCACCCGCCGGCCTGTCACCAGATCCACCGCCCGGTCCGCCCAGAAGGCGGCCGGGCGCAGCAGCAGGCGATCGAACACCCGCTCCCCCGCCAGATAGTCCTTGGACAGCGGCGGGCGTTCGTAAGGCGGGTCCGGGTCGGCGCCGATCAGGCGGATGGTGCCGCCGAATTTCCGCTGCCTCAGGGCCTGGGCCAGATGGGCGCCGGCATGGCCGGTGCCGACGATGACGATGTCGCTGTGTTCCATAAGTCCGATCCGCTGACGGCTCACCCCAAATCAGCGCCGCCGGGCGCCCCTGGCAAGGCCGCAAGCGGGCACGCTTATGTTGCAGGATCGTCATCGCCGCCGGACTGAAGACGTCTCACGCCCCCCAGACGTCGCGGGCGAAGCGCAGGACGTTGCCGCCCAGGACCTTGTCGATGCGGGCGGGCTTGTGCCCGCGCTTGGCCAGCAGTTCGGCCAGGTGGGTGAACTGGCCGGGGCCGCGCAGATCGACCACGAAGGGGTAGGTATCCGCGGATTCACCCTTGGCGCTGATGCCGGCGGCGCGGCGTTCCTGGATCTCTTCCCGCAGGACGGCGCGATAGTCGTCCAGACTGTCGATGGCGGTGACGTCGCCGTCGGTGCCGATGGCGACGTGGTCCTCACCACAGACGGTGAGGGCGTGTTCCAGGTGGCGCACCAAATCCTCGGCCTTGGCATGGCCGTCGGGCGCCAGGAAGGGCATGAAATAGATGCCGACCACGCCACCGCCTTGGGCCACGCCGCGCAGTTCCGCGTCCGTCTTGTTGCGCGGCAGGTCGCACACGGCGCGGCAGCCGGTGTGGCTGATGGTGATGGGGCCCTTGGCCACCGCCAGCGCGTCCAGGCAAGTCTTCTCGCCACTGTGCGACAGGTCGACCATGACACGGGCGGCCTGCAGGCGCCGTACCGCCTCGCGCCCGAAATCGGTCAGGCCGGTGTTGGGCGCCATCGACCCCGCCCCCAGCGGGTTGGCCGGATTGTAGGTCAGCTGGATGATGCGCACACCCAGATCGGCGAACAGGTCCACCCGGTCCAGGTCGGCACCCAGTTGCACCGCGTTCTGGAACCCATAGATGACGCCCAGCTGGCCGGAACCTTGCGCCGCCACGATGTCGGCCGCGCTGTACACCTTGCGCAGATCGGCCGGATGTTCGCGGATGAAGCGGTCCCAGCGGCCGATGTCACGCACGGTCGATTCGAACGGGTCCTGGGGACCGGAGACGTAACCCAGGGTCAGGTTCACGGCGTTCAGGCCGGAACGGCGCACGTCGGCCAATGCCCGCGCGTCCACCTGGGCGGTCGGCACATCCGGCAGATGCGCCGCCGCCGACTGCGGGTCCCGCTTGGCAGTCACCGCCAGGTTGGGGTTGGAGAAGCCGCCGAGGAAATTGATGACGGGCGCACGCACGGCAGGCTCCACAGCAGAAGGACGGTCGGGATTGGTGGGGGGTGGCGGCACGGCGCCGTCGGGCGCGCGGGCATGGGCCAAGGCACCACGCGCCGCGGCGGTGCCCGCCATGGTGAAGGCAGCACCGGCCAGCACGGCACGGCGGTCCAGCATCGTCATCCTTGTCCCTTCCCCCACCTGTTCCCGGCATCACGATTGCCCAAACGCGCGCGGAAGGAAAGCCGGATTACCGGTTGAGTGCACGGGTGAAATCGGCGATCAGCCGCGCCACCTCCCCGGGCGATTCCAGCATGGACAGGTGCCCCGTCCCCGGCAGCACGTGCAGCGTCGCCTGGGGGATGCGCGGCAGCAGTTCGGCGCGCAGCAGGTCCACCGTATCGACCCGGTCCGCCTCACCGGCGATGACCAGGGTGGGCACGTCGATGGCGCCCACCACATCCCTGATATCCTCAAGGCTGGTGGCGTTGGGCCAGGCGGCCTTGGCCGGCGGCGCCCCCCGCAGGCTGTCCGCGATGACCTGTTCCCGGTCCCGCGGGCTCAGCGGCTTGGCCGTCAGCACATGGTCGATGGTGGCCTCCACCGACGCGCGGGACTCATAGGCACACGCCATCATCGCCCGCGCCTTATCCGGCAGGGCCATGGGTTGCGGCGGCGACGGCGCCATCAGCACCAGGCCCACCAGCCCCGCCGGACGGCGCGAGGCCAGCAGTTGGGCCACCTTGCCGCCCATGGAATGGCCGACCAGCACATAGTGCCGCAGGCCCAGGGCCCGGATGACGCCCTGGGCGTCATCGGCCAGATCGGCCAGGCCGTAGCCGCCGGCCGGCGCGTCGGACTGGCCCCAGCCGCGATGGTCGAGGGCGATGGTGCGGTGGGACGGCGCCAGGGCGGCGGTGACATGACGCCAGGTGCACGACGACCCGCCCCAATAGTGCAGAAAGACCAGCGGCGGTTCCCCCCGCCCCTGTTCCTCCACATGAATCCGGATGCCGTTGGATGCGATTTTCATGGGTACGCCCTTTCTCACGCCATACGCCCAACCGAACGTGGCGGGGCTGGCGGGAAGGATGGATCACGTATCATTGGGCGATAATCGGCGATCTGTTATCATCAGCCGATAGCATGGTTATCAGATGAGAATGACATGGATCGCCTGACCGGCATGGCGGTGTTCGTCGCGGCGGTGGAGGCTGGCAGCCTGAGCGCCGCCGCCCGCCGCTTCGGCCTGTCGGCCTCCATGGCGGGCAAGCACGTCGCCGCGCTGGAGGCCGACCTGAACGCCCGCCTGATGCAGCGCAGCACCCGTCGGCTGACGCTGACGGAGGTGGGGCAAGCCTATTACGCCCGCTGCCAACACATCCTGGAGGAGGTCGATGACGCCCGGCGGGAGGCGATCGAGGCCCAGCAGACGGTGCGCGGCGTGTTGCGCCTCGCAGCGCCCGTGACCTTCGGCGCCCTGCATCTGGGCGGGGTGGTGGGCACGTTCCTGGACCAGCATCCCGGCGTGACCGTGGAGATCGCGCTGAGCGACCGGCATGTGGATTTGCTGGCGGAGGGCATCGACGTCGCCATCCGCATCGGCCGGCTGCGCGATTCCGACCTGGTGGCCCGACGGCTGGCCCCTTGCCGCATGGTGTTCTGCGCCGCCCCGGCCTTCCTGGCGCGACACGGCACGCCCAGGACCATCGAGGCGATGCGTCCCCTG
Source organism: Azospirillaceae bacterium (assembly GCA_028283825.1). NCBI lineage: Bacteria > Pseudomonadati > Pseudomonadota > Alphaproteobacteria > Rhodospirillales > Azospirillaceae > Azospirillaceae bacterium. The sequence goes on along the minus strand of JAPWJW010000005.1, from coordinate 323,248 downwards.
CCCCGCCTGGCCTTCAGCGACGCCGTCTCGGCCGGGGACTGGACCGCCATCGACGCGCAGGGCCGGCCCCACATGATCGACGGCCCGGTGCGCATGGCGGCCGACAACATGCAGATGCTACTGGCGGCCGCGTTGGCCGGCGCCGGCGTGACCTACGGCCCCAGCTTCGTCTTCAGCGCGCACCTCGCCACCGGCGACCTGGTGGCCCTGCTGCCCGACCACCGGACGATGGACCTGGCCATCCACGCCGTCTATCCCTCCCGCCGCCACGTGCCGCTGAAGCTGCGCCGCTTCGTCGACCACCTGGCCGCCAGCTTTGGAGAGGTGCCGCCATGGGATCTCAAGGAGGGGACGGCATGACCGGGACCGAATTGAGGGTGCTGATCATCGGCGGCTACGGCACCTTCGGCGGCCGTATCGCCACCCTGCTGGCGGATGAGCCGGGCCTCACCCTGCTGATCGCCGGCCGGTCGGGCGCCAAGGCCGCCGCCTTCCGCGCCAGCTTGGCACCATTGAAGGGGGCTACCCGCCTGGTCCCGCTGGCGTTTGATCGGGATGGCGACTTGGCCGCTCAACTGGGTGCGGCCGCCCCTGATCTGGTGATCGACGCCACCGGCCCCTTCCAAATCTATGGCGCAGCACCCTATCGCGTGGTGCGGGCCTGCATCGACCTTGGCATCCCCTACATCGACCTGGCGGACGGCACTGATTTCGTGACCGGCATCGCCGCCTTCGATACGGCGGCCAAGGCGGCCGGCGTGCCGGTCCTGTCCGGCGTCAGCAGCTTCCCCACCCTGACCGCCGCCGTGGTCCGGCACCTGGTGCCGGGGTGGACCCGGGTGGCGGACATCGTGGCCGGCGTCGCCCCGTCCCCCCACGCCGTGGTGGGGCCCAACGTGCTGCGCGCCATCGCCAGCTACGCCGGCCAGCCCGTTCCCCTGGTCCGCGACGGCCGCCCCGCCACGGGCCAGGCGATGACGGAAACGCGGCGCCTGACCATCGCGCCACCGGGCTATCCGCCCCTGCGCAGCACCCGCTTTTCCCTGGTGGCGGTGCCGGACCTGAGCGTCCTGCCGCCCCTGTGGCCGGGCCTGCGCTCCATCTGGGTGGGCGCGGGCACGCGACCGGAAAGCGTGCACCGGGTGATGAACGCGCTGGCGTGGCTGGTGCGCCTGAGGGTGCTGCGCAGCCTGTCGCCGCTGGCCCCGCTGTTCGTCTGGGGTGCGGGACGGCTGCGCTGGGGTGAACATCGCGGCGGCATGGTGGTGGCCGTCACCGGCCGCGACGCCCAGGACCAGCCGGCCGAACGATCCTGGCACATGGTGGCGGAGGGTGACGACGGCCCCTACATTCCCGCCATGCCGGCCGTCGCCCTGGTGCGGCGATGGCTGGCGGGCCAAGTGCCGGAACCCGGCGCGCGGGCGTCGGTCACCGATCTGGACCTGGCCGACTACACCCCGCTGTTCGCCGCCCGCGCCATCCATACCGGCGTGCGCGAGACACCGCCGCCCGATGCACCACTGTTCCAACGGGTGCTGGGCAACGCCTGGGAAACGCAGCCCACGGCCTGGCGCCGCCTTCACACCGTATCATCCACCGGCCTGACCGCCAGCGGCCGGGCGTCGGTGGAACGGGGCCGTGGGCCCCTGGCCCGCCTGGCGGCGCGCCTGGGCGGCTTTCCCCCCGCCAGCCCGGATTGCCCGGTCAGCATCACCATGACCCGAGCGCCCGACGGTGGCGAACTGTGGCGGCGCGACTTCGCCGGCCACCGCTTCGCCAGCCGGCAAGGCCTGGGCCGGGGCCGCAACGCCCATCTGGTGGTGGAAAGTTTCGGTCCCGCCGCGTTCGCCTTCGCCCTGGTGCGCGGCGACGGAAAGGTGACGCTGGCCCTGCGCCGCTGGACCCTGTTCGGCCTGCCCCTGCCGCTCTGGCTGGCGCCGCGTACGCAGGCGTTCGAGACGGTGGAGGCGGCGCCAGACGGCGACCGCTTCCGTTTCGACGTCCGCCTCAGCCATCCGCTGGCCGGGCTGATCGTGCATTACCGGGGCTGGCTGCGGCCCGAATGAGAAACGGGCCCTGGGACGGATAAGGTCACCCCTTCCGTCCCAGGGCCCGCCTTCAGCCCCCTTAGAAGTTCCAGCTGGCGCGCAGGACGCCGGCGTGGCTCTGGTAATCGCTGCGCAGGTCGCCGTTGTATTCCAGCCGCAGGCTGAGACCGTCGCCCTTGGCCAGGGTGGCGCCCAAGGCTATGGCGACACCATCGGCGCTGATCCGGCCCGTGGTGCTGGCGAAGCTGACGCCACCCAGCACCGCCGTGGTCGAGACCGGGCCGCTGAGGTAATCGTGCACCCACGCCAGCTTCAGGTCCGGCAACAGGCGGCCGAAGGCGGTGTCGACGCCCGTGTCCAGCTTGAAGCCCAATTCCTGCTCCAGACTGTTCGTCGCCATGGCGCCGACAGCCAGATCCAGCACGCCGGCGTCATGTTCGCTGTAGGCGTGGTTGGTCAGGCGGCTGGCCTGCAGGCTCCATTGCGGCGTCAGGGTGAAGCCGTTGTGGTCCGGCATGGCATAGCCCACCGTCACCTTGCCCACATACTGCTCCCCACCATAGTTGGCGTTGGCGCGGGCGCCCAGGAAGTCGATGTCACGACGCTGGTCGTAGTGGTTGTAGCCGAACGCCACCTGGCCCTGGACCGACAGCCGCTGTTCGGCGAAGTCCGGCCGCCAGACGCTGTAGGCCGTCAGCTGGTAACTGCCCACCCGCGTCAGGCTGCCGGCGGTGTCGCCCTGGCCCACCGCGGCGCTGTTCAGCCAGCTGAACGCCAATCCGGCCATGACCTCGCGGTTGATGTACCAGTCGCCACCCAGGACGATGCCCGCACTGCTGGCGCGGTAGCCGGCCGCGTCCGTGGCGTTGGCGCGGAGCGCGCCGCCGCCCAGGATTTCGCCCCACAGCACGCCGTTCATGGTGCCGTCGCCAGCTGCCGCGCCGCCCTTGCCATAGCTGTCCATCAGGCCCGCCACCGTCTGCTGGTGCTGGCTGATAGCCGTGGTGGTCGGCGTGAACAGGGTGGTGGTCAGCTGGGGCGTCAACTGGTTGGGGGCCAATTGGGCCACCGCCACCTGCTGCGCCTTGCCCGTCAGGCTGGACAGCGGGTTCAGGACCGCCGCCTGGAAGGCCTGTGCCGCCGCGCTGGTGTTCACCGCGATCTGGTCCAGCGCCACGCCGGTGCCCACCGCCGCGCCGCCTTCGGCCCGGCCGATGGACGCGTAACGCACCGCTGGTGGCGTGGTCGTGCCGGAACCCGACGAACCACCCGTGCCCGTGGAACCGCCCGTGCCGGTGCCACTGTCGCCACCGCTACCCGTATCGGTGCCTGTGCCGGTCCCGCTGCCGGTGGTACCGGTGCTGGCGGTGTTCAGCGTCAGCACCAGGTCGGTCTTGCCGCCGCTGGTGATGGTGCTGCTGGTCACCGTGTAGCCGGCGGCCGTCAGCACCAGGTTGCTGGTCGTCAGACCGGTGCCCGCCGACACGATGGTATAGCTGCCGGCCGACAGGTCGCCCTTCAGCGTAACGGAACCACCGGTCAGGCTGGCCGATCCGCTGATCACCAGGCTGCCGTAGCTGCTGGTGCTGGCGACGCCGATCACCAGGTTGCCCGCCGTCTGGCTGTAGCTGCCGGTGATGTTGATGGCGTTGTTCACCAGCAGGGTCGCCCCGCTGTTCACCACACTGTGGCTGCCGACATTGATGTTGTCGTTCAGCAACAGGGTGCCGGAGACGAAGCGCAGGTCGGCCAGGGTGTTGGTGATCTGGCCGATGCCACCGTTGCTGCCCGTCAGGGTGCCCGGCGCATCGTCCGTGCCGCCGCTGATCGACAGATCGTTGGTCGAGTAGTTGGCGATGTCGCCGACGATGGCGCCGGTGACCGACAGGGCCCCCAGCGTGCCGGTGCTGGCGATGTACAGCGCCGTGGCGCCGCCGGCCGTGTTGGCCAGGGTGCCGGTGACGTTCAGGCTGTCCAGGCTGCCGCCGATGTAGTCGTTGCCGGCCACGCCCAACAGGGTGTTGCCGCTGATCGACGCGATGCCATCCAGGCCGGTGATGCCGCTGGTGACGGTGGCACCGGTGTAGCTGGAGCCCTCGCCACCCTGGATCAGGGCGACGCTGTCACCCACGAAGTAGTTGTCCTTGGACGACAAGCCGGCCGAAACCGTGCCGCCGGTGACCACCGCCGCCCCACTGACAGTCAGCACATGGCCGTTGACGTTCAGGCTGCCGCCGGTCTGGCCGTAATCACCGGTGACCGCCACGCCGCCGGCCAGCGTCAGGTTGGCGCCGGCGTTGGTGACCGTGTGGCCGGTCACGTCGATGGCATCACCCAGGCTGAGATCGCCCGAGGCGAACACCAGGTTGCTGTTGGCGTTGCTGATGGTGCCACCGGTGAGGACGCCCACCGTGCCGTCGGAACCGCCGGTGATGACCAGGTCATTGGCGCTGGTGTTGACCACGTTGCCGGCAATCATGCCGCTGTTGGCCACCGTGCCCAGGCTGCCGCTGTTGTAGATGGCCCAGTTGGCGCCGCTGATGGTGCCGCTGTTGACCAGGGTGCCGATGGTGCCCCGGTTGTAGACGCCGGTCGACGCGCCGGTGATCAGGCCGGCGTTGGACAGGGTGCCGATGCTGCCGCCGTTGCCGACGCCGACATACTGGCCGCTGATCACGCCGCCGACGCCGTTGGCCCAGCGTGCCGATGCCACCCTTGTTGTTCAGGCCCCAGCCACCGCTGATGGTACCGGTGTTGGACAGGCTGCCGATGACGCCGTCGCTGCCGTTGTAGATGCCCGACGACGGGCCGCTGATGCTGCCGCTGTTGGACAGCAGGCCGATGGTGCCCTGGTTCAGCACGCCGGAATACTGGGCGCCGCTGATCACGCCGCTGTTGTTCAGGCTGCCGATGGTGCCCAGGTTGAGCACGCCGTAGGCGTCACCGGCCAACACGCCGCTGTTGCTGACGGTGCCGACGGTGCCGGTACCGGCGACATAAGCGGCCGTGGCCACGTTCGCGATGGTGCCGGTGTTGTCCAGGTTGGCCAGCATGCCGCCGACATAGTCGTTGGCCTGCGACAGCAGCAGGTCGACGGTACCGCCGATGGTGACCACGCTGGTCGCCACCGCCAGCCCGGTGATGCCGCTGGTGATGTCCACGCCGGTGTAGCTGGAACCAGCCCCACCCTGCACCAGGGTGCCGGTGCCGCTGCCCGCCAGGTAGTTGCCCGCCGCGTCCAACTGGGTGGTGGTGATGGCGCCGCCACTGATGCTGGCGACCCCGCTGACCACCAGGGTGTAGGTGCCCAGCGCCAGCGTGCCCGTCGCCTGGCTGTAGTTGCCAGTGATACTGACCGTGCCGGCCAGATCCAGGGTGGCGCCGTTGTTCACCACCGTATGCGTGCCGACATCGATGGCGTCGCCCACCACCTGGCTGCCGCCCGCGAACACCACGTTGCTGGCCGTGTTGCTGATGGTGCCGCCCGTCAGCGTGCCGCCCGTGCCGGTCAGCACTAAGTCGGTCGCTGAAAGGTTGACCACGTTGCCGACGATGGTGCCGCTGTTGGCCACGGTCCCCAGGGCACCGCGGGTGTACAGCGCCGTGGGGGCGCTGATCAGGCCGGCATTGGTCAGCGTGCCGATGGTGCTGTCGCTGCCCACGAAGATGCCCAGGACACCGCCGCTGATGGTGCCGCTGTTGACCAGCGCGCCCACCGTGCCATCGACCAGGGAGATGGCGCTCATCCCGCCGGACATCAGGCCGTTGTTGACCACGCTGCCGATGGCGCCCTCGTTACCCAGTTCCAGCGCCTGGTTGGTGCCGGCAATGGTGCCGTCGTTGACCAGGGCGCCGATGGTGCCGGAGTTCCAGATGGCCATGTCGGCGGTGATCAGGCCGCTGTTGTGCAGCGTGCCCAGGGTGCCGAAGTTGGCGACGCCGCCGCTGGCGCCACCGGCGACGGTGCCGCTGTTGTCCAGCAGGCCCAGGGTGCCGGCGTTGCCGATGCCCACATTGCCGCCGCTGATCAGCCCGCTGTTGTTCAGGGTGCCCAGGGTGCGTTCCACCCAGATGGCGCCGGTGCCGCCGGTGATGGTGCCGGCGTTGGCCAGCACATCCACCGGCCCGTCGGCCCAGACGCCGACGGTGCCGCCGATGCTGCCCTGGTTGTTCAGGGTGCCCAGGGTGCCCAGGACCTGCACGCCATAGGCGCTGCCGGTCAGGACGCCGGTGTTGCTGAGCGTGGCCAGGGTGCCCCTGGCCCCCACCGCCACCGCCGTGGTGGCGTTGATGGTGCCGGTATTGGCCAGGTTGCCATAGACGGTGCCGATGTAATCGCTGATCGCCGTGACCACCAGGTCGGTGGCGGTGCCGTTGGCGATGGTCGCCAGGACGCCGTTGCTGGCGGTCACGCCGCTGACGGTCAGGCCGCCGGCCGCCTCCAGCACCGTGCGGCTGTCACCCACGATGACGTTGCTGTCGGTGGCCGCCGCCGCGCTGACGCTGCCGCCGGTCAGGTTGGCGGAACCGGTGACCACCAGTTCGCCACCCACGCCGGCGGACAGGCCGCCGGCCGCCTGGCTGTAATTGCCGCTGACGGTGACGATGCTGGCCAGCACGACGGTCGCGCCGTTGTTCACCAGCGTGCCCGACACCAGGCTGACCGTGTCGTTCAGCAGCAGGTTGCCGGACGATAGAACGACATTGCCGCCGTTGGGCAGGCTGATGGTGCCCAGCGTGCCGCCGGCATTCCCGGTGAACGTGCCCACCGTGCGGCCTGTGCCACCGGCGATGGTCAGGTCGCCGCCGCTGGCGTCCACGACGTTGCCGGCGATGATGCCGCTGTTGGCCAGCAGGCCGAGGGTGCCCTGGTTGTAGATGGCGGTCTGGCCGCCGGTGATCAGGCCGGCGTTGGACAGGGTGCCGATGCTGCCGCTGTTGCCGACGCCGACATACTGGCCGCTGATGACGCCGCCGACACCGTTGGCGAGCGTGCCGATACTGCCCTTGTTGTTGACGCCCCAGCCACCGGCGATGGTGCCGGTGTTGGACAGGCTGCCGATCGTACCGCCGGTGCCGTTGTAGACGCCCGACGACGGGCCGGTGATGGTGCCGCTGTTGGACAACCAGCCGATGGTGCCCTGGTTGAGCACGCCGGAATACTGGGTGCCGATGAGGGCGCCGCTGTTCTGCAGCGTGCCGATGCTGCCGGCGTTATAGACCCCGTCCAGGCCGCTGACCGTGCCGCTGTTGGCCAGCGTCCCGATGGTGCCGCCCTGGTTGTAGACGCCCAGCGACGCGCTGGAGATCAGGCCGCTGTTGGCAAGGGTACCGATGCTGGCGAGGTTCCAGACGCCCACCGGAGTGTCGCCGGCGGTGTCCAGGATGGTGCCGGCGTTGCTGAGCAAGCCGATGGTGCCGGCGGCATTGTAGATGGCGCCCGAGGCGCCGACGATGGTGCCGGTGGCACTGTTGACCAGCGTGCCGATGGTGCCGCGGGCGAAGTTGTAGATCGCGGCATGCGTGCTGGCGGTGATCAGGCCGTCGTTGACCAGGGTGCCCAGGATATGGCTGTTGGCGACGGCGTACTGGCCGCTGCTGCTGATGGTGGCGCCCATGCTGTTGTCCAGCAGGGTGACCGTGCCGGTGCTGTAGACGGCGTTCCCCTGGGCGAGGATGGCGCCGCCGTTGATCAGCGTGCCGATCGTCGTGCTGCTGACCACACCCAGCGAGCCCGTGATGGTGCCGCCGTTGGTCAGCAGGTCCACCGTGCCGGTGTTCTGGATGCCCGCGTTGGTGCCCGCGATCGTCCCCTCGTTGTCCAGGGTGCTGATCGAGCCCCCGTTCAGAACGGCATAGACGTTGCCGCCCAAGGTGCCGCTGTTGGTCAGCAGGCCCAGCGTGCCGCCCGACACGATGCTGACGCCATAGCGGGTGCCCACCAGGGTGCCGCTGTTGGCCAGGGTGCCCAGGCTGCCGGTGGACGCCACCAGCACGCCGGTGGTGGAGTGGATGACGCCGCCGGCGGCGTTGCCCAGGCTGTCGTAGCTGCCGCCGATGTAGTTGCCGGTCTGGGTCAGCACCAGTTCCTGGTAGCTGCCGTTGGTGACCGTGGTATAGGCGGCGTTGGTGGCCGTCAGGCCGCTGACCACCAGGGTCCCGGCCTCCAGGATGGTGTAGCTGGTGCCCGACAGCACGTTGGTGGTGCCGGTGGCGGCGACGACGGCGGTGTCGATCAGGCTGCCGCCGGTGATGCGGGCCGTGCCGGTGACCACCAGTTCCTGGTCGCCCACCACCAGGGCGCCACCCGTCTGGGTGTAGTTGCCGGTGATGGTGACATTCGTCACCGTCAGGCTGCTGCCGCTGTTGACCAGCGTGCCGCTGGCCAGCCGGACCGCGTCGTCCAGCAGGACATTGCCCGACGCCAGCACCACGTTGCCGAGGGTGTTGGTGATCGTGCCCTGGCTGCCGGCCGCATAACCGGTGAAGGTGCCCACGGCGGTACCGGTGCCGCCGGTAATGGTCAGGCTGCCGCCGGTGTTGACGATGTCGCCGGCGACGACGCCGCTGTTGGACAGGGCGCCAAGGGTGCCGCTGTTGTGGATGGCGGCGATGCTGCCGCTGATCGTGCCGCTGTTGGACAGCGTGCCGACGGTACCGATGTTGTAAAGGCCGGTGGCGCCGCCGATGCTGCCGACCGTTGGACAGCAGCGCCAGCGTGCCGCTGTTGTTCACCCCCACCGCGCCGCCGGTGATGGCGCCGGTGTTGACCAGGGTGCCCAAGCTGGCGGCGTTCAGGACGCCGCTGCCATCGCCATGGATGCTGCCGCTGTTGGTCAGCAGATCCAGGGTGCCGGTGAGGTTGGCGACACCGGCGGCGTTGGCGCCGGTGGCCAGGATGACGCCGCCGTTGGACAGCGTGCCCAGGGTCCCGTAGTTGGCGACGCCGGCGACGGCACTGCTGCCGCTGGCGGTGATGGTGCCGCCGATGCTGTTGACCAGCAGGCCCAGCGTGCCCGCGTTGGCCACGGCGGCGATGCTGGTGCCGCCGGCGACCGAGATGAGGCCGGTGTTGACCACGGTGTCCAGGACGCCGTCGCTGTAGATACCGGCGTAGCCGCCGCTGATGGTGCCGGCGTTCGACACCAGGCCGATGGAACCATCGACGGAGAGCCCGGTCGACGCGCCGGTGATCAGGCCGGCGTTGGTCAGCGTGCCGATGCTGCCGCGGCCCCCGATGCCGACATCCTGGCCGCTGACGACGCCGCCGATGCTGTTCACCAGCGTGCCGATGCTGGTCCGGTTGTCGATGCCCCAACCGCCGGCGATGGTGCCGCTGTTGGACAGGCTGTCGATGATGCCGGCCTTGTTGTAGATGCCGGTCGACGGGCCGCTGATGGTGCCGCTGTTGGACAGCCAGCCGATGGTGCCGGTGTTGCGCACGCCGGAAGCCTGCTGGCTGACGATGGCGCCATTGTTGACCAGCGTGCCGATGCTGCCGCCATCGTTGTAGATGCCGGTATTATAGGCGCTGACCTGGCCGTTGTTGACCAGCGTGCCGATGGCGCCGGTGTTGTGCACGGCGGTATTGCCGCCGGTGATGGTGCCACCGTTGGACAGGGTGTCGATCGTGCCGGCGTTCTCGATACCGTATTGCCCGCCGGTGATCAGCCCGTCGTTCGTCAGCACGGCGATGGTGTTGCTGGTCTTGATGCCATCGTTCAGGGCGGTGATGACGCCGCCGATGCTGTTCACCAGGGTGCCGATGACGCCGTCGCTGAACAGGCCGTTCCCCAGGGTACTGGTCGCGATGATGCTGCCGCCGTTCAGCAGGGTGCCGATGGTGCCGTCGTTGACGATACCGCTCTGGCCGCTGATGACACCGGTGTTGGCCAGCAGGCCGATGGAGTCGCCGGACAGGTTGAAGACACCCATCCAACCGGCCAGGGTGCCGACGTTGGACAGGGTACCGATGCCCCCCTCGTTCCGCACGGCGGCGGAGGACGTGGCGGTGATGGCGCCATCGTTCTGCAGGGTGCCGATGGTGCCGCCGTGGTTATAGACGCCGTAATAGGCGGAGGCGATGGTGCCGCCGTTGTCCACCAGGCCGATGGTGCCCTCGTTGAACACGCCCGCACCGGTCACCGCCAGCGTGCCGGTGTTGGACAGGGTGCCCAGGGTACCGGTGGTGGCGACGATCACGGCGGTGGTGGAGTTCACCAGGCCGGTCTTGCCCAGACTGCCGTAGACGGTGCCGATATAGTCGCCGGTCTGCGTCTCCACCAGGTCGACATAGGCGCCATTGGTGACGGTGGTGAAGCTGTTGTTGAAGGCCGACAGGCCGTCGGTCACCACCGTCCCGGCCTCGACAATCGTGGCGCTGGTTCCGGCGAACACGTTGACGGCGCCGGTGGCGGCGGGAAGGGCGGTGGCGGAGATGACGCCGCCAACGATGCTGGCCGTGCCGGTGACCAGCAGCGGCTGGCTGCCCACCACCAGGGAACCGCCCGACTGGGTGTAGTTGCCGACGATGGTGATGCCGGTGACCGTCAGGCCGGCGCCGTTGTTGACCAGGGTGCCGGAGGCCAGGTTGACCGCGTCGTTCAGCAGGATGTCGCCCGACGCCAGCACCACGTTGGAAACGGTGCTGGCGATGGTGCCCTGGCTGCCCGCGGCATAACCGGTGAAGGTGCCCACGGTGCCATTGGTGCCGCCGGCGATGGTCAGGGCGTGGGCGCTCAGCACATCACCGGCGACGGTACCGGTGTTGGTCAGCAGGCCCAGGGTGCCGGTGCTGGCGATGGCGTAGCGGCTGCCGCTGACGGTGCCCGCGTTGGCCAGGGTGCCCAGCACACCAGCGTTGTAGACACCGATGCTGCCGGTGATCGACCCATCGTTGATCACGGTGCCAATGGTGCCGGCATAGACGTAGACGCCGGCCGTGCGGGCGGAAATGGCGCTGTTGTTGACCAGCGTGCCGATGCTGCCGGTGCTGAAGACGCCGCCCATACCGCTGGCGCCGATGCTGCCGTCGTTGACCAGCACACCGATGGTGCCGGCGTTGCCGACACCGAACTGGCCCGAGATGCTGTCCTGATTGCTCAGCGTGCCGATGGTGCCGTAGTTGGAGACGCCGGTCGTGGTGCCCACGATGTCGCCGCTGTTGACGAAGGTGCCGATGCTGCCGCCGACGGTGTTGGAAACGGCGGTCTTGCCCGAGACGCCGCCCTGATTGGCCAGCGTCCCGATGTAGCCGGAGTTGGAGACGCCGATCGTGACGCCAGCGATGTCGCCGCCGTTGCTCAGGATGCCGATGGTGCCGCCGGTATAATTGAAGACGGCCGCCGCGGTACCCGTAAGGGTGCCGCCAACCCCGTTGGTCAGGGTGTCGATGGTGCCGCTGCTATAAACGGCATATCTGCCCGAGACGCTTCCCGCATTGGACAGCGCGCCGACATGGCCGGTGTTGTAGATGCCGCCCGAAGCGCCCGTGATGGTGCCGCTGTTGGAAAGATTGCCGACGGCGCCGGCGTTCTGGATGCCATAGCCGGAACGGCCGGTGGCCGCGACGATGCCGGCGTTGGTCAGCGTGGCGATGCTGCCGGTGGCAAGGTTGTAGATGCCGGTGTCGCCGGCGGTGACGAGGCCGCCCGCGTTGTTGGCCAGGATGGTCATGAGACCGGCATTGCGCACGCCGGCGCCGTAACCCGAGATCGTGCCGCCGATGCTGTTCACCAGCGTGCCCAGCGTGCCGCCCACGGTGTTGTAGACACCGTACGCCCGGCCGCCGATGCTGCCGCTGTTCGCCAGGGTGCCGATGCTACCGCTGTTGTAGAGACCGGTGCCGGTGCTGCCGGTGAGGGCGCCCGCGTTGTTGAGTGTGCCGATCACGCCGGCGTTGCTGACGCCCACGGTGCCGCCGACGACGGTGCCGCCGGCGGCGTTGACCATCAGGGTGATGGTGTGGCCGCTGCTGTTGGCGGCACCCACGCTGCCGCCGTGGATGGTGCCGGCGATGCTGTTGACCAGGGTGCTGACCGCGCCGTCGTTGCTGATGCCCACCAGGCTGCCGAAGATGGTGCCGTCGTTGGACAGGGCGCCCAACACGCCCACGTTATGGATGCCGGCGGTACGGCTGGCGGTGATCAGGCCGCTGTTGGCCAGCGTGCCGATGTTGCCGTTGTTGTAGACACCGGAGCTGTGGCCGGAAATGGTGCCGCCGATGCTGTTGACCAGCGTGTTGATGGAGCCGTTGTTCCAGATGCCGTCATAGTTGGTGGCGGTGATGGTACCGCCGTTCAGCAGCGTGCCGATGGTGCCGCGGTTGTGAATGCCGCTGCTGCCGCTAATGGTGCCGTCGTTGGACAGCGTGCCGATGCGGGCGGAGGTTGTGTTGGCGATGCCGGAGTTGGCACCGGAGATGAGGCCGCCGACGCCGTTGCTCAGCAGGGTGATGGTACCGCTGTTGAAAATGGCGGCGGCGCCCGAGGCAGCGATGGTGCCGGTATTGACCAGCGTACCCATCACCTCGCTGTTGTTCACGCCGTAATCATCAATGCCGCTGGCGGAAATGAGACCGCTGTTGGTCAGGGTGTATAGCGTGCCGCTGTTGCCTACAGCGCCGCTATAGCCGTAGACGGCGGTGCCGCCGAGGGCCTTGATGGTGCCGGCGTTGACCAGCGTGCCAAGGATGCCGCCTTGATAGTTGTTCACGGCGACAGAAGCGCCGGAGATGACGGCGCCAACGCTGTTGACCACGGTTCCAATGAGGCCACCGCCGTTGTTCCAGATGGCCGACCAACTGGTGCCGACAATGGAACCGCTGTTCAGGATGACGCTGATCGTGCCGCCATTGGAAATGGCGCTGCCGCCACCAAGAAGGACGCTGTTGGCCAGCGTAGCGATCTGGCCCGTGTTGGCGAGGGCGAGGCCCCCGATGCTGCCGCTGATCGTGCCGCTGTTGGACAGCAGGCCGATGTAGCCGCCATTCCCTATCACCTCGTTCGTACTCGCCGTCGCGATCCGGCCGAGGTTGGACAGCGTGTTGATGGTGCCGAAATTCACCAGGACGTAATTGACGGCTGTAATGGTGCCGGTGTTGAGCAAAAGCCCCACGTTGCCATTGTAATTGTTACTGAAGCCGATCGCACTGACGGCGCCCCTTATGAGACCGTCGTTTTCCAGCGTGCCGATGGTGGCGCTGTTGCCCAATACCGTCGTATTGCCACCGGTGACGATGATGGCGCCGGCCGCGGTCACCACATAATCGGACAGGTTGGTGGTGACGGTCTGGCGGGTGGTCAGCGTGGTGCTGATGGTGGTCTGCGCCTGGGCGGACAAGGGTGCCGCCAATCCGATGCCCACGGCCAGCAGCGAGGCGCCGGCCAGCAATCGGCCCCGGTTGCCCTGGACGGTGCCCTGTTCCGCCGCACCATGAGTCACAGCGCCAGCAACGCCGACGTTCGCAATCCGCCCCATCATTCCCACCTTCACAGAATATTCCCAACCCCGGGGCGCCCGTTCAGACGCAGCCCCCCAGGCGCCACTGAACCCGGAGTATTGTTTCAGCCCCCTAACCGATCAACCAGGATGTTAACGGCATGCGTCAATGAACGGTGGAAAATGCGCATTAAATTGCCGCATCCACTTTATGACGAAATCTGATTTCGCGGAAAATCCGCACAAACAACTAAATCATATACGCTTATTACTAGATGTTATTACTTGTGACGAGATGTGATTGCAATTTTATCCTAAACTTGTATGCACATCGTGGCCGTGGGCTATGCTTCTGCTTGATGCCATCCCGAGTCGCGCCATCCGCTGGCGAGGCTTCTGACCGGCATCCGGACAAAAAAGCCCCCCCCCCGCCCGGTTGCCCAGGCGGGGGTTTGGCAGTCGCGATGTCAGGCTATCCTATACGCGCGGCATTTGAACGTGACCGTTCAAATGCCCCCTCACACGCCGGGCGCCAGCATCCGCTGGCTTGGGCTTCCTCGCTTTCCAGTCCGCTACGCTTCCCGGAAAGCTCCGGCGGTCCCGGTCGGGACCTACAGCGGCACGAGTCAAACACGCGTGCCGCTGGTGTTAGAAGTTCCAGCTGGCGCGCAGGACGCCGGCGTGGCTCTGGTAATCGCTGCGCAGGTCGCCGGTGTACTCCAGCCGCAGGCTGAGGTTGTCGCCCTTGGCCAGGGTGGCGCCCAGGCCGATGGCGACACCGTCGGCGCTGACCCGGCCCGTCGTGCTGGCGAAGCTGACGCCGCCCAGCACGCCGGTGGTGCTCACCGGGCCGCTGAGATAGTCGTGCACCCACGCCAGCTTCAGGTCCGGCAGCAGTCGGCCGATGCCGGTGTTGAAGACCGTATCCAGCTTGAAGCCCACTTCCTGGCTCAGGCTGTTGGTGGTCATGGCGTCGACCGCCAGGTCGGCCACGCCGGCGTCATGTTCGCTGTAGGCGTGGTTGGTCAGGCGGGCGGCCTGCAGGCTCCACTGCGGCGTCAGGGTGAAGCCGTTGTGGTCCGGCATGGCATAACCCACCGTCACCTTGCCCACATACTGCTCCCCGCCGTAATTGGCGTTGGCGCGGGCACCCAGGAAGTCGATGTCGCGACGCTGGTCATAGTGGTTGTAGCCGAACGCCACCTGGCCTTGAACCGACAGCCGCTGTTCCGCGAAGTCCGGACGCCAGGCGCTGTAAGCGGTCAGCTGATAGGTCGCCACCCGCGTCAGGCTGCCGGCCGAAACGCCCTGGCCCACCGCGTCGCTGTTCAGCCAGCTGAACGCCAGGCCGGCCATGACTTCCGGATTGATGTACCAGTCGCCGCCCAGCACGATGCCGCCGCTGCTGGCGCGATAGCCCGCCGCGTCGGTGGCGTTGGCGCGCAAGGCGCCGCCGCCCAGGATTTCGCCCCACAGCACGCCGTTCATGGTGCCGTCGCCGGCCGCCGCACCCGTCTGGCCGTAGCTGTCCATCAGGCCCGCCACCGTCTGCTGGTGCTGGCTGATGGCGGTGGTGGTGGGCGTGACCACCGTGGCGGTGAGCTGCGGCGTCAGCTGGCTGGGGGCCAATTGGGCCACCGCCACCTGCCGCGCCGTGCCCGTCAGGCTGTTCAGCGGGGTCAGGATGGCGCTCTGCACCGCCTGGGCAGCATTGCTGCCGCTGGCCGCGATCACGTCCAGCGCCGCACCGGTACCCACCGCCGCACCGCCCTGGGCCTGGCCCACCGCCGTGTAGTTGGTGCTGGGCTTGGTCGTGGTGGTCGTGCCACTGCCCGTGCTGCCGCTGCCCGTGTCGGTCCCGGTGGTGTCTGTGCCGGCCGTGCCGGTCCCCGTGCCCGTCCCGCTGGTCCCGGTACCCGAACTGGTCGTGCCGGTGCTGGCCGTGCTGAGGGTCAGCACCAGGTCGGTCTTGCCGCCGCTGGTGACGGTGGAACTGGTCACCGTGTAGCCGGCGGCGGTCAGGACCAGGTTGCTGGTCGCCAGGCTGGTGCCGGCGGACACGATGGTGTAGCTGCCAGCCGCCAGCGAACCGCTGGTGGCCTTCAGCGTGACACTGCCGCCCGTCAGGCTGGCGCTGCCGCTGATCACCAGGCTGCCGTAGCTGCTGGTGCTGGCAACACCGATCACCAGGCTGCCCGCCGTCTGGCTGTAGCTGCCGGTGATGTTGATGGCGCTGTTGACCAGCAGGGTCGCACCACTGTTGACGACGCTGTGGCTGCCGACGTTGAGGTTGTCGTTCAGCAGCAGGGTGCCGGAGACAAAGCGCAGGTTGGCCAGGGTGTTGGTGATCTGGCCAATGCTACCCGAACCGCCGGTCAGGGTGCCCGGCGCATCATCGGTGCCGCCGCTGATGACCAGGTCGTTGCTGGAATAGTTGGTGACGGCACCGATGATGGTACCGCTGTCGACCAGTGCGCCCAGCGTGCCCCCCGCCTCGATCACCAGGGCATTGGGGCCCAGGATGGTGCCACTGTTCACCAGGGTGCCGATGCTGCCGGCATCGACGATGGCGCTGGCGCTGGCCAGGATGGTGCCGCTGTTCACCAGGCTTTCGATGGCGCTGGCGTTGTACAGGCCGGTCCAGGCCGTCAGCGTGCCGCTGTTGTTCAGCAGGCCGATACCGCCGTAATTGCGGATGCCGAAGCCGGACGCGCTGCTGATCAGCCCGCTGTTGTCCAGCGTGCCCATGGCGCCGCCGTTGTAGACGGCCCAGGCGGAACGGTTCGCCAGGGTGCCGTTGTTGGTGAAGGTCCCGATGCTGCCGGCGGCGGCCACGTACAGGGGGACGCCGTTGGTGAGGGAGATGGTGCCGTTGTTGACGGCGGACGCCAAGGTGCCGCCGATATAGTCGTTGGCCGCCACCGCCAGCAGGGTGTCGCCGCTGGTGACGCCGGAGGTGGTCAGGCCGCCCACGCCGCTGGCGACCTGGGACGGGGCATAGCTGGAACCAGCACCGCCCTGGACCAGGGTGGCGCTGTCACCCGCCAGATAGTTGGCCGTGGCGGACAGGCCGGCATCGACCACGCCGCCGCTGATGACGGCGGTCCCGCTGACGTTCAGCACATGGCCGGCGACAGCCAGGGTTCCGGCCGACTGGCTATAGTTGCCGGTCACCGCCACGTCGGCGGCCAGGGTCAGGTTGGCGCCGGCGTTGGTGACCGTATGGCCGGTCACGTCGATGGCATCATCCAGGCTGAGGTCGCCGGACGCGAACACCAGGTTGGCGGCCGCGTTGCTGATGGTGCCGCCGGTGAAGACGCCCACGGTGCCGTTGGAACCGCCCACAATCACCAGATCGTTGGCGCTGGTGTTCACCACGTTGCCGGCGATGGTGCCGCTGTTGGCCACCGTGCCCAGGCTGCCGCTGGTGTACAGCGCCGTGGCGCCGCTGATCACGCCGCTGTTGTTGAGGCTGTCGATGGTGCCGCGGTTGTACAGGCCGTAAGCCTCACCGCTGATCGTGCCCCGGTTGTCGACCAGGCCGATGCTGCCCTGGTTATACAGGCCGGAGGCCTGGTACGACGGGGCGTCCACCAGCGAACCGGTGTTCAGCACCGTGCCGATGGTGCCCTGGTTGTACAGGCCCACGACGCCCGTGACCGTGCCGCTGTTGGTCAGCAGGCCGACGGAGCCGACGTTGCGGATGCCGAAGCGGGTGCCGTCCAGGACGCCGCTGTTGCTGAGGGTGCCGATGGTGCCGGTGGCGGCGACATAGGCGGCCGTCTGCACGCTGGCGATGGTGCCGGTGTTGTCCAGGTTGGCGAGCGTGCCGCCGACATAGTCGTTGGCCTGCTGCAGCAGCAGGTCGACGGTGCCGCCGATGGTGACGACGCTGGTCGCGACCTCCAGCCCGGTGATGCCGCTGGTGATGTCCACGCCGGTGTAGCTGGAGCCCGTGCCGCCCTGGACCAGGGTGCCGGTGCCGCTGCCCGCCAGGTAGTTGCCGGCGGCGTCCAGCTGGGTGGTGGTGATGGCACCGCCACTGATGCTGGTGACACCGCCGACCACCAGGGTGTAGGCGCCCAGCGCCAGGGTGCCGGTGGCCTGGCTGTAGTTGCCGGTGATGCTGACCGTGCTGGCCAGGTCCAGGGTGGCGCCGCTGTTGACCACCGTGTGGGTGCCGACGTCGATCGCGTCGTTCAGCTGGGTGGTGCCGGAGGCGAACACCACGTCGGCGCCGGTGCTGCGGATGGTGCCCTGGCTGCCGGCGGTGTAGCCGGTGAGGGTGCCCACCGTCCCGCCGCTGCCGCCCACGATGGTCAGGGCGGTGGCCGACTTGTTCTCGATGTCGCCGGCGATGGTGCCGCTGTTGACCAGGGTGCCCAGGGTGCCGTTGGTGCCGACATAGACGGCCGACGCGCCGGTGATCAGACCGCTGTTGTTCAGCGTGCCCAGGAAGTGCTGGCTGATCGCGACGGCGGTATAGCTGCCGGACAGCGTGCCGCTGTTCATCAGGACGCCCAGCGTGCCGCTGGCCGCCACCTGCACCGCCACGTCGGCGGAGGTCACGGTACCGCTGTTGATCAGGGTGCCCAAGGTGCCCGAGACCCGGACGCCGGTGAGGCTGCCGGAAATGACGCCGCTGTTGTCAACGGTACCGCCGATGCCGGCAACCTGGACGCCGGCGCCGCCGGTGATGGTGCCGCTGTTCGACAGCGTCCCCAGGGTGCCCAGCATATCGACGCCGACGGACGAGCCGGCGATGGTGCCGCTGTTCGACAGGGTGCCCAGCGTGCCGGTGCTGGCGACATAGACGCCGTAGGTGGCGCCGATGCTGCCGGTGTTGCCGATGCTGGTGAGATTGCCGCCGACATAGTCGCTGGTCAGCAGCGCCTGCAGCACCTTCACCGTCGCGGTGGAGGAGACGGGGCTGCCCTCGCTCAACGACAGCACGGTGCCGCTGGTGACGGTGGTGGCCGCGATGGCGCCGACCTTGGCGCCGGTGACGGCGACCTGCGCGCCGGTGTAGCTGGACAGGGTGGAACCCTGGACCAGGTCGACGGTCTGGCCCGCCAGGTAGTTGGCGGTGGACGACAGGCTGCCCTTCACCGTGCCGCCGGTGATGCTGGCGGTGCCGCTGACCACCAGTTCCGCCCCGCTGCGCAGAACGACGTTGCCGGCACTCTGGCTGTAATTGCCGATGATGTTGGTGGTGGTGGCCAGCGTCAGGCTGGCACCGTTATTCACCACCGTGTGGCTGTCGGTGACGAGAAGGTCGTTCACCAGCAGGTTGCCGGAGGCGAACACCAATTCGGCGTTCTCGCTGGTGAGGGTGCCCTGGCTGCCGGCATAGCCAGTCAGGGTGCCGATGGTGCTGCCCGAACCACCCGCGATGGTCAGGGCGTTGGCCGACCGGTTGGTGATGTCGCCGGCGATGGTGCCGCTGTTGACCAGCGTGCCGATGCTGCCCTGCGAGCCGAGATAGAGGGCGGCGGTCGACTGGCCGCTGATGGTGCCGCTGTTGTTCAGCGTGCCGATGCTGCCGCGCACATCCAGCGCGATGGATTCGGCGCTGATCGTGCCGCTGTTGGCCAGGGTGTTGACCACGCCGGACAGGTAGATGGCCGTGCTGGCGCCGCGGATCAGGCCGGCGTTGCTGAGCGTACCGATGGTGCCGGGGATCCACATGCCGGTCCGGCCACCGATGGTGGCGCCGACGCTGTTGGCCACATAGCCCAGGGTGCCCTGGACGACGACGCCGTAGTTGGTGCCGGCGATGGTGCCGCTGTTCGACAGCGTGCCCAGCGTGCCGGTGCTGCCCACATAGACGCCGTAGGTGGCGCCCAAGGTGCCGGTGTTGCCGATGCTGCCCAGGGTGCCGCCGACATAGTCGCTGGTCAGCTGCGCCTGCAGCACCTTGACCGTCGCGGCGGCGGAGACGGGGCTGCCCTCGCTCATCGACAGCACGGTGCCGGTCGTCGTGATGGTGGCGACGGCGGCGCCGACCTGCGCGCCGGTGACCGTGACCTGGGCCGCCGCATAGTTGGACAGGGTCGAGCCCTGGACCAGGTTGATGGTCTGACCCGCCAGGTAGTTGCCGGTGGAGGCCAGCGAGGCCTTGACGGCGCCGCCGGTGATGCTGGCGTTACCGTTGACCACCAGTTCGCCGCCGCCACTCACGATCAGGCTGCCGGCGCTCTGGCTATAGTTGCCGATGACGTTGACGACGCTGGCCACCGTCAGGGTGGACCCACTGTTCACCACCGTGTGGCCGGTGGCGTTGATCAGGTCGTTCACCAGCAGGTTGCCGGAGGAGAAGACCAGGTTGGCGGCGGTGCTGGTGATGGTGCCCTGGCTGCCGGCGCTGTAGCCGGTCAGCGTGCCGACCGTGGTGCCGGCACCGCCCGCGATGGTCAGGGCGGTGGGCATGTCGATATCGCCGGCGATGGTGCCGCTGTTGATGAGGGTGCCGATGGTACCGCCATCTGAATAGATGGCGTCCCGGCCGCCGCTGATCACACCGCTGTTGGCCAGCGTTCCGATGGTGCCGGCGGAGGTGATGTATACGCCGTAGGTCTGGCCCTGGATGGTCCCTGTGACGCTGTTGTTCAGCGCGCCAATCTTGCCGTGGTAAACCTGAACGCCGGTAGAATAAATGTAGGAAGAAAAAGTACCACCCTGGGCCGTGATGAGGCCGCTGTTGTTCACGGTGTTGATGGTGCCGTACGTGTAAACGCCGCTCTTCGGGGCACTAATCGTACCGCTGTTCGACAGGGTGCCAAGGGTACCGGAATTGTTGAAGCCGTTGCCACTGACCGCCACGATGGTGCCGCTGTTGATCGCGGCCGTCATCACGCCGGAATTGAAGGCACCGTAGACGCCGGAAATATACCCCTGGTTCAGCAGGGTGCCGACCGTGCCGCTGGCGTACACGCCACTGGAGATGGTGGAATCATCGAAGCCGCCGGTGCTAGTGATTGTGAGGTTGCCACCGGTCCAGGTTGCCCCACACGCGCTCTGGCTGGAGACGATCGACGTGGAGGTAATGGTGGCGACGCAAGCCGCCATTGCCGGTTCGGCCACGGCCGGCGTCAGCAGCAGGAGCGACACCCCCGCCAGCAGGCGCGCCCGGCTGCTCCGCAGCACCGAACCCTGCCCCACAACCGCACCACCCGTGCGCGCGCCAACCTTCACAGAGCGTCCCATCATCCCATCCATCTCGGTCATGTCGCCGTTTGATCCATCCGCCCCCAAGGCGGCGCCCGGCTTTTGTAGAGGCGGAAAGGTATAATAAGTATTAAGGCAAACACCAATCGATAATATTGAAGAGTATCAGTATGTATTAATCTGAAATAATCACAATATGTCAGGACTTGTCTGATATCGCCCTTTGAGGCGGCCCATCCCCTGCATCAATGCTCGAAAACTATATTTGCACTCTTGGATTTCCGGCTTTCTGCGGCCGATGGGTCACAACCCGGAACGGCGAACGCCGGACAGGTGGCGTGCGCGCGGCGCAGATGACAGGCCCCGCCCGCTGGCGTAAGGTCCGCGCCGGTTCCGGGAGCCGCCCGGGGCCAAGCCAGTTGGACCACACCGGCGGGGCCCCGCAAAGCCGCCGCCGGACAAGCCGGGCCAAGAGAGGCCGGGCAGGGCAAGCCGGGAGTTAACCCAATGCCAGACGTCGGCGGTGAAAGCCGGGAGTTCACCCTGTTCCCCGTGGCCAAGGACGCCACCAGCTACCGCAAGCTGACCAGCGACCATGTGTCGGTCACCAGCTTCGACGGGGAGGAGGTGCTGAAGGTCGAGCCCGAGGGCCTGCGCCTGCTGGCCGAGCAGGCCTTCATGGACATCAACCACCTGCTGCGCCCCGGCCATCTGGCCCAGTTGCGCGCCATCCTGGATGATGCCGAGGCCTCGCCCAACGACCGTTTCGTGGCGTTGGACCTGCTGAAGAACGCCGCCATCGCGTCATCCGGCATCCTGCCGATGTGCCAGGACACCGGCACCGCCATCATCATGGGCAAGAAGGGCCGCCGCGTCTGGACCAAGGGCGGGGATGAGACCGCCCTGGGCAGCGGCGTGCTGGACGCCTACGCCAAGCGCAACCTGCGCTACAGCCAGGTCGCCCCCCTGTCCATGTATGAGGAAAAGAACACCCGCACCAACCTGCCGGCCCAGGTCGACATCTATGCGGAGGGCGAGGACGCCTACAAGTTCCTGTTCATGGCCAAGGGCGGCGGGTCAGCCAACAAGACCTTCCTGTTCCAGGCCACCCCGTCCGTGCTGGCGCCCGACCGCCTGCTGCCCTTCCTGGAAGAGAAGATCAAGTCGCTGGGCACGTCCGCCTGCCCGCCCTATCACCTGGCGGTGGTCATCGGCGGCACCAGTGCCGAGATGAACCTGAAGACGGTGAAGCTGGCCTCCGCCCGCTATTACGACGGCCTGCCCACCCAGGGCTCGGAAAGCGGCCACGCCTTCCGCGACCTGGAGATGGAGGCCGCGGTCCACAAGCTGAGCCAGACCATGGGCATCGGCGCGCAGTTCGGCGGCAAGTACTTCTGCCACGACGTGCGCGTCATCCGCCTGCCGCGCCACGGCGCCTCGCTGCCCATCGGCATCGGCGTGTCATGCTCCGCCGACCGCCAGGCCATGGCCAAGATCACCCGCGACGGCATCTTCCTGGAAGAGCTGGAGCACGATCCCGCCCGCTTCCTGCCGGAAATCGACGCCGGCGACCTGGAAGGCGAGGTCGTCAAGATCGACCTGACCCGGCCCATGTCGGAAATCCGCGCCACGCTGACCCAGTACCCGATCCGCACCCGCGTCTCGCTGACCGGACCGCTGATCGTGGCGCGCGACAGCGCCCATGCCCGCCTGCGCGCTGGGCTTGAGGCCGGCCAGCCGCTGCCTGATTACTTCAAGAACCACCCCATCTATTACGCCGGCCCCGCCAAGACGCCGACGGGCTACGCCTCCGGCTCCTTCGGGCCCACCACGGCCGGGCGCATGGACAGCTTCGTGGACCAGTTCCAGGCGGCGGGCGGTTCCTTCGTCATGCTGGCCAAGGGCAACCGCAGCCCGGCGGTGCGCGAGGCGTGCAAGAAGCACGGCGGCTTCTACTTGGGATCCATCGGCGGTGCGGCCGCCCGCCTGGCCCAGGATTGCATCAAGAAGGTGGAATGCATCGCCTTTGAGGATTTGGGCATGGAAGCCATCTGGCGCATCGAGGTCGAGGACTTCCCCGCCTTCATCGTCGTGGACGACAAGGGCAACGACTTCTTCCAGGAATTCACCTGACCCCTGGAATTGACGCTTGAGTGACGAACCCCGCCGGCGCCCTGCCGGCGGGGTTTTTCTTTTGCATGCCAGCACTTCGGGACCCATCCGTCCTCCACGCGGTTATCCCCCCGACCATTGGACCAGGAAGGGATGACCGGAATGAGCAAGACCGTCGCCGACATCATGGTGGAAACCCTGCGCGCCGCCGGCGCGCGGCGCTGCTACGGCGTGCCGGGCGATACCCTGAACTACTTCACCGACGCGCTGCGCCGCAGCGACCTGCGCTGGGTCCATGTGCGGCATGAGGAGGCGGGGGCCATGGCCGCCGGGGCCGACGCCCTACTGACGGGGGAACTGGCGCTGTGCGCCGGGTCGTGCGGCCCGGGCAGCCTGCACTTCATCAACGGCGTGTGGGAAAGCAACCGCAACCGGGCGCCGGTGGTGCTGATCGCCAGCCAGGTGACGCGGGACGAGCTGGGGTTCGACTTCCCGCAGGAGGTGGACTTCAAGGCAGTCTACAGCGCCGGCACCGTCTTCTGCCAGGAGATCCGCACCCCCGCCCAGGCCCGGCGCATGACGGCAATGGCGGCGCAAGCGGCCCTGGTGAAAAAGGGTGTCGCCGTGCTGATCGTGCCGGTGGACATCTCCAGCGCCGACGCCCCCGACGAGCCGGACTTCGCCGTCCACCGCGCCCGCCCCGTCATCCGCCCCAGCGAGGCGGAACTGGACGACATGGCGCGCCTGCTGAACGCCGGCACCAAGGTCGCCATCTATGGCGGGTCAGGCTGCGAGAACGCGCACGACCAGGTGGTGGCGCTGGCGGAACGGCTGAAGGCGCCGGTGGCCCGCACCTCGCGCGCCAAGGACTTCCTGGAACACGACAACCCTTATGACGTGGGCATGACCGGCATCTTCGGCACGGCCGGCGGCTATCGCGCCCTGATGGACTGCGACACCCTGCTGCTGCTGGGCTGTGATTTCGCCTGGCGGCAGTTCTATCCGTCCAAGGCCAGGATCATCCAGCTGGACATCGACGGCGCCCATTTGGGCCGCCGCCACCCGGTGGATGTGGGCGTGGTGGGCGACGTCAAGGCGACGCTGGAGGCCCTGCTGCCCCGGTTGGAGCCGCGAGACGACCGCCGTTTCCTGGACGCCGCCCTGGCGCAGGCCGGCAAGGCGGAGGCCAAGCTGGAGAAGCGCGCCAAGGGCGCCAACAACGTCACCACCATCCACCCGCAATATCTGACGGAGGTGGTGGCCCGCCACGCGGCGACGGACGCGGTCTACACCGCCGACGGCGGATCGCCCATGGTGTGGTGCCTGCGCCATGTGCCGTCCACCGGCCAGAACCGCACCGTCGTCAGCCTCAGCCACGGCACCATGGCCAACGCCATGCCCCAGGCGCTGGGCGCCCAGGCGGCCTTCCCCGGCCGGCAGGTCATCTCATTGTCCGGCGACGGCGGCCTGACCATGCTGATGGGCGATCTGCTGACCGCCGTGCAGGAGAACCTGCCCATCAAGGTGGCGGTGTTCAACAACGGCTCCCTCGGGTTCGTGGAGATCGAGCAGAAGGTGGAGGGCTTGCTGGACACCTACACCGACCTGAAGAACCCGGACTTCGCCCGCGTGGCCGCCGCCATGGGCCTGTGGGGCCGCCGGGTGGAGCAGCCGGAGGAGTTGGAGCGCGCGGTGCGCGACTGGCTGGACGCCCCCGGCCCCGCCTTGCTGGACGTGGTCACCGACCGGTACGAGCTGGTGATCCCGCCCAAGGTCGCGCCGGCCCAGGTGATGGGCACGGCGCTGTATTCCGCCAAGGGCATCCTGGCCGGCCGCGCCGACGAGGTGTTCAGCCTGATCGAGGGGGCGGTGAAGCCCTGACCGCATTCGCTTGACCAGACGGTGGCAAACATCTAAAGGTTGTTTGCCACCGTCTGGTCACAGGCCGGGGACAGGGTGTCGCGCGTACTATCCCGACAGGGAGCCAACGCCACCACCCTTAAGAAACAAAGCTGCCAGAACCATTCCCGCACTGCGCCCCGGCGCCGCTATCCCCCAGGCGGCGCGGGTGCGTGGCCTGGCCGGCTGCCAGTGCCCCTCCCTCCGCGTCCCGATCCGCCGGCGGATACCAGGCGGACGCCCGAGGGATTTTGATCATGGTCGACCTGAACCGGCCCGCCGCCCCGCGCCCGCGTGGACGCGGCGTCCCCTTCCGCACCCTGCTGGCCACCTCCGCCGCGCTGGTCGCCTTGACGGCGGCGGGCGCCCAAGCCCAGCAAGGCGCCCTGCCCACCGGCGGCAGCGTGGCCGCCGGTGCCGCCGCCATCAGCCAGACGGGCGGCGACATGACCATCGTCCAGTCCAGCCCCCGCGCCGTCATCAACTGGCAGAGCTTCAGCATCGGTACCGGCAACGCCGTCACCTTCCAGCAGCCGGGATCCGGCGCCGCCGCCCTGAACCGCGTGGTGTCGGGCATCCCGTCCGACATTCTGGGCAAGCTGACCGCCAACGGCCAAATCTTCATCGTCAATCCCGCCGGCATCACCTTCGGCAAGGGGGCGACCGTCAACGTGGGCGGGCTGATCGCCAGCACGCTGGACATCGCCAACCAGGACTTCATGGCCGGCAACGATGTCTTCACCCGCAACGGCGCCACCGGCGGCATCACCAACCAGGGCAGCCTGACCGCCGCGGACGGCGGCTATATCGGCCTGCTGGCGCCGGAGGTGGTGAATGAGGGCGTCGTCACCGCCAAGCTGGGCAGCGTGGTCCTGGCGGCCGGGGAGAAGGTCACCCTGACGTTTGCGGATGGCGGCGGCGTCACGGTGGCGGTGGACCCAGCGGCGATGCGGGCGCTGATCATCAACCGCCGGCTGATCGCGGCACCGGACGGCCAGGTGGTGCTGTCGGCCAAGTCCGCCGACGCCCTGCTGGGCGGCGTCATCAACAACAGCGGCGTGATCGAGGCCAGCGCCCTGTCCGCCCATGGCGGCGTGGTGACGCTGGACGCCTCATCCGCCATCGACAGCAGCGGTACCATCGCCGCCGACGGCATCGGCACGGGCAACGGTGGCGGCATCCGCCTGACCTCCGCCGGCAGCACGACGGTGACCGGCGCCCTGTCCGCCAAGGCGGGGGCCGAGGGCGGCGACGGCGGCAGCATCGAGACATCCGGCGCCAATTTCGCCATCGCCGACGTGCGCGTCGACACCAGCGCCCCGCATGGCAAGACCGGCACCTGGCTGCTGGATCCGTCCAACCTCATCGTGACCGCCGCCGGCGGCACCTCCGACGCCAATGTCAGCGTCATCAGCAACACCACCGTCGAAACCGCGCTGGCCACCACCAACGTCACCTTGCAGACCGGATCCACCGGCGGCGCCAACGGCGACATCCTGGTGGCCGCCCCCATCAGCTGGACCGGCGGCAACAGCCTGACCCTGGCCGCCTATCGCGACATCACCGTCAGCGCCGGCATCACCCACGGCGGCACCAGTGCGGCGACACTGGCGCTGAACTACGGCACGGGCGGCAGCGGCGCGCTGGACGTGAACCAGGGCGCCAAGGTGTCCTTGCGGGCGGCGGGCGACGCCCTGTCCATCCAGGGCCTGGCCTACACCCTGGTCAACACTCCGGCCCAGTTGCAGGCCATGGCGGACGATTTGGCCGGCCATTACGCCCTGAACGCGGACCTGGACATGGCCGGCGTCGCCTTTACTCCCGTGGGTGGTAACGGCGATGCCTTCAGCGGTGTCTTCCAGGGCCTGGGCCACGGCATCGCCAACCTGGCGGTGGGCGGCACCGGCCAGGTTTATGTCGGCCTGTTCGGCGACAGTTCGGGCCTGCTGAACGATGTCATCCTCAATCAGGTGGCCGCCGCCGGCCTGGCGGACGTGGGCGGCGTCACCGGCCGCAACAGCGGCACCATCCGCCACGCCCAGGTCACCGGCACGATCAACGGCGACAGCTACAACGCGGACGGCATCGGCGGCCTGGCGGGCGTGAACCAGGGTGTCATCGACACATCCTGGTCCAGCGTCGCCGTCGCCATCGGTGGCGTGGACAGCACGCGGGTGGGCGGTCTGGTCGGCCTGAACGCCGGCACCATCAGCGACAGCCACGCCCTGGGCAGCGTCACGGTGGGGGAGAATTCCGGCGGCAATTTCCAGGGCGGGCCGCCGCCGGTGGCCAGCGGCGTGGGCGGCCTGGCCGGCGCCAACACCGGCACCATCCTGAACAGCTACAGCCTGGCGGCGGTGACGGCAGGCGACTACAGCGCCAACATCGGCGGGCTGGTCGGGGATAATGAGGGGCTGATCAGCCACGCCTTCGCCCTGGGCACCGTCCGCGCCGGCATGTACAGCGCCGTGGTCGGCGGCCTGGTGGGCGGGAACGGCTATATCTCGGTGGAACAGCGGGGCAAGCCGGCCACCATCGTCAGCGGCACCATCACCGACAGCTACGCCGCCAATTCGGTGATCGTCGGGCCCGGCAGCGGTCTTCTCGGCGGGCTGGTGGGGCGCAGTCAGTTGGGCACCATCGCCAATTCCTATGCGGATGGCGGCACCCTGGGCAGTGGCGTGGCCGGCCTGGTGGGCGAGAACGACGGCGCCCTGACCAACAGCCACGCCACCGGCGACACCACCGGCGCCTCCGGCCTGGTGAACCTGAACACGGGCACCATCACCACCAGCTATGCCACCGGCAACGTCAGCGGCACCGGCACGCTGGGCGGGCTGGCGGGCACCAATACCGGCGTCATCATCGCCAGCCATGCCACCGGCCGGGTCGTGGGCATCCGGGACGGCAGCTTCATCCCCCAACAGCAGGTCGGCGGACTGGTCGGCATCAATGGCGGACTGATCAGCGCCAGTTACGCCACCGGCGGCGTGCAGGGCACCGACACCAGCGGCGGGCTGGCGGGCGTCAATGCCGGCACCATCGTCAACAGCCACGCCAACGGCGCCGTCATCACCAGCAACGCCACCGGCCTGGTCACGGGCACCCAGGTGGGCGGCCTGGCGGGCGTCAATTCCGGCGTGATCACGGCCAGCTACGCCACCGGCAACGTCACCGCCGGCGACAACAGCCGCTATCTGGGCGGCCTGGTGGGGTACAACACCGGCGCCATCAGCGACGCCTACGCGTTGGGCAATGTCCAAGCGGGCAGCGGCAGCGGCAGCATCGGCGGCCTGGCCGGCTATAACGGGCCGATCACCGACGGCGCCAATGCCGGCGGCGGCGCCAAGTCCATCAACCACAGCTTCGCCACCGGCGATGTCCTGGTCGCCTACCTCACCTATGACGGCAGCGGTGCCGCCGCCGTCGGTGGCTTGGTCGGCATCAACGCCGGCACCATCGCCGCCAGCTACGCCACCGGCATGGTGGGCACGGGCAGCATCAGTTCAGGCGTCGGCGGGCTGGCGGGTGTCAACAGCGGCACCATCGGCGGCAGCCAGGCCGCCAACCCCACCGTAGCCGCGCGCACCGGCAGCAGCCAGGTGGGCGGCCTGGCGGGCGTCAACAGCGGCGTCATCCTGAACAGCCAGGCCACCGGTTTCGTGTCGGCCGGCCTTTCCCAGTATGTGGGCGGGCTGGCCGGGGCCAACGCCGGCAGCATCCGCGACAGCTGGGCCAGCGGCGGGGTGAACGGCGTCCGCTGGACCGGGGGCCTGGCCGGCGTCAACAGCGGCACCATCCTGAACAGCCAGGCCACCGGCGCGGTGGACGGCACCGCCTATTCCCCCCAACCCAGCGGCTATGCCGCCTTCGACGTGGGCGGATTGGTGGGCGAGAACACCGGCCTGATCGCCAACGCCCAAGCCAGCGGCGGCGTGCTGGCCAGCGGACGCGGCAGCACGAACGTGGGCGGCCTGGTGGGCGCCAACGGCGGCACCATCCTGAACAGCCAGGCCACTGGCAACCTGACGGGCGGCATCGACACCTCGGAATTCGGCGGGCTGGCGGGAACCAATACCGGGCTGATCGATGCCGGGGTCGCCGCCGGCAACCTGTCGACCGGGTACGGCAGCGACCAGGGCGGATTGGTCGGAAGCAACGGCGGCACCATCCTGAACAGCCATGCCACCGGCAACGTCAGTGCCGCGACCCAGGATTCCTATCGGACCGGCGGCCTGGCGGGAACCAACAGCGGCCTGATCAGGAACAGCTGGGCCAGCGGCAACGTCATCGGCGATCCGGACAATGGGCTGGGCAACCTGGTGGGGGTCAACGGCGGCACCATCGAGGACAGCCACGGTAGCGGCACCGTCAACGGCGTCCCCAATCCCTGACAGGGTGCGACGGCGCCCCCGCGCATACCCGCCGCATTGCCCCCGCCCCGGCCGTGGATTAAATTGAGGCGACAACATCCATTCAGGGCCGGGCCGGGACATGGCGAAGACACGGGCGCCGCGTGATTGTCGAATGGGCTTGCGGGCCTGCCTGGCCGCCGTTGTCCTCTTGGTCGGCGCGCCGGCACGCGCCCAGTCCGACCATGCCCAGTCCGATGGCCCGCCACCGGCCAAGACCGGGGATTCCGCCACCGGCAGCGTGACCATCACCGGCGAGCGGCCCACCAACCAATCGCTGGACAGCGTGGTCAGCGGCTTCGTGCGGTCGCGCACCACGCTGGCGCCCCACCTGGACCAGATCATCCGCTGGCGCAAGCCCATCTGCCCCCTGGTGCGGGGCGTGAAACCGGAGTTCGTGACCTTCATCACCGCCCGCATCGAGGGCATGGCGGAGGAGGTCGGCGCCCCCGCCCTGACCAAGGCCACCTGCAAGCCGGATGTGGAGGTCATCTTCACCGACCAGCCGCAGGCCATGATGGATGAGGTGGCCCGCAAATCGCCCGTCCTGCTGGGCTATCATTTCGTGAACCAGACCCAGGCGCTGGCCAAAGTCACCAAGCCCATCCAGGCCTGGTACGTGACCGCCACGTCCAACGGCGTCGACACCTATATCAACGATCCCTATGAGATGATGCCGGGCGGCGCGCTGGGCAGCCGCCTGGACCACGGCCACCTGGTCAGCGTGTTCGACCATGTGCTGGTCGTGGTGGACATGACCCGGATCAACGGCCGGCACCTGGGCCCCATCGCCGACTACGTGGCGATGCTGACCCTGGCCCAGCCCACGCCCAGCGGCGGCTGTGACGGCCTGCCCAGCCTATTGGACCTGTTCGCCGACACCTGCCCGGACCGGCAGAAACCGGAAATGCTGACCTCCGCCGACAAGGCCTATCTCGAGGGCCTCTATTCCGTGACCCCGGAAGACGTCGGCCCCCTGCAACGCGCCGCCATCGAGACACACATGCTGAAAAGCCTGGATGGGCCGTAAGGCGTGAGGTTGGATTCAACGACCGCTTAAGAATCCTCGATCAGCATATACATTTTATATTGAAAATACTCACTAGAATTCTCATTATTTCACTTATGATTCGCGCGCAATGTCAATTCCTCAGAAAAGGATATACTCCGATGATTAATATTAATGACTACATTTCCAAATACAAAATATCGGATGAGGATAGAAAAAAATTAGAAAATTCCACTACAGACCCAATTGTATATCATATATGGAAAGAAAATAAAGAAAGAAAAGAATGCGTCTATAGTGAAATAGGACCAATAATTTTCAGATATATGGATATAAGAACAGAAGCTCCAATAAGATCAGGATCATATTGGACACAAGCCTTAATTGAGGATTCAGAATATGCTGGATATACCATTGGAATATTTTCCGTACAAGCAAAATGGCGCATCGAACTCAAATTAAGCGCCGATGAATGGATATCAAATTTTGATCATGGCGAGTGCAGACAGGGATTAATTAGAGAATTTACGAATATATATCCCATACCACAGAACAGAATAAATTGGTTTAAAATGAATGATGAGATAATTTCATGATAAATTCTATAAAATACACCGAATGAAAGCAGGATTTTTTACTCAAATAATCATGCGCCAAACTTCGGGTTTTTACCAAAACCATAATCATTTTAAATTATCTCTCCCTATTTTTTTCTCCCAACGCATCTGTGGCAGAGAATCACCATTGTCGGCTTCCCCAATGGCATCATCCGGCAAATCATAGTTTCAGTGGAGAATCCAGCATGCGCGGCGGCGGCCAGGCAAGTCAGGACGGGCATCATGGATGACATCGACACCGACCGGATCGACCAGGCGGTCTTGGCGCTGCTCCACCTCGGGCTGCACGAGGAGGACCGGACGTAGAAGACGTTCGACTGGGCGGCGATGAACCGGCTTCATGAGCAAGGCCTCATCACCGACCCGGTGGGCAAGGCCAAGTCCGTGATGTTCACGGAAGCGGGCAAGCGGCGGGCCGAGGAACTTTTCCGAGAACTTTTCGGCCGCCGTTCCTAGGTTCGCACCCTACGGAGCGTGTTCGGCCATAGGCTGATCGCAATTCACAGCTCCGCCCATTCCTGGAGAAGGTTGTGATAGCTGTTGGTGAGCGAGAGGATCGCGGGGTCGGCGTCATCGACCCGCATGCGCAACTGGCGGATGGCCTTGTCGAGTTGATAGAGCAGGTCGCGGTGCGCGTGGTTCTTGACGATGGACTGCGTCCAGAAGAACGCGGCCAGGCGTGACCCGCGCGTGATCGTTTCCACCCGGTGCAGGCTTTGGGTGGGATAGACGATCATGTCGCCGGCGGGCAGGCGGACCGGCCTTTCCTCAAAGCCCCCCTCGATGATCAACCCCCCGCCGTCGTAGTTCTCCGGATCGTTGAGGAACAGGGTGGAGGACACGTCGGCGCGCATGCGCGGCCCCCCACCCGGCATCACGCGGATGGCACCATCGACATGGCTGCCGAAGTTCATGCCCTGGTCATAGCGGTTGAACATGGGCGGCAGCACGCGCAGCGGCAACGCCGCCGAGTTGAATTCCGGGTTGCGCCCCAGCGCGCGCAGGACGATCTCCCCCAGCTCTCGCGCCTCAGGCGACTCCACCGGCAGCTGAAGATTGAGCTTCGCCTTGCGGGCCTGCTCACCGGACGTCGATTGCCCCTCGATCCAGCGGGACTGAAGCATCACGTCGCGGCAATGCTTCAGCTCGGCCGGCGTCAGGACTTGGGGGATGTGGAGCATCATGGCGTTCTGTCCTGTGGGATGCGGCACGCACTGAAATCCTGCCGCATCCCATACCTTCCTTCACTTTGTGGGGGCCACGCGATGATTGAAGTCAACCAAGCGCAGCCCACCCGTTCAAACAAGCGTGGCGGTTCTAGAAACCCGCCCCGACAGTGACCATCACCATGCGCCCGGCAGAGGGGATGGCGCGGGCAGTGTTCGCGTTCTCCCCAGGGAAGAAGCTGTCATAGTTGGTGCGGTTCAACAGGTTGTAGCCATTGACCGCGATGCGGTAATTCTTGACCTCATAAGACAGCAGGCCGTCGAAGGACAGGTTGTAGGGCACCCGCGCCATGCCGTCGGTCCGCGTGACGATGGACGATTTGTAGATCGCCCCGCCGCCCACCTTCAGGTTGCCCAGCGTAAGACCGATCGCCTGCGTCAGGTCATACGTGGTCCACAGCGAGGCCGAATGTTCCGGCACGCCCTGGACATCCTTGCCGATGTTGGCGGCCGTGGCCGAACTCAAAGTTTCGCCGTCCAGATAGGTGTAGCCCACGTTCAGGGTCCAGGCCGCCGTGATCTGGCCGGTGAGGCCGATTTCCACGCCCTTCACCCTCTGCTTGTCCCCGGTCGATACCAGGGCACCGGTGCCATCCAGGAAAAAGGCGTTGTTCTTGGTGACCTGGAACAGGGCGCCGGTGACGCCCAGCTTGTCATCCAGCAGGCTGACCTTGGCGCCCACCTCCAGATTGGTGCTGCGCTCCGGATCGGTGTTGACCCGGGCGGTGTTGATCGGGTTGACGTCGGAGGTGATGTTCTGGCCGAAGGGCAGGTTGGTCGCGGTCGACCAGCTGAAATAGAAGGTCTGGCTGCTGCTGGGTTCCCAGATCAGGCTGGCCTTCGGGCTGAAATAGCCCGCCGAGGCGTCGGTGACGGTTCGCGTCGTGGTCGCGAGCTGATCGTACGTGGAGTCGAAACGATCCCAACGCCCGCCGCCCAGGACCGAAATCTGGTCGGTGAGCCACAACCGTTCGCTGGCGAACAGCGCGTAGTTCTGCTCATCGGAGCGCTTCACATTGCCCGGATTGACGTTGATCGCATAGTTCGCCGTCGTATTGGGCGTCAGCAGCCGTGGCACCGGGTTCTTGGTGACGGAGTAGGCATAGCCCTGGCGGAAATCCTTGGCGTAGGACAGGTCAGCGCCGAAGACCAATTCGTTCCACAGGCCAGCGGTGTTGAAGCGGGCCACGCCGGTGCTCAAATTCTGGATGCTCTTGGAATCCTGGACATAGGTGGGGCCGCCACCCGAGCCGTAGACGATGGTGGGATTGCCGCCAGCGAAGAAGGTGTTGGCGCAATTCTGGTCGCACGACGGCGTCGTGGTGCTGAAATAGCGATGGTAGGTGGCATAACGCGTATCGTTGGTGATCGTCAGCCAGTCGGCGGGTTTCGTCGAAAAGCGCGACGTCACCATGTCGATGTCCGATTTGTCCCGGTCGGTGCTCTTGCCGTAATAGTTGGAGCGTGAGACGCCGTAGGACGTCACCGGGATGCGCACCTGCGTGGCCGTAGGGGCGATCAGCGGCACGCCATAGTCGGGCGTGCGGTCGTTGGTCTGGTGGAAGTAGTTGAGATACCAGGTGGTGTCCGTGCCCAGCCCCACACCGAAGGAAGAAGCGACACCCCAGCGGTCGGACTTCACCGTGTCGCGATCAACGATGTCCTGGTTATGGAACATGCCGACGACACGCAGGGCCGTCGTCTCGTTGAAGGCGTAGTTCATGTCGCCGGTCGTGCGCACATATGAGCCGGAACCACCCGACACGCTGACATCACCGGAGGTGCCGGGCTTGGCCAGCTTGCTTTCGCTGTTGATGGCGCCGCCGGTGGTGCCGGCCCCGAAATTCTCCGACGACGGCCCTTTCAGGACCTGCACCTGTTCGTAATTGAAGGCGTCGCGGACATAGACGCCGAAGTCACGCAGGCCGTCGAGATAGGAACTGCCCAGGGAGTCGAAACCGCGGATCTGGAAACGGTCGCCGTTCGGACCGCCGTTGGCCTCGCCGATGGAAACGGTGATGCCGGGAACGTTGCGTAGCGCCTGTTCCAGCGTGGTGACCTGCTGTTCGCGCATCACCTCCTGGTTGACGACGTTGACGATCTGCGGCGTGTCCTGCACCTCGCTGTCCAGGCGGGCCACGCTGCTGCGGTTGCGCAGGGTGTTGGGCAGGCGGTTGGTCTCGGCCACGCCCTGGTCTTCCACGCGCACCGCGCCAAGATGGACGGCACCATCCGCCGCCTGGCCTGGGCCGGCCGCCTCCAGCTGCACGGCGTCATGCCCGACGAACCGGAAGGTCAGGCCCGTTCCCGCCAGCATCCGGCCCAGCGCCTCCGCCGGGGCGAAGTCGCCCACCACGGCGGCACTGGTCCGCCCCTCGATCAGCGGGCCCTGCCCCGTCACCTGCAGGCCGGACTGCTGGCTGAACACCAGGATGGCTTCACGAAGGGGCTGGGCCGGAACGTTGAAGTGATGCTGGCCCAAGGCCTGCGCCTGCGCGGTCGCGGCTGTCCCCGCCCCCGCCAGCGTCGTGGTCATCAGCAGCGCGCCCACCACCACCGCGCGGCGCATCTTGAACCGTTTCGTCATGCTTTTCCCCAATCATCCGTCAAGTCGACCCATCAACGGCACCTTTCTGCAAATGCGATGCAGTGGCACCTTATGGAGAGGATGATCGGTGGCCCGGCTTTTCCGTTAATCCGCGCACTTTATTTTCGGGGCCTTGCCAATTTCCTGAAATCGTGGGGCGTCAGGCGGCGGTCACGATCATCAGCCAGGGGGTGATGCGCACGACGCGCCCGCCATAGGGCGAAACGATGAGATTGAGGCTGCGCGCCGGATCGCGAAAATCGTAGGTGCCGGTGACGGGCATTGCGCCCAGCGCCCGGTCGGCCAGCACGATTTCGCCATGGTACCAGGGCCGTATCTCGGCGATCGCCTCGGCGATGGGGCGGTTGCGGACGGCCACCTTGCCGCTGCGCCAGCCGCCGACCAGTTCGGGCGCTTCCACGCCCGACGCCATCGCCACGTCCGGACCGATGCGGACCCAATCGCCGGCCCCCAGTTCGCTGGCGCCGGCGGCCCCCTCTACCCGGACCCGGCCGTGCCGCACGGCGACGCTGGTCTCATCCCCGATCATGCGCACATCAAAGCCGGTGCCCAGAACGGTGGTCGTGACATCGCCCGCCGTCACCCGGAACGGCCGCGCGGGATCGGGCCGCACCTCGAACATGGCCTGGCCGGCCAGCAGGCGGACACGGCGCCCCCCTTGCCCATAGTCAATCGCGATGGCACTGTCCGGTCCCAGTTCGACGGTGGAGCCGTCCGCCAGCATCACGGTCTCGACCTGCCCCACCCCCGAGATGTGGTCAGCCGCCAGGCGCAGCGCGATCATCGGCCGGGCGATCAGCACCAGGGCGATGACCGCGGCGGCGGCGGCCATCACCCGACGGCGCCGCGGGTTGGCGGCACCCTGCGGCCCGCCACGCCGCCAGGGCAAGCCGTCACCCGGGCCCGGCACTTCATAGGTTCGCCGCTCCGGCGGCGCGGTGGCGATGATCCGGGCGGTCTCATCCATGTCGGCCCAGGCGGCGGCATGGGCGGCCTCGGCCGCCAGCCAGGCATCAAAACGTACCCGCAGCGCCGCGTCGTCGGGATCCTCCCGCAGCAGGATGAACCATTCGGCAGCGGCCCGTTCGGGCGTGGCTCCGCCCCCCGTCATGGCCGGCGTGCCTTTCGGCACCAGGCGCGGACGGTGGGGATCGGGCGGAACCGGGAATGGTGGCGGGGCCTGCATATGGAGGAGACGTTGGAATTCACGCGTTTTCCTGAAAATTCTTGCGCGGCGAATTTTTCGGCGACCATCGCATCAGCGCCCTTGGCGCCGGCATTGATTGCAGATTTCCATCCCACGCGTAATCAGGGTTTGCGTGTATGAGAGCGACATGCCCAGCTTCTCGGCGATCTCGCGCAGCTTCATTTCCTCAAAGTGGTACATCTTGATCGCGGCCCGCTGGCGCGGCGGCATAGCGTCGATGGCGTCCAGCACCCGTTCCATCATCTGCCGCGCCATGCATTCCGCCTCCGCCGACGGCCGCTCGTCGGCGATGTCGGGCATGTCCTCCGGGGCGATCACCGTCTCACGCGACTGGCGCGCCTGGGAGAAGACCAGGTTGCGGATGATGCGCCGGAGATAGCCCAGCGGTTCGCGGACCACCCCGCTTTCGACCTTCCGGTCCAGCAGCAGCCAGGCGTCCTGCACGATGTCCTCCGCACCCACGCGATCCCCCGACAGCTTGCCGGCGTAACTGACAAGCGTGTCGCGGTGCGTCCTGTACAGGCGCAGGGTTATGCCTTCGTCACTCAAAACGTCTGGCTTCCTTCAGCGCGATGTCTCGCGGCCGAAATGGACAAGGACCAATCAGTTGCGAGGCATTCGCACCCACACGTATCGGATCAGGTGCTGATCTGCAAATAAAAATCCAACCCCGGACGCCATCGGCCAAGGCGCTGTATTCACAACGGAATAACCGAAACCCCACCCACCAGGGGCGGCGCGCCCCGGGCAAATTGTCGCAGATACGCGATTAATGGCGGATTCCCTGGGAATCTTGAGAATCAGTCTTATTTGACGCGTTGACGCCCCGCAAAACGGCAAATAATAGTCGATCTCATTCCTAACAAGGAAATTACCCTTTCCCGCGTTGGGAACGGGGGGAGCCAATCGGCAAAAGCCGTGACATCAAGGTGGGGACCGTAATGTCGAGCAATCGCGATTTCATCATCGCCAGCCGGGCCAAGGCGCCGCGCACGCTGGCGCGCACCGCCCTGTCGCTGGCGGGCGGCCTGTCGCTGGCGGGCGGCGGCCTGCTGTCGGCCGGCGCCCAGGCGCAGACGGCGGCCCCCCAGGCCAGCGCGCCGGCCCCGGCCGGACAGCAGCAGCAGGGCGGCACCCTGGCCCTGCCGACCCTGTCGGTGCAGGACCAGGACGTGCAGGCGCCGGATTACCGGACGGAGCGGCCGGCCAACAAGATGCTGACGGAAAAGCTGCTGGACACACCGCAGTCGGTCACCGTCATTTCCAACCAGGAGATGAAGGACCAGGGCGTCACCACCCTGCGCGACGCCCTGCGCAACGTGGCCGGCATCAGCCTGGCGGCCGGCGAGGCCGGCGCCCAGGGCGACAACCTGACCCTGCGCGGCTTCAGCGCCCGGTCCGACATCTTCCTGGACGGCCTGCGCGACTTCGGCAGCTATTACCGCGACAGCTTCAACTACCAGTCGGCCGAGGTGCTGAAGGGCCCGGACAGCGCCATGTTCGGCCGCGGGTCCACCGGCGGCACCATCAACCAGGTGAGCAAGGCCGCCGGGCTGGAGGCCATCACCGCCGGCACGGCCGGCATCGGCACCGACGGCATGAAGCGCCTGACCGCCGACGTGGACCGGGCGATCGACGCCACCACCGCCGTGCGCATCAACGCCATGGGCACCACCGCCGACGTCACCGGCCGCGACGGTGCCAAGAATGAGCGTTACGGCGTGGCGCCGACGGTGGCCTTCGGCATCGGCACGCCCACCCGCGTGACCTTGAGCTATCTGCACCAGTCGGAAGACGACCGCCCCGACTACGGCATCCCCTTCCTGCTGGGCAAGCCGGCGCCGGTGGACTACCGCAACTTCTATGGTTTCCACAGCGACTACCTGAAGACCGACGCCAACGTCGTGACCGCCGACGTGCAGCACGACCTGACGCCGGCCATCACCCTGGAAAACCAGTTCCGCTACGGCAATTACTACCGCAACGCCCGCATCACCGAACCGCAGTTGAACACCGCGGTGACCACGGCCACGGTGGGGCCCCTGTCCGGCCTGAACGTCACGCGCAACGAGATCACGGTGCGCAGCGTGGAAACCAGCCTGGACGACCAGGCGACGGCCAACATCCATTTCCACACCGGGTCGCTGGAACACGCCGTGGTGACGGGGATCGAGCTATCGCGCGAAACCTCCGACCCCACGCGGACGGCGTGGACGGGCGTGCCCACCACCAGCCTGGTGTCGCCCAATGAGGCGCAGGCTTTCGCCGGCGTGCCCAAGACCTCGTCCCGGGTCAGCGCCACGGTGGACACGGTGGCGGTGTTCGCGGTGGACACGGTGAAGTTCAACGACCAATGGTCGCTGGTCGGCGGCTTCCGTTACGACCATCTGGACAGCGACTATGCCCAGACGGTGGCGCCGGCCACCGCGTTCTCGCGCACCGACAGCCTGCCGTCCGGCCGCGCCGCCCTGGTGTTCAAGCCCACGCCGGAAAGCAGCGTCTATGCCAGCTTCGGCACCTCGTTCAACCCGTCGGCGGAGCAGATCTCCCTGTCCGCCGCCACCGCCAACGTCGATCCGGAAAGCAACAAGACCTATGAGGTCGGCGGCAAGATCGACCTGCTGCATGACCGCTTGAGCGTGCGCACCGCCCTGTTCCAGACGGAAAAGGACAACGCCCGCGTCACCGACCCCAACAACTCCGCCCTCAACGTGCTGGGCGGCGACCAGCGGGTGCAGGGTGCGGAACTGGAGTTGGAGGGGCACATCACCGACGCGTGGCAGGCCACCATGGGTTACGCCTACATGGACGGCACGGTCATCAAGTCCACCACCTTCGCCCAAGTGGGCCGGGCGCTGGCCAACGTGCCGCACCACACCTTCAACCTGTGGACCACCTATCAGCTGACCAAGGACTGGCAGATCGGCGGCGGCGCCAACGCCGTGTCACAGCGCGCGGCGACCAGCAGCCCGGTGGCGGCCACCAACCTGATCAACGTCGTGCCCGGCTATTGGACCTTCAGCGCCATGGCCAAGTACGACCTGAGCGACAAGATCAGCATCCAGGCCAACGCCACCAACCTGCTGGACCGGTCCTACATCGACCAGCTGCACCCGGCCCACCTGGTGCCCGGCGAAGGGCGGACGGTTCAATTCACGCTTAATATCGCGTATTAATCTCAACTGGCCTTTCCATCCGGCATTCAGGGCGGCATTCCCATGCTTTTGCACATCCCCGGCGTCTTGACCCGTGAGCAAGTGGCGTGGTGCCGCCGTGAGGCCGAAACCGCCGACTGGGTGGACGGACGCGCCACGTCCGGCCACCTGTCGGCCAAGGCCAAGAACAACGTCCAGATCCGGGCCGGCCATCCGGCGGCCCGGACCATGGGCGACACCATCCTGGCGGCGCTGGAGGGCAACCCCCTGTTCCTGTCGGCGGCCCTGCCGCTGAAGGTTTACCCGCCGCTGTTCAACCGCTATGCCGAGGGGCAGACCTTCGGCACCCACGTCGACAACGCCATCTGCATCGTGCCCGGCAGCCCGCAGCGGGTGCGCAGCGACCTGTCGGCCACCCTGTTCCTGACCGACCCCGCCGATTACGACGGCGGCGCGCTGGTGATGGAGGACACCTACGGCACCCACCATGTCAAGCTGCCGGCCGGCGACATGGTGCTGTACCCCTCCTCCTCCCTGCATCGGGTGGAGCCGGTGACCCGGGGCGTCCGCTTCGCCTCCTTCTTCTGGATACAGAGCATGGTGCGCGATGACGGCGAACGCACCCTGCTGTTCGACCTGGACAGCGCCATCCAGGACCTGAACCGGGGGGCGGACGAACAGCCGACGGTGGTGCAGCTGACCGGCATCTACCACAACCTGCTGCGCCGCTGGGCCGACGCCTGATGCCAGGCCAAGGATCTAAATGAGACTTCGACGCATTTTCTAGTGATAAATTCGCCGTCTCGTTCGTCTTAGCTAGAGATGGACGCGTTGTTTTGAGGAAGGGGTAGGACCATGGTGATCACGAAGACAGCGGGCAAGAAGGCCGGCCAGGGCATGGGCTGGGCCGCCGGCCTGGGTGTCGCGCTGGCGGCCGGCGGCGCCTGGGCGCAGGATGCCGCCGTGCGCGCGGCCACCACGGTGCCCCATGATCTGTCCGCCATGGGCATGTTCCTGAACGCCGACGGTGTGGTGAAGACGGTGATCCTGGGCCTGCTGGCGGCATCGGTCGTCACCTGGACCATCCTGCTGGCCAAGGGCCTGGAGCTGCGCTCCGCCCGCCTGCGCCTGGCGGGTTCGCTGGCCAAGCTGGACGACGCGCCGTCGCTGGAGGTGGGGGCCGGGCAGCTGGACGCCCGGGACGACGCCCTGGCCGCCGCCTTCGCCCGCAGCGCCAACGCGGAACGCGCCCTGTCCGACGGCCTGCCGGCCGACGGCGTGAAGGAGCGGGTGATCCTGCGCCTGGAACGGCTGGAGGCGCAGGCCCGCCGCGCCATCGTGCGCGGCACCGGCATCCTGGCCACCATCGGCGCCACCGCCCCCTTCATCGGCCTGTTCGGCACGGTGTGGGGCATCATGAACAGCTTCATCGGCATCTCAAAGACGCAGACCACCAGCCTGGCCGTCGTCGCCCCCGGCATCGCGGAGGCCCTGCTGGCCACCGCCACCGGCCTGGTGGCCGCCATCCCCGCCGTGGTGGTCTACAACGTCTTCGCCCGCAAGGTTGACGGCTATCGCGTGCTGCTGGCCGACGTGTCGGCCGCCGTGCTGCGTCTGGTCAGCCGTGACCTGGACCGCGACGCCGTCGCCGGCCGCGGCCACGCCCGCACCCACGCGGCGGAGTAAGCGCCATGGCGGCCCGTCTTTCCCACGGCGGCGATGAGCTGGCCGAAACGCATGAGATCAACGTCACGCCCTTCATCGACGTGATGCTGGTGCTGCTGATCATCTTCATGGTGGCGGCCCCCCTGGCCACCGTGGACGTGCCGGTGGACCTGCCCACCTCCAACGCCCCGCCCCAGCCCCACCCCGACCACCCGGTGACGCTCAGCATCCGCGCCGACCTCAGCCTGGCGGTCAACGGCCAGGACGTGACGCGCGACGCCCTGGCAGCGGCCCTGGACAAGGCGGCGGAGGGCGACAAGGAACAGCGCGTCAACCTCAGCGCCGACCGCGTCGTCAGCTACGGCGACCTGACCGAGGTGATGAACAGCCTGCGCACCGCCGGCTACCTCAAGGTCTCGCTGGTCGGCCTGGACGGCGGGGGAGCCGCGCCGTGAGCGTGATGTCGGTGGGCAGCAAGGCGCCCCAATCCGGAACGGCGACCAACCAGCACGCCAGTGCCGACCTGGACGGCCAGGGCCCCGGCCGCTGGCTGGTCAGCTTGGGCCTCGTGCTGGGCCTGCACGCCCTGGCCCTGCCCTGGCTGATGAGCCGCGCCGACCAGGCGCCGCCCCCGCCGCCCGCCGCCCTGCAACTGGACCTGCCGCCGCCGCCGGCCCCCGCCCCGCCGGAACCGCCCAAGCCGGAGCCGCCGAAACCCGAACCGCCCAAGCCCGTGCCGCCGAAGCCGACCCCGCCCAAGCCGGTGGTGGTGCGGCCGGTGACGCCACCCCTGCCCGCCCCGCCGGTGCCCTCACCCGTGGCCGCCCCCACGCCGCAGCCGCCGGCGCCCAGCAGCGCCCCGGTGCAGAGCGAGGCCCCGGCCGTGCAGAACCCGCCCGCCCCGCCGGCCCCCGCCCTGAAGGGCCCGGACACGTTCGAGGGCCGGCTGCTGGCGCAGCTGTACAAGTACAAGCGCTACCCCGCCGCCGCCCGCACCCGCCACCAGACCGGCACCGCCATGCTGCGCTTCACCATGGACCGCAGCGGCCACGTCCTGTCCGCCAGCCTGGAGCGCAGCTCCGGCGCCAGCGCCCTGGATGAGGAAACCCTGGCCCTGGTGCGCCGCGCCGAACCCCTGCCCGCCATGCCCGACGAGATGCCGGGCGCCACCCTGGAACTGGTGGTGCCGGTGGAGTTTAGTTTGAATTAGTAGGGTGTTTTACCCGCACGCCCTCAAGCGCCGGGCGCGAGGCTATTTATTGGTTCTCTCAAGCGCCGGGCACGGCCATCCGGCCGCTGGGCTTATCCTCCCTTTTCGGTCCACTTCGTTCCCCAAAAAGGTCCGGCGGACGCGGTCGCGTCCTACAGCGGCATGAGGCAAACGCTCCTGCCGCTGCTTGGGGAAGCAGCCTCCCAAAAACAACCGGGTGGCACGGTGCAGCCCCCGCGAAAAAGCAAGCGGTTCATTTGGCGGGCCGGGCGCGCTTACGTGCCGTCCCGCCTTGCCCTCATTCCAGTTGCCCCGCTGATCCGGCTGGTCAATTATTTTGACCGGAGCGCCGCGCCAGACGGCGCGCACAGCGGGGCAGGAAGCGTTGACGGGACCCATGAAGGACAGCATCCGTCCGGCCAAACTGGCCGATACCATCGCGGAGCATCTGGAACAGCTGATCGTGGAGGGCAGCCTGCGCCCCGGCGAGAAGCTGCTGCCCGAACGCGAATTGGCCCTGCGCTTCAACGTCTCCCGCCCGTCCCTGCGGGAGGCGCTGGACAAGCTGGAACGGCGCGGCCTGCTGCACAGCGGCCGGGGTGGCGCCACCTTCGTCGCCCCCCTGTTGGGACAGTCGTTCACCGAGCCGCTGCACGCCGTGCTGTCCGCCCGGCCCGAGACCACCCTGGACTACCTGGAGTTCCGCACGGAGGTGGAGGGGGCCGCCGCCTACTACGCCGCCTTGCGCGCCACCGACGTGGACCGCGCCCAGATCGCCAAGCGGTTCGAGGCGATGGAGGCCGCCCACGGCACCGACGATCCCCAGGACGAGGCCAACGCCGACGCCGACTTCCACCTGTCGATCTACGAGGCCACCCACAACGTCGTCATCCTGCACATCATGCGGGCGCTCGCCGAGATGCTGCGCAAGGACGTCTTCTTCAACCGCGCCAAACTCTACCAACGCACCGGCGTCCGCCAACTGCTGCTAACGCAGCACCGCGCCCTGTTCGACGCCATCATGGCGGGTGACCCGGCGGCGGCGCGGGTGGCGGCGGAGAGCCACATCAACTTTATCCGTGACGCGCTGGTGGAGATCTCCCGAGCGGACGCCCGGCTGGAGGCGTCGCTCAGGAGGATCGCAGGTGGGGATATCGTGGCGGAGAAGTAAATTCGCTAAATCGGACATGAGACTTTCATATATCTGCAGAGCAATAACTCAATCCTAAGCAATAGTATTATTTGATGGTGCACCCGTGAACATCGCTGAAGATAATCTGCGTAGGTGATAATAACCTCCTTACCATCAGCTCCCTTTCCTGTTCGATATGAAATATCGCCCACTTCACGATTGAATACCAAATCTCCATGGTGAGAGGCGTTTCTGAGTTGATTATCATGCTCTTCGCATAAGGCC
The DNA here is from genome assembly GCA_028283825.1 of Azospirillaceae bacterium. Lineage (NCBI taxonomy): Bacteria > Pseudomonadati > Pseudomonadota > Alphaproteobacteria > Rhodospirillales > Azospirillaceae > Azospirillaceae bacterium. The sequence goes on along the minus strand of JAPWJW010000005.1, from coordinate 280,057 downwards.
GAAAATTGCAAATTTTCTGAAAATGCAGAAAAGCGATTTGCTTTATCTAGCGTAAGATATTTCTCCAAAGATATGGTTGAAAGTTGGTCAAATGACCTTCCTAGCTTCACATTGTTGATCATTGTCAGAATATCAATAAATGACCCAAGGGCCTCGAAAGCATTTCCGTAATACATTTTGACAGAATTGAAGTTTACAGACGTTGCAGCCAAACTTCCCACCGTCATTCCTTGACCAACTGAAAAATGAACTTGGGAAAATTCACTCCACCCGGAGAAATATTCTCGCAGTATATCGAAATATTTTTGAGAGCGCATCGCCACTAAATTCGCGCTATAATGAATCATAACATCAGACAATTTACCAGACTCAGCTTCTGGTCGTATTATGTCGAGAGCATCTCTAAATCTCACTTCATAAGAAGTTCCAGTGAAATATAGAGCAAACCTCCACAGCCAATCCTGGATACCATCCAGTGGTTCATTGGAATAAAACTCATCACTCGCTTCTCGTAATATGTTTTCTGATAATTTTATTCTATTGCGGCGAAACAGTGACCAAGACTTCTTAAGCTTCTGCCATTCATTCTCTATATCAGGTCGGCGATATGGTCTAGCAGATAAGTTCTTTCCAGAGATATCAGCCACGCGCACGAGAGATCCTGATGCCTCTGCAATCCGAGCACGCTCATACATTTGTGATAGATGAGGAAATGCACCATCAACATTCCGCATGTCATCTGGAATGACGAAATTGGCATGGGTATTTACGATAATAAAATTCGATTCTTCTTGAACATTTTCACAATTTCCGACCTCTTCAATGCTATGTGTGCTGGTTTGATAGTCAGCTCTTAAACCAACTTCCATTTCCTCGCCACATGCCTGACAATCAAAACGATAGACATGAAAATCTTCGTGACCCATTCCCATGCGGACAACATGGCCCTGGCCACACGTACGGCATCGGAATGATGATCTGACTATCATTTTAACATCTCCTCCCGTGTCATTATTAGCGTGCGAAGAAAATCACTTGAGATGACCCCATCCTATGTGCCGCCATTCCCCTTGATAAATTCGTAAATACTATATCGCAGGTTGTCGCACCATTCACCCCGCTTGCACATCAAAACTCTCCACCCGTCCATCCGCCAGCACCTGAAGCACCACCCTCAACTTCCGTCCACTGACCTGCACCTCATAGGTCCGCGTGGTCAGCCCGTCCGCCTCATCCTGGCTGCGCAGGTCAAAGCTGTCGGGCTCACCCAACGGGCCCAGGGTCTGGGCGAACGTCCGGGCGCGCTTAGCATCAAAGTAAGCGTTGAAGTCAGCGCTCGCCTGAGCGCGGTCCAGACGCCCAGCCTGGATGTCGCGGAACAGGGCGCGGGCCTGGGCGTCGGTGGGGGTGGGTGGCACCACCAGGTAGGCCAGGCGGTCGGCGATGCGGGAGAAGGCGGGGCTGCTGCTGTCGTTGGTCAGGACGACGATGGCGATGCCTTCCGCCGGGTACAGGCGGTTGACGGCCAGGAAGCCCAGGCCCTGGCCGACATGATAGAGCAGGGTGCGGCCGCCACGTTTTGAGACGAACAGGCCCAGGGCGTAGGGCGAGGTGCCGCCGTCCGCCAGGGTGGGCGGGGTGATCTGTTCCTGCGCCTGCGCGGGTGCCAGCAATTGGTGCCCCAGGAAGGCCGCGTCCCAGCGGGCCAGGTCGCCGGCGGTGGTCACCACCTGGCCGGCGCCGAAGGACCAGCCCGCGCCCTCGGCCGGGGCCGGTTCCAGGGGGCCCAAGGCGGCGCGGACATAGCCGGTGGCGATACGCGGGGTTTGCGGGGTGAGGGCGTCCAGGTCGAGGGTCGCGGCCATGCCCAGCGGCGTGAAGACACGGGCTTGCAGGAAGGCGAACAGGGGCCCGCCCGCCGCCCTCTCCGCGATGCGGCCGGCCAGGACGTAGTTGAGGTTGGAATAACGGAAGCGGCTGCCCGGTTCGAACAGCAGGGGATGGCGGCCCCATTCATCGATGATGGCATCGGGCGTGGTCGGGCGGGTGCGCGGGCCGGCGGGATAGGTCTGCGGGTAATGGTCGGGGAAACCGGCGGTGTGCTGCAACAGCTGGCGCACCGTCGCCCGGCCGCCGTCCGACACATCCGGGTACCAGCCGGACACCGGGTCGTCCAGCGACAGCCGGCCATCCTGTTCCAGCAACAGCAAGGCATGGGCCGTCAGCGTCTTGGACAGGGAGGCCAGCTGGTAGCGGGTGTCCGGCGTGGCGGCAATCCGGGGGGACAGGCTGGCATCGCCATAGGCCGCGACGTAGGCGACATGGCCGTCCCGGACGATGGCGATGGAGGCGGAGGGCGCGCGCTCCTCGGCCAGCACCTGGCGCACCGCCCGGTCGATGCGCCGCGCCAGGGCGGGCGCGATACCGGTGGGCGCCACCGCCTGCGCCGTCCCGTCCTGCGGGGCCACCGCCAGCACTACCGCGGCCATCGCCGCCAACCGGCGCACCAACAGGTGCCAGCGTGCCATTCCGCGTCATCCCCCGTCGCCCATCCCGTTGTCCTTGATACCCCAACACGGCGGATCATTCGACCCCACCCGCGCCGAACGTGCCGCGCCGCGATTGCCCGGAAGGCGGCAACCGCCTAAGGTTGTTTTCTGTAGCATTCTTGCTCGCCCGATCGGAGCCGCACCCCATGTCCACCGCGCTGACCCTCTACATCATCCGCCATGCCGAAAAGCCGGGCGAGGCCTGGCCGGGGCCCGGTCTGACGGACCAGGGACAGGCGGATGACGAGTCCCTGGTCATCCGGGGCTGGCAGCGCAGCGGGGCGTGGGCGGCGCTGTTCGGGGCCGGGTTGGACAGTGGGGATTATGCAGCACCCCAGGCCGTCTACGCCGCCACGCCCGGGACGGCCTTGAGTCAGGGGCCCAGCAAGCGGCCGTTCGAGACGGCGTCGGCCCTGTCGGCCAGGCTGGGCCTGACCACCGACACCACCTATGGCAAGGGGGACGAGGCGGCGCTGGTGCAGGCGTTGCTGGGCCTGTCGGGCGTCGCCGTGGTGTTCTGGGAGCACAAGGCCATCGTCGAGGACATCATCCCCAAGCTGCCCGTCGACCACGGCACGCCGCCCAGCCATTGGCCGGGCGACCGCTATGACGTGGTGCTGCGCTTCGACCGCAAGGACGGGGACAGCCAGTTCCATTTCAAGGAGCTGTATCCCTGCCTGCTATCGGGGGACAGCGACACGCCGCTGGGCTGAGGCCGAGGAAGCCATAAGCGAATTTTCCGGAAATTCGCATTTCCGCATCCTTGCCCCTGGACCGGGAAAAACTCTGATCTAATTCACCGTCTGAGACCTTCGGTCCGATCCATCGGGATGGGGGGAACGGCGGTGCCTGACAGCTTTCATGGTGGTGCCGGGTCGGCGGGCCCGCCCCTGTACGACTGGATGGACGCGGAGGTTCCCGACGGCCGGCTGCTGATCGGGCCCACGCGCGGCCTGCCGGATTCCCTGCGGCGCTACTCGCTGCTTCATGCGGGCGTGCCCATTTGGCGGGAGCCGCACGTCGTCGGCTATATCAACGGCCTGGATGAAATCGGGCGGGCGCGGCTGCGCGTGGCCCTGCAAAGCGTCGAGTACCACGCCACCAATGAGGATTTGCCGACCCGCGCCGGCCGGGCCCTGGGCAACGGCACCCTGACGGCCGTGCTGATCCCCAGGGCCGTTCCGCCCCTGGTCGTGCCCCGGACGACGATATCCCCCGCGCAAGGGGACGGCGACCCGCCGGGCGAACCGGCGCAATGGTCGGTGACCGACCGCGTCGCCGCCATGCTCCGCCGCACCATCCCCCACCTGCCGCGCGACATGCAGCAGGCGGCGAAAAGCCTGTTCACGCTGGAAAACCTGTACGCCCTGGCGGGCTTCCTGGTGATCTGGGCCGCCGGCCACGCCGCCGGTTATGGCGAGGCCATCGACCTGGCCCTGCTGGTCATCGGTTACGCCATGGTTGGGTTCTCGGTGTTCAGCGGCCTGAACGATCTGGGCCACGGCGTCGCCATGGCCACCACCGCCAAGACGCAGCGCGACTTGGACGAAGCCGCGAAACGCACCGCCGCCGGCCTGACCACCCTGACCATCAACGCCCTGCTGGCGTTGCTGACCAAGCTGATGCCCAAGGCCGCCAGCGGCAAGTCGGCGCCCCGGGAAGAGGCGCCACCGCCGCCGCCCCGGGATCCGCCATTGCCGCCGAAGACGGTTGAGGCTCCCAAGCCGCCGGAACCTGAGATCAAGTCTCTGAAAGAGCGCTTTCCAAAAGAAGTCAATGACGCTTCCACGTTCAGAACTTTGGGCGTTGGGGAAAAAGGCGCTGCCAAATACATGGCTACTCCGGAGGGCCAACGTTTACTATCCGAGCTAAGCTCCGCCGACCCTATGGCGGACGAACAAACTATTTTGAGGCGCGCAACCGACTTATTGAGATCTGGCTCAAATCTCCCCAAAATGGAAAATACGTCATCTTCCTTAATTAAGATCGTACCCCAAGGAGAGGGGGTGACCCCCTATTCCCCATTTTTCACCACCGAACAGGGACTAAAAGACGCAGCTTCATCCGGGAAAGGGCTCTCCGACTATTTCGCCCTTCCCGCCAAAAGCGACGCAACTCTATATGATATTTATCAGATATCCCCAAAATCCAGTGTGGATTCGCCCGCTATATTTATCAATAATGTTGCACCGACCAGCGAACTTGGGGGCTTGGTGCAGCACCCGGGTGGTGCGATTCAATATCTTGTTCCGAACCGAGGACTTTGGTCCAACCCAGTGAAAATCGGCACAATAGGAAATTAGAGGGTGTGATGGACCAAGCTCTGATTAAACAAACTTCTATAGCGCTTGAAGATTTACTAAAAATCTACGCGAAGAATGACCCTGAAGCTCAAAGCTTATTCGGGGCGCTGAAACCTATTATCGATGATGCCAAGGCCGGAAAGATACAGTCACCAATGGATTGGGGAGATGTTCCTGGAGGATGGTTCTTCATGGAAGGAACTTTGCGCAAATACCGCGACCTTGAAAGCGCGTTTTCTAAGTTTCAGATTGAAGTGACGGGCGGCGAAACGCCTGACGTGAAGGCCGCGCTTCAAGCAATAAGGGCGATGAGGGCAAATAAGCCATAGAATCTATGAGGTATGGACGGGAACATCGCCCCTTCCGTTCGGTTGCGGCCAGGTCGACGCGCCCTCCCCCACACAGCCAGAGGCCCCGGCGGTCACCCGCCGGGGCCCTCAGCGCAGGCGTAGCGGCAGGCTCCCCCGCCCTACTGCGGGATCATCCCCGTCAGGAAGTAGGCTTGCAGCAGGGTGATCACGCCCACGATGCAGACGAAGAACACGCTGTGCTTCAGGGTGAAGCGCAGCAGGTTGGATTCGCTGCCCACCAGGCCCACGGCGGCGCAGGCCACCGCGATGCTTTGCGGGCTGATCATCTTGCCGGTGACACCACCGCTGCTGTTGGCGGCCACCAGCAGCAGGTCGGACACGCCGATCTGTTGCGCGGTCGTCGCCTGTAGTGCACCGAACAGGGCGTTGGACGAGGTGTCGGAGCCGGTGAGGAACACGCCCAGCCAGCCCAGGATGGGCGAGAAGAAGGGGAAGCCCTTGCCGGCGTCGGCCAGGGTCAGCGCCAGGGTGGAGGACAGGCCGGAATAGTTGGCGATGTAGGCGAAGGCCAGGACGGAACCGATGGTGTACATCGGCCACTTCAGCTCGTTCAACGTCTCGACAAACGTGCCGAAGGCACGGGCCGGGTTGTAGCGCAGCACGATCATGGTGAGCAGGGCCGCCACCAGGATGGCGCTGCCGGTGGCGGACACCACGTCCAGCTTGTACTGCGCGGCGTAGGGGGTGGGGTTGGCGACGATGGGCGCCACCTTCATCACCAGCTTGTCCAGCGACGGCACGTCGAACGCGAACACCGTGCCGGACAGCGCGCCGCCCTTGGCGAACAGCGCCTTGAAAGGCTTCAGGCTCCAGATCGTCACGATGACGGTGAGGATGAGGAAGGGCGACCACGCCTTGATGATCTGGCCCGGGGTGTAGCGGGTGGCGGCACGCTCCACCTCCGTCATCTCCTTGAAGCGGAAGATGGTCTTGGGCTTCCACACCTTCAGGAACCCGGTCAGGCACACCAGGCTGAAGAGGGAGGAGATGATGTCCGGCAGTTCGGCGCCGATGTGGTTGGAGGTGAAGTACTGCGCCACCGCGAAGCTGAGGCCCGTCACCAGGATGGCCGGCCACGTCTCCCGCACGCCCTTGACCCCATCCATGATGAAGATCAGCCAGAAGGGCACGAACAGGGACAGCAGCGGCAGTTGCCGCCCGGTCATGGCCGCCACCTTGTAGACATCCAGGCCCGACACCTGGGCGCCGACGATGATGGGCGTGCCCATGGCGCCGAAGGCCACCGGGGCGGTGTTGGCGATCAGGCAGAGGCCGGCGGCGTACAGCGGGTTGAAGCCCAGGCCCGCCAGGATGGCGGCGGTGATGGCCACCGGCGCGCCGAAGCCGGCCGCCCCTTCCAGGAACGCGCCGAAGGCGAAACCGACCATCAGCATCTGCAGCCGCTGATCCTCCGTGATCGAAATGACGGAGGCGCGGATGATCTCGAACTGCCCGGTCTTCACCGTGATCTTGTAGAGGAAGACGGCGGCGATGATGATCCAGGCGATGGGCCACAGGCCGTAGAAGAAGCCATAGACCACCGCCGCCAGGGCGGAGGCCGCCGGCATGCCGTAGGCGGCGATGGCGATCACCAGCGCGATCAGCACGGTCAACGTGCCGGCGACATAGCCCTTCATCCGCAGGACGGCAAGGGCCACGAAGAAAAAGACGATGGGCACCACCGCGACGATCGCGGACAGCGCCATGTTCCCAAACGGATCATAGACCTGGACCCAAGGCTGCATGGCCTTCCCCCCTAGTTATTGTCAGATCGCGGTACGGTTGGCCCGGTCGGGGCCAGGGCATAGGCAGACGTACTGGGACTGGAAACCGGATAGGCGGAATGTGCGGTGCGGGGCCCGGCCCAAACTGGGTACGGGCCGGTCTGTCGTTGTCGTCACCGGCGGCCTCGTGCCCCATCGGGGCGTGTAAGACGGCCGGCGTCCTCCCTAGCTTCACCGCGCCCGGGCGCGGTCCGGGTTCACCCCGGTTTGATCTCTCCCTGGTCAATTAACTGAACCACGGATATCGAGATGGATAACCCGCGCACCGGCCGGGCGCAAACGGAAAAGTCGAACCATCTCAAGTGGCCCCGTTTTGCCACGGCCCCTTCATCCCATACTGGCCGTGCACTTGGGCACAACCCCGCCCTTGGCAATAACGGCGCCGCAGCCATGGGGCCTATGCTGTCCAGCGGACCATTCGGCGGCGCACCATTTGGCCCCAGGCTTACGCGGTAGGCCGCCGCGACCAGATCGCCCAGAAGGCCCATGCTTGGTAAAATGATTTGACCAAGGCATCGTGCCGGTCAAAGAATGACGGCGACAAATCCCCGCCCCCGGCCGCACCGGAACGGGCGGGCACCTTCCTGGGAGGGAACGGTATTGACAGCAGCGTCCACGACCGCCGCCGCCAAAACGCCTTTTGACGCAACGTCCGGCGGCACGGCACCCAAGCCCGACACCGTCTATTTCTTCGGCACCTGCCTGGTGGACATGTTCTATCCGGAGGCCGGACTGGCGGGCATGGACCTGCTGCGCCATGCCGGGGTGCGGGTGATCTTCCCCGAGGCGCAAAGCTGCTGTGGCCAGCCGGCCCGCAATTCCGGATATTTCGAGGAGGCGCGGGAGGTGGCGCGGGCGCAGCTGGGCGCCTTTCCCGGCGACCTGCCCATCGTCGTGCCGTCGGGTTCCTGCGCCGGCATGATGAAGACCCATTACGAACATCTGTTCGAGGGCGATCCCGACCAGCCGCGCGCCGTGGCCTTCGCCGCCCGCATCCATGAGCTGACCGCCTTCCTGGTCAACGTGCTGGGCGTCACGCTGACGGATAAGGGGGAGCCGGTGACCGTCACCTGGCACCCGTCCTGCCATTCCATGCGCGAGATGGGCGTGACCGATGAGCCCAAGTCCCTGCTGCGCCAGCTGTCCAACGTCACCTTGGTGGAGAACAGCCGCGAGCGGGAGTGCTGTGGCTTCGGCGGCACCTTCTCCGTGCGCCAGACGGCCGTGTCCACCGCCATGGTGTCGGACAAGCTGGCCAGCGTGCGCGACACCGGCGCCGGCACCCTGCTGTCGGGCGACTGCGGTTGCCTGATGAACATCGGCGGGCATGTCGAAAAGGTGGGCGACGCCACCCGCTGCCGCCACATCGCCGAGTTTTTGATGGAGCGGTGTCATGGCTGATGGCGGGACGCATCCCGATCACGGACCCCGCTTCGCGGAGCGGGCGCCCGAGGCGCTGAACAACCCGCAGTTGCGCCGCAACTTCCGCCGCGCCATGGACGGCCTGATGGCCAAGCGCGCCGCCCAGTTCCCCGACCCGGCCTATTGGCAGGAGTTGCGGGAACGGGGGGCCGCGGTGAAGGCCCGCGCCCTGTCCAAGCTGCCGGAACTGCTGGAACGGCTGGAAGCCAACCTGACGGCCAACGGCATCCAGGTGCACTGGGCGGAAACGACGGATGAGGCCAACGCCATCGTCCTGGACATCCTGCAACAGGCCAGCGCCCGCACCGTCATCAAGGGCAAGTCCATGGTGTCGGAGGAGATGCACCTGAACGACCACCTGGCCCGGCATGGCATCGAGGCGGTGGAATCGGATCTGGGCGAATACATCATCCAATTGGCGGGCGAGGCGCCGTCCCACATCGTCATGCCCTGCATCCACAAGAACAAGGATGAGATCGCAGACCTGTTCGCGGAGAAGATACCGGGCCAGCCGCGCACCGATGACGTGGATGAATTGACCGCCGCCGCCCGCCGCGTCCTGCGCGAACGCTTCGCCAACGCCGACGCCGGCATGTCCGGCGTCAACTTCGCGGTGGCGGAGACGGGCACCCTGGTGTTGATCGAGAATGAGGGCAACGGGCGGCTGTCCACCACCCTGCCGCCGCTGCACATCGCGGTGACCGGCATCGAGAAGGTGGTGGAGTTCCTGGACGACATCCCGCCGCTGCTGGCCCTGTTGCCGCGCAGCGCCACCGGCCAGCCCATCACCACCTACGTCAACATGATCAGCAGCCCCCGGAAAGAGGGGGAGAAGGACGGGCCCAAGGCGGTGCACCTGGTGCTGCTGGATGCGGGACGCAGCCGCGTCTACCAGGACGTGGAACTGGCCGACACGCTGCGCTGCATCCGCTGCGCCGCCTGCATGAACCATTGCCCGGTCTATACCCGCGTGGGCGGTCACACCTATAACGCCATCTACCCCGGCCCCATCGGCAAGATCCTGACGCCGCAGTTGCAGGGGCTGGAGGCGGCGGGCGACCAGCCGCACGCATCCACCCTGTGCAACGCCTGTGCCGAGGTCTGCCCGGTCAAGATCCCCATCCCCGACCTGCTGGTCCGCCTGCGCCGCGAGGCGGTGCGGCCGACGGAGGTCGCGGCCAACCATCTGCCGGTGGTCAAGGACGGCGGGGCGGGGCGGTCGTGGACGGAAAACCTGGTCTGGGCCGGATGGCGCACCGTCTACACGCACCCGCTGCTGTACCGCGCCGTCACCCGCGCCCTGGCCTGGGGCGGCAACTGGATGCCGGCCGGCGCCCCCCTGATGCGCGACTGGACCAAGGCGCGGGCCAAGCCGCGCTTCAAGCCCCGCACCCTGCATGATCTGGCCCGCGAACGGGGTTACCTGGGCGAGGCGCCGAAATGAGCGCCACCGCCACCAGCAACACGGCGAGGGCCAACATCTTCGCCCGGCTGAAGGCCGCCCCCGGCCGGCTGGGGCCCGACCTGCCGCCGTGGAACCCGCCCACATATCCGGACCCGGCCGCCCGCCTGGCGCGCTTTCGCCAGATGGCGGAGGCCAACCATGCCGAGATCCACGACGTCACCACGACCAACTGGCCGGAACGGCTGGCCGCCATCCTGGGCAACCGGGGGGTGCGCACCCTGATGTACGCGCCGGACACACCCTGCGGCGACGCGCTGGCGGCGGCGGTAGCGGCGGGTGCCCGCCTGCCGGACCTGGTGCCCTACGATGCCACCGTGGAGGTGATGAAAGAAGCGCTGGTGCACCGGGTGGATGCCGGGCTGACCGGCACCCGGGGCGCCATCGCGGAGACCGGCACCCTGATCCTGTGGCCCACGGCGCAGGAGCCGCGCCTGCTGTCGCTGCTGCCACCGCTGCACATCGCCGTACTGGACGCGGCCACCCTGCACGACACCCTGGCCGTGGCGGTGAAGGACGGCGGTTGGGCGGGGGCCATGCCCACCAACGCCCTGCTGATCTCCGGCCCATCCAAGACATCCGATATCGAGCAGACCCTGGCCTATGGCGTCCATGGGCCCAAGGAACTGGTCATCCTGTTGGTGAACGCGCCCACGCAAGAATAGGCCGCACCGGATTGCAGAGGGAGGGAACGCCATGCCTGACACCGCCCTGGGAACGCATTTATCGCTGGATTACAATGGCCTGCGGGCCGACTTGGCGGCCCTGGTGCCGGCCGACCGGCTGATCACCGACCCGTTGCGCCGCCTGGCCTATGGCACGGACGCCAGCTTCTACCGCCTGGTGCCCAAGCTGGTCGTGCGGGTGGACAGCGAGGATGAGGTCAGCGGCGTGCTGGCCGCCTGCCGGCGCCACGGCACGCCGGTCACCTTCCGCGCCGCCGGCACGTCGCTGTCGGGCCAGGCCATCACCGACAGCCTGCTGATGGTGCTGGGCGACGGCTGGCACCGTTCCGTCATCTCCCCCGACGGGGCGGTCATCAAGGTACAGCCCGGCATCATCGGGGCGGAGGTCAACCGGCGCCTGGCGCCCTATGGCCGCAAGATCGGGCCGGACCCTGCCTCGATCGAGAGCTGCAAGATCGGCGGCATCGCCGCCAACAACTCGTCCGGCATGTGCTGCGGCACGCACGAGAACACCTACAAGACCATGCTGTCGCTGCGCTTCATGCTGGCCGACGGCACCCTGGTCGACACCGGCGACCCGGCCAGCGTCGCAGCATTTCGCACCAGCCACGCGACCCTGCTGGCCCAGTTGGATGAGATGGGCCGGCGGGTGCGGGCGGATGCCGTGCTGGCCAGCCGCATCCGGCGCAAGTTCGCCATCAAGAACACCACCGGCTACAGCCTGAACGCCCTGGTGGACTATGAGGACCCGGTCGACATCCTGGCCCATCTGCTGATCGGGTCGGAGGGCACGCTGGGTTTCATCGCCGAGGTCACCTACCGCACCGTGCCGGAGCTGGCGGACAAGGCCAGCGCCCTGTTGCTGTTCCCCGACATCGTGGAGGCCGGGCGTGCCGCCTGCCTGCTGAACGGCGGGCCGGTGGCGGCGGTGGAACTGATGGACCGGTCCAGCCTGCGCTGCGCCAAGGGGCAACCGGGGCTGCCGGACGAAGTCCACGCCATGGGCGACGAGGTCGCGTCCCTGCTGGTGGAGACGCGGGCCGAAAGCCCGGAAAAGCTGGCGGAGAACATCCGGGCCATCACCGACCTGCTGGGCGGCGTGACCCTGATCCGGCCCCCGGCCTTCACCACCGACCCGGTGGAATACGGCAAGCTGTGGAAGATCAGGAAGGGCCTGATCCCCACCGTGGGCGCGGTCCGCCAGACCGGCACCAGCGTCATCATCGAGGACGTGGCCTTCCGCATCGAGGATCTGGCCGACGCCTGCCGCGATATGCGGGCCCTGTTCGACCGCCATGGCTACCCCGACGCCATCCTGATGGGCCACGCACTGGCCGGCAATTTGCACTTCGTCTTCGCCCAGGACTTCAGCACCAGGGAGGAGATCGACCGCCACGCCCGTTTCATGGATGAGATGGTCCACATCGTGGTGGAGAAATACGACGGTTCCCTGAAGGCGGAGCACGGCACCGGCCGCAACATGGCGCCCTTCGTGGAACTGGAATGGGGCCGCGCCGCCACGGCATTGATGTGGGAGATCAAGCGCCTGATCGATCCCGCCAACCTGCTGAACCCCGGCGTGCTGCTGAACACCAACCCCACCCTGCACCTGGAGAACCTGAAGGCCCTGCCAGCGGTGCACGGCCTGGTCGATACCTGCATGGAATGCGGCTTCTGCGAGAAGATGTGCCCGTCCCACGGCCTGACCCTGAGCCCGCGCCAGCGCATCACCGGCCTGCGGGAGATCGCGCGGCTGGAGGCGCTGGGCCAGCCGACGGTGGAGATGCGGGACCTGTTTGACTATCACGCCATCGACACCTGCGCCGCCTGCGGCCTGTGCGCCACCGCCTGCCCGGTGGGCATCGAGACGGGGCAACTGACCAAGGCCTTGCGCGGCCGGCGCCATGGGCAGACGGCCCGCACCCTGGCCAGCCTGATGGCCCGCCACTACGGCACCGTATTGGCCGCCACCCGGGGGGCCCTCACCCTGGCCGGGCTGGCGTCCCAGGCCTTCGGGCCGAAGAAGGTGGCCAGCCTTGCCGCCCATGCCCGCCGCCTGACCGGCGACCGGCTGCCCCATGTCGGCCCGCACCTGCCGGACGGGGCCAGCATGGCCTGGCTGCGCGACGTGCCGCCGGCAAGCGATGTGGGCGAGCCCGTGGTCTACCTGGCGGCCTGCGCCGGCCGCACCATGGGCCCGGCGGTGGAGGATGCGGAGAGCGACCCCCTGCCCGCCGTCACCCTGCGCGTGCTGGCCCGCGCCGGTTACCGGGCCATCGTGCCCCAGGGGCTGTCCAACCTCTGCTGTGGCCTGGCCTTCGAGTCCGAGGGCATGGGTGAGGCGGCCGACGCCAAGGCGGCGGAGATGGAGGCCGCCCTGGCCCTGGCCAGCGACCATGGCCGCATCCCCATCGTGCTGGACGCCAGCGCCTGCACCCAGCGCCTGAAGACCTATCTGTCCGGCCGGCTGCCCGTCCGCGACCTGGTGGACTTCCTGGCCAAGGACGCCCTGCCCCGCCTGAACCCGGTGCCGCAGGAGGCACCGGTGATGCTCCACCTGAACTGTGCCGCCCGCAAGATGGGGCTGGACGGCCAGGCCACCGCCGTCGCCAAGGCCTGTGCCGGCACCGTGGTGTTGCCGGAACGGGTCGGCTGCTGCGGCTTCGCCGGTGATAAAGGGTTTGTGGAGCCGGAGTTGAACGACCACGCCCTGCGTTTCCTGGCCCCCCAGGTGCCGGCGGGCTGCGAGGCGGGATATTCCAGCAACCGCACCTGCGAGATCGGCTTGGCCGACCACGCCGGTGTGCCTTACCGCCATCTGGTCTACCTGGTCGACCGGGCGACACGATGACGGTCATACGCCCGCCGGCGGCGGGCAACACCTTCCGCACCGTTGACGGGGGCGCCCTGGCCCCCTACCCATTACGGGCGTCAAACAGCGGTGCGTCACAACCAGCTGGCCTTGGGGGCGAACCCCCAGGCCGCACGTAGGAAGATTGGGAGAAGACACATGACGGCACGGGTTACGGCCGGGCATCTTCAAGTGGCGCAGGAACTGTTCGACTTCGTCGAAACGGAAATGCTGCCCGGCACCGGCTTGTCGGTGGAGGCGTTCTGGCAGGGCGTGGACGTCCTGGCCCATGAACTGACGCCGCTGAACCGTGAACTGCTGGCCAAGCGCGACGCGCTGCAACAGCAGATCGACGACTGGCACAAGGGCCAGAAGGGGCGCCCGCTGGATCCGGCGGCCTACCGCGCCTTCCTGTCGGCCATCGGCTATCTCCAGCCCGAGGGGCCGGACTTCGCCGTCAGCACCAAAAACGTGGACGCGGAGATCGCCACCATCGCCGGCCCGCAGCTGGTGGTGCCGGTGATGAACGCGCGTTACGCCCTGAACGCCGCCAACGCGCGCTGGGGCAGCCTGTACGACGCCCTCTACGGCACCGACGCCCTGCCGGAGACGGACGGCGCGGAGCGTGGCCGGGGCTACAACCCCATCCGCGGCGCCAAGGTCATCGCCTTCGGCCGCACCTTCCTGGATCAGTCCTTCCCCCTGGCCGACGGCTCCCACCGCGACGCCACCGGCTATACGGTGGTGGACGGCGCCCTGTCGGTGACCTTGGAGGGTGGCGCCAAGACCGGCCTGGCCGACCCCAGCCGCCTGTGCGGCTGGCAGGGGGACGCCGCGGCGCCCACCGTGCTGCTGCTGGCCCGCCACAACCTGCATGCCGAGATCCACATCGACGCCGGCCACCGCATCGGCCGCGAGGACAAGGCCCACGTGGCCGACATCGTGCTGGAATCCGCCGTCACCGCCATCATGGACTGTGAGGATTCAGTGGCGGCGGTGGATGCCGCCGACAAGGTGCTGGCCTACCGCAACTGGCTGGGCCTGATGGCCGGCACCCTGACCGCCCAGTTCGACAAGGGCGGCCAGACGGTGGACCGCCATTTGAACCCCGACCGCACCTACACCGCCCCCGGCGGCGAGACCCTGAGCCTGCCCGGCCGCAGCCTGATGCTGATCCGCAACGTCGGCCACCTGATGACATCGGACGCCATCCTGCTGGCCGACGGCAAGCCCATCCCCGAGGGCATCCTGGACGCCATCATGACCGGCGCCATCGCCCTGCACGATCTGCGGCGCGACGGCGTGGGCGACACCCCGGACGTGCGCAACAGCCGCGCCGGCTCCGTCTACATCGTGAAGCCCAAGATGCACGGCGCGGAGGAGGTGGCGTTCGCCAACCGCCTGTTCGGGGCGGTGGAACAGCTGCTGGGCATGGCGCCCAACACCCTGAAGATGGGCATCATGGATGAGGAGCGGCGCACCACCGTCAACCTCAAGGAATGCATCCGCGCCGCCCAGCACCGGGTAGTGTTCATCAATACCGGCTTCCTGGACCGCACGGGCGACGAGATCCACACCTCAATGGAGGCCGGCCCGGTGGTGCGCAAGAACGACATCAAGTCCACCGCCTGGATCAAGGCGTATGAGGACTGGAACGTCGATATCGGCCTGGCCTGCGGCCTGAAGGGCCGGGCGCAGATCGGCAAGGGCATGTGGGCCATGCCCGACCGGATGGCGGACATGCTGGCCGCCAAGGGCGCCCACCCCCAGGCCGGCGCCAACACCGCCTGGGTCCCCTCACCCACCGCCGCCACCCTGCACGCCCTGCACTACCACACCGTGGACGTGGCCGCGCGCCAGGCCGTGCTGGCCGGCCACCGCCGCGCCAAGCTGGAGGATATCCTCACCCCCCCGCTGGCCAACGGCATCAACTGGTCGGAAGAGGAAATCCAGCAGGAACTGGACAACAACGCCCAGGGCATCCTGGGTTACGTCGTCCGCTGGATCGACCAGGGCGTGGGCTGTTCCAAGGTGCCGGACATCAACAATGTCGGCCTGATGGAAGACCGCGCCACCCTGCGCATCAGCAGCCAGCACATCGCCAACTGGCTGCACCACGGCGTCTGCACCAAGGAACAGGTGAGGGCGACACTGGAGCGCATGGCCGGCGTGGTGGACAAGCAGAACGCCGGCGACCCGGCCTATACGCCCATGGCCGCCGACCTCGCCAACAACATCGCCTTCCAGGCCGCCTGCGACCTGGTGTTCGACGGCGTGCGCCAGCCCAACGGCTATACCGAACCCGTGCTGCACCGCCGCCGGCGGGAGGCGAAGGCCAAGCAGGCGAGCCACTGATCCATTGATGAACCATCCCAGCCCCGCCCCTTTCCGGGGGCAGGGCTGGCCTCATCCGGACATAAGCCCATCTCACTTACGTGTATAAGCCTTTATACTTACAGCTCAACAGTTGAGTTGTTTGCCGGGTTTTCCTACCCTCGGGTCCACAAACCGGATCCGGAGCCAGCCCATGCCTCTCAGCTTCGTCACCTGGAACAGCCAGGGCGACCCCCGCAATTCCCCCGCCAAGACGGCGCAACTGAACAATCTGCTCACCGCCCACGGCTATGTCCTGGTGCAGGAGGCGGGCGCGCTGGCCGCCCAGGCCAGCTACACGGTCCTGGGCGTTCAGTACACGATCCTCAGTGAACAGCAGGCGGGCGCGTTCAACAACCGCTGCGGCACCGCCATTCTGACCCGCCGTAATTTCGTGGCCTTCGCCCCCTATACCTTGCCGAACAGCAATGGCCGCTTCGGCCTGTCGCTGCGTGACACCGGCATGGGTGTCATCGTCGGCACCCTGCATTCCAACGCGGCAGCGAACGCCGGCGTCGACCGCACCGGCTTCCTGCAGCACCTCGACCGCAACGCCAACGGCGGGCCGGTGATGGTGGGCGGCGACTTCAACGCCGTCCCGCCCCCCAACCCCTTCAACATCGGCACCTTCGCCCGGCCCGACATCTGGGAGGTCTACGCCAGCGGCGGCCCCACCCAATTCCCGGGTGGCCTTGAACTGGACTATTTCATCGGGCGCGGCGTCGTGGTGGCGGGCGCGGTCGCCCGCGACACCCCCGGTGTGGCCGCCGGCAGCGCCGGTTCAGACCACAAGTGGGTCACCGTCACGATTTCTTGATAGTTGACTATGACGTCTGCCGAATCGACCAAGGGAGTGGCGGCAGCTTGTGATCGGGAATGCCACGCTCTTTCAACGCGAACCGAGCAGTAGCATGATTATTGACCCACTCCGTCCAATCGGGCAGCCGGCCAGTGTCGATGAGGACGTGGTCCCAATCAGGCGGCGGCGAACACAGATATAGGGATTGATCGGGCATCCTTCTCGACACCGCCGACTCAAGGTTCAATGATGGCGTGCGTGTCAGGGGAAACCAAAAAATGCCATCGCTCTCAATGGCCTCAACCGCCAAATCTACGATCTTCTCGACGGGCAAAGTCCAATAATCTTCAGGCAAGGCCATGGCAATCCCTCTTCAATCTACCCAAATTACGATAACAAAATGAAAATATCTTCGGAAGATTCTATATTAGAAGAAAGGATATTCCAAGAAGCCTGGAACAATACTTCATAATAAAGACTCTCCTAATCGGCACGTCACGCCTGCTCTTCGGCGTCTTTTGCAAGCCAATCATCAAAGGATTCGCGGGAAATATTTGTCAGCATACTCGCGAAGACATTGCGATTCGCCGCATAAAGCACATGACGCATCTCCGTGAATACGTTAAAATTTTCACCCCGATTCGTTCCGATAAAATGCTCCTTATATCGCCGCACTAACCCAATCTTCTTTCTGAGGTAAAAGTTGAACTTCCCCCTACTAATATTCGGCTCACGTTCGATCACCTCGGCAGTAAAACCATCGATCATCCTTGGCTCGAACTCAACGCCTGGGAAAAAGTGGCGAGCAATACGCAGCAGCCTGAAAGCGTTAAGCGGCGCAAACTGCCCACGCTCAATGTCGTCGGCACTTGCCGCAGGGTAAGCTTGCCCCTCCTCCTGCGCGGTCTCCTGTGCCTCCGGTTCCGGCTCAACCGCAGCCTTATTAATCTCGACCTCGGTCTCATCTCTGACTTGGCGGAACTCACGGTCAGCAAGTTCAAATAGAGCGGCAAGTGTGTTTATACGGCGCTTGAGTGAGGGGGGAATTGATTTTTTATACTTTATCTTATGGTCTAACGTACTCCAAGAGTCCTGTATAATCGTGCGGATTTGGAGCTCAAATCGATAAGGAGCAAAGAGCTCATACTCGGGCATCCTCGCGCGTGCTGCGCTGAGCTTCAAGTCGAGGTGAAGACCTTTGTAGCCAAATGTGTTTTCCGTACCCTCGATTTCAGCTATTTTGTCTGTAAATTCTATTACGTCAAAGTGCTTATGAACGAGATCGCCAATTTTTTCAATCTAATCTTCGTACAAACACACAAGACGCAACCCGATCAGGTCGGTAATTCGATCTTTGATTTCGTATGGTATCTCATTTTTCTCCAGATCACCCCGATACTTTCGGGTGAATTTCTTAATGCACTCCTCTCGGTCTTTAATGCGACCACCTTGTCACGCAGACAATATCGCCCTTGAACCGCCTGTCCCCCAGCCCGTATCGACAATGGGAGCGTCCCCACCAGTGGAGGCCCCCATGGCCGAGATCACCACCACCCCCATGACCGTCACCCCCGTCACCCTGGTGGGGACCGTGGTGCGGCTGGAGCCGTTGAGCCATGAACACCTGGCCGGGCTGATCGCGGTGGGGCTGGCCCCGGTGCTGTGGCGCTGGGTGCCCACACAGGTGACGACGCCGGAGGAGATGCGGGCCTACGTCGTGGCGGCGCTGGAGGAGCGGGACCGGCATGCCAGCCTGCCCTTCGCCATCGTGGACAAGGCATCGGGTGCCGTCATCGGCAGCACGCGTTATGGCAACATCGACGGCGTCAACCGGCGGGTGGAGATCGGGTGGACCTGGGTGGCGCGGTCACATCAGCGCACCGGGGCCAACACCGACGCCAAGCGCCTGCTGCTGACCCACGCGTTCGAGGTGTTGGGCGCCCATCGGGTGGAACTGAAGACCGACGCGCTGAACCAGCAATCGCGCGCCGCCATCGCCCGTATCGGCGCGACGCAGGAGGGCATCTTCCGCAGCCACGTGGTGGTGCCGGCGCGCGTGGGGCCGGAGGGGGAGGTCATCCCCGCCCGCCTGCGCGACAGCGTCTATTTCTCCGTCATCGCCGCCGAATGGCCGGTGGTGAAGGCCCGGTTGGCGGACCTGGCCCGGCGCGCCTGAGCCGTCACACGACCGTCACATCCCCTATTGCCCCGACCGACCGCGCGGCCTATCGCTGTTGCGGTGCGGCGGGGCCGTTCGCAAGCGCGGCATGCCAGCCATGCGCCCACTTTCGGGGTAATCCAGTTCGTCTATCGATTTCCCAGATTGACCACGGCATTGCCCTCAATGCTAACTATGTTCATGTGTGATTTATAATAATACACACTGAATTAAGGGTTAAATTCGGCGGCCGGGTATCCGGCCCATGAGCCCCGAAGGGGCCGCGCCGAGGCAACGGGAGTACGAAGGATGAAGGGTCGGATCAAAAAGACGGGTGCCGTGTTGGCCGTGACCTTGGCCGGATGCGCCAGCGGCGCGCTGGCGCAGACCGCAGCCCCGGCCTCGGGTGCGGACGCCCGTGACGGCGGCGTGCCGGAGATCATCGTGACGGCGCAGCGCCGGGCGCAGTCGGCCCAGGATGTCGGCCTGTCGGTCTCCGTGGTGTCGGCCGGCGACCTGGCCGCCCATCACGTCAACTCCATCAACGATTTGCAGAACCTGACTCCGGGGCTGGAGGTCATCAACGCCTTCGGCGGCGGCCAGCCGCAGTTCCGCATCCGCGGTGTCGGCTTCAACGACTATGCCTCCAACAACTCCCCCACCGTCGGCATCTATGTCGATGAGGTGGCCTATCCCCTGCCCATCATGACCCAGGGCCTGATCTTCGACGTGGATCGGGTGGAGGTGCTGCGCGGGCCTCAGGGCGTGCTGTACGGCCGCAACACCACCGGCGGCGCCATCAACATCCTGACGGCGGAGCCGACCGACAAGGTCTCCGCCGGCATCACCGGCGACTACGGCAGCTATAACGCCAGCAAGATCGAGGCCTTCGTGTCCGGCCCGGTCAGCGACACGGTGAAGATCCGCCTGTCGGCCGTAACGCAACAGGGCGGCGCCTGGCAGACCAACCGGGTGACCGGCCAGGATCTGGGCAACGCCGACCGCACCGCCGTGCGGGCCAAGATCGACTGGACGCCCACGCCCGACACGGACGTGAAGCTGAACGTGCATTACGGCCGCGACCTGTCGGACGGTGCCGGCGCCTATCTGTTCAACCCCATCGCGCAGTCGTCCACCGTGACGGTGCCAGCCGACACCGACCCGTCCAAGACCGGCTGGGGCGTCTCTCAAGCCTTTTCCAAGGCCACCGGCATCGACCCGTCGTCCAAGCCCTTCCGCAACAACACCAGCGGCGGCGTGGACCTGACGGTCGAACACCGGTTCGAGGATTTCAAGATCACCAGCATCACGGCGTGGGAGGCCTTGAACCGCAAGGAGTTCGACGATTGGGATGGCACCGCCTACCACGACGCCGACGAATACTTCAACAGCCGCGCCCAGGATGTGTCGCAGGAACTGCGCGTCGCCTCCACCACCGCAGACAAGCTGCAATGGGTGGGCGGCATCTATTACTCGCACGAGACCCTGCGCGAGGCCTTCCTGTCGGATTTCAGCGACAATTACGGCTTCATCGCCAACACCCGTTATCACCAGACGGAGCAATCCATCGCCGGTTTCGGGCAGGTGGACTACGCC
Source organism: Azospirillaceae bacterium (assembly GCA_028283825.1). Classification (NCBI taxonomy): domain Bacteria; kingdom Pseudomonadati; phylum Pseudomonadota; class Alphaproteobacteria; order Rhodospirillales; family Azospirillaceae; species Azospirillaceae bacterium. Next base: position 259,703 of record JAPWJW010000005.1, on the reverse strand, counting down.
GTCACCGACAAGCTGAAGCTGATCGCCGGCCTGCGCGAGGAGCACGAGGACCGCACGCTGTACGACTTCAGCACCAGCACCATCCCCAGCGGGCTGGGCCTGGGCGTCGGTGCCGCCAAGGTGCCGACCGGCTTCACCCAGACCACCGGCAAGGTCGGCGTGGAATACAAGGTCGCCGACCCCGTCCTGCTGTACGCCAACATCAGCCGGGGGGTGAAGTCCGGCGGCTTCACCGCCTATAACGCCCTGTCGCTGGAGGCGCTGAAGCCCTTCGCGCCCGAAGTGCTGTGGGCGTACGAGGTGGGGGCCAAGTCCGAATTCCTGGACCACACCCTGCGCCTGAACACGTCGGCCTATTATTACGACTATCATAACCAGCAGGTGCAGTCGGTCGTCATCGACCCGGTCTATGGCGCGGTCGGCAAGATCGTGAACGCGCCCAAGTCCGAGATTTACGGTGCGGAGGTCGAGGTCGAATGGGCACCCGCCCACACCGGCCTGCTGTTCACCCAAGGCCTGGGCCTGTCGCATGGCGAGTACAAGGATTTCAAGGCGGTGGACACCGCCGCCTCGCTCGCCACCTGCTATCCCTGCACCGCCGTCTATACCGACCAGAGCGGCCAGGAGCTGGGCTATCCCCGCATCACCTACAACGGCAGCGCCAGTTATGACTGGAAGCTGCCGGGCTACAGCGTGACGCCGCAGGTGGACTACAGCTACCGCAGCAACCTGCGCTCGCCGCTCGGCAGCACCTACAACGTCCGGGGCTATTGGCTAGCCAACGCGTCGGTGACGCTGAAGCCGGACCAGGGGTCGTGGACGGCATCCGTGTATGGGCAGAACATCTTCGACAAGCGCTATGACCTGACCCGCAACTTCTTCACCAACGCCGACATCGCCATCCCCGGCCGGCCGGCGACCTGGGGCATCCGGTTGAGTTATTTGTACTGATCCGGGGCGCCGGCATCCGCCGGCTTGTCCTCAGTTCAAGGGGGCGTTAGCGCCCTAAAACTTCCGGCGGCTGCGGTCGCAGCCTAGCGGCATGAATGCCGCCGCTAGATTCTTCCCACCCTGTGATGGCGCCTATTGATAGCGCGCCATCACAGGCATTCAGTCCCGCCCGAACAGTCGCGAGCCTGCACCATGACCGCGTTTGAGGATTTCCTGGGCAACCCCGTCACGGCGGATGGCGACCATAGCGCCGGCCTGATCGACGATTTCGTCGGCGGCCTGCTGGCCTATGAGACGCGGGCGGTCAACCTGCTGGCGGTGGCGGACGAGGCCACCGACCTGCCGCTGGTCCAGACCTATGCCGGCATGCTGTGGATGTTCCTGGAATCCACCGATGGCCCGGCCAAGGCCGCCCCCTATGTGGAGCGCGCGCTGAAAGCCGCCGAAAACGGCACGGCGCGGGAAAAGCTGAACGCGGCCTTGCTGGACGCCTGGTGGCGGGACGACATCCCGGCGGCGCTGGCCATTGGTGAGCGCATCGCGGAGGACTTCCCCCGCGACCTGGCGGCGGTGAAGATCCACCAATACCTGAACTTCAACCGCGGCCAGTCGCCGGACATGGTGCGCATCGGCCTGAAGGTGCTGCCCCGGGCCGGCGACGTCGCCTATCTCCACGGCATGCTGGCCTTCGGGTTTGAGCAATGCCATCTGCTGGACGATGCGGAAGGTGCCGCCCGGCGCGCCATCACCCTGAAACGCAAGGAGCCCTGGGCCCACCACGCCCTGGCCCATGTGCTGCTGACGCGGGGCGAAATCGGCCAGGGCGTCGATTTCCTGCGCGGCGTGAAGGACACCTGGACAGATCTGAACTCCTTCATGTCCACCCATCTGTGGTGGCACTTCGCCCTGTTCCTGCTGAGCCAGGGGCGGGAGGCGGAAGCCGTGAAGCTGTACGACGCCCATATCTGGGGCATCGACAAGGGTTATTCCCAGGACCAGATCGGCGCGGTGCAACTGCTGACCCGCCTGGAACTGGCGGGGGTGGACGTGGGCGACCGCTGGGACGATGTGGCAGGCCATCTGGCCGCCCGATCGGGTGACACCGCCCAGCCCTTCCTGGCGCTGCTGTACCTGCTGGGCCTGGCCCGGGCCGGCCGGGCGGAGGCAAATACCTTGCTGAATGCCATCCGCGACCAGGCCGCCAAGGCCCCGGCGCACAGCCGCGCCACCTGGACCGACGTCGCCGTGCCGGCGGCCGAGGGGCTGGTGGCCTATCACCACGGCGATTACCGCACCGCCGTCACCCACCTGGGGCCCGTGCTGCCCCGCATGGTGGAGATCGGCGGCAGCCATGCCCAGCGCGACCTGTTCGAACAGGTACTGCTGGACGCCCATCTCAAGGGCGGACGTTGGGCGACGGCACAACAGCTGTTGGAACTGCGCCGGGGGTTCGATCCCGAAGGCGTGCCGGTGAACCGGGCGCTGGCCAAGGTCTACGATCACCTGGGTTTGCCGACGCTGGCCCAGCGCGCGGCGGGACGGGCGGCGGCCACGGCGGCGGCCCACCGCAACGACGCCCCCATCCTGACGGCCTGACCCCATGGCTTTGACCCTGCTTTCCCGCGCGCTTAGAACGCTGGCCGTGGTGGTGGCGCTGGTGGCGGTTCCCGCCGCCGCGCGCGACACCCTGACCTTGGGCCTGCAACTGGAACCGCCGGGCCTGGACCCGACGGCGGAGGCCTCGGCCGCCATCCCGCAGGTGGTCTTCCCCACTGTGTTCGAAGGCCTGGTCCATCTGGGCGAAGGCGGGCGGGTGGAACCCCTGCTGGCCACCGACTGGACGGTGGATCCCGACGGCCTGCGCTACGTCTTCCACCTGCGGGCCGGGGTGCGGTTCCAGGACGGCAGTCCTTTCGATGCTGAGGTGGTCAAGTTCTCGCTGGAGCGCGCGGGTGCGGACGGCAGCACCAACCCGCAGAAGGCCGCCCTGTCGCACATCACGCAAGTGGACGTGCTGGACCCGCTGACGGTGGCCGTGCGCCTGAAATCCCCCTACGGCAGCCTGATGCAGGTGCTGGGCTGGCCGGCGGCCGTCATGGTCTCGCCCGCCAGTGCCGCCGGCAACGTCACCCACCCGGTGGGTACCGGCCCCTACACCGTGGCGGACTGGCAGCGGGGCAACGCCCTGACCCTGGCCCGCAACCCGGCCTACTGGGGGGCCGCACCCCACCTGGCCAGCGTCGTGCTGCGCTTCATCGCCGACCCGGCCGCCGCCACGGCGGCGCTGAAGGCCGGCGACATCCAGGGCTTCCCGGCCTTCCCCGCACCCGAGGCCATCGCCGACATCAAGGCCGATCCCCGCTTCGCCGTCACCGTCGCCTCTTCCGAAGGCGAGACCCTGCTGGCGCTGAACAACAAGCGCCCGCCCTTCGACAATGTGCTGGTGCGCCGGGCCTTGAGCTACGCCGTGGACCGCCAGGCCGTCATCCAGGGCGCCATGTTCGGCTACGGCGACCCCATCGGCAGCCACTACCCACCGCAGAACCCCGGCTATGTCGACCTGACGGGCCTGTACCCGCACGATCCCGCCCGGGCCAAGGCCCTGCTGGCGCAGGCCGGATACCCCAACGGCTTCACCGCCACCATCCGCGTCCTGCCCCTGCCCTATGCCAAGCGGGCGGCGGAGATCATCGCGGCGCAGCTGGCGGAGGCCGGGGTCAAGGCGGTGTTGCAGGACGTGGAATGGGCCACCTGGATCTCGCAAGTCTACGGCCAGCACGATTACGACATGACCATCGTCGCCCATGTCGAGCCGATGGACTACGATATCTACGGCCGCGACGATTACTACTTCGGCTATTCCAACCCGGCCTACAAGGCGCTGCTGGCCAAGCTGGACGCCACGGTGGACGAGCCCGCCCGCCTGGCCCTGCTGGGCGATATCCAGCGCACGCTGGCCAATGACGCGGTCAACGTCTTCCTGTTCGAATATCCCTATTTCGGGGTGTGGGACGCGCGGGTGCGGAATATCTGGCACCCCACCCCGGTGCAGTTGACCGACCTGGCCACGGCGCAGTTTGATGACGCCGCAAGCGGCAATGCCGGCGGCGGCACCTCCCCCGTTGCCCGTTGGCTGGCCTGGGCGCTGGGCCTGGGCGCACTCGCCGCCGTGGCGACGGCGGCGGCCAAGGCGGGGCCGCGTTATGTGGCGGGGCGCCTGGTGTCGCTGCTGGCGACCCTGATCGCCGCCAGCTTGGTGATCTTCCTGGCCCTGCAGGTCATCCCGGGCGATCCGGCGCGGGTGATGATGGGCATGAGCGCCGACCCGACGGCATTGGCCACCCTGCGCCACCAGATGGGCCTGGACGCGCCGGCACCCCAGCGCTACCTGGCCTGGCTGGCCGGCATCGTCCAGGGCGATTTCGGGCTCAGCTACACCTATCGCGTCGATGTCGGCCGGCTGATGGCCGAGCGGCTGGCCGTGACCCTGCCGCTGACCCTGTACGCCATCCTGCTGTCCACCCTGCTGGCCCTGGTGCTGGGCGTGGTGGCGGCGCTGGGGGCCGTTCGTCCCCGCAGCGCCGGCCGTGTCCTCGACGGCGCGCTGAACGGCATCGCGCAGTTGCTGATCGCCGTGCCCAACTTCTGGATCGGCACCTTGGCAGTGGCGGTGTTCGCCGGCACCCTGCACTGGTTCGCGGCCGGCGGTTTCCCCGGCTGGGACGGCGGCCTTATCCCCGCCCTGAAGGCCCTGACGCTGCCGGCCATCGCCTTGGCCGCGCCGCAGGCCGGCATCCTGGCCCGGGTGCTGCGCGGTGAACTGATCGAGCAGATGGGCCGCGACTATATCCGCACGGCGCGGGCCAAGGGCCTGAGCGTGCGCCAGGCCCTGCTGCGCCACGCCCTGCCCAACGCGCTGGTGCCGGCCGTCACCATCCTGGGCATGCAGTTCTCCTTCCTGCTGGCGGGTGGCGTGATCATCGAGAACGTGTTTTTCCTGCCGGGGCTGGGCCGCCTGGTGTTCCAGGCCGTGGCCCAGCGCGACCTGATCGTGGTGCAGGGCGTGGTGGTGGCCCTGGTGTTCGCCGTCGTCCTCGTCACCTTCCTGGTGGACATCGCCACCGCCGCGGTCGACCCGCGCCTCAGCCGGGGGACCGAACGATGACCCTGTTCTCCGCGACCCTGAGCCCCCTCTCAAAAACCGCCCGGACCGCCAGCCTGACGGCCGGCCTGGCCCTGACCGGGCTGGTGGTGCTGGCCGCATTGCTGTCCTTCTTCTGGACGCCCTATGACCCCACCGCCATCGCGGTGGCGGGCCGGTTGGCGCCGCCCTCGGCCACGCACTGGTTCGGCACCGACGCCTATGGCCGCGACGTGCTGTCCCAGGTGCTGGCGGGGTCGCAAAGCGCCCTGGGCGTGGCGCTCGCCGCCGTCGTGGTGGGCCTGGGCGGCGGCGTGCCGCTGGGCCTTCTGGCGGCCGGCCGGCGCGGCTGGGTGGATGAGGTGGCGATGCGCGGCAGCGACGTGGTGTTCGCCTTCCCGGCATTGGTCACCGCCGTGCTGATCGCCGCCGTGGCCGGACACGGCGCGCTGGACGCCATCGCCGCCATCGGCATCTTCAACATCCCGGTCTTCGCCAAGGTGACGCGGGCCGCAGCATTGGGCGTGTGGGCGCAGGACTACGCCCTGGCCGCCCGCCTGGCCGGCAAGGGCCGGGGCCGCATCAGCCGCGAACACGTCCTGCCCAACATCACCGGCCTGCTGCTGGTGCAGGCGACCATCCAGCTGTCCTTAGGCATCGTGGCCGACGCCGGCCTGTCCTTCGTGGGCCTGGGCACCCAGGCGCCGCGCCCCAGTTGGGGCCGCATGCTGGCCGACGCCCAGACCTTGGCGGGGCAGGCGCCCTGGCTGCTGATCGTTCCCGGCCTGGCGGTGGTGGCCGCCGTGCTGGGCCTGAACCTGCTGGGCGACGGCCTGCGCGCCCGCCTGAACCCGGGACGGGGTGCATAATATGGCCTTGCTGGAGATCGAGAACCTCAGCCTGTCGCTGGACGACCGTGACATCCTGAAAGCCGTCAGCCTGGCCGTGGAGGCCGGGCAGATCGTGGCCCTGGTGGGCGCGTCGGGGTCGGGCAAGTCGATGACCGCGCTGTCGGTCCTGGGGCTGGAGCCGGCGGCGGCGGCGCGCACGGGTGCCGTCCGCCTGGGGGACCGCGACCTGACCCGGCTGACCGAGCGGCAGATGAACGCCGTGCGCGGCCGCGACATCGGCCTGGTGTTCCAGGAACCGATGACGGCGCTGAACCCGGTGCTGTCCATCGGCGACCAGGTGGCGGAAACCGCGCGCATCCACGGGACGGCCGGGCGCAAAGAGGCGGCGGCCATCGCCGACGCCGTGCTGACCCGCGTGGGCCTGTCCGCCGACCGCTTCCCGCGCACGCGCCGTCCACATGAGCTGTCGGGCGGGCAGCGTCAGCGCGTGGCCATCGCCGCAGCACTGGCGCTGAAGCCCAAGCTGCTGATCGCGGACGAGCCCACCACCGCCCTGGACGTCACCACCCAGGCCCGCATCCTGGATCTGCTGATGGGCCTGGTGCGGGAGGATGGCCTGGGCCTGCTGCTGGTCAGCCACGATCTGGCGCTGGTGTCGCGGGTGGCCGACCGGGTGGTGGTCCTGCACCAGGGTGCCGTGGTGGAGACGGGCACGCCGGTCGAGGTGTTCGGCCAGCCCAAAGCCGCCCATACCCAGGCCCTGCTGGCCGCATCCACCGTGCATCGCCGCCGGCCTGACACCTTCACGCCCACGGGCCAACCCATTTTGGCGGCGGAGGGCATCGTGCGCGACTATCCCCTGCCCCGCACCTCCTGGCTGGCGAAACCCGCCCATCTGCGCGCCGTGGACCAAGCCTGGGTGAGCGTCCACCGGGGTGAAAGCGTGGGCATCGTGGGGGAGTCGGGCTCCGGCAAGTCCACCCTGCTGCGCACCCTGCTGGCCGCCGACAGCCCCCAGGCGGGGGAGGTGCGGTTGCTGGGCCAGGCGTGGTCAGCGGCCTCTGAGGCCGCCCGCCGCCCCCTGCGTCGCCACGTCCAAATGGTGTTCCAGGACCCGGTGGGCAGCTTCGATCCGCGCTGGCGGGTGGAACGGCTGGTGGCGGAACCGTTGGCCCTGCTGGATAACCCGCCCCCGCCGGCGGTGGCGCGCCAGCGGGTGGAAAGCCTGTTGGAACAGGTGGGCCTGTCGGCCACGGATGCCGACCGCTTCCCGCATGAATTCTCCGGCGGGCAGCGCCAGCGCATCGCCATCGCCCGCGCCCTGGCCGCCGAACCCGACCTGATCGCCCTGGATGAGGCGACCTCCGCCCTGGACGTCGCCACCCGCGCCCAGATCCTGGACCTGCTGGCCGGCCTGTCGGACCGGCTGGGCCTGGCCTATCTGGTGGTGTCGCACGATCTGGACGTGGTGCGCGCCCTGACCGACCGCGTCCTGGTCATGCAGGGCGGCCGGGTGGTGGAGGAAGGGCCGACGGCCCGGGTGCTGAGCCAGCCGTCGCACCCCTACACCGCCAGCCTGCTGGCCGCGACACCGGTGCTGGCGGCTTGAAAGCCTCAGGCGTGATGCACCGCGCGGGCGATGGCGCGGGCCAGACAGTCGGCGGCGGCGGAGCCGATGCGCGCCACCCGCGCCCAACGGACGCCGCTTTCATCGGGCAGCGCGGCCCCCTTGGCCACGGCGAACACGGTGTCGCCGTCGAACGGCGTGTGCGTGGGGCGCACGGCACGCGCCATGCCGTCCTGCGCCATCATCGCCACCCGCTTGCACTCCGCCGTGGTCAGGTCGGCCGAGGCCGCCACGATGGCGATGGTGGTGTTGGCGCCCGGGGTGGGGCGGTCATGCACGCCCAGGCGCGACAGCGCCGGCACCGGGTCGGTGATGTCCATGGGACCTTCCGGCCGGCGGCCGCCGAACTCATCCCCGATCTCGAACGGCCAGGCCCAGTAGGTGCGCCCGTCCGGCATGTGGACGGACCCCACGGGGTTGGCCGCCACCAGCGCCCCCACCACCAGGCCGTCGCCCAGATCGATGGAGGCGGTGCCGATGCCGCCCTTGACCAGGCCGGCCATGGCGCCGCGCCCGGCGCCGACGGAACCTTGGGCCACCTCCGTGGTTGCCGCCTCGACGGAGCGCAGGCCAAGGTCACGGTAGGGCGGGACCAGTCCCCAATCCTTGTCGCCGCCGTTGGCCAGGTCATACAGCACGGCGGACGGCACCAGGGGGACGGCCGGCGTGCCCGGCCGCAGGGTCAGGCCCTGGCCCCGTTGCGACAGGGCCGCCACCACGCCGTCGGCCGCGGCCAGGCCGAAGACCGATCCGCCGGCCAGGACGATGGCGTGGGCCCGGCCCACCAGGTTTTCCGGCGACAGCGCCTCGGTCTCGCGCACGCCGGGGCCGCCGCCGCGCACATCCACCCCCGCCGCCCAGCCGTCGGGGCACAGCAGGGTGGTCACGCCGCTTTGGACATGGTCGTCCGTGGCGTGGCCGACCATCAGGCCGGGAACGTCGGTGATGGCGTTGCGGGGTCCGGGCACGGGCATGGTAGGCTTTCTCGACTGCAGGAACGCGCCGGATACTCCGCCTTCACCCCTTTCCATTCAATCGCAAACCCCTAAAGGGACGCATCATGCCGGCTACCCTCGACGCCTCCACCACCACGGCCCGCGTGGTGACCGCCCCGGCGCCCATCGCCCTGCGTCCCGGCCGCCCCCTGCTCAGTGTGGTGGTGCATGAGGGGGGTGAGCGCGCCGACACCACCGTGTTCCTGACCCATGGTAGCGGCGGCAACAAGAACCAGTGGCGCCACCAATGGCAGGCGTTGAAAAGGGCCGGCGTGCGCATCGTCGCCTGGGACTTCATCGGCCACGGCCAGAGCCCGCAGCCGCGCGACCACGCGGCCTATGAGGGCAGCCGCATCGTCGATGATTATCGCCACCTGCTGGACACCTACGGCCCCGCCCCCGGCCAGGGCCGCATCGTGCTGGCGGCCCATTCCTACGGCTGCCGCCTGACGCTCAGCCTGTTGCAGGATCTGGCGGCGGAGGGTCGGCTGGACCGGGTGGCGGCGGCCTTGCTGCTGGGTCCGCCTTCGCCCCTGGCGCAACTGGGCGCCAACCCGCTGGGCTGGCTGCCGCCCTTCGTGCTGGAATGGCTGCGCCCCGTCATCGCCGCCAAGTTCCGGGCGCTGGCCTGGCATCCGGATGTGGACGCGGAGCTGCTGGCCTTCGAGGAGGAGGCGACCAAGGGCAACAGCCTGTTCATGATGAAGGCGCTGATGGGCCAGGCGGTGCAGCCCGACCCGGCCAAGCTGAAGGACCTGACCCTGCCCGTCACCGTGGTGGCCGGCACCAACGACGGCCTGACCCCGCCCGCTGGCGCCCGCGACCTGGTCGACCGCCTGCCCAACGCCACCTACGTGGAACTGGAACGCTGCGGCCACCAGATCATGCTGGAGAAGCCGGCCGAGACCAACGCCCTGCTGCTGCGGCTGGCGGGGGTCTAATCGGCGCGGAACCACTGGTCCCCAATTCCTGCTCCGCCGCCGCCCGGCGGTCAGCCGATAGCTCGTCCACCAAGGACATACCTTCCGGAATATACCGACGCACCAACGCCTGCGCGCGGCGGACAGCTTCACCCACCGGCTCAAAGACGGCAACGCCATCGACCATCCTGGCAACGATCTTGCCGTCGTTCTGCGAATTCGGAACGGTGCGCATGTCAGAGGGGAACCCGTGTCCGGCGGTATGCCCTATTATGACATGCGCCCCCGGCTTGTCCCTACTCATACCGCAGCGCCGTCACCGGCGGCGCCTTGGCCACGCGGATGACGTGGACGGCGACGGTGGCCAGCGCCACCGCCAGGGCTATCACCCCCGCCGCCAGGAAAGTGCCCGGCCCCTGGTCCACCCGCACGGCGAACTGGATCAGCCAGTGGTGCAGGCCCCACCAGGCCAGCGGCCAGGCGATGAGGTTGGCCAGCAGCACGGGGCGGCTGAACTGCCAAGCCAGCAGGCCCAGGATGTCGCCCACGCCGGCCCCCACCACCCGGCGCACCCCGATCTCCTTGGTCCGGCGCGCTGCCGTCAGGGCGGTCAGGCCGAACAGGCCCAGATTGGCCAGCACGATGGCGAGCGCGCTGAACGTGGCGAAGATCCGGGCCTGACGCTCCTCCGCCGCGTAAAGGCCGGCCACGCGCTGATCGACGAAATCGCGGCGCAGGTAATCGGCGTCGGGATAAATCCGGTCGGCCACGGCGTTCACCGCGTCCACCGTGGCGTGCTGGTCACTGGCCGCCAGACGCAGAGTCAGGCTGTCGCCCCCGGCCTTGAGGACGAACACCAACGGCTGGTCGGATTGCCGGGCCGACTGGAACCGCATGTCCGCCACCACGCCGGCGACCTCGATAGCCTGGGTGCGCGCGCTGTCGGCATAGAATCGCTCCCCCACCGCGTCCTGGGGCCGGGCATACCCCATGCGGCGGGCGGCCTCTTCCGTCACGACGGCATAAAGAAGCACACCAGCATCGCCCTCCAGGGCGGGCTTCCAACCGGGGGGTAGGCCGCCGGCCACCCAGCGGGCGCCATAGGTGCCGAAGAAATCCTCATCCGCCGTGAAGGTGGCGATGCCGCGCGCCTCCCGCAGGGTGCTGCGGCTGTCCTCCGCTAGGCTGAGGTTGGACAGGCTTTCCGATGTCGCCGCCGGCACCAGGTTGGAATATCCCGCGTCCAGCACCCCGGGCAGGTGCCGCAGTTCCGCCTTCAGGGTGGCCAGGCGGGCGGCGTCGCCCGGCAGGTCGGACAGGACATACAAATTCTCCGGCGCATAGCCCAGGCCGGCGGCCTGGACATGCGCCACCTGGCGCTGCACCGTCAGGGTCGCCACCATCAGGGCGATGGACACGGCGAACTGCCCCACCACCAATGCCGCGCGCAATCGCCCCACGCCGGGGGCCTGGGTCCGGCCCTTCAGCACCTCCGCCGGGCGGTGGCCCGACAGCACCAGGGCCGGATAGAAGCCGCCCAGGCCGCCCACGACCAGGGGCGTCACCAGCAGCAACGGCAACAGCCAGCCATGGGTCAGGGGCGCCAGGCTGACATCCCGTCCCACCAGCGCCTGGAACACCGGCAGGGTCACCTCCATCAGGGCCAGCGCGGCCAGCGTGCCGATGGCGGCCAGCGCCACCGCCTCACCCGTGAAAAGGGCCAGCAGTTGCCGCCGCCGCGCGCCCAGCAGCTTGCGCACCCCCACCTCGCGCGCGCGGTTGATGGCCTGGGCCGTGGCCATGTTGGTGTAGTTGGCGATGGCGATGCCCAGGATCGCCATCGCCACGCCGCCCAGCACCCGCAACGTCCCGACGTCGCCGCCGGCGGTGAGGTCGCCCAGCGCCTTGACATGCAGGTAGATGCCGGGCACCGGATCCAGCCGCAGGCTCAACAGGTTCTGGTGACCGGCGCCGGCCTGGTCCGGGTTGGGCGGATTGTGATGATCGACGAAGGCGGGCAGTGCGGCGGCCACGGCGGCGGCCGACACGCCCTTGGCCAGGCGGACGTAGGTCACGGCCCCATGGATGTCGGTCCAGGGCCCGCCGGCGGTATGCGCCCACGACTTCGGCCCCCGGGCCGCGTCGGCGGCGATGGCGGTGAACGCCAGATGGCTTTGCGGCGGCGTCGCCAGGATGCCGGTGACGGTCAGCGCCGGCCCGTTCTTCACCTGGACCACGCGCCCCATGGGATCGGCGTCACCGAACAGGCCGCGCGCCGCCGCCCGCGTGACGACGATGCCGTCCGGCCGCGCCAGCGCCGTGGCGGCGTCACCGCGTTCCAGCGGATAGTCCAGCAGGCGCAGGAAGTTGGGATCGGCCCACAGCAGGTGCTGTTCGAAGAAACGGTCGGCGGCGCCCAACATCACCCGGTCGGATTCCATGCGGGTGGCGGCCTCCACCCCCGGCACCTCCTCCAGCAATGCCGCCGGCAGGTCGGTGGGGGCGTAGACCATGCGGATGGCCTGGCCGCCCACGTTGAACTGGCTGCCCACGCGGTACAGGCGGGCGGCATCGGTGAACCCCCGGTCCACCGACAGTTCCTGCGCCACATACAGGCTGACCAGCAGGAAGGCGGCAATGCCCACCGCCAAACCAGCCAGGTTCAGCAAGGTGAAACCCAGGTGGCGGCGCAGGAAGGAGGGCAAGGCGTTCATGTCCCGTCCCCCTCATTCATACCGTAGCGCCGTCACCGGCGGCGCCTTGGCCACGCGGATGACGTGGCCGGCCACGGTGGCCAGTGCCACGGCCAGGGCCAGCGCCCCCGCCGCCAGGAAGGGGCCCGGCCCCTGGTCCACCCGCACCGCGTATTGGATCAGCCATTGGTGCAGGCCCCACCACGCCAGCGGCCAGGCGAGGAGGTTGGCCAGCAGCACGGGGCGGCTGAACTGCCACGCCAGCAGGCCCAGGATGTCGCCCACGCCCGCCCCCACCACCCGGCGCACCCCGATCTCCTTCGTGCGCCGGGCCGCCGTCAGGGCGGTCAGGCCAAACAGGCCCAGGTTGGCCAGCACGATGGCGAGCGCGCCGAAGGTGGCGAACACCTTGGCCTGCTGTTCCTCCGCCCGGTAAAGGCCGGCGACGCGCTGGTCGGCGAAGTCGCTGCGCAGATGCTCGGCTTCCGGAAACAGACGGTCCACCAGGGCGTTGACGGCGGCCACGGTCGCCGGCTGGTCGCCCGCCGCCAGCCGTACCGTCAGGTTGTTGCCCCCGCCTTGCAGGTCGAACAGCAGGGGTTCCGCCGTCTGGCGCACGGAGTGGAAACGCACGTCGGCCACCACGCCGATGATTTCCGACAGCCGGCCTTCGCCATTGCGGTCGCGGAACCGCTCCCCAATCGCGTCGGCGGGCTGGCGATAGCCCATCTGCCGCGCCGCCGCCTCGGTGATCAGGGTATAGCGCGGGTCCTTGTCGTCGCTGGCATCCGGCCGCCAGCCGGGCGGCGCACCAGATCCCGCCACCAGGCGCAAACCGTAGGTCGCCAGGAAATCCTCATCCACCCCGAAGTATGAGACGCCGCGCACCTGCTTCAAGGTGCTGCGGGTGCCGTCCGGCAGGTCGAAGCCGGCCAGGCTGGCCGACTGGGTGGCGGGCGCCACCGAGGAGAGCGACGCCGCCTGCACGCCGGGCAGGTGCTGGACCTCCGTCCTCAATGTCTCTTGCGCCGCCCGATCCGTCGGCAGGTTGGACACCACATACAGGTTGTCGGTGCGATAGCCGGAGCCGGCCGACTGCATGTGCGCCACCTGGCGCTGCACCGTCAGGGTGGCGACCGTCAGTGCGATGGCGATGGCGAACTGGACCACCATCAGCACCGACCGCACCCGGCCGGCCCCAGGCGCCTGGGCACGGCCTTTCAGCACCTCCCCCGGGCGATAGCCCGACAGTACCAGCGCCGGATAGAACCCGCCCAGCACGCCCACCACCAGGGGCGTGGCCAGCAGCAGCGGCAGCAGCCGGCCCTGGGTCAGCGGCGCCAGGCTGACCGTCCGCCCAACCAGCTGGTGAAAGGCCGGCATGCACAGTTCCATGCCGGCCAGGGCGGCCAGCGTGCCCAGGGCGGCGATACCCACCGCCTCACCGGTGAAACGGGCCACCAGTTGCCGGCGGCGGGCGCCCACCAGCTTGCGGATGCCCACCTCCCGTGCGCGATTGATGGCCTGGGCGGTCGCCAGGTTGGTGTGGTTGGCGATGGCCACGCCCAGGATCAGCACGGCCACGCCGGCCAGGATGCGAAGGGTGCCGACATCGCCGGACTGCCGGTCGCCGATCACCCGGCCGCGCAGATAGATGTCACCCACGGGGTCCAGGCGCAGGACCAGGAAGTCGCCCACGCCGGCAGCCACCATCTCCGGCGACGGCGGGCTGTGGCGGTTGACGAAGGCCGGCAACTGCGCGGCCAGTCCGGCGACAACGCCCGGTGCCACGCGGACATAGGTCATGACCTCCTGTACCGAGGACCAGGGGGTGCCGGCCTGCCGCGCCCAGGACTTGTCGCCGCGCCCGGCATCGGCGGCGATGGCGGCGAAATCCAGATGGCTTTGCGGCGGCGGCGCCAGAATGCCGGTGACGGTCAGCGCCGCGCCATGCCGGACCAGCACGGTCCGCCCCATGGGATCAACGTCGCCGAACAGCATGCGCCCCAGCGCCCGCGTGATGACCACGCCGTCGGGACGCGCCAGCACCGTCGCTGGGTCCCCCTGTTCCAAGGGGAAATCCAGTACCCGCAGGGCGTTGGGGTCGGCCCACAGCAGCGGCTGTTCGAAATAGCGATTGTCGTCAACGCCCAGGGACGGCCGGTCGAACTCCACCCGCGTGACCGCCTCGATATCCTGGCGGAAGTCCTCCCGCAGGGTGGCGGCCAGGTCGGCAGGCGAGAAGGCCAGCGCCATGGTGTTGCCGCCGATGTTGAAATTCACGCCGACACGATAGAGGCGGTCGGCCCCGGTGAAGCCGTGATCGACCGATAGTTCATCGGCGACGTACAGGCTGACCAGCAGGAAGGCCGCGATGCCCACCGCCAGCCCGAACAGGCTGAGCAGGGTGGAGCCCAGATGGCGGCGCAGGAAGGACGGTAGGGTGTTCATGGTCATGTTCCTCAGCCCCTCACTCGTACCGCAGCGCCGTCACCGGCGAGGCATGGGCCACGCGCGCCACGTGGACCGCCACCGTGGCCAGCGCCACCGCCAGGGCCGTCCCGCCCACCGCCAGGAAGGTGGCGGGGTCCTGGTCGATGCGGACGGCGTATTGCCCCAGCCAGCGGTGCAGGCCCCACCAGGCCAGGGGCCAGGCCACCAGGTTGGCCAGCAGCACCGGCCGCGCGAACTGCCAGGCCATCAGCCAGACGATGTCGCGCACCCGGGCGCCAACCACGCGGCGCAGGCCGATCTCCTTCGTGCGCCGGGCGGCCGCCAGGGCGGTCAGGCCGAACAGGCCCAGATTGGCCAGCGCGATGGCCAAGCCGCCGAACAGGGCGAAGACCTTGGCCTGCCGCTCCTCCGTCCGGTACATCGCCTCAATCCGGTCGTCGGCGAAACCGCGTTGCAGGTGTTCGGCTTCGGGGTACAGGCGATCCACCAGAGTATTGATGGCGGCCACCGTCGATGGTTGGTCCCCCGACGCCAGGCGGACGGTCAGCAGGCCGCCGCCATGGCCCAGGGTGAACATCAGCGCCTCATCCGCGTCGCGGGCGGAACGGAAGCGGATGTCCGCCAGGACGCCCGCGACCTCCAGCGTCGCGTCCTCGCCAATGAGGCGGTCGCCCACCGCGTCGGCGGGATGGGCGTAGCCCAGGCGCCGGGCGGCGGTTTCGGTCAGCAGGATATAGCGCCGGTCCTTGTTGCCGTCGGGGTTCCAGCCATCGGGCCGCGCGGTGCCGGCCAGCACCGTCAGGCCATAGGTGGCGGCGAAGTCGCCATCTGCGCCGTAGCTGGGCATGTACACGTCACCAGCCGTGGCGCCGTGGGTGCCGGACGGTACCGTCACCTTTTCCATGAACTGGCTGATGTCGGCCGGCGCCAGGTTGGCCAGGGTGGCGGCGCGCACGCCGGGCAGGCGCGCCAGTTCCGCCTTCAGGGTCGCGGCCCGATTGGCGTCATGGGGCAGTTGCCCCACCACGTACAAATTCTCCGCCGCATAACCCAGCCCGGCGCCGCGCGCGTGATCCACCTGGCGCTGCACCGTCAGGGTGGCGATGGCCAGGGCGATGGAAATGGCGAACTGCGCCCCCACCAGCACGGCACGCAGCCGGCCCGACGACGGCACCCCGGCCGGTCCCTTCAGCACCTCCGCCGGGCGATAGCCCGACAGCACCAGGGCGGGATAGAAGCCACCCAGCGCCCCCACCAGCAAAGGCGTGGCCAGCAGCAAGGGCAGCAGGCCACCATGATACAGCATGGCCGGGCTGAGTGGCCGACCCACCAGCCCCTGGAAGGCTGGCAGGCAGACCTCCACCACCGCCAGGGCCAGCAAGGTGCCGACGGCGGCCAGGGCCACGGATTCCGCCGTGAACAGCACCACCAGTTCCCGCCGGCGGGCGCCCACCAGCTTGCGCAAGCCCACCTCACGCGCCCGGCCGATGGCCTGGGCCGTGGCCATGTTGGTGTAGTTGGCGATGGCCACGCCCAGGATCAGCAGGGCGGCGGCGGCCAGGATGCCGACCGTGCCGACGTCGCCGCCGGGCTTGGCCTGGTTGAAGGTCTTGATGTGCAGGTGGATGTCCGGCACCGGGTCCAGCCGCAGGGTCAGGAAGCCGGCGCGGATGTCCTCAGGCAGGGAGGTCAACACCGCCCGGCGCTTCACGAAATCCGCCAGCCGGGCCTGCACCCCCTGGGCGGAGGTGCCGGGCGTCAGGCGGATGTAGACCGCCGTGTCGCCGATCATGGCCCATTCGTCGCCGGCATGGTGGGCCCAGTCCTGGGCGCCGCGCGCCGCGTCCGCCGCGATGGCGGCGAAGGACAGATGGGTTTCGGGAAGGGGCGCCAGCAGGCCGGTGACGGTCAGCACCGCACCACCCTTGACCCGCAGGGTCCGCCCCATGGGATCGGCGTCGCCAAACAGGGTGCGGGCCAGGGCCGGCGACAGCACCAGCCCGTCGGGCCGCGCCAGCGCCGTGGCGGCATCGCCCCGCGCCAGGGGATAATCCAGCACCCGCAGCATGTTGGGATCGGCCCACAGCAGGGACGTCTGGAAGCCACGCGCCCCATCCTGCAACTCGACCTCATCCTCCGCCACGCGGGTCAGGGCCTCCACCTCCGGGAAGTCCTGCGGCAAGGTGCCGGCCAACTGCGGCGTGGTGGCGCCATGGACAATGACGTTGCCGCCCACCGACAGGGTGCTGCCCACCCGGTACAGCCGATCGGCCCCGGTGAAGCCCCGGTCGACCGACAATTCCCCCGCCACGTACAGGCTGACCAGCAGGAAGCCGGCGATGCCCGCCGCCAGGCCCGCCAAATTCAACAGGGTGAACATCAGGTGGCGACGCAGGAATGGCGGCAGGACGATCATGGGCACAGGACAGCTCCCCCAGCTTCGGCGCGAACGATACCGCATCGTTAAGCAAGGGGCATGCCTGATAGCAAGACACTGGAAAGACTAGATCATTTTCCATGCCCCATCTGTTCGCATGCGGACAGTGTCCGTTTGCGGACGCCTGATCCCAAAGCCGCCAGCCCCTTCGATGTTGAGGCCGTCGAGCGGATCGCCGCCGAGGAGAAGGAGGCACCAAGACCGGTCTCCAGGGGCCGACGGCGATCCCCGCACGGTTCAGCGATAATGGGCCAGTCTTCACGGACGGCTACCGAAGGTCCGCAATGCGCTCCTTCGCGGCCTGTCTTGCCCGGGGATCCGGATCGGATGCCATTACCTCCTTCAAGATCTCGATCTGCGCGACGTCGAGAGCCTTGCTTTCGGAAGACGGCAAATCCGGCAGCACGCCCGTCTCTTGCCAATTCGTCTGCGTGACCGGATTGATGGCCCGGCCGGTGGGCACGAAAATCATGAAATGGGCGTTGATCCGCCGCGGCTGTCCGGGATGCGCGCCCCCGCCCTGGGTCGAGGTGCCGACGATGATCGCACGTCGGTTGGCTTTCAGGGCATAGGCGAAATCCTCCGCGGCCGAGAACGTGTTTTCCCCGGTCAGCACATAGACCCTGCGCGTGGAACCATATTTGGTTCCTGAAACGCTGGCCCGGGTCCACCGTTCCTCAATACGGTTTTCGTCGCGCCAATAGATATCGTTGAGATGCGTCGGCGCATCGAAGAGGTAACTCGCGAACAGCATCACCGTGTCGGGATCGCCGCCTTCGCATTCGCGCAGATCGATGATCAGGGCGCGGGTATCGCTGACCAGCGCCATCGCGCCGGCGATCTTCGCGGCGGCCTGCGCCGGCCGGCCGAACGCGCGCAAATCGATGTAACCGATGTTCGACTTGAGCCGCGACACGGTCTGAAAGCCGTAATTCAGGCGCTTCTGGGTGCTCTCCTCCTCCGCCTTCTCCTCAGGCGTCTGGTCCTGGCCCGGCGGCAATTCGGCGATTGGCTTCTCGAAGTAACGCACCGTGAGATGCGCGTCGCCCGTATCCTTTTGCAGGCTGTCGGTCAGTACCTGCGCCAGTTTCTCCGCACTGGTGATCGCGTCGAAATCTCCCTGCGCCATCCTGGTCGCCAAGTGCTGCGCCATCTGGGCGGCCTTTTCGGGAAACACGTAGTAGCGCTCGATAGCGGCGACGGCGCCATCGATCACCGCGGTTCGCGCGGCGCGGTCAATCGCCATGTCGGCCTGAAACGGCGCGAACGGCCCCAAGCCCAACCGGTACGCGGCGAACCCGGCAATCCCGCCGGTAACGGCGATGGCCGCGATAACAGCCGTCGAGATCACCAGCGCCTTCTTCCATTTCCATGTCATGCCCATTTTCCGCCGCCTCATCCGTCAATCGAATGAGGGCACGCTGGACGCGGACTGTGGAGGCAATATGGATGTGGGCTACAGTTCGACGCGATAGCCCACGCCGTACACGGACTGGATGATGTCCGCGCCTGGCAACAGCGCGCTGAGCTTGCGGCGCAGGTTCTTGACATGGCTGTCGATCGCCCGGTCCGTGACGTCGAGATTGTCGGTGCCGGCCACGTCCAGCAGGCGTGCCCGCGACAGGATGACACCCGGTCGCTTCGCCATCGCCGCGAACAGGCGATACTCGGTCGGCGTGAGGTCCAGCACGTGCGACCGGATGCGGACGACCTGCATCTCCTCATCGATCTCGACCGGCGGCGCGTCGGCCCGTTGGCCAGCGGACCGGCGCAGGACCGTCTTGATCCGCGCGATGAGTTCACGCGGGCTGAACGGCTTGCACAGGTAATCATCCGCACCGGTTTCCAGGCCGAGCACCCGGTCGATCTCCTCGACCCGTGCGGTCACCATGATGATCGGAACGTCCGATTTCTCGCGCACGGCCCGGCACAAGGCGATGCCGTCGAGGCCGGGAAGTGTCAGGTCGAGGACGATCAACCGGGGACGCCGCTGCCGGATATGGGCCAGCGCCGCCTTCCCGTCGCCCATCACCAGCGCCTCATGGCCGGCCGCACGAACGTAATCGGCGATCAGCGCGGCCAGGTCGGGTTCGTCCTCGACGATCAGGATCGTGTCGCTCATTGGTGCACCAGGGGCAGGCTGATCCTGGCCTGCAGGCCCCCCAGGGGGGACGCGGCGAAGCCGATCCCGCCCGCATGCGCGTCGACGATCTGACGCGCCAGCGCCAATCCGAGGCCGGCGCCGCCATGCCTGCCGGCGCGCGCCTGTTCGGTGCGGAAGAAGCGCTCACCCAGCCGCCCGAGCGATGATTGAGGCACGCCGGGTGCGGAGTCATCGATGGTGACCAGCAGGGATCCGCCCTCCACCCATCCACTAACCTGAATGTGCCCGCCGGCGTCGGTGTATCGCACCGCGTTTTCGAAGAGATTGACGAACACCTGCCGCATCCGGTCGGCATCGCAGATCACGGTCGATTGGGGCGGCGGGGCATCGATCGTGATCGTCTGGGCCGCCACCGCCGCCCGGTCGCGGAAACTGTCGGCGACCGATCGAATCACCGGCCAAAGGTCGGCGGGGTGCTTCTCATAGCGCAGTTGCGCCCTGTCGGCCTGTGCGAGGGCGTACAGATCGTCCACCCGCCGCGTCATGGATTCCACGTGCGTCAGCATCATCCGGAGATTTTCGGGCGTGGACAGCCGGATGCCGTCCTCCAGGCTCTCAATCTGCGCGCGCAGAACGGCGAGCGGGGTGCGCAGTTCATGCGACGTGTCCGCCACCCATTGCCGCCGCGCCAGCTCGGCCTGTTCCAGGCGCGCGGCCATGTGATTGAAGGTGCGGGCCAGCTCACCCAGTTCGTCACGGCGGCTGTCGTCCATCCGTGCATCGAAGCGACCACTTTCCAGCATCCGGGCCCCCTCCACCAGCTTGCCGATGGGCCTGCGGAAATGGGCGGCCAGCAAGACCGCCAACACGATGGCCAGCAGCAAGGCGCCACCGGCAATCGCCCCGAGCCGACCGCTTTTCTGAAGCAGGAACGCCACGGCCAGCGTGTCGTCCGCATCGTCCGCGCCGGCCACGACAAGGTGGCCCACTGCCCGGCCGTCGACGATCACCGGCAGAGATCGCGTATCGATCGAGCCGATCGCCCGGATGATACGTCCCGGCATCACCCCGCTGAGAATGTGTCCATCGGCATCGACCAGTGCGATCCGGTCGCCGAATGTGCCGGACGTCCGGGCGAACCTGCCGGGGTCCCCCGCCCCCACCGTTTCAATCCGCCGGGCGCGCAGCCAACCGCGACGTTCCTGCGGATCATTGGGCAGGAATGCCCAACTGCCATGGCCGATGTAAGATGTCTCCAAAGCGCGGATCAACTCTCGGCTGCCCGGTTCGGGCACACGGGACGATGCTGCCCCGCCAGTGAGCAGGCTCCATCGGGTTGTGACGACCGCTGCCGCGCCCAGCACTGCCAGGAAGAGCAACACGGTCAAGAACAGTCGAGGACCGATGCCAAATTTCAAACTTGCCCGAGCCCATGCGAACAGAGTGCTGATGGCGCGACAAGCGGCCATCCTCGGTGCCGTTCGCCCTGGATATTGCCTGAGCGATGGCGCCGAACGCCGATAAGCCGTTGAATATTTCCCCGCACCACTCATGAAAGCCTCTCACGAATGAGGCATGGGTGCCATCGGGAATGGCCGCCTGGAATGAACGATCCGTAAGGGCCCTCACCCTTGAGGGCGTGTTCGCCGGCGTTGGCGGCGACCGGCGCGAGAAGCCCTGCCAGATGATCGAAACTAGCCCAGTCACTTATATACTGTCGATAGAATGTTTTCACATTCATATGTCATAAGAATAGCAATTAAGATTTTGAAATGCACTTTTTACGTGATAAACATTCGAAACGCTAATCCGACGCACGTTGCGATGGCGCACCAACGGGCCTGCTGGCCCGATTGTTTTTCTATGCCCCCGCTGTCCCTTGCAAAACGAGCGATATCCCGTGGACGCCATTCGCAACGTGCTGGAGACCATTCGTCAGGCCGCCAACCAATACCTGATGAATCTGGGACATCGCAGCGACGATTGGATTGTGCTGTCGAACATCGTCGACCATAGCGGCCAGGAAAGCGACCTGACCCGGGACAAGGTCGTGATGACCGTCTACAACATCACGCATGAAACGGTCATCGCCAGTTACACGGCGGCGCAACCGGGCACGGGCGGCAGCTTCGCGGTGGTGCAACCGCCGCTATATATCGACCTGCACCTGATCTTCATGGCCAATTTCACCGACCGCAATTATGCGGAAGGCTTGGCCGCCATTTCCCGCACCATCGCCTTCTTCCAGCAGAACCCCTGGTTCACCCATGCGACCACGCCGCAACTGGATCCCGTGGTCGACAAGGTGACATTGGAATTCACCAGCCTGGACCCCGTGGCGGTGAACTACGTCATGGGCATGCTGGGCACGCGCTATCTGCCCAGTGTGTTCTACAAGCTGCGCCTGATCCCCTTCGCCTCCACCGCCATGCAGGCCCGGGCCTATCCCGCCCGCGGCACCGATGCGCAAGGCCGGATGGAACGCCTGGAGGGGACGGCGACATGAGGCGGTTGCCGAACTGGTCCTTCCAATACATCACCGGTTCCAAGGATAAGGGCGCGGCGGCGGCCGATGTCCGGGCGATGGCCACGGAGTACGCGGCCGGCCGCTTCAAGCATCTGTTCAGCGTCAACTTTTTCCACAGCTACTACAACGGCAACCATGACCGGTGCCCCGATCTCCAGGCCATCCCAACGCCGGAGACGATGGAACTGATGCAATCCCAGGCCCTGGTCATGCGTCCCAACCAGGCCGGCTTCAGCGTCTATGTCGACGAAATGCGGATCACGTGGCTGCGGGATTATCTGCTGCGCCAGGGCGCGCCAATCGACAATCCCCCCCCTTGCGCGACCTGTCCGCCAGACGAGCCGGGCCAATCCGAGGCGACGGCGCGGACACTCCAGCCCCAGTACTGGACCCGGCTTTCATTCGCCGTGACCCCCATGGTCACCAGCTACGTCAGCCTCACCGCCATGCCGATCGACCTGAACCCCACGATCCTGAATGGCTACGGCTGCAACAACACATCCCATCGCCTGACCGGCCAAGATACCGGCGATATCCGGGCCACCTTCCATTGCGACCAGGGGGACGACTGGCAATTCGTGACCCGGCCGCAGTTCCCCATGGCGGTGCCGACGGACGCCCTGTGCGTCGACGTGTACGACATCTCCGGCCAGGTCGTGCACTGCCAGAAGATACGGCCCGACGATCCCCCGGACGACTATGTCGCCCCGCATTACGCGCAGGTGAACCTGGGGTCCTTGCCCATGGGGCTGTACAAGTTGCAGGTCCAGACCATGGAATCGCCGCCGCCGGCCGCGGAATACCGCCTTTACACGATCGCCAGCCCGACGCCCCTGTACTTCCTGGACATCCTGTTCAGCCAACCCGCGGACGACAGCCAATACGCCGACGGCGTCTATCCCTATCCGCCCCTGTTCTCCACCGACCCGTTCGATCCGGCCCGGGTGGGCGACATCCAATACAACCTGTACTTCGAAGCCCGCCCGACGCAATGGCGCTACTACGTGGTGTCGCAAAGCCCTGGCGGCATCCTGTCCGACCTGAAGATCGAGGGCCGGGGAATGGAGTTCGTCCGGCGGAACGACGTGCGCCTGCCCACGGGTGAGGTCGCGGCCGTACTGGACGCCATCGCGACCCTGCCGCTGAAGCAGCACCCGCCGGAACGCTTTCGCCTGCGCGGCCGCCGGCGGGCACCGGATGGCCATGAGAGCGAGGTCCGCATGGATTTCCTGCCGGCGGCCCCCAGCACCCCGGTCTGGCCCAACGACAGCGGGACCATTCCCGACCCGCTGTCGGCCGGCCTGTCCGAAATGTTCGTCTATGTCTGAGTCCGGCGTGCGGCCCCCCGCCTCGCGTCCGTCATTTTTCGACCCATGGGGAGGAGAGTTACCATGTCGAGCTTGAGGAACCGCACCACGCCGGGCGTCTATCTGACCGAACTGCCGGCATTCCCGCCATCCATTGTCGGCGTGGCGACCGCCGTGCCCATCTTCATCGGCTATACCGATTTCGCCCGCGACCCTGTCAGCTTTAAGCAAGTCTACATGCAGGCGGTCGAGTTGACCTCGATGGCTGATTACTACAGCTATTTCGGCTATGCGTACGATGTCCAATATGCCGTCACCGATTCCACGGCGGACGCTAATTTCGACTTCGAGGCCGCCAAGCCGGACGGCACGGGCGTCGGCTATTACGCCGTCAGCCCCACCACCACGGGGCATTTCAATCTTTTCACGGCCGTAAAGCTGTTCTACGCCAACGGCGGCGGCATCTGCTACGTCGTCTCCGTCGCCAACTATGGCGGCCAAAAGTCGACGGCCCCGTTCACCGGCACCCCCGTCTCGGTGGACAAGCAAGCCCTGCTCGACGGCCTGGCCGTGGCCCAGGACAAGGTCGGGCCGACCATGGTGCTGGTCCCCGACGCCTGCCTGCTGCCCTATGACGCGGCAAAGAAGGTAGCGACCGATTATTCGGAGGTCGTGTGCGCCATGGTGAACCAGGCGGCCACCCTTCAGGACCGGGTGGCGATCCTGGACCTGCCGGGGGCCACCGATCCGTCGACATGGACCAAGGACGGATTGGCCGCGCAGCAGGACACCTTCTACGGCGCGATCGCGCCGGCGTCGGCCAACTTCAGCTACGGCACCGCCTACGCCCCGGCCCTGCAAACCAACGTCCTGTCCGTCAGCGACGTGGACTACACGAACCTGCAAGGCACGCCCGCCGCGGGGACCAATCAGTTGGAGGGCCTGCTGAAGCAGCAGAACGCCGATCTTTATACGAAGGACTCCGCCAAGTACAAACAGGTCGACACCAAGTTGACGGAGGCGTTCCCGACCACGCCCCCGGCCGTGCCGCTTACGCCGGCGGAAATCCAGGCGCTGGACCAGTACCTGTGCAACGCCCTGCCCTTGCTTCAGCAGGTCGAGGAGATCCTGGTCCACAAGCTGAACGCGGCGCCGGCCAGCGGCCCCATGGCGGGCATCTGGACCAGCAACGACGCCAACCGTGGCGTCTGGAACGCACCGGCCAACATGTCGATGCTCTCGGTGATCGCGCCCGAGGTGCTGGTGACCGATGCCGAACAGGGCGATTACAACGTCCCGCTGAACGGCAACGCCATCAACATCCTGCGCGCCTTCACCAACCGCGGCACGGTGGTGTGGGGTGCCCGCACCCTGGACGGCAACAGCAACGACTATCGCTACATCCAGGTGCGCCGCACGCTGGTCTATATCGAGCAGTCGATCAAGACCGCGCTGCAGCCCTTTGTCTTCGCCGCCAACGACGGCCAGACCTGGGTAACGGTCACGGGCATGATCTCCAACTTCCTGACCGGGCTTTGGACCCAGGGCGGGCTGATGGGCGACAAGGCCAGCGACGCCTTCTCGGTGCAGTGCGGCCTGGGTTCCACCATGACGGGGCAGGACATCCTGAACGGCTATATGGTCGTCGCCGTCACCCTGCAGATGGTCCATCCGGCGGAATTCATCGAACTGACCTTCACCCAGAAGATGCAGGGCGTCTAAGCGCGCCCTTCACGCATCCGCGAAGAATAGGAGAACACCATGACTGGTGAAGTGCAAAACAACATTTGGCCGCTTCCTAAATTCTACTTCTCCGTCCAGATCGGCGGCAACAATGTCAGTTTCCAGGAGGTGACGGGCCTGGATTCCGAGGCGCGGCCCATCGAATACCGGCACGGGGACAGCCCCAGCTTCTACCCGATCAAGATGCCGGGCCTGGGCAAGGTGAGCAACGTCACCATGCGCAAGGGCATCTTCGTCAACGACGCCACCCTGTGGAACTGGTTCAACCAGATCAAGATGAACACCATCGCCCGCCAGACGGTGGTCATCAACCTGCTGGACGAAACCGGCGCGCCCAAGATGGTGTGGACGCTGAACAACGCCTGGCCCACCAAGGTCACCGGCACCGACCTGAAGTCCGAAGGCAACGAGGTTGCCGTGGAAAGCGTGGAGGTGGCCTACGAAACGCTGGTCATCTCCGCGCCGTAAGGTCCCATGCTGGGCAGCGGCCCCTATTACCCGGCACCGGGGTTCTACTTCACCGTCGCAGTGGCGGGCAGTGGAACCCCGCTGCAACTGCTGAGCCGCGCGGACGCCAGTTTCCAGGAGGTCAGCGGGATAGAGGCCAAGTTCGACGTCGAGGACCTGAAGGAGGGCGGGGAGAACCGCTATGTCCACAAGCTACCCGGTGTCGGTCGTTATCCCAACCTGGTGCTGAAGCGCGGTTACGTCACGGCACCGTCCTTCCTGTCGGAATGGGCGGCGCAGACGGTCGGCAGCACCCTGTCCCAGCCCATCCTGACCCAGACGCTGGTGGTGATGCTGCTGGGGGAGAACCAGTTGCCCCTGGTCGCCTGGAACTTCACCCGCGCCTGGCCCGTGCGCTGGGTCACCGGTCCGCTGAATTCCACGTCCAACGCCGTCCTGACGGAATCGCTGGAGTTCGCATACGCCTATGTCACCCGCATCCCGCTGAACGAGGCCTTGGCGATGGTCGCGTCGGTGGCGTTGCTGATCGATGCCTGAAACCAAGCGCCGACCCCGGTCGGCGGAAGCGAGGTGCGACATGCCCCTGGAAATCAGCGAAATCGGCGTCCGCCTGGCCGTGCGCGAGGGCGGCGGCCAGGCATCGGGCCGTTCATCGTCGGAGTGCGGCGGCGAGGGGGACGACCAGGGCGAGATGAACGGCGCATCGCTGAACGATACCCAGATCAACGACATCGTCAGCCGGTGCGTGCGCCGGGTGCTGGCGGTCCTGCGCGCGACAGAGACACGCTGACATGATGGGCAGCCTGGAAAAAATGACCATCACGGCCTATTCCGACGCGGATTTCAACACCGCGGTCGGCAAGCCCTTCACCGTGTGGATCAATCCGGCAACCTACGTCTATAAATTCAAGATCCTCTACAACAACCGCCAGGCCCAGGGCAGCAACGGCCCCTCGCCCGACTTCAACCGCGTCGGCTGCGACAGCGTCTCCTTCGACCTGGTATTCGATGCCACGGGCGTGGTGCCCAGCCCGCTGGCCGGCGTATCGGACGCGCCGGCCGACGGCGTGGCCGGCCTGATCGCGCAGTTCCAGGCGTTGGTCCTGAACATGAACAGCCGCATCCACAGCCCGAACTATGTGAAGCTGTCCTGGGCGCAATTGCAGTTCCAGTGCCGCATGTCCTCGCTGAACATCAGCTACACGCTGTTCAAGCCCGACGGCACGCCCCTGCGCGCCAAGGCCAGCGTCACCTTCCTGGGCTTCACCAGCGAAAACCAGCTGGCCAAGCAGGCCAACAAGAATTCCCCCGACCTCAGCCACCTGGTGACGGTGGCGGCCGGCGACACCCTGCCCGCCCTGTGCCACCGCATCTACGGCAGCAGCCTGTATTACATGGGCGTGGCGGCCACCAACAACCTGACCGACTTCCGCCGCCTGGTTCCTGGCAGCCAGCTGCTGTTCCCGCCGCGTGGCCGGCCCGACATCCGAGAGCGCCAGCCTGCTGGAGGGCCTGTCATGACGGCGCCGTCGCCCCTGCAGGCGGCCGGTGCCCTGGCCACCCATACCATCACCGCCAACGGCAAGGCGCTGGACAGCACCTGGCAGGTGCAGTCGATCGACGTGTGGAAGGGTGTCAACAAGATCCCGAAGGCCCGGCTGGTGCTGTACGACGGCAGCCCCGCGGAGGAAACCTTCCCCATCAGCGAGAGCGACAGCCTGATCCCCGGCGCGACACTGTCGATCACGCTGGGATACGACAACGCGCCGGGCACCACCGTGTTCACCGGCGTGATCTACCGCCAAGGCGTCGAGGTGACGGAGAACGAGGCGTCCAAGCTGATCGTGGAGGCCACCGACATGGCCATCACCATGACGCTGGAGCGCAACAACGCCATCTATGAGAAGACCACCGACAGCGACCTGATCGGCAAGCTGATCGGCAACGCCGGCCTGTCCAAGTCCGTCACCGCCACATCGGGCCAGCAGGATGTCATCGTGCAGTATTATTGCACCGACTGGGACCTCATGCTGATCCGCGCCCAACTGAACAGCATGGTGGTGATCGTGGACGCCGCCAAGGTGACGGTGGCGCCCCCCAACACCGGTGCGGCCCCGGTGCTGACCGTGACCTACGGCCAATCCATGCTGGACTTCAAGGCGGACATGGACGCGGCCACGCAATACACGCCCAGCGCCATCAAGAGCTTCGCCTGGGATCCGGCGGCGCAGGCGCTGGCCAAGTCATCGACGCCATCGGCCCCGGTGTCGGAGCCGGGCAACATCTCGTCCGAAACCTTGGCCAAGGTGTTCAAGGTTGGCCTATACCCCCAGCAGACCGGTGGCGACCTGCCCGCGGCGCAGCTGACCGCCTGGTCCTCGGCCGAGCTGATGAAGGTGCGCCTGTCCAAGATCCGGGGGGCCGTGGCCTTCCAGGGCAGCGCGCTGGCCAAGGTCGGGGCGATGATCACCCTGGCCGGCGTGGGTGCCCGTTTCAACGGCGACGCCTTCATCTCCGGCGTGCACCACAACGTGACCGACGGCTTCTGGCTGACGACGACGGAATTCGGCCTGTCGCCCAACTGGTTCTCCGCCACGGCGCCCGACATCGCCGCCCCCGGCGCCGCCGGCCAGTTGCCGCCCATCAGCGGCCTGCAAACCGGCGTGGTGCAGAAGATCGACGGCGATCCGGCGGGCGAATTCCGTGTCTACGTCACCATTCCCCTGCTGCAGGCCACCGGCACGCTGGGCGTGTGGGCGCGGCTGGGCAGTTTCTACGCTTCAAAAGGCTTCGGCGCCGAATTCTATCCCGAGGTGGGGGACGAGGTGGTGGTGGCGTTCATGAACGACGACCCCCGCTTCCCCGTCATCGTCGGCAGCCTGTACAGCAAGGGACGGGCGCCGCCAGTGCCGCCCACGGCCAAGAACACCCAGAAGACCATCGTCACCGCGTCCAAGCTGCGCATCGACTTCTTCGAGGACAAGAAGGCGGTGGAGGTCAGCACCCCGGGCGGGCAGAGCGTCCGCCTGGACGACGACGCCAAGACCATCACGGTGAAGGACATCAACGGCAACAAGGCGACGTTCGCCGCCGGCGGCATCACCCTGGAAAGTGCGGCCGACCTGACCCTGAAGGCCAAGGGCAGCATCAACCTGACGGCCCAGGCCAACATCGCCGCCAAGGCCAGCGCCAACGTCACGGTCGAAGGATTGCAGATCAAGCAGACGGCACAGACCAGTTTCCAGGCCCAGGGCAACGCGGAGGCCAAGCTGGTGGCGTCCGGCATCGTCACGGTCCAGGGCGCCCTGGTCAAGATCAACTGAACCCGCCGGAGGATGCCCCCCATGCCGCCCGCCGCCCGACTGACCGACATGCACACCTGCCCCATGGTGACGCCCGGCCTGCCGCCCATCCCCCATGTGGGGGGCCCGATCGTGGGCCCGGGCGCACCCACCGTGCTGATCGGCGGCTTGCCCGCGGCCAAGGTGGGCGACATGCTGGTGTGCGTCGGGCCGCCCGACAGCATCATCAAGGGATCGGCCACGGTGATGGTCCAGGGCATGCCGGCGGCCCGCATGGGCGACACCACCGCGCACGGCGGCAGCATCGTGCTGGGCTGGCCCACCGTCATGATCGGGGGCTAGGGGCCATGGGCCAGGACAGCGGTTCCTCCTCATCCTTCCTGGGCACGGGCTGGAGCTTCCCGCCCACCTTCAGCCGCGCCGGCAACACCATCGTCATGTCCAGCGACGTGGCGGACATCCGGGAAAGCCTGTGGATCCTGTTCTCCACCACCCTGGGCGAACGCATCATGCTGGCGACATACGGCACCAACTTGTGGCGCATGGTGTTCACCGCGCTGACCACGACCAAGGCCAATGAGATACGGGACCTGATCGCCAAGGCCATCCTGGATTGGGAACCCCGCATCGACGTCAACGAGATCACGGTCTATGAGCTGCGGCCCCTGGAGGGGCGGCTGAACATCGAGATCGACTTCACCGTCCGCATGACCAACGTCCGCAGCAACCTGGTCTATCCTTTCTACCTGCAAGAGGCGACGCTGCCGCCCGCCCCGCCTTGAGCATCGCCCAGCCATGCACACCGATCCCGGCCCCATGGTGCTGAATGACGCCCTGAGCCAACTGGACCGCCAGCTGGATGCGCCGGCGCCTGAACGGGTGCCCGTGGATGGCCGCAGCCTGGCCCAGTTGCTGGCCTTCGCCGCCGAATACGGCACGCTGATCAATTTCTATGACCTGACCAACACCCGGGACGGTGACTGGTCGGCCTTTTTCGCAACCGATCCCACCATCGCCCTGGCGCTGCTGGCCGGCCTGGACCTGCCCGCCATCGGCGCGGACCTGCAGCGGCTGTTGCGCGACCTGAAGGCAGCGGAAGGGCTGGAGGCGCGCCGGCACCTGTTGCGCCTGCTGCTGGCCGCCATCCTGCGCATGGTCCGTCTGCTGGACAACGGCGCGCAGTCGGACGGCGGGGCCGGCGCGGGCCTGGTGAAGGCCATCCGCCGCGAAATCCAGGGGCCGTTGGGCCAGAACCTGCGGCGCCTGGCCACGCTTACCGCCAGTTCCCCACCGGAACAGGGGCTGCGACTGGATCTGGCCGGCTTGACACCGCACTGGGGCCTGGCCCGGGCGGCGGCCGAAGGCGGCGCGGGTTTCGGCGGCCGCGACCGGGGCTGGATCGACCGGATCATCGCCCTGATCGGGGATGTGGCGGCAACGCTGCTGGCCGCCCTGCAGCGGCTGTGCGCCCAGGCGCGCGACGCGCTGGACGCGTCCATGCGGCAGGAGGGGCACGCCCCCCAGTCCGCCCTTTACATCACCTTCGCCACGCTGTTCTGCCAGCCGCAGACCGTCATCAACGGCTTCGCCCGGCGGCTGGTCGACTATTACTATTACACGATCCTGCGGCAGGACAGCCGCGCCCCCCTGCCCGACCAGGTGTACCTGACATTCACCCCGGTGGACGGCGTGGACCAGGCGTCGGTGCCCAAGGACACGCTTTTCCCCGCCGGTACCGACGCCGCCGGCCAGGACATCGCCTACGCGGCCGAGCGATCACTGGCGGTATATCCGTCGGCGGTGGCCGCACTGCGCACGCTGAGGGTGACGCAAGCCCCCCTGATCGCCGGCAAGGAGGGGGACGACGCCCCGGCCCAGGTGCTGACCGGCACGGTGACCCTGGCCGACAAGCCGCCCCAGATCGCCACCCCTTTCCCGCCATTCGGCGATGACACGGCCGGCAACGCCGGCGTGCTGGCGTCGGCGCCGGCCAGCCTGGGCTTCGCCCTGTCCAGCCACACGCTGATGCTGACCGGCGGAACGCGCACCATCACCTTGCGGCTGACCGTCACCGCCGCCAGCCTGGCCGGCATCGACGGCCACCTGCAGACCATCGGCCAGGCGTTGGACTGCACGGATCCGGCCACGGTGCTCGCGTGGATCCTAGGGAAAGGTTTCATCCTGCGATACTCTGCCGCCGGCGGATGGGTCACGATCCCGACCTACACCGTCAGCTTGCCGGTTCAACCCACCCCGCCGGCCACCTCGGCGGATCAGACCTTCCTCCTGTCCTTCACCCTGCCGGAGACGGCCGACGGCCTGGTCGCACTGGACACCACGCCGCCCGCCGATGGCGCCACGCCCCCGGCGGAGGGCAGCGCCATCCCGACCGCCGACCGGCCCGTGATCATGGCCAGCCTGATCACCGACCGCGTGGCCGTGGCCGGCGACAACGGCACGACGGTCTGGGTCTATCCCTATGCCGTGCTATCGGAACTGGCGCTCAGCGCCATGACCACCGAGGTGTCGGTGAGCGGATTCGCCAACCTCACGCTGACGGGGCCCAACGGCCCCATGGACCCCAGCCAGCCCTTCGCCCTGCTGGGCTCCCCCCCGACGCAGGGTGGCAGCCTGGACATCACGGCACCCGAACTGTTCGTGAAGACGCTGGACAAGCTGTCGCTGTCGATCAACTGGTACGACCTGCCGCAGACGAAGACCGGCTTCGACGGTTACTACCAGGGCTATGTCGTCGATCTGGACGGCAACAGCCCCCCGCAACCGCTGTTCACCAACACGTGTTTCCAGGTCGTCCTGGCGGTGGTGGAACCGGGCTTCTGGACGCTGCCGCTCCCGCCGCTGACGACGGTTGAGCCCTATTACCTGTTCCGCACCGCCAAGGATGATCCCACGCCGGTCAACCAGGAGAAGATCCTGCCGCTGACCGATTTCAGGGATTTGCAGCTGCTTCAGCAGGGCCCCCCCGACTATTACAACCCGGCCGCCAGCGCCCTGCGCGTGACGCTGAGCGAACCGCCCTACGCCTTCGGCGACACGCTGTACGCCCGCAATGTCATGGCCGCCGCCCTGCAAGAAGCGCCGGTGGCCGCAGCCTGCGCCGAAATCTGCGCGCTGAAATGCGCACAGGAAGGGGAATTGGCCGCGGTTGCGCCCGCCCTGGACCCAGCACTGCACGCCAACGCGGAAACGCCGGACGGCAAGTATCGGGAAACCGTGGACGCCGCCTGGAAAACCGCGTTGCAGCGCCTGAACGGCGCGGTGCTGAAGATCGTGAACGACGCGGTGGACAAGGCGGCCCCGGCCCTTTCCGACGTCGAAACCTCCCGCCTGCGGCTGAGTTTGCAGGACGCCCTGTCCGCCCCCCTGGCGGAGGGGGGCGGGCTTCTGTCGCGCCTGAGCAGCCTGGTGCGCGCCTCGGGACCGGAACCCGCCGACATCACCCGCAACCTGGCCGACTGGGTCAGGAACAACCGCCCCAAACTGGCCGCCGCCGGCGGATCCAGCCTGGATGTCGCCCAGGCGGGGCTGGACGCCGCCGCCAAGGTCAACGCCACCTGGGCGGCCTTGGGGGACGTGGGCCCCGGCAGCGCCCGGCCGCAGATGGAAGCCGCCCTGTTGGCCGCCAAAGCGGCGCTGACCGTGCTTCAAGGCACCTGCCTGCAACAGTGCATGGCGGATTGCACGGGCGGCCAGCCCACCAAGACCTATCCCAACACCCCCTGGCTGCCGACCGCCACGTCCGTGGCACTGGATTACGACGCCCGGTCCTACCTGCCTGGGCGCGTCCCGGGCGGGGGTGACACCTTCTATCACCTGCTGCCCCTGAACCAGGTGCGGGCGGTGCCCTGGCCCCTGGGGGGGACCGTGCCCCTGTTGGCGCCGCAGCCGGTGGAGGGGGCGTTGATGATCGGCCTGACCGGCGCACCGCCGGCACTGACCCTGCTGTTGCAGATGACGGCCGGCGACGCGGGATGGAGCAGCGATCCCCCACCCGTCACCTGGTCCCAGGACCTGGACGGCGCCTGGGCCCCCCTGACGGCACCGGACCATCTGCAGGGCGACGGCACCAATGAACTGCAGAACGCCGGCATCGTGACGCTGAAGCTGTGGCCCCAGCCTGGCGGCGCCGATGGCCTGTCCTGGCTGCGCGTGTCGGTGACCGAAGGCGCCGACCGCTTCCCCCTGCTGGCCGGCCTGGCGACCAACGCGCTGACGGCGGCATGGGTGGGACCGGGCGGGGCCGAGACACTGGGCACGCCCCTGCCGGCGGGCACCATCACGGCCAGCGCCCCCACGCTGGACACCATCGCCACCATCGACCAGCCCCTGCCATCCTTCGGGGGACGGCCCAGGGCGCAAGGGGCGGCCTTCCAGATGTGGATGGCCGAGCGGTTGCGCCACAAGGATCGCGCCATCCAGGGCTGGGACTACGCCAACCTTGTGCTGGCGGAGTTTCCCGCCCTGTGGCAGGCCGCCGTGATCCCCGCCGGCGACACCCTGGGCGACCCGAAGCCGGGCGAAATTCGGGTGGTGGTGGTTCCCGGCCCGCAGACGCCCAACATCACCGACACCACCGTGCCCCGCGCCGATCCCGTGCAACTGGCCGAGGTGGGCGCCATGCTGCGCGACCGCGCCAGCCCCTTCATCACCCTGGACGTGGCAAACCCGCCCTATGTCCGCGTCACGGTCCGCGCCTCCGTCAGTTTCCGCGACACCGACACCGTGGCCGCCTGGACCGACCGCCTGAACCGCGACCTGATCGCCTGGCTGTCGCCCTGGCCGCCCACGGGCCTGGGGCCGAGGCCGGCGGACTATTACAGCGAACTGGCGATCATGGAATTCATCCGGCACCGCCCTTACGTGCTGGCGGTTCTGGACCTGGACCTGGCATATGACCCGTCGCCCGACAGCGGTCCCTGCTATCTGACATCCGCCGCGCGGCACCTGCTGTCGGGTGAGGCCTCCGCCGCGCGGCGTCCGGCTACCCCGCTGGCCCTGCCGGCGCCGGCAACGGGGGCCCCGTCTTGAGCGCCCAGTCCCCCACCATCCCGGCGACGCCGCCGCAGGACCCGCCTTTCAGCTACGTCTGGCTGCGGGAGGAGGGCATCAGGCTGGTCCAGCAGATGGCGGGCACGGTCTGGACTGACTACAATTTCTCCGACCCCGGCGTCACCATCCTGGAACAGCTCTGCTACGCCCTGACGGAGTTGTCGTACCGGGCCGGCCTGCCCGTGCCCGACCTGATGGCCGACCCGGCCACCGGCCGCATGGCGCTGGGGGCCGGCGGCCTGTACCCCGCCCGCGCCATCATGCCGGTCAACCCCGTGACCATCGACGACCTGCGCCGGCTGGTGCTGGACCGCGTTCCGGGCGTGGGCAACGTCTGGTTCAAGCCCTGCCCCCCCGCCGACGCGGGCGGGGTCAACGGCCTGTACGACATCGCCATCCTGGTGCCCAACCAGGACCCCTGCTGCCGGTCCGACGGCCCCCTGCCGGATGAGGTGCGCGAGCGCGTGCTGGCCGCCTATACCGCCCATCGCGGCCTGTGCGAGGACGTGCACCAGGCCCGCGTGCTGACCCTGATCGACATTTGGGTGGCCGCCAAGGTGCAGTTGGATGAAGATGCCGACGTCAACACCGTGCTGGCCAACCTGCTGTTCGCGCTGGGCCTGCTGCTGGCGCCGGAACCCAGGCGGACCTCGCTGGACACCCTGGTCGCCGCGGGCCTGACCACCGCGGAAATCTTCGATGGCCCGCTGATGCTGCGCGGCTTCATCGCCGACGACCAGCTGACGCCGCAGCCCACGGCCGTGGCCATGCATGACCTGCTGCGCGTCATGGCGGGAACGGACGGCGTGGTGTCGGTCAGCGGCCTGATGGCGGAGGTGGACGGTGACGACCACCGCTACAGCGGCAACGACATCATCCCGGTGCCGCCGGACAGCCTGCTGTGGCTGCTGGCGACAGCACTGGAGGGCCGTTTCACCATCAGCCTGTTCCGGGGAACGGTGGAATGCCGGCCGGACCCGGACCGGGTGGCCCGGCTGCTGGACGGGCTATGGACGGTGCGGCGCCAGACCTATCCGCTGTGGCCCGACTATGCCGAGCAATATCCGGTGCCCGTGGGCCGGCGGCAGGACCTGTCGGCCTACACCTCCGTGCAGGAGCAGTTCCCCAACACCTACGGCATCAACAGCTATGGCCTGTCCGACACGGCGACAGCGGCCAGGCATGCCCAGGCGCGGCAATTGAAGGGCTATCTGATGCCTTTCGATCAATTGATGGCCGATTATTTCAGCCAGCTTTCCTTCCTGCGGACATTGTTCTCCCCCCGCGCCGGCGGCGCCAGCACCTACGCCGTGCAGTCGCTGGCCCCCATCGTGCCCGACGTCGCCCCCCTGCTGCGCCCCGACTATATGGCCGGCCTGCGGGCCATCACGGCGGCGGACGATCCGGTGGTCCGCCGCCAGTCGGCCATCGTGGACCTGCTGCTGTCGCTGTACGCCGAGCGGCTGGAGGCGCCGCCGCAGCCGGGCTGCACCTGCGATTCCGGCGCGGAGGTGGAAAACGCCCTGCTGCGCGCCAAGCAACAATTGCTGGCCCGCACCGTCCGCGCCACCCGCGACCGGGGACGCGGCGCCGACTATCGCCGCCCCTCGCTGGGGCGCAACGTCCCGGGCATGGAGGTGCGCTGCCGGATCGAACTGGGCGTGGCCGACGCCACGGCGGCGGACGGCGGCGCGGACGGCGCCCAAGCGGTCGGCGATCCCACCCATGCCACCCTGGGCCAACGGCTGCCGGCCGACATGGATGAGGTGGTGATCCGATACTTCCTGCCGGTGGACGGCATCATCGCCACCGACACCACCGAAGGCGCCGCAACGGTATCGCCCCTGGCGGGTCAGCGGGTGGCCGCCGCCCTGCTGCCGGCCCTGGCCATACCGGGGCGCTATCGCATCGGCATCCTGCCCGGTGAGGGCATGGTGCGGGCCGTGTGCCGGGGGGACGACGGCGCCTGGTGGCACATCGGGCATTATCAAGGTGCCGCGGCCGCCATTGAGGCCGTGGGCCGCCTGGCGCGGGCGGCCGGCGGCGGCGGCCACCGGCGCCAGTTGTACATCGTGGACCACACCCTGCTGCGCTGGGCCCGAGGTGCTGACCGGCGACGACGGCGCCTGTTACACCTTCCGCGTCACCGCCGTGATCGCCACCACCCCGGAAGAGGCCGCCGACGCGGGCTGGCGTCGGCAGGTGATCGCCCTGGTGCGGGAAAACACGCCGTCCCACGTGGCGCCAACCTGCCTGTTCCTGGACCGCCGGCGCCTGCGCCGCTTCCTGGCCCGCTATGACGACTGGCTGGCGGCGCTGCGCCGGGGGCCGGCCGGCCGGCGGGCGGAGGCCTGCCGGCGGCTGCAACATTTCCTGGAAACGCACGGGGCAGAGCCATACGACGGCGACCCGGCGGATCAACCCTTCCCCGATTGACGGCAGGAGAGCGGACCCATGTTCAAGCATGCCCCCGTACAGCGCGCCCCCCATCCCACGCGGCAAGACGGCGCCCATGCCGGGACGGCCGCCGCCGGGGACGCGCGCACCGCCCAATTGGCGGCGGACCTGAACGCCCGGCCGCAAGCGCAAGCGCTGAACGCGCTATCCAGCCAGCTGTCGGCCCCGCCGGCGCAGGTGCCGGCGCAGCGGAAAGCCGTAATTCAACGGTGGGCATCCCCATCGCTGGAACATGAACAAGACCAGGAGCGGGTGATGGGCCTGCGGGGACACGCCCTGTTCTACGCCCACGAGGACGAAGCGGACGTGGACGAGTACGAGAGCAATGAGGATTTGGCGAATTTCCTGCCGGCGCGCGAGAAGGCGGACCTCCAGCATCTCAGCGCATTGGACCAGTTGAGCCGCCGGAACATGACCGAAACCATCCACCACATCCTATCCCGCGACAAGATCAACAGTTTCTATAATTTACTGTCACCCGACCAGCAGGTGTTCATCGGCGACCTGTTCCGTCGGCAACAGGGGGTTGGCGGCTTTCAAGGGCACGGCGACGGTCCCAATGACCGGCGCGCGGCCTTGTTGAGCCTGCGATCCAACCTGAGCCTGGGGCCCGATGGCGCGAAGCGCGCCGACGACCCTGCCCGCAACGACTTCGGAACCGATTTCGATCCCAATTTCACCGCCACCGGCGAACTGGATGCCAATTCACAAATCTACGCGCAGGTCGATCACCTGATGGGCCAGGCGGTCGGCCAGCGCCAACCGGTCGATGATGGCGTGTTCAACCAGGTGGTCAACCTGTTGCTGGACGCGGAGCAGGGGCTTGCCGCCGCTCAGCGCAATGAAAGCTTCTGGGATAATCGTATCGCCACCGCGGGGGTGGAAGGGAATTGGGAGGTCCGGAACCGTGGCCAGCCGGGCCAAAAGTTCTGGAAGCGTGACAGCAACCGGAATTTCCCGCGCTGACCGGCAACCGCAAGGAGACCGCCATGCACGCCTACGAACAGAAGCGCCGCCCACCCGGTCCGCCGGCGCAGGCGGCGCGCAACGTCGCCGGCCCGGGAAACGGCAAGCTGGCTCAATTGGCGACGGACCTTAACGCCCGCCCCCAGGCGGAAGCGCTGGAAGACCTGTCGCGGCGCCTGTCCCCCCCGGTACAGCGCCAGCCCAACCGCACCGGGCTGCCGGACACCCTGAAGTCCGGCATCGAAAGCCTGTCCGGCATGTCGCTGGACCCCGTGCGCGTGCGCTATAATTCCGCCGAGCCGGCGCGTTTCCAGGCCCACGCCGTGGCCCAGGGCCACGACATCCACCTGGCCCCGGGCCAGGAGCGCCACCTGCCGCATGAGGCCTGGCACGTCGTGCAGCAGATGCAGGGCCGCGTCCCCGCCACCCTGCAAATGAACGGCACGTCCGTGAACGACGACCCGGGCCTGGAGGCCGAGGCGGACCGCATGGGCGCCCAGGCCCTGCAGATGAAACGGCAGGAAGGCGACGACGATAATGAGACGCTGCTGCGCGCCGGCCTGCTGGGCAGCACATCCCTGACGCCGGTTCAGCGGGCGCTCTGGGACTACTTGCCCAGCTGGCAAACGGCGAAGTCGCTTGCGGTCGGGGGCGCCGTCGGCACCGGCCTGTTCCTGGGCGGCCTGGCGGCGGCGCCGGCCGCGCTGGGCTTGGGCTTGTTGAGCGCGGCGGCGACACGCGTGGCGGGCGTGGGTGCGGGGCTTGGCGCCGGTGCCCTGGGCCTTGCCGGTGGTGCCGCCGGAATGGCGTTGGGCGGCCCCGTGGGCGCGGCCGTCCTGGGCGGCGTCGGCTCGGCATTCGGCGGCACGCTGGGCGCCGACGCGCAATCCAAGTTGACCCCGCATCCCAAGCAGCCGGGTCTGCGCACAGCACCAAAAACCGAAGAAGTCATCTGGCAACGGGCCCTGGAGAAGGCCGAGAAAATCCATCCCGTGCCGAATTTGGCCCAAATTGTCGCGCAAATAGATGATCCAGCGTTGCGAAATAATATGAATAGGTATGTGGGCAGCGCCCACGTGTCACATCAAGACATGAAAGACATAATCGAACACGATTACTCGACACGAGGGAGATATCCGCAAGTAAATAGTCCTGCCACGGCCCCGGCGAACATCACCGCTGTCCGGAATGCCGTCAACGCCGACCCCTTCATCCAAGACATTCTAAACGGGACACAACTTGCCCCGCCCACGGGGTATCCCCAGGCCATGGCCTTGAATGCGGGCCCAACCCGACATCCACCGGCCGCCGCGGCCGCGCGAAACAAATTCAACGCGCTTGTCAGCCGCCCGGCCGCCCTGCCGCCCATTGATGTGCGGAAAGGCAAGATATCGGACCCGATCTCCTATATGTCCGACACCGGCCGCCTGAGCATCGGCTGGGGATCATCAACCGACACCCTAGTCCATGAAATGGGCCATCACCTTGAAAACAATCTGGAACCAACCGAGTTCGGTTCCATGCACAGCTTCCTGCTGGCGCGCAGCAGCTCAAACACCTATCGCAAAGTCGGGTACAATCATCTCAGCAACAGCGTGCCTACGGCAGAAGGCTACGATGCCGACGTGCCGGTTCCCGACGTCGGCCTGGGACTGCGTCGCCATGCGCCCTTGACCAGCCTGGGGGCTGATTTCCTGGGGATGCAGCTCAGGATTCCTGGCGCCGAACAGGGCGTGGACAAATTTGTGCAGCACCATGCCCACACGCAGGAGTCCAGCTACGCGACACAGGTTTATGACGGCGGCGACCATCGGACGGAATTCCTGGCCACCACCATTCATCTGATGGCCGCCCCCGCCAGCGCCCGTGCCCTGATAAATGCCGATCCCTTGCGGGTGGCCCTGTTCCTATCCCTGGCCCAGCCCCAGGCCTATGGGCGGGTTCACCAGACACTGCAGTTGCAAGGCCTGGATCTCGACCAATTGATTCACAAGCTGAACTAGGCGCCCGCGCATGCCCGCCCAACGCCACCACCTGCGCCGACTGAGCGTGGAGGCCGACCTGACGGACGCGGGTCTGGCCGTGGCCCTGCGCAGCCGGGTGGAGGATTTGGCGCGGGACCGCGTGCCGGCGCTGTTGCAGCGCGTCTTCGACGCCGTGGTGCCGGCCGAGGCCCATGTCCACCTGGACCGCCTGGACCTGGACCTGGGCGTGCTGCCGGCGGCGGGGCTGGAGGAGGCCATGCTGCAAACGCTGGAGACGGCGTTGATGGAGGCGCTGACGGAAGCGGTGGCGAGGGCCCGCCATGCCCCCGACGACGACGCCCGCAGCCTGACAGCGGAGCAGACGCGGCTGGAAGCGCTGGACCGCTACCTCGCGCGCGGCACCCTGCCGTTCTGGGCGCAGGGTGAGGATTACGCCCCCGCCCCCCTGCTGCGCCGGGTGGCGGCGGAACAGCCGGCGGCCCTGGCCGCCCTGCTGCTGCGCCGGGGACGGGAACGGCGGGTGCTGGAACGCCTGGTCCTGCAAGCGGGGGAGGATGGGCTGCGCGACGTGCTGCGCCTGATGACCCCGGACGCGGCGGCGACCATCCTGGCCTATCTGGCCGACCTGGCCGTACTGCACCGGGAGGAACCCGTGGCGGCGCTGGCGGAATCGGCGTTGCGGCGCCTGCTGTGGCTGCTGACCCTGGACTATCTGGTGCGGGAAGCCGGATCGCAATTCAACCGCCGCAGCTATCTGGCCGATCTGCTGGCCGGCGTGGTGGAGCGCGAGGGCATACCCCTGTCCCGGCTGATGGACCTGCTGCGCCGGGGGCTGGAACGGCGGCGGCGCCACGGGCCGCTGGGGTCATCCCTGCCCGCGGTGCTGGAGGAGTTGCTGGCCGGGCGGGCGGCGGACGCCCCACCCCACGACGCGGCCCCACCGCCCGAACCGGACATCTTCACCGCCGTGGCGGCGGCGGCCGAAACCGGGCGACTGGATGACCTTCTTCTTCCCCTGCGCCGCCGCGCCGGCGACCGGCCGGCGCTGGAGGCGCTGCTGCGCCGGTTGTCGGCCATGGGCTTCGGCCGGCTGGTGGCGGCGCAGGAACCGGCACATGCCGATCTGATCCTGGCCTATCTGGCGGACCTGGCCGCCGCCCATCACGACGCGCCGCTGGTGGCCCTGTCCGACGCCGGCCTGGATCGGCTGTTGCGCCTGCTCACGCTGCTGGCCCTGTGGCGCGATCCAGGGTCGCAGTTCAACCGCCGTGATTTCATGCGCCGCCTGCTGCAGGGCATGGCCGCCGCCGACAGCGTTCCCTATGAGGCGCTGCTGGACCTGCTGTCACGGGCGGCGGCGCGAACCGCGCGGCACCGGCCGCTGTCCGCATCATTCCCCGCGGTGATGGTGGAACTGGCGGGGGAACGGGCGGTGACCACCGCCGCCCAGCCCCCCGCGCCAGCAGCCATGGCGGGCACGGCCCCCCTGGCCCGGCTGGAGGCGGCGCTGCGCACCGGCGAGGGCCTGTCGGAATTGGGAACGCTGGTCAACGACCTGGCCGCCACCACCCCCGGTTCCCTGGCCGACCTGGTACGGCGACTGGCATCTCAGCGGTCCGCACTGCATCGGCTGGCGGGATTGGCGCCGGACGCCCTGGGCCGCCTGCTTGGCCTGCTGGACGCCGAACACGCCGAACTGGTGCTGTCCTACCTGGACGGCCTGCAAGCGTTGCACCGGGCCGACGCCCTGCTGCCCGTGGACGAGGCGGCGTTCCGTCGCCTGACCTGGGCGCTGGCCCTGACCTATGTGGCCCGCGAACCGGGCAGCCAGTTCAACCGGCGCAGCCTGTTGCGCAGCCTGATCCACGGCATCGCCGCCCATGACGGGTTGGACCAGGCGCTGTTGCTGACGGCCCTGCGCCGTGGCCTGGACCGGCTGGCGCACCACCGGGCGCCGGCCGGGTCACTGCCCGCCGTGCTGGGCGAACTGCTGGCCGAGACCGGCGACGGTCCGTTGCCGGCCGATCCCCTGCCCCTGGTCGACCGTTTCCTGCGGACCGGCCAGTTGCCGGGCGTCGACCTGCGGGTGCTGGCCGCACACGACCCCACCGGGCTGGCGACCCTGCTGCGGCGCCTGGCGCGGGCGGAACCGGCCGCCTGGACCGTGCGTCTGGAGCGCCTGTTAAACTACCTGTTGCCCATCGAGGTCGCCCGCCTGCTGGCGCCCGACCATGCGGAAACCATGCAGCGTTGGCTGGACCGGGAGGACGGCGGTGACGCGGCGGCCTGGCAACAGGCGCTGGCCCCCCTGCTGCGGGGGGAGGCGCCGCTGACGCCGGTGGACGGCACCGACCCCACCAGCCGGTTCGACCGTGCGGCGTTGCTGCGCCATTGGCTGGATCATGGGACCTTCCCCTGGTGGGTCCCGCCCGGGCTGGAACCCTCGGCGGTGCTGGATGCGGCGCTGCCCGGATTGGCCGACGGCCCGATGGCGGCGCTGCACGCGCTGTTCCTGGTTCCCGACGCCGGGCAGCGCCTGGCCCGACTGGCCCGCGCCGTGGGCTGGCTGGGGGCGGAGCGGGGTGACGCCCTGCTGGCGCGGCTGGCGCCCTGGGCGCGTGATCCCACCGGGCCCCTGGCCCTTCTGTTGCGTGATCGGGCACCGGAGGGGCGGCGCGATATCCTGTTGCGCGCCGCCGCCGCCGGCCTGGCGGGCGCGCCGTTGAACCTGATGGACGTGTCATCGGCCGGCGCCATGCCGCTGGCCCCGGACGCCGCCCCGCCCCCCCGCGAGCCGCCCCCGGACCGGACCGGGGTGGACAAGGCGCAGGCCCTGGACTGGCTGACGGGGGATGGGGCTGACGCGCATCCGGCCCTTCCCCATCTGGCGCGCCTGATCGCCAGCATGGCGGACGCGGGCGATGCGGACCTGCGCCACGCCCTGATGGCCGGCCTGGCACATCCCGCCACGCGGCGACGCTGGGCCGCCTTCCTGCCGGACGAGATCCTGGGCCGGCTGCTGGAGATCCTGGCCGGCCCCCTGGCCACCTTCCTGCGGCAGGCGGCCGGCGTGCTGACCGCCGCCCACCGCCATTTTCCGACGGCGAGCACCCCGCCGGGGGCCCTGTCGGGGATCACGGCCGGCGGCCCGCCCTGGGCGATGTTGCTGGACATCCTGGCGGCCCGCCCGGCGGAAGACCGGACCGAGCGGTCACTGGCCAACGATTTGGTCCAGCGCCTGGCCGGCGCGGATCCGGCGGCCCAGGCCCCCCTGCTGGCACAGGCGCTGTTCCTGGCGCGTAATGCCGGCCTGGCCGGGCTTTATGCCGTGCTTCAGCCGCCGCAGGTCACCCGGGATCACAGGGCCGCCGCCCCATCCGGACCTTCGCCGTCGCGCCAAACACCCGCCGAACCCAACCGGGGCAAGACCCGGTTCGGCCCGGATGAGGAGGAAACGATGCCCACAGGTGAGTCCCTGTATGCCGGGAATGCCGGCCTGGTCCTGGTCGCCCCCTTCCTGCCCCACTTCTTCAAAGGCCTGGACGTGTTGAGCGACGGGCCGGACGGCAAGCCGCGCATCCAGGGGCTGGAGGCGGCGTCGCGGGCCGTGCACCTGCTTCAGCACCTGGTCGATGAACGCTGCGACCGCCCTGAACCCGACCTGGTGCTCAACAAGCTGTTGTGCGGCCTGGCGCCCTCCACGCCGGTGGCACCGTCCATCGCGCCCTCCGAGGCGGAGCTGGCGCTGTGCGCCCAGTTGACCCAGGCGATCATCGGCAACTGGCCCGCCATCCGCAGCACCTCACCCGCCGGCCTGCGGGAAACGTTCCTGCAGCGCCAGGGACGCCTGAACCAGACGGAGGCCGGTTGGGCGCTGACGGTGCAGCGCAAGACGGTGGACGTGCTGGTCGACCAGGTCCCCTGGAGCTTCAGCGTGGCGTTCCAGCGGTGGATGCCGGCACCCATCCACGTGACATGGTGAATCGGATGAGCGAGAGCGCGCGCCACCCCAATCCCATTGGCCCCAATCCTGCCGGCACAGGCCCGGCCGGCCCGGATGCCGCCGCGATCCATGCCGCCAACGGCCGCGTGCTGGATTTGGAGATCGCGTGGTTCCAGCGGGTGCTGGAGCACCGCTTCGCCGCACACGCGCCCCGCGACGGCGCGCCGCCACCGGCGGGCGGCCTGCCGCCGCCACCCCGCCTACCCAAGGGCGACGCCCCCTACGCCCGGCTGGTGCGCGACCTTCGCCTGGACGCGGCGGAGCGGCTGGTCCTGATCCTGGCCCTCATCCCCCATCTGGCGCCGGAACTGCTTGACCCCTTCCTCATCCAGAACCAGGCCATAGGCCGGCGCTTCAGCGAGTTCGGCGGCCACATCGGCCAAGCGCACGCGGGCTTCCTGCCCACGGCGGAGACGGCGCTGTTTCTGCTGGCCGGGGGCGACCGGGCCCGGCGCCTGGCCCACCGCCCCCTGTTCGCGGCCGAGCATCGCCTGACCGTCCAGGGCATCCTGGCGCCGGACCATCGCGGCGGTGAGGAGCCGCCACCGTCGGCCCTGCTGCGACTGTCACCGGAATATCTGGAACGGCTGTTGAGCGGGGGGGACTACCAGCCGCCGCCCGGTCCCGAGTTTCCGGCCCAGCGCATCACCACCGCGCTGGACTGGGACGACCTGGTGCTGGACACACCCACCCGCGCCCAGGTGGAGATGATCCGCCGCTGGATCCGCCACGCCGACACGCTGATGAACGGCTGGGGCCTGGCCAAGCGTCTGAAGCCCGGTTACCGCAGCCTGTTCTATGGGCCGCCGGGAACGGGCAAGACGCTGACCGCCAGCCTGCTGGGCAAGGCGCATGGCCTGGCGGTCTATCGGGTGGACCTGTCGCGCGTCGTGTCGAAATGGATCGGTGAGACGGAAAAGAACCTGGGCAACCTGTTCGACCAGGCCCAGCACCGCAATTGGATCCTGTTCTTCGACGAGGCCGACGCCCTGTTCGGGAAACGCACGGAAACGCGCAGCGCCAACGACCGCTCCGCCAACCAGCAGATCGCCTATCTGCTGCAACGGCTGGAGGATTTCCCGGGCGTGGTCATCCTGGCCACCAACCAGCGCGCCCATATGGATGAGGCATTCACCCGGCGCTTCCAATCCTCCATCCTGTTTCCCATGCCGGATACGGACGCGCGCCTGCGACTGTGGCGGGACAATTTCCAGGACCAGCCGTTCGACCTGGCCGCGGACGTGGATTTGGAGCGCCTGGCGACGGATCACGAACTGGCCGGCGGCAGCATCCTGAACGTGCTGCGCTACGCCTGCCTGCTGGCAGTGGAGCGGAAACCGGCCACCATCACCGCCAACGACCTGATGCAGGCAATTCGCCAGGAATTGAACAAGGAGGGGCGCTACTTGCGTTAGAGCGGAACGCGATCAGGTGGAATCACCTGATCGCGTTCCGCTCTATCATGAACAGCTTAAGAGCAAGATGCCCCAAGCACCATCCGATGCCAGGGTGAACCGCGCCGGGATTGTCGGAGGCTTTCACTCCTGAGAGACTGAAGCCACGATGAGCAAGACGACGAACAAGTTTTCCCCCGAAGTTCGGTCCCGCGCTGTGCGGCTGGTGCTGGATCATGAGAAGGATCATCCGT
The DNA here is from genome assembly GCA_028283825.1 of Azospirillaceae bacterium. NCBI lineage: Bacteria > Pseudomonadati > Pseudomonadota > Alphaproteobacteria > Rhodospirillales > Azospirillaceae > Azospirillaceae bacterium. Next base: position 215,054 of record JAPWJW010000005.1, on the reverse strand, counting down.
CCCGTTGGGCGGCGGTGATGTCGATCGCGGCGAAGATCGGCTGTTCGGGCCAGACGCTGAACGAATGGGTGAAGAAAGCCGAGGTTGAAGCAGGCACGCGGGCCGGTGTGCCCAGCGACGTTGCGGAACGGCTGAGGGCGCTGGAACGGGAGAACCGGGAACTGCGCCAAGCGAATGAGATCCTGCGCAAGGCGAGCGCGTATTTTGCGGCGGCGGAGCTCGACCGCCGGTTCAAGCCATGATCGCCTTCATCGATGAGCATCGGGGTGCGCACGGGGTCGAGCCGATCTGCCAGGTGTTGCCGATCACCCCGTCCACCTATCACCGGCATGCGTCGCGGCGCTCCGACCCGGACCGCCTGCCGGCGCGGGCCAAGCGGGACACGCGGTTGAAGGTCGCGATACGGCGGGTGTTCGACGAGAACTTCGCCGTCTACGGCGTGCGCAAGGTCTGGCATCAGCTCAAGCGGGAGGGCCACGCCGTCGCGCGCTGCACGGTCGCCCGACTGATGCGGGACCTGGGCCTGCGAGGTGTGATCCGGGGCAAGCCAGTGAAGACGACGGTGAGCGACAAGGCGGCGCCCTGTCCGCTGGACCATGTCAATCGGCAGTTCTATGCGCCCCGGCCGAACATGCTGTGGCTGTCGGACTTCACCTACGTCGCCACCTGGCAGGGCTTCGTCTACGTGGCCTTCGTCATCGACGCCTACGCCCGGCGCATCGTCGGCTGGCGGGTGTCGCGGACAGCCCATGCCGCCTTCGTGCTCGACGCCCTGGAGCAGGCCCTGCATGAAAGGCGACCGGCCAAGCACGGCGGCCTGGTTCACCATTCGGACAGGGGCGTTCAATACGTCAGCATCAAATACACCGAGCGCCTGGCCGACGCCGGGATCGAGCCCTCGGTCGGCAGTGTCGGGGATAGCTACGACAACGCCCTGGCGGAAACCATCAACGGTCTCTACAAGGCCGAGGTGATCCACCGGCGTGGACCATGGCGATCCTTCGAGGCCGTCGAATACGCCACCCTGGAATGGGTCGATTGGTTCAACCACCGGCGGATCCTGGGCCCCATCGGCAACATCCCGCCCGCCGAAGCTGAGGCTCGCTTCCACGCCATGACGGACACCCCGGCGATGGCCGCCTGACTCAAACCAAAACGCCTCCGACAATCCCGGCGCGGTTCAACTGGCCAAATTCATTTCCTCGGTGGCGCCAACTTTCCCACCACCAAATGCCCCCTTTACCGCATCGACCGCCCGCCCAAACGCCGCTTCAGCATCAGCAGCAATCTGCCCTACGGCCCACCCTATCTCAGATCCAGGCCCATGTTCGGCTATAGCCTGAGCAGCTCCAGGGGCCATCCGCATTTCGCCCATTCCCGCAGCACCTACGGCACCGGCCTCTTCCTCACCAACAGCAGCCGCAGCAGCAGCTCGTTCTTCCGCCAACGCAGCCTCGGAAGCTTCAGCAGCGCCCATGCCCGCAGCGGCACAGCAACCCGCAAGCCCCGTCGGATCAGTCAACCCAAGCGGATTGTTCCCCACGTAGGCATACCTGTTCAGCCCATCCTTGATGCCGCTGGGGTCCATCTGCAACCAGCGCCCAATCCCCGGCACGTAGCTGCGGTTCGGCGTGACGTACAGCCCGATCTCGTCATACCGCATGCCGGCGTAGCGATACGGCGATCCCGTCTGCCCATCCTGTGCACTCTGGCCAATCACAACACCCTGACGCGAGGTGTCGTACCGAGCCTCCTTTTTCCCGGTGGTTCCAACGGCTTACCGGGCGCGTTCGCCCGATGGGAGGCAGTTTAGCCCGGCGAGCCCCCTGACGCACGTTTTCCAGCACAGAGAACCCGCACCATCAGTCGCGTCCGTCTTCTTTTAATAGATCTGATTTACTCAGCGCGCTGATATATCCAACCTTCCTCAATTACATTTTCCTTGGGAAGCGCGTCCGAAGAAATTTCTAAGCGTTCTATGAAATCATCTACGACAGGAAAGTCAGCTATAATTTCCGTTATGGCTTCAGATATGTCATCGCGCGCTCTGTCACTGATATGACTATCTAAAATTGAACATAATTCCAATCTTTTATCGATTACCTTTACTTTTATCATTCGAATCTCAGGATGAATTCGACCAAGGAAGGCTCTCTGCGCGGACAACATTAAGCTCACATCAACGGGCATCTTTACCTCCACCTAGTACGGATTTGGCCGTGCGGGCACTATATGAACATCATCCTTTCCGTAGTGGATAATCCCAATATCCGTCGGATTTCGATCCCCAGTAACAGGATCAACATGAGTCCCAATGTTTTCCCCAAAATCCACGCGCTCTTTTGAACCTGCATCGCCTACCGGCGTGCTGCCCACTTGCTGCCCAGTTCCTGCGCCTTTATCGACGAGTTCTTGGGGGTCTGGGTGCGTCAATTCACTCTTACCAGGCTGGAAGTTTCTGTGGCCAGGTTGATGCTTACCTTGCTTATTTGGATTAACCTGCGGCCCCTCCCCTTCTTTATCAGAGAACGCCTTGTTGAGCATTAGCGCACCAGCAATGCCACCAGCGATGATACGATCTGGAACGCTTTGAGCAAAGTTCCCCAGATTAGCAAGTCCTTGGGTGATGTTCCCCGCCAGCACATTTCCAGCTTGTATGCCCTGAGGCGAGCCAGGTGCTAACTCAGGCGGCAGGTACACCGGCAACGGCCCTTCGGGCACCCACACCCCCATGGCCTGCAAGCCCAGCGGATCGTACTGGCTCAGCGGGTCATTGCCTACATAGGCGTACCGGTTGAGCCCGTCCTTGATGCCGCTGGGGTCCATCTGCAACCAGCGCCCGATGCCGGGGACGTAGGTGCGGTTGGGCGTCACATACAGCCCGATCTCATCATACCGCATGCCCGCATACCGGTACGGCGATCCGGTCTGCCCGTCCTGGGCACTCTGGCCAAAGTCGTTGTACGCGTAATAGGCGCTGATGGACTGGCCCGACGCGTTCAGCACCGTCACCACGCTGCCCTGGCGGTCGTGCACCGCCAGCGAGCGGGCCCCGCTGCTGTCCACCCATCCCATGACGTCCCCGCCGCCGGGGCCGCCCGTGGCCGTCGAGCGCACGTACCGCCGCACAAGATTGCCGTTGACGTCGTAGTCGCCCCACTCCACCCCCAGCGCCTCGAACGTCAGCGTCGTCACGCCGTTCAGCTGCTTCCACGCCCGCCCGCCCTCGGGGTAGTACCCCATGCTCTGCACCGTGCCGCCCTGCGCGTACCGCGTCAGCATGTTGCGGCTGTCGTAGCTCATGGCGATCAAAGCGCCCGCCGTGGTCACGTTCCCCCGGCCATCGTACCCATAGGCGTTGCCGTTAACCGAACTGTACCCGTTCAGCGCGTTGGCCGTGCCATAGCTCTGCGTCGCACCCACCGTCGACAGGAAACCGTCGTTGTCCACCGTGGTGGACGTCAGCTGCCCCGCCCCATCATAGGCGTAGGCATAGTTGATCGCCCCGCCGTTCCAACCGGCGCCCAGGAACGTCAGGTGACATGGCCGCGTCATAGCCGTACGTGTTCGTCATCACCGCAGCGGTCGAACTCGGGCCTCGCCACGTCCCCGTCTTCCGGCTCAGCGGGTCATATCCATACCCAACCCAGGTGTAGCCCCCGTCCTTGACCGCCGAAACCCGCGCAAGGCCGTCATAACTCCACGTCACCGTCGAACCGTCGGGCCACGTCGCCGACGTCCGGTTCCCAGCCGCGTCGTAGCCGAAGTTCATGCTCAGGCTGACCGGCCCGCCACCAGGACGCGGCACCTGCGTCGTCGCCGTCACCAGGTGGTTCGACCCGTCATACCCCAGCGTCCGCCCGGACGACCCGTCCGACGTCGCCTGCCGCCGCAGACGCCCGATCAGGTCATACCCCAGCGTCACCACCGGCAGGTTCGGCCGCGACACCGTCACCAGGCGGTTGGCCGCGTCGTAGCTCATCGTCGCCGTCGTGCCGTCCCGCTGCACCGTACTGGTCTGGTTGTCGTTGGCATCGTAGCCATAGCCGTCCGACGCCCCGTCCGGATAGCGCAGCGACGCCACACGCCCGAAGCCGTCATGCCCGCATACCGATACGGCGATCCGGCCTGCGCATTCTGCGCCAATAACTCAGAAGAACTCAGCTTTTAATACCGAAAGTAAATATTCTAGAGCCTCTGATTCCGAGAGAAATTGCCTAATACCTGTTTCAATTCCGCGCTCACTATAAAAAACACACCAGAATGAACCTTTCTTCTCCAGAATATAACACTCATTCCGGACATTTTGTAAATCGAAAGAATCTACATCTATTCCCAACGCATTGATGGAATTCATAAAATCATCTCGAGTCAATCCCCCATCCTCCTCAAATATCCATTAGAAATGGCATCCCGCACAGACATTGGAAGCTCATACTGCGTGCCTTGCCCAGGCTGACCAAACCATGGGGCAGATTTTCCAGATTGAACCAAAAGCGATTTTGTTACCTCATATACATTATAGGGCTTCGATGTAGTACCAGGTTCAAGAGCACGCATTATATTAGGCGTACCTTCGGGAGCAACAAATGTTCCCCCTTCATACCCATACCTATCAACACGGGCACCAACTCGTAAATATTCAGCCGCAGGCGCGTCCTGGAAACCTCTATTAGGAGGCCAATATGTCTGGATCGCGCCTCCAGTGGTACTCTCAGCCTTCGAAACCCCACCAAACGCCGCTTCAGCATCAGCAGCAATCTGCCCTACGGCCCACCCTATCTCAGATCCAGGCCCATGTTCGGCTATAGCCTGAGAAGCTCCAGGGGCCAGACTCGTTCGGCCCATTCCTACAGCACCTATAGCACCAGCTCCCCCCTCACCAACGGCTGCCGCAGCGGCCGCTCGCTCCTCCGCCAATGCAGCCTCGGAGGCTTCAGCAGCCCCCCCCCCAACACGGCAACAGCCTGCCAGGCCCGATGGGTCAACCAGCCCTAAGGGATCGTTGCCTACATAAGCATAGCGGTTGAGCCCGTCCTTGATCCCCGCCGGATCCATCTGCAACCAGCGCCCAATGCCGGGCGCATAGGTGCGGTTGGGGGTGACGTAGAGCCCGATCTCATCATACCGCATGCCGGCGTAGCGGTAGGGCGAGCCCGTCTACCCGTCCTGAGCACTCTGGCCAGAGGGGGCGACTGTCAGGGGATAACAGCCTCTTTACCCCCGCCGCCGCCAATAACTTGCAGCTAGAATTCAACGCCAATATTTGCTTCATACTCTTTATTGATTCTTTCATAAACCTCACGAACTACCAAGTCGAATTCCCCAACTCTAATAGAGTTTACAATAAAATTTGGATATGTCGTCATTTTATAAGCGATCAAGGAACAATCCCCGCAATCGATAAGGTAAATCCTCCATAAATCAAAAACATCTACCGGAACCCTTACATCAAAACGAGCGGGCATATCTAGATCGATATCGATCGTACTCTCCCCCCACAACACCTGGTCTATTTTTTCAAAAATATTATTGATAGGTTCTCTACAAAAAGAACTACCAGCTCTATTTCCACGGTCGCGAACTATCGGCGCCATTTGGAATAAGAAATCCCTCAACGATGTACCAAGATCGAAATTACCCACAGCATTTCCGAATATCCAATAACATACCTTCCCAAAAAGCCATTCTCCGCCAAAATTAATATCATACTCATACTCAATCGCGAATGATTCCTTGTTCCCAACAATCATCTCTACCTACCAATTTGTTTAAGGATCGAATTAGGAACCTCTGCTTCCGGCAATATTCCACTAAAATGCACCCCTCCAGCATTGTCTGAGAAATACCGATAATAACCTTTTTCACCCTGACTATACCAGGTCCCCATCCCTCCGCGAACAGAACCTGCATATACCTGCGCAGCATCAAATGGCTCAGGTGACTTTCTCGGATTAAACAAATCACCCCTACTAGCATCGTGAGCCGGATTTGCCCTGTACTCAGGCTTAATCCGCAGGTCAACAGAGTCTGGATGATAATCATCACCTTTCAGAGCCGGACTTCCGCCACTTGCTCCCCTAAATACTCCTTTTACTGCGTCGATTCCGCGGTGAATCGCGCCATCAATCTCCTCAAGAGCCTGTTCTGCAGCCCATCCCATCTCAGATCCGGGCCCATGCTCGGCTATAGCCCTGAGCGCTCCTGGGGCCATCCGCATTTGGCCCATTCCCGCAGCACCTACGGCACCGGCCTCTTCCTCACCAACAGCAGCCGCAGCAGCAGCTCGTTCTTCCGCCAACGCAGCCTCGGAAGCTTCAGCAGCGCCCATGCCCGCAGCGGCACAGCAACCCGCAAGCCCCGTCGGATCAGTCAACCCAAGCGAATTGTTCCCCACATACGCATAGCGGTTCAGCCCGTCCTTGATCCCGATGGGATCCATCTGCAACCACCTGCCGATCCCCGGCACGTAGGTCCGGTTGGGCGTGACGTACAGCCCGATCTCGTCATACCGCATGCCGGCGTACCGATACGGCGATCCCGTCTGCCCGTCCTGTGCACTCTGGCCAAAGTCGTTGTACGCGTAATAGGCGCTGATGGACTGGCCCGACGCGTTCAGCACCGTCACCACGCTGCCCTGGCGGTCGTGCACCGCCAGCGAGCGGGCCCCGCTGCTGTCCACCCATCCCATGACGTCCCCGCCGCCGGGGCCGCCCGTGGCCGTCGAGCGCACGTACCGCCGCACAAGATTGCCGTTGACGTCGTAGTCGCCCCACTCCACCCCCAGCGCCTCGAACGTCAGCGTCGTCACGCCGTTCAGCTGCTTCCACGCCCGCCCGCCCTCGGGGTAGTACCCCATGCTCTGCACCGTGCCGCCCTGCGCGTACCGCGTCAGCATGTTGCGGCTGTCGTAGCTCATGGCGATCAAAGCGCCCGCCGTGGTCACGTTCCCCGGCCATCGTACCCATAGGCGTTGCCGTTAACCGAACTGTACCCGTTCAGCGCGTTGGCCGTGCCATAGCTCTGCGTCGCACCCAGCGCCTTAGCTGTTTGCTCGCTATACTTGATTCCACTATCTGCTTTTGCGGGATACGCCAAAAACGGCCTCATTTGTGCAATTATTGGCGGCCCTGACGGAGTAATCACTATATATACTGACACTGGCCTCCAACACGCCGGCTTGGCTCCGCCTTGAAGCGTTTCCCCGCAAGGATCACCGCCCTATGTGCCGGGCAGCGGAACCATCCGCCACTGGGTTGGCGAAGGTGGCCGGGGCCGTCTCGATGCGTAGGCAGCTTTGCGGCAGCGGCCGCCATGGAAGATCGGCGGGCGGTCGGCGCCAGCGCCACATCGGGCCGATCCATCAAGGCCGACTGCCACGGCGGCACCATGCCGTGCCCCCGCCCCCGCACCTTTCACTGCGCCGGGTTTGGAAGCGCGCGCCGCGCCACGCGCTTTTTCAAGGCGTCCGGGGAATATCCGGCCGGCCCCACCCGTCTGAGGGGACAGGGACAAAGGGAGCCGCCGTATGACGCCGAAACGACACCTGTTCTCCGCCGCGCTGATGTTGGCCTTCGCCCTGGGGGGCACAGGGTTCGCGCACGCCGCGGGCGACGCCGCCAACGGCGCCCAGATTTTCAAGAAATGCGCCGCCTGCCATTCGGCGGAGCAGGGCGTGAACAAGGTGGGGCCCAGCCTGTTCGGCGTGGTCGGCCGCCCGGCCGGCAGCATCGCCGGCTATGCCTATTCCCCGGCCGTGCGGCAGGCGGCGGCCAAGGGCCTGGTGTGGAGCGAGGACACCATCGTCGCCTACCTGGCCAACCCGCATAAATACCTGGGCGATTTCGTCGGCGACCCATCGGTTTCCAACAAGATGCCCTTCAGCCTGGCGGATGAGCAGCAGCGCCAGGACGTGGTGGCCTACCTCAAGTCCCTGGCGCCGCAATGATGCGGGCAGGTGCCCTGGCCCTGCTGCTGGCCTGCGGCCTGGCAAGCCTGGCCTGGGCCGAGACGCCGGTGGTGCCGCCCGACCAGGCGGCCCTGCGGGCGGAGATGACGCGCATCCATGCCGGCCATGTGGACGCCGACGCCCTGCGACGCATCGACGGCGACATCGCCGCCATGCCCCCCGGGGCCATGCACATGGATGCCGCGCACATGGACGCCGCGCATGTGGACATGGAGATGGTCGTGGCACCGGCGACGCAAGCCCCCGCCCCGGCCGCCTCCAAATGGACGCGCCTGGCCAGCTACGCGGCGGAACCGCCAAAGGCGGACGCCCCGCCGCCAGCGCCCGCCAAGACCGAGGAAAAGCCCCAGCGCACCTATGTCGGGCGGGAGACGTGCGAGACCTGCCATCAGCAGGAGGCGGCCAACTGGGCGCACACCGTGCACGCCAAGGTCTTTCAGCAGAACCCGCGCACGGAGTTGCAGGCGCAGAATTGCGAGGCCTGCCACGGCCCGGGCTCCGCCCATGTCGAGGACCCGTCGGACCTCACCACCATCATCAGCTTTTCCAAGAAAAGCAAAACCCCGGTGGCGGAGCAGAACGGCCAGTGCCTGACCTGCCATGCCGGCGGCCAGCGCATCTTCTGGCATGACAGCGTGCATGACAGCAACCAGCTGGGCTGCGCCGACTGCCACAACCCCATGACCACCTTCGGCGCGCGCGGCCTGACGGCCCGGGAAAGCATCAATGAGACCTGCTTCCAGTGCCACAAGGCCCAGCACGCGGAATTCGCCCGCCGGTCGCACATGCCCCTGCTGGAAGGCAAGCTCAGTTGCACCGACTGCCACAACCCGCACGGATCGACCACGGCGCCGTTGCTGAAGGCCGACAGCGTGAACGAGGTCTGCTTCACCTGTCATGCCGACAAACGCGGGCCCTTCCTGTTCGAGCATGCGCCGGTGCGGGAAAGCTGCCTGAACTGCCATTCGCCCCATGGATCGAACTTCGAGAACCTGCTGAACGCGCCGCGCCCGGTGCTGTGCCAGCAGTGCCACTCGCAGGACGGCCATCCGGGCGGCCTGCTGACGGCCGGCAACATGGCGCGCGGCCCTATGCCCGACCCGCGGCTGATCGCCACCAGTTGCCAGACCTGCCATGTGAACATCCACGGATCCAACAGTCCCTCCGGCGCGCGGTTCGAACGATGAGACATCGTCCGGCATCCCTCACCCGCCGCCTGATCGTGGCCACCGTCCTGGAAATGGCCGCCGCCCCCATCGCGGTGACGGCGGCCCGCGCCGACAGCGGCACCACCGGCTATGGCGGCCCGGGCAATGTGCTGAACCCCACGGCCCAGGTGATGAACCGGGCGCGGGACGATGACGGCCTGTCCATCATCGACGACGTGACGCGCACGCCCACGGGCCTGATGTATCCCGTGCCCTTCCGCACACCGGAGATGACGCAGAGCAAGAGCGACCCCGACTGGTGGACCCAGGGCTGGTTCGAGGGCGGCATCATGGGCACCTTCGGCCAGGACAGCCGCTCGGCAGCACTGAACGAGTACGGCGACTGGAAAAACGGCGTCACCATCACCAGCCTGGGTTTCCAGGCGGAGAACCGCAAGACCGCGCTGCACATCTCCGCCATCGGGCAGAACGTCGGCCGCAGCGACCAGTATTACCAGGTGGATGTGGGCCGCTACGGCGTCTACGACCTGCAGGCCTATTTCGACAGCATCCCGCACACCTTCTCCACCACCGCCAAGTCGCTGTGGGACGGGGCCGGCACCGGCAACCTGACCCTGCGCGGCGGCCTGACGCCCGGCGGGTCCACCGCCGCCCAGGTCAACGCCGTGGCGGCGGCGGTGGGGCCTAGCACCCTGCGCATCCTGCGGGAAAAGGCCGGCAGTTCCCTGACCTACACGGCGGATGAGCACACCGAGCTGTTCCTGAAAATCTCCGATGAACAGCGCGACGGCACCCAACCCATCAGCGCCACCTTCGGCTATCCCTTCCAGAACGGCGCGACCCAGCTGATCCAGCCCATCCACTACCACACCGTCGATGTCACCGGCGGCGTCCGCTACAAGGAACAGAACTTCCAGGCCAACCTGTCCTATGCCGGGTCCTTCTTCCGCAACGACGTCCTGGAACTGACCTGGCAGAACCCGGGCCTCACCTCCAACACCACGGCCGGCGCCTACGTCCCGCAGACCGGCCGGCTGAGCCTGGCGCCCAACAACGACTATCACACCGTGAAGGGCGACCTGGCGGTGCAGCTCTCGCCCACCTCGCGCTTCACCGCCAGCCTTTCCTACAGCCTGATGCGCCAGGATGACGCGTTGCAGGCCCCCACCACGGGAAGCGGCCTGATCACCAGCGGCGCCAACACCATCAACCTGAACCAATGGAACAGCGCGTCGGCGCTGAGCCAGCCCACGGCCGACGCCGCCATCAACATCCTGAACGCGGTGGCGCAATACCACTACACCGTCAGCCCGGACCTGGGCCTGACGGTGGAGGTGCGCGACCGGGATGAGGCCAACCACACCAACTACGTCGCCTACAACCCACAGACGGGGCAATACGGCTACATCGCCATCGACGGCGGGCTGGCGCCCTTCATCCCATCCTTGAGCGGCATCTACCAGGCCAACACGCCCGGCAGCCTGGTCCAGATCCGCAACATGCCCTTCGCCAACAACGACCTGCAGGTCACGGCCAAGGCGGCCTATCGCCTGGACACCCACTGGAAGCTGGACCTGTCCTTTGAGAACGACACCATCGACCACACGGTGCGGGAGATCACGGACGCCCACGACAACATCGCCCGGGTCCAGGTGGGCACCACCGGCTATGAATGGGGCACCGCGCGCCTGTCCTATGAATTCGCGCGGCGCATCGGCAGCGATTACCAGTCCAACCCCTACACGCCTTATTATTCGTCGGCATTGCCCGGCTACATCCCGGCCACGCCGGCGGGCGATCCCGCCTTCGCCCTGGCGGACCTGCGCAAGTTCGACGTGGCCAACCGCAGCGAACACGCGCTGCGCGGCCAGGCCAACTACATCCTGTCACCCCGTAGCGACCTGCAACTGACCGGCAGCCTGAAGGTGGATGAATACGATGCCGCCTACGGCCTGCAGGCCACCCACGCTTATGACATCACCGCCGCCTACACCTACCAGCTGTCGGCGGCCACGACCTTCACCGGATATGTCACCTACCAGAACCAGGACCGGGGAGTGGCCAACATCAACGCCACCGGATCCGGCACCAGCGGCAGCGCCGGCGGCCCGGGCTATCCCCTGGCCAACGCCTGGACGGAAACGGTGGGGTCGGACAACTACACCGTGGGCCTGAACGCCCACCATAGCTGGGGCGTCATCTCGCTGAACACGGACTACACCTTCACCCGGGCCAGCACGGCCATCGACTACGCCTTCGCCGGCACAGGCGCCTTTTTCAACAGCCTGACGCCGGCACAGGCCGGCAACAGCTTCCCCGCGATCACCTACGACAGCCACGCCCTGCAAACCGACGTGCGCTGGCAGGTGTCGGAGGAACTGTCCTACCGCCTGTACTATCGTTTCAATTATGAGCGGGTGGTGGACTTCCACTACACCGGCCTCACGGCGGGCGTGATCAACAACAACACCTATCTGGGCGTCATTCCGGAGAACTACACGGTCCAGACCATCGGCCTGCTGGTCCAGTATGTTTTCTAGGTCAGTGTCAGCGCTTGACGAAGACGACGTCGGTATAGCGTTCCCCCGCCATCAGGCGGTTGTCCGGCCCGAACACCACATCGGGCGCCAGCCGGTCGGGGGGGATGGTGAGCGCCACGTCGAAGCCGGCGGCCACCCGGGTGTCGCGGAAGCGGAAGTTGGTGGTGACCAGGCACAGCAGGCCGCCAGGCTTCAGGCAGCGCGCGAAATCGGCCACCATGGCCTCGAACGTCGCGAAGTGGAGCACCGGATCGCAGCGCCGGGCGCCGGTGGTGGTCAGGGTGCCGTTGCACAGCACCGCCAGGCAGAAGATGGCGTCAAAGGTGCCGGCCGCCTCCCCCATCGTGCTGTCGCACACGGCGAAGTCCACGCCCGCCAGCCCCAGGGCACGGGCGTCCGCGATGTTGCGCGGGTCGATGTCGATACCCTTCAGCCCAGCCTCAGGAAACAGGCGGCGCAGGCTGGCCACCTCCTGCCCTGCCGAGCAGCCGAAGGACAACAGGCGGCGGTCCGGCCCATCGCCCAGCCGGTCGCGCACGAAGCGGAACAGCCAGGGGTAACGGTCCGGCCGGGTATAGCTGAACGGCTGGAAGCGCCGGGGGGAACGGCGCCACCGCCCCAGGCCGCGCAGCAGGCGCATCGGCGCCCTTGTCACCGTCGGCATGGCCATGGCGCCCCCTCTCTCCACATGGGTTGGAAGCGTAGAAGTATACGGTGTAAATTCAAACACTTGATGCGCGGCGCACCATGATGCCGCCGCTGGAATTCTTCACCGTTTCCAAGATCGGCTGGTATCTGGCAGCGCCCAGCCACGTGCTGGTGTGGACGGCCATCGCCGCCGCCGTGCTGGCGGCCCGGCGTCACCCGGCGGCGGTGGCGCCGGCCACGGCCTGTGCCGTGACGCTGCTGGCGCTGCTAACCCTGCCGGTGGGCAACTGGACCTTGCGCTCCCTTGAGGGGCTGTACCCCCGCCCGGCGGCGGAACCCGCCGCCGTCGACGGCATCCTCATCCTGGGCGAAGGCCTGAATGGCGAAGTGCTGCACGACCGGGGCGTGCCCGGCGTGGGCCCGGACGGCGGCACGTTGCTGGAGGCCGCCGCCCTGGCACGGCGCCATCCGGAGGCGCGCGTGGTCTTCAGCGGCGGATCGGGCGAGTTGGGCGCCCCCGGCATGCCGGAGGCCGGGGTGGCGCGCCACATCCTGGCCGGTCTGGGCCTGGATGACGCTCGCGTCACCTATGAGGTGCTGTCGCGCACCACGCTGGAAAACCTGGTGCTGGCCAAGCGGATGGCCCAACCGGCGCCCGGGCAGACCTGGTTGCTGGTGGCGTCGGCCTATCACATGCCCCGGGCCATGCTGTCAGCCGCCCGCGTCGGCTGGCCGGTTGTCGCGTGGCCGTCGGATTACCTGACCACGGCCCGGGGGCCCGAAACCCACCTGTCCCTGGCCGCCAATCTGGCGCACCTGGACCTGGCGGCGCATGAGGCGCTGGGCCTGCTGGCCTATCGCCTGCCCCCTGCTGGAACGCAGGCGCCCTGATGGCGCCCATCTGGATAGGCCCCATGCCACGGCCCGCCATCCTGACGGACATGGCGGCGACCTACGGCCGGCGGCTGGGCGACTGCATCGCCTTTCCGGGATTGGTCAATTCCCACGACCATCTGGCCTTCAGCTGCTATCCGCCCATGGGCGATCCCCCTTATGACGACTTCCTGGGATGGAGCCGGGACGTGCAGGCGGACCGGGCGCTGGTCACCCGCATCGAGGCCATCCCCGCCCCCTTGCGCCTTCAGGTCGGGCTGCTGAAGAACCTTCTGTGGGGCGTGACGGCCGTGGCCGACCATGGCGGTGCCGCCATTGATGGCCCCATCCGCGTGCTGGCGCCCTATCAGGACCTGCATTCGCCGGAACTGGCCGCCCCCTGGCGCTGGCTGGCCGGCCTGGGGCCGGCGGTGGCGCACCTGGCGGAAGGCGTGACGGCCGACAGCCGCCGCCGCGCCCTGGCGTTCCTGAAGGGCAACCTGCTCCACCGCGCCGTCGCCGGCGTCCATGGCGTGAGCCTGGAGGGCGACGATTTCCGGCACCTGGCGGCCCTGGTGTGGTGCCCCGCCAGCAACCTGTTCCTGTTCGGCCGCACGGCCGACGCCGCCACCGCCCTGCGCCACACCCGATTGCTGTTCGGCACCGACGCCACCATCTCCGCCCCTGGTACCCTGTGGGACCATCTGCGCCAGGCCCGCGGCCGCGTGGCGGATGCCGACCTGTTCGCCAGCCTCACATCCCACGCCGCCCGCTTCTGGCGGCACAGGGCCCCCGACGACCTGGTCATCGCCCGGCGCGCTGCCGATCACCCGTGGGATGCCTTCTACGCCCTGAGACCGGCCGACATCCTGCTGGTGGTCCGGGCGGGCCAGCCGATGCTGGTGGACGACCGCCTGGGCGCCCCGCCGGGCTTCGGCCGCCTGGTAGTGGGCGACGGGGCCAAGCACGTGCGCATGAACGTCGCGGACATGCTGGCGGCGCTGCGGCCTCAAATGGATACGGGCGCGCTGCTATCGCGGTTCGGCTGTGATGAACCGTCCGTCAGGTGATGGAGGGGTCAATATCCCCGCCAGCGTCGGCATCCTCTTGCAAAATGGCCTCGTAGTTCTGGCCGCCATAAAAGATGCCGACAATGGAAATAAGATCCGCGTCTATGTCGAAAGCGATCACCGCGCGCTTCCTGTAATTGGTGATGCGCAGACCGGGCCTCACGTCATCACGCATGGTCCCGCGATATGGATGGCCGCATAGGCGTTCACAATAGGTCACGATCGCTTCGGTATACCCGGCGGCAATGTCGGGTGAAGCCACCCCCGCGATATAGTGGTACAGCGCGGCCAACTGTTCCTGGGCCAGGGGGCTGAAGATGACACGATAGGTCATCGCGTCCTTTTGGCGTGTTCAGCGGCCAAGCGGGCACGCACCTGATCGACGGTGACAGCTTGGGACGGATCAGCCTTCAGCGCGTCATAAGCGGGACCGACCTGGCTGTGCAGCCAGTTTTCCACGGCCCGATCCCGTGCCATCAGCGCCCGAAGACCATCCCGTATCACTTCGCTTTCGCTAGCATATTCGCCAGCCTGCACTTTGGCCTTCACCGCCTCCGCCATTTCATTGGGCAGGGTGATGCTCAGTTGCTGGGTGGTCCGCATGCGCTGGCTCCTTAGCCGGAATATGATTTAATCCTATTCCTTCCGCGTCCCCCAGTCCAGCCACACCCTGAATCTAGGGTGACGTCGCGGAATAGATCGCCAGCGTTTCCACCCCGAAATGTCGCCACAGCACCCGTTCCACCACCAGGCCGGCCCGGGCCAGGCCGTCCAGCATGCCGGCGCAGTCGCCATGGCTGGTCAGCACGAAATAGGCGCGGCCGCCGGGCTTCAGCATGACCGGCAGTTCGGCGGCCAGCCGATCAATGACGTCGGGGCTGCGCCAGGATTGTTCGAACGAGGTGGTGGGCGTGCCCCGGAATTTGGGCAAGGAGAACAGCACCACGTCGAAGGCGCGGCCGGCCACCGGGGCGAACAGGTCGCCCTGGCGCAATTCCACCGGCACCCGGTTCAGGATGGCGTTGGCCCGGGCGCAGGACACCGCCTCCGGCACCACATCGACCGCCGTCACCTGATAGCCGCGCAGGGCCGCGAAGATGCCCAGCACGCCGCAGCCCGTGCCCACGTCCAGGGCGGTCGCCCCCTCCGGCACGGGCTGGAGCCGGGGGCTGGTGGCGATGAATTCCGCCAGGAAGCGGCCGGTGCGGAAGACCACGGGGTTGAACACCCCCGGCCAGACCACGAAGGACCGGCCCCGGATCCGCTCGAACACCGCCCGGCCCAGGCGGCGGCGCAGCACGGCACGCTTGGCCGCCGTCCAGGGCGTCCACAGCAACCGGGTGGCGGTGGAGACGGACGGCGGCGGCGGGGCCGGCTGGGGATTCGACATGACGATGCTCATAGCTTGAGGCTGCAAACACAATGCTGGCAGGTGGGGTTGGTCCCCACGTCCAGTCCGGCGCGAAAGGTCCGCGCCGCCGGGCCGTTCAGGATGTCCGGCAGGGGACCGTCGCGCAGGTTGCCGACGGGTTCATGGAAGAAACAGGGCCGCACCGTGCCGTCGGCCTCCACCACCGTGGAAACCCAGGGCGCGTTGCAGCGCACGGGTGGGGCCGGCGCCAACCCATGAGCGGCGCGGTACCGGGCGCTGATGCGGCGCAGGCGCGCCGGGCTTTCCTGGATGTAACGGCCGGCGAAGTCGCCGCCGTGGCTGGCCGCCAGCGCGTCGATGGTGGCGTCCAGCGCGTCGCATTCGGCGGGGGCCAGCCCCACCTCCTCCACCCGCCCATCCTCCCAGCCCAGCGGCCGGTTGAAGGCGGTGGAGGCGAGGTCGGCCCCCAGGAAGGAGATGCCGTCCAGGCCGATGGCCTTGGCGGCGTCGACGGTGGCCGCCAGTTCCCGAAAATTGCCCCGCTGGATGACGCAGCGCGCCGCCACGGGATAGTCTGCGCGATGACGGCGTAGCGTGCCCACACCGGCGGCCAGCGCGGCATAGGCGCCCTTGATGCCCCGGATGCGGTCGTGCGTCGCGCCCGGCCCGTCCAGCGACACGATGACCTCATCGCACCAATCCACGATGCCAGCGGCGTGGCGTTCCAGCAGCAGGCCGCTGCTGAGCAGGGTGATTTTCAGCGGCAGGGTCTTCAGCGCCGCGCACAGGGCCCACAGGTTGGGATGCATCAACGCCTCCCCACCCGACAGCACCACCCAACGCACCCCCAGGGCGCGGAAGTCGTCCACCAGCCGGTCCGCCGCCGCCTGTTCCAGGCTGGTGCCGCCGCGGTTGGCCTTCCAGATGTCGCACATGACGCAGCGGCAGTTGCAACGGCTGTGCGGCATCAGGGTGACCACCGGCACCCGGGCCAGGCGCTGGCCCCGCCACCTGCGGACCAGGGGAAACACGGCCACGGCCTAGAACCCCTGGATCTCAGGACGTTGATAGGGGAACACCTTGTCCAGCAAGCGCAGTTCGATCGGGAAGTCGTAGAACTGCGTCCTGTAGCGCCAGGAGGCCATGGTGCGCAGGGCGAAACGGCCGGTGCGGGTCAGGCGGGTGTCGGTCATGGTGGGGTACGCCGCGTGGAGCACGCGCTGGAAGTTGCCGATCCTGCGGCGGATCCTGTCGTTCATCCACGGCAGGTTGGACGACAGGTGCTGGGCGAACTTCTCCCACTTCGCCTCGGTCCAGGTGGCGACGTCCTTGGGGTATTCGAAACCCGCGGCCTGCGCCTCCTGCAGCATGGCGCCTTCCACCGGCACGGGACTGTAGATGTAGAAGACGATCTCCGTCGCCGGATTGACCTTCTTCAGCATCCGTATGAACTGGATGGTGTTTTCCGCATCCTTGTCCGGGTTCGGCGGATTGCCGATGATGAAGGACATCTCCGGCACCACGTCGTGGCGGCGCATCTTTTCCGCCACCGCCAGGATGGCGTTGCCGTCCTGCTTGCCGCCCTTGTTCATCCGCTTCAGGGTTTCCAGGTCGCCGGACTCAGCGCCCATGAACACCATCTTCAGGCCGCTCCGGCGCATCTTGGCCCAGGTGGCGTCGCTGAACTTCAGCATGGTGTCGGCGCGGCCGAAGCCCCACCAGCCGATGTCCAGGGGGGTGATGCGCTCGGCGAATTCCGCGCAGCGGGCCTCGTGGACGAAAAAGTTGCTGTCGTAGAACTCCACCGCCGTGGCGCCATGCTCACGCACCAGCTTTTCCACCACGGCGGCCGTGCGTTCCGCCGTCTGGGCGGAATAACGGCCGTTCACCTTGTGCACCACCGCGCAGAAATTGCACTGGAAGGGGCAGCCGTAGCTGGCATGGTGGGCGACGGTGCGTGAACCCAGGAAGGACGAACGGACATAGGCGTCCATGTCCACCCGGTGGTAGGGGAAGTCCGGCAGCGCGTTGATGTCGGGCACCGGCGGCTTCTGGTTCAAGTGCACCTTGCCCCCGGCGTCGCGCCAGCCCAGGCCGGGTAGGCCGGTCACATCCTCCCCCATCCGCACCTTGCGCACGAAATCACCGAACGCCAGTTCGCAATGGCCACGGAAAACGTAGTCCACGTACGGCTCCTGCATCACGATCTGGCCGTGCAGGCTGGGAAAATAGCCGCCCCACAGGATGGAGAGCTGGGGGAATTCCGCCTTCAGCGCCCGGCAGATGGGGGAGGCGTTGGACAGTTGCGGCCCCGGCATCACCGTCACGCACAGGATGTCGGCCTTGGTCTCGACCAGCGCCTGGCGCAGCGCCGCCAGCCCATCGGGCACCAGGTTGCCGTCGATGATGCGGTAGTCCTCCCGCCCTTCCAGCATGGCGCCGATGGCCAGCAGGGACATGGGCAGGACCGGCTTTTTGGAGGCGGAGCTGACGGGGTTGTAGAACAGGATCATGGCTCAGCGCTTCCCTTGGACATGCCGCAGCAGGGTCAGATGATGGTCGGCCAGCCCGGCCAGGGCGGTGCTGGCCCCCACCCGCCTTTCCCACCGCATCAGGCGGGTCAGGCGGCGCGGGTTGCGCACCAGCCCGGTGAACAGATCCGAGGGCGGCAGGAACAGGCCCACCGGATGGACGGACATTGCGTCGAAGGCCGGGGCGAAGGCGCGGGCGACGTCGCCCGGCGTCCAATAGCGGATGGGGATGGTGGTGCCGCCGATGTCGGCGGTGGCGCGGCCGAGCCAGCGGCGCACCGCCGTGCGATGCAGGCGTGCGCCGTGCCACGCCGTCTCCCACGCGCAGAAACGGCCCATGACGACCAGGGCCAAGACCCCGCCGGGGGCCACCGCCCGCCCCAGGGCCCGGGCCAGGGGCGCCAGGTCCAGGGCGCAGTTCAGCGCCCCGAAATTGGACAGCACCACGTCATAGGGGCCGCCCCCATCCGCCAGGAACAGGTCGCCGGGCGCGTTCAGGTCAACCTGCCGGGGGACGATCCGGTCGGCCAGGCCCGCGCGCGCGGCCTTGTCGACGGTCACCCGCAGCATGGCGGGCGACCCGTCGGCCGCCGTCACCCGGGCGCCGGCATGGGCCAGCCACAGCGCATCCTCCCCCGTGCCGCACCCCAGGTCCAGGACCCGCATGCCCGGCCGGACATGGGCCCCCACCTGGTGCCAGACGGCATGGCGCAGCCAGCGGCCGGGAATGCTGTGGGCGAAACCGGCGTCGTAATCGTCGGCGAAACGGTCGAAGGCGGCGGCGACGGGAAGCTCAGCCATAGTCGACCTCGTGCCGGGTGGCGTACATGGCGAGGCGGCTGAGGGCCGAGGACGCGCGCGCCTTGGCGTGGCGCAGCAGGTCGCGATCGGGCGTCGCCTCCAGCCGGCCCAGCCGGCTTTCCGCCGCCAGCCAGCGCTGGGCGTGGCGGTAGAAGCGGCGGGACTTGCGCCCCACCACGGTCAGGGCCCGGTCGCTGCCCTCATGCCAGGCGCCACCGCCGGCGATACGGTCCGCCACCTTGTCGTAATAGGGCGTGCCCTTGATGGGATAGCTGATGGTGGTCAGCACGTCGTCGGGGGCGGACAGGCGCAGGTGCCGCGCCGTGGCGTCGATGTCCTCCCACGTCTCACCGTCATAACCCAGCATGATGAAGGTGCCGGCGCGGATGCCCCGGTCCTGCACCAGGGCGATCATGTCGCGCATGCGCACGGCGTTGGTACGGCGCTGCATGGCGTCCAGGATGCGCTGCGACCCGCTTTCAGCACCAATCCAGATGCGATAGCAGGCCAGATCCGCCAGCAGGTCGGCCACCCGCTCGTTCAGGCGGTCCTCCCGCGTGATGGTCTCAAACGGGTATCGCAGGCCCCGGCGCTTCATCTCCGCCGCGAACTGCTCCAGCCATTTCTGGTTGATGGTGAAGACGTCGTCGGCGAACCACAACTGGTCCGGCGCGTAGGCGTCGCGGATGAACTCGATCTCATCGGCCACGTTCCGGGCGGACCGGCGGCGATGGCTGTGGCCGAAGACGGAATGGCTGCACCAGTTGCAGGTGTAGGGGCAGCCCCGTGCCACGATGAGGGAGACGGAACGGACGCCGTGGTGCGTCTTCCAGGTTTGCAGATAGCGCTCCAGATCGATGGCGCCCCGGTCGGGGAAAGGCTGGGCGTCCAGGTCGGCGATCTGCCGGCGCGCCGGCGTGTGGCGCACGCCGCCATCCGCGTCCCGGTAGGCGATGCCGTGGATCTGGTCCAGTTCCCTCAGGCCGTGGCGGGCCAGGTGGGGGATCAGTTCGGCCAGGGTCAGTTCCCCTTCCCCCGACACGACGATGTCGCCGCCGCGCGCCAGGTATTCCCCGGCGTAGTTCGCCGGCTCCGGCCCGCCGAAGATGACGGTGGCGCCCACGGCCTTGGCGGCGGCGGCCAGGCGCAGGGCGTTTCCCCGGGTCATGAGGTTGGCGTAGATGCCCACCACGCCGGGGCGCTTCGCCGCCAGGGCGGCCCGGGCCGCGTCCATATCCATGAAGGTGGTGTCCATCACCGCCACCCCGAAGCCAGAAGCCTTGAGGTGGGAGGAGAGGTAGAGCAGGCCCAAGGGCGGATAGGGCTTCATCACCGCCCGCTCCGCCGGGTCCTCCATCAGGAAATAGCCGTGGGTCAGCAGGATGTCGGTCACGATGCCGCCTTGCCCCCCGTCATCGCCCCGGGTGCGACCTCGGGGCCGGCGGAATGGGGCATCAGGCGCAGCAGGTGCAGCCGCGCCCAGGACAGTGGAATGGCGACACAGCAATAGACGACGAAGGCCAGCGCCCGCAGATGGCCGCCACCGTCCGCCTTGCCGGCCAGCACGCCGCGCAGTTGCGCCACCGCCCGGCGCACGCGGAAGTCCCGGTGCACATGGCGGTGCAGGTGGCGGTAGAAGGCGGTAGTGTACGGGCCCCGGGACAGCATGGCCATGTCGGACGACACGTCCCAATGCCGCTTGTCCCGCAACTGGTTTCGCACCCGATCGAAGAACACCGTCCCCGGCAGGGGGTAGGAGACGGAGATGCCCATCTCATCCGGCCGGGTGGCGCGCAGCATGGCCAGGGTCTGGCCGATCTCCGCCATCCCCTCGCCCGGATAACCGAACTGGAGGAAATGGCCGACGCGGATGCCGGCGGCCTTCAAGGTCGCCGTGGCATTCGCGATTTCCGCCGTCGACAGATCCTTGTCCATGGCGTCCAGGATCGCCTGGCTGCCGGACTCCGCCCCCAGCCAGACGATGTCGCAGCCGGCGCGCCTCAAATCATCGGCGGCCCCCTCGCGCAGCACCAGGTCGGCGCGGCTGAGGCATTTGAACGGCACCTTGACGCCCAACGCGTCGATGGCGGCCGCGAACTCCCCCCACCAGCGGGGCTTCAGCCCCATGATGTCATCCATGAACCAGATGTAGTCGGGGGCGGCCCGGCAGACCAGACCCGCCAGTTCCTCCGCCACCTGCCGGGGGGACCTCACGGCGTACCCCTGGCCCCAGATGGGCTTCGCGCACCAATTGCAGGAATAGGGGCACCCGCGCGAAGTGACGAGGTTGAGGGCGAAGAAACCATGGTGCCGGCGCCAGATCCGGCGATAGGCATCCATCTCCACCAGGTCCCAGGCCGGCGGCGGCAGGGCGTCCAGGTCCCGCAGCACCTCGCGCTTCGGCGTGCGCGCCGTCTTGCCATCCCGGCGCCAGGCCAGCCCCTTGATGGCGGACAGGTCGTCGGCGCCGGTACGCCAGGCGGCGGTCAGTTCCGCCAGGGTCAATTCCCCCTCACCCACGATGACGGCGCCGGCGCCCGCGTCGAGATAGGGGTCGGGGTGGTCGGCGGCGTCGGCGCTGCAGAGGACGACCCTGGCGCCCAGGGCCGTGGCGGCGGCGATCATGTCCAGCGCCGCCTGCCGCATCGCAGACAGGCACATCTTGGACAGGTAGTTGAAATTGTCGTCGTAAAGGACCGCCACGTCCGGCCGCACCTCCGCCACCCGCGCCGACCATTCCGCCACCGCGCCCGCCATCATGGCGTCGAAAAAATGCACCTCATGCCCGGCCGCCCGCAGCATGCCGGCGGCATAAAGGGTGCCCAGCGGCGGAAACGGCTGATGTTCCGCCCACCGCGCCGGATCCAGGCGAAGGAAATAAACACTGCCGACCAGTATGCGAGGCATCCGCCATCCCATCCGCGGAGGAAGAATGGAACGGCCCCCAGGCGCCGTCCCCACAAACCAAGGACGGAAACCGGGGGGCCTTTATTCCCTGGTTCCCTGGCGGCCTAGTTGGAAATCACCGCCAGCGAGGCGCCGGTGATGGCCAGCTGGCTGGTGACCTGGATGATGTCCATCAGGATGCTGTCCCAGGTGAAGTGGCGCAGCTTGCGCGGCACGACGATGACGGAGCCGGGCGCCAGCTTGGGCGGGGCGGACAGCCAGCCGCCACCGTCCACCTGGATGGCGGAACCGTCGGGCTGGACCACGAAGACATGGTCGTCGTCCGCGATCTCCGTCATGCCGCCGGCCATGGCGATGTAGTCGTCCACGCCGCGGTCGGCGCGGAACTGGATGCCGCCCGGCGCCATCACCTCACCCGACACCACCACGGCGCTGGGCTGGCGCGGCACGACCAGCTGGTCGCCCGGTTCCATCACCAGGTCCAGTTCCGGATGGGCCGCGATCTCGCGCGGGTCGACATGCACCGCCACCCGGCCGCTGGCGGGGCCGACGCCCTGGCGCAGGCGGCCGATCATCTGGGTGACGTAGGCGATCTCGCCATCCGTCACCTGCACCTTGCCGCCGACATTGCCGACGACGGAAACGATCTGCCGCTCCAGCGCGTCGGCCTCCTTCTCCAGGGTCTTGCGCTGGGATTCCGCCACCGACTGGCGCAGGAAGACCACACCCGCCGGGTAGGCGGCATCCGTGAACCCGCCGGCCCGCGCCAGCACGGAGGACAGATGCTCGCCCCGCAGGATCTCATACCCGCCGGGGAACTTGACCTCACCCGACAAGGCGACGTCGCCCGTGTCGCGATCGGAGAAGACCGGGTTGAAGCGCACCCGGTCGAAGGGCTTCAACGCCACCTGGGTGAATTGCGCCACCGGCAGGCCATAGCTGTGGCGCACCGTGCGCGACAGGCCGGAGGCGTTGTCGATGTCGGCGGAGGTCACCTCGAAGGCGTGCAGGTCGACCTTGGGCGTCAGGCCGCCGGCCGCCTGCACCAGCTTGTCCAGCGTGGCGCCCGGCATGACCAGGAAGTCGCCGGGGCTGTTGACCTCCCCCACCACGGTGACGTGGTAGTTGGTGAGCGTGCCGACCAGCAGGCGGCGGGTGTCGTCGTCCAGGCCCACGAACAGGCGCGGCGGCGGCCGGCGGAAACGCTGGGCCTGGCTGGCGCCCGGTTGGCCGGCACCCAGGGAACCGGCACCGACCGGCAGGGCCGCCATCTGGTCCTGGTCATCGTCCGCCCGGGCGGTGCTGCCATCCTGGGCGGTGACGACGTCGGGCGGCGCCACGATACCGGGGTTCAGCCGTTCCTCCTCCGGCCTGGCCGCTTCCTGGTCCTGGGGGGCCTGGATCTGCTGGCCGGCGGCGTAGGCGGCATAGGCCGGGTTGGCGGCCAGCAGCGACGCCCCACCCTGGGCCATGCCGGTGGATTGGCCCGCCGGCAACTGGATGCCCTGCAATGCGGCCAGTTGGGCGATGCGCGGATCCGCCGCCAATCCGGGCGGCAGGGCTGCCACTTGCGCCTGCACGGCGGCGGGATCGGCCACCGGCGGCGGGGCCACCGGATCGGGATGGTCATTGACCTTGCGTGTGGGGTTGCGCTGCTGGTCGCCCGCCTTGTGGGCGATGTAGCGCATCTCCGCCACGTTGGTGATGTAGACGACGTCGTTGGACTGCAGCGCCACGTCGGCCTTGCCCTCCAGCACGTCGGAGACGGCGAACGGTATGACCGTGCGCTGCAGGGTGGCCGGGTCCAGGCGGATGACGGCGTCGGCCAGCAGATAGGGCAAGGGCCGGCCCACCGGGGCCGTGAACATGTCGCTGGAGGCCAGCAGGCCGCGCAAGGAGCGCACGGTTTCCAGGGGATAGCTTCCGTTCAGGGCGGTGGCACCACGCAGTTCCACCTTGGCCAGCGAGATGTCGGCCGTGGGGGCCACGAACACCACGTCGCCGTCGCGGACCGTGGTGCCGCCACCGGCCCCCACCTGGACCATCTCACGCCTGCCGTCCTCCCGCGTGCGCAGGATGGAATAACGATAGCTGCCGCGCACCTCCGTCCCGCCAGCCATGCCCATCAGGGCGGACAAGGGCGTGGCTTGCTGCCCGGCCGGCAGTTCATAGATGGCCGGGCGCTTCACCTGGCCAACGATCGCCACGGCGCTGGTCTGCAAGGGCACGACGATGCGGTCGCCCTCCGCCAAGGGAATGTCGCGGCCGGCGGCGTCGCCCATCAGCAGGGTGTAGAGATCCAGGCGATAGCTGCGGCCACCCCGCACCACCTGCACGTCGCGCAAGGAGCCTGTGTTCCTGATGCCGCCCGCCAGGCTGAGGGCGTCCATGGCGGTGGCCAGGCCCGACAGGCTGAACAGGCCGGGCGCGTTGACCTCACCCGTCACGCGCACGGCGATCTGGCGCACGGCACCCACGGACACCAACACCTCCGTTCCCGTCAGGGCGCGCGCGGCGGCATCCTCCAGATCCGCGCGGAACCCGCCGAAGGGGCGACCGGCGGCGGCGATGGGCGGCAGGCTGGGGAACACCACGCGGCCGTCACGGTCCACCCGGGTGCGGTAACTGGCGTTCTGCTGGCCGCGCAGGGTCAGCACGATCTCATCCCCCTCGCCCAGGGTGTAGCCGTCCTGCAAGGCGCCACTCTGCCGCACCACCACGGGGGCACCCCGGCCGAACACCTCATAGCCGTACTGGCGGATGGGCTGGCCGGCCCGCGCGCTCATCAGCCGTTCGATCGCCGAGGGCGGGCCGGAAGCCTGGGGGGCCGGTTGGACGACCGGGTTCTGCACCTGCACGTCGGGCTGCAAGGAGGGGACGGTGGACTGGCCGGTCAGGCGCTGCTGCACCGAGCGCAGCAGGTCGCCCGTCAGGTCGTTGCCGTTGCCGCCGCCCAGCAGTTGCGACAGCCCCTGCGCCTGGGCCAGGCCCGGCGTCACGCCGGACGCCAACGCCGCCAGCACCAAGGCATGGTGGGCCCATTTGCGGCCTAAGCTCATCGTCGCCCCAATCTTCTTCGTCATCGTTTCAGGCCCTCACGAGCCAAGGTGTCCGGTGGAACGCCTGCCGCCACAGCAGGCGGGCCAGCCAGGTCCAGGATGGTGCCGCCGGCACCAGGGCGCCGGACCAGGCCCAGGCGGCCCCGAGATGGCCCCGGGTCAGCCAGGCGGCCCGCAGCAGCAGGCTGGCCCGGATCCTGGGATAGTCCGGCGCGACCTGGGCGGCCCGGCAGGCCCATTCCATGACCCGCACGTCGCCGGCCAGCCGCCCCCGGGGGTCCATGCCGCTGTGGAACCGGCCGGGCCGCGCCCGCCAGCGGGAGATGGGCCGATCCAGATAGACCACCCCGCCCCCCGCCGCGCGGGAGAAGACGGCAGTGGCCAACTGGTCGGTATGGCTTTCGTCCGCCGGGTCGAAGCGCAGGCGCGCGCCACCGCCGATCCGATAAAGGTTGGCCCCCAGGGGGCCGTAGAGCATGGCGCCGGTGGCCAGCGACTGGGCCAGAAAATCCCGTGCCGCCGCCCGGTCCGCCCCCCGCCACAGGATGCGCCGCGCGACGCGCCGGGGCCGCAAGGCCTCATCCACGATCTCATAGCTGGCGATGCCCAGGCAGGCGCCCGCCGCCACC
Organism: Azospirillaceae bacterium; assembly: GCA_028283825.1. NCBI lineage: Bacteria > Pseudomonadati > Pseudomonadota > Alphaproteobacteria > Rhodospirillales > Azospirillaceae > Azospirillaceae bacterium. The sequence continues at coordinate 189,486 of JAPWJW010000005.1, read as the reverse complement.
ATGCGGTCGCGCAACGCGACCAGGCCCACCCCATGCACCAGGTCGCCCACCATCAGGAACAGGGCGAAGCCGAAGCCCATCCCCTCCGCCATCTCCACGGCGCGGTTCCAGTTGGCGACGCGGCCCAGGTTCCGGTCGTTGCGGCAAAGGGTGATGGCCGCCCCGTGCGCGTCCCGGGTGGGCAGGGCATCGGCACTGCCGTCGGTGGAGGCGTTGTCGCACACCACGATCTCATAGCTGTCCGGGGGCAGGCCCGCCCCGGCGGCGGACGCCACCGTCTCGGCCAGCAGCGCGCCGCCGTTGTAGCTGGGCACCAGGATGGCGATCTTGAAGGTGCGCATGGTGGTCAACGGCGTCCCACGGCGCGGCCGCGCAGATGCACGGCACCGGCGGCCAGCAGGGCGCCCAGGATGACGCCCAGCGCCAGGAACAGGGGCCGGTTGGGCCACACCCGTTCCCGCGCGTCGGGCACGGTTGGGGGATCGATGATGCGGAAGGCGAATTCCGTCTGGCCGGTGGCGTACATGTAATTCTGCAGCGTGCGCTCATACGCGCTGACCAAGGCGGCGTTCAGGGCGTTGCTGTTGCCCTCCTTCTGGGCGTTCGCCATGGCGCCGCGCAGATAGTCCAGGTTGTGGTTGGCGTCGGCCAGGGCGCGGTCGCGCAGCTGGGCGTTGGTCAGCGCGATCAGGTCGCGGGCCCAGCGCACCGCCAGGTCCCTGTCCTTCCAGGTGATGGCCAGGGTGACGATGCCGCTGCGCCGGTCCAGCGTGATGTCACGGATGCTGCGGTTGAACAGCTTGAACCCCCGGCGCAGGGTCGGCACCTCGTCCGCCGGTACCGTCCACCGCTTGGCCGACGCGTCCCACTTGCCGGCGAACAGGATGGGCAGCAGGTCCTGCCGGGTGGCGTAGGTGTCGAACAGCTCACGCGAGCCCAGGACGGCCATGGCCTCATCCTCGTTGGAGGAGGAGGATTTGCCCAAAAGGCCCGCCACGCCTCCCAGCCCACCCAGGCCGCTGAGCAGGCCGGACGCGCTGCCCAGATCCAGGCTGCCCAGGCCGGACCCGCTTTTGGACACCGGCATCACCAGCACCTCCACCCGCCAGTAGGAGGGCAACAGGAAAGCCGCCGCCACGGAGGCGCCGACGCTGAGCAGGAACAGGAGGGTGGCCAGGAACCAGTGGCGGCGCAAGCGGCCCAGGAACAGGTCAAGACCATTGGAATCCTGGCCGCGCGGCACCCAGGCGATGTCGGCGGCATCATTGGGCGCGGCGCGGCTGGCCCATGCCAAATCTGGAGTATCCACGCCCACCGTTATCGCCCCCACTCGCCGGAAACCTGGCAGAACGACGGATGGCGGCGGGCCGATATTCCCCAATTCCGGAAAAATATAGTGCTTCCCCGCGCGGGGGCCCGGCGCCACCCTGTCCCCACTTCCAGGATCATCACCGCGACGGGTGCATCAGTGAAAAGGACGGGGCTGGGACTTGCCGGCGGGCTGGCCGACCAGGCCATCGTCAGCTTCGGCAATTTCGCGCTGAACGTGACGCTGGCCCGCGCCCTGCCCGCCGCGGACTACGGCGCCTATGCCGTGGCGCTGTCCTTCATCCTGGTGCTGAACACCCTGCACCAGGCGCTGGTGACCTACCCCTTGTCGGTGCGCGCGTCCCCAGGCGGCCGGCCGCTGGCCGTGGCCCTGCTGCTGACGCCGCTGTGCGCCCTGGCCTTCCTGCCCCTGCTGGCCATGGCCAGCACCAGCGTCGGCCATCCGGGCCTGCTGCCCGCCGCCGGGGCCGCCCTGGTCTGCTGGCAGATGCAGGAGGTGGTGCGGCGCGGTCTGCTGGCCGACGGCCGCCATGGCCCGCTGATCCTGCTGGACGCCCTGCGCTATCTGGGGCCGCCGGCCATCGTGTGGGCCCTGCGCGCCCATCTGGACATCAGCGGCGTCTTCCTGCTGGTCGCCGGCACATCGGCACTGGCGGCGTTGCCGGTGGCCTGGCGCCTGGGCGGGGCCTGGCGGACGGCCGCCCAGGGCCTGCGGGACGAGATCCCGGATCACTGGCGCCTGGGCGCGCCGGTGCTGGGGGCCAACCTGCTGGCGGCGCTGTCCACGCAATGGTTCCTGTGGCTGCTGGCCTGGCACGACGATGCGCCCGGCTCCGCCGCCCTGGTGGCCCTGGCCAACGTCGTGGCCGTGGCCAGCCCCGTCATCTTCGGCATGGAGAACGTGCTGGTGCCGGAGGTGGCGCGCGCGCGCGACACCTTGAGCTTCCGCGACCTGCTGCGCCTGGTGGGCCGGCGGGGCCTGGTGGCGGCGGGTCTGGCCGGGCCCCTGTTGCTGGTGGTCCTGGCGGCGCCCGACTGGGCGGCGCGCCTGTTCTATGGCGGCGCCAGCGCCTATGCCGGCCATGGGTGGGAACTGCGCCTGCTGGCGCTGGCCTACGCCTGCCAGTTGGCCGCCACCCTGTTCAGCGCGGCGCTGCGGGGATATCGCGCCAGCGGCGCCGTCTTGCGCATGCAACTGTACCCCGCCCTGTTCGGCCTGACCCTGGGCAGCTGGCTCACCTGGCGTTTCGGCCTGGGTGGCGCCTGCGTCGCCTCACTGGCGGCCGGCGCGCTGCGCGCCGCCGTGGGCCTGGCCTGCCTGCGGCACCTGCGGCCGCTGACCCGGGCGCGGCCCGCCTTGGCGGCGTCATGACGGCCGACACGCTGGCCCCCCTGGAGCGGTGGTTGTGGCGGGCCCTGCTGCTGTGTGTGCCGGTGTCGGCCACGCCCCTGCTGCCCTTCGGCAACGGCACGCTGGCCCGGCCGCTGGCCATCGTGCCGGCGGCCCTGCTGCTGATCCTGGCCGCCTATCGCCTGCTGGTGCTGGGCCAGCGGCCCCGCCTGGCCGCCGACGGCTTCGTGGCGCTGGGCCTGTTCACCCTCTACATCGTCGTCAGCGGCCTGGGCGTGGTGATGGTGCAGCCGCCCGACGCCTTCAAGGGCCAGACGCCGCTGGACAGCCTGGTCCGCGCCCTGCTGACCTGGGGCGTGGGCCTGGCCTTCTACGTCGTGGCCCGGCTGCAGATCCGCACGGCGGCCGACATCCGCCTGACCCTGCGCCACCTGTTCATCGGCATGGGCGTGTCCATCGCCTTCGCGGGATTGCAGGTGGTGGCCATGGCCCAGCATGGCGAGCTGCTGCGCATCGTCCAGGCCATCACCGACCTGATCGCCGTGCGTTATGACGGCCTGGTCAACCGCGCCCAGGGCATGACGTTCGAGCCGTCGTGGCTGGCCACCCAGATCATCGTGCTGCTGATCCCAGCCCTGATCGCCCGGTCCATGGCGCGTCAGGAAGGCGTAGGCGCACCGGCATCGCCCGGCCACGCCCTGCGCCTGGGCGCAGGCTTCGCCGTGGCCATCGGCGGCCTGCTGTTCTCCGGTTCCCGCTTCGGCCTGGCCTGCATCGTCGCCATGCTGGGGCTCAGCGTCTTCCTGGCCGCCCTGCGCGGCCGCATCGTGGCGGCGGCGACCTTCCTGGGCGTGATGGTGGCCGGCGGCGCCGCCGTGGTGGCCATGAGCGGCCTGGGTGCCGGCGCCGGCGCCACCTATGTCATGGGGCCGGTCGCCTATCTGACGGAATCCGCCGACCTCGGCAGTCTTGCCGGCGGGGACCTGGCCACCGGCCTGACCGACGCCCTGGCCCTGGCCGGCCGCTTCGCCGCGGCGGAGGCCGCCGGCCTCACCTGGCTGGATCATCCGGTCTTCGGCGTCTCTCTCGGCAACAACTACCGCTATTTCGGCGCATACGCGCCCGACTGGGCCTTCACCACACAGCTGTTCACCCAGGGCGCCAAGGAAGGTATCGGCTGGCTGGACCCCAATTCACCCGAGAAGGGCAATGCCAAGAACCTGTTCCTGCGCCTGCTGTCGGAAACGGGGGTGCTGGGTTTCGCCCTGTTCATCGCCTTCTTCTGGCGCCAGCTGTTCCGGGGCCGGCCGCACGACGCCTTCCACCGTTATTTCCGCCTGGCCAGCGCCGCGGCGCTGGGCTTCAGCTTCCTGAACCAGGACACCTTCGTCGACGCCGGCCTGTGGATCCCGCTGGCGCTCTGCTGCGCCATGAATCATTTGCCCCGCCACGATTTGGCGGCCGCCAGGGAATAGACGGGGGCCCCGATCCGTCCTGGGGAAAGGCGCACACGGGGATGCGCCCTCCTCAGGTGGACGTATGGACAACCCCACAAGACCCGCCTTGCCAAGACCCGCCCTGCGGATCGCCTTCGTGACGACCCGCGACCTGGCCCAGCGCAACGGCCGCACCCCCATCATGGGCCATATCCTGCGGGCCCTGCGCCATCGCCACACGGTGGAGGTGCTGACCCTGCATTCCGTGATGCAGGGTGGGGCGACGGATCGCCTGGCGGTCGCGGCGGCCTGGCTGGCCAGCCTGGCGGCGGGGCGCCCCCTGCCCCTGCAATGCCTGCTGTACGCCGGCCCGCGAGAGGCGAAGCGGGTGGCGGCCCGCATCGTGGCCGGGGCGTTCGACGCCGTCTATCTGGACACCGTGCGCTGCCAGGCCCTGCTGCGCACCTTGCGCCGCAGCCTGCCCGACCTGCACATCGTCACCGATTTCGATGACCTCATGTCCCGGCGCATGACCTTTCTGCGCCGCCACCGCCTTCCCCTGCTGACCGGCCATGTCGGTCCGCATTTCCCCCGCTGGGCGCGCCGCCTGACCGAAGGGCCGCTGGCCCGGCTGGTGACGGCGTATGAGGCCGGAACCCTGCCGGCGGCGGAGCGGGAGGTGATGCTGGCCTCCAGCGCCACGGTGCTGCTGTCGCCGGTTGAACGCCAGATGCTCTGCCAACACGCGCCGGCGGCCGGCCCACCGATGGTGCGCGCCATCCCGCCGGGCGTGTCTCCGCGCGCGGCCCCCTGGGGACGGGACGCCCCCCTGCGCTTCGTCTTCATCGGCAGCGACCGGCAGCTTCAGAACTGCACGGCCATCGATTTCCTGCTGGATCAATGGCGGCGCCTGCGACCCACCACGCGGCTGCACATCCATGGCCGCCAGACACGCCCCTTGGCGCGGGTGCCGGGCGTCCACTGGCACGGCTATGCCGACGACCTGGCGCAGGTGTACCGGCCGGGCAGCATCGCGCTGGTGCCGGCGCTGGTGGCCGGGGGCATCAAGACCAAGGTGGCCGAGGCCTGGGCCTGGGGCTGCCCCGTGCTGGGCAATGGCACGGCCATGGAGGGCCTGGGCGTCCCCGGATACCCGCTGACGCTGCCCGAAGACCAGTGGGCCCCCTACCTGACCCGGCCCGAAGCCTATGCCGACCTGTGGGCCGACGCCGCGCGTAAGGGAGCCGCGTTCGTGCGCGGCACCCTGTCGCCCGAGGGGTTCGAGCGCGCCTGGGAAGCGGCCCTGCACCCCAGGCCCGCCGCCCTGGCCGACCTTGCCGGCCAAGCCTCAGGATAGGGAGGGTTCGGGACGCAGATGCTGGACCAGGAACTTCTCCACCGGGGCGGCGTAGACGTCATGGTCGATGCGCCAACGCGCCACCCGGCGCAGCAAACCGCTGGCACCGGCTCCCGTGGCCACCGGGCCGGCGGCATACTTGTTGTAGAACTTGAAACGCTCGATCCGGCGGTAGAGATGCGGCGGCACCCAGGTGCCCGCCGGCCCCGCCACATAGTCGAACCGCGCCCAGTCATCCAGCGTGCGCGGCGTCTGGTCCGCCACGGCGGCGGCCAGGGCCGAGCCGGGATAGGGCTTGTAGTAGAACAGTGGGGTTTCGAACCGGGGGCTCATGGCGCGCAGGGTCTTGATCAGGCCCAGCGTCGCCTCGACCTGGTCCTCCGTCTCTTCCGGAAAACCCACGATGAAGGAGAAGATGACGGCGATGTCGTGCTGCCGGCACTTGGCGGCCGTTTCCAGGATGGCATCGATGGTGGTGTCCTTCTTGATGCGCCTCATCATCTCGTGGGATCCTGTTTCCACCCCCACCAGCACGCGGCGCAGGCCGGAACGGACGCACAGGCGCCAGATCTCATCCGGCAGCCGCACGCCCTGGTCGGCGCGCATGGTGCCGGCCCAGGTGAAATCCAGCCCCCGGCGCAGGAACTCCTCACAGATGTCGGCCACCCGGTTGCGGTGGGTGAAATAGGTCTCATCCTGGAAGTTCAGGTCGGTGAAGCGGTAGCGGCGCCACAGCGCCTCGATCTCCGCCCCCATGCGGCTGGCGGAGATGGCCTTCCAGTCGCGGCCATAGACGAAGGGGTCGGCGCAGAAGGCGCACCGGAAATTGCAGCCGATGGAGCCGATATAGTCCAGTTGCCGCCGGCCCTTGAACTGGAAATACCGCTCCACCGGGATCAGGTCGAAATTGGGCGGCGCGAAGGCGTCGAGGCTTTCCAGGTGCCGCGCCTTGGTGCGCACCACCCGGTCGCCGTCGCGATAGGCGATGCCGGCGATCCCTTCCACGTCGGCGCCCTCGGCCAGCCGATCCACGATCTCCGCGAAGGTGCGTTCGCCCTGCCCCGCCACGGTGATGTCGATGCTGGGCTCCGCCAGCGTTTCCACCGGAAAAAGGGAGGGGTGCCAGCCGCCGGCCACGGTGGTGAGACCGGGCCGGGCCCGTTTCACCGCCCGCAGCATGGCCAGCGCGTCGCCCAGCGGCCGGCCGGTCAGCATGGTGACACCGAAGCACAGGGCGCCGTCGATGGCCCGCAGCACCGCGCCCTGGGGATCCGCCTCGATCCGCGCATCGATGATGCGCACGTCGAAGCGCGCGGGATCAAGGTTGGAGCCGATGGCCAGCAGGCCCAGCGGCATGGTGTGGAAGACGGCGGTTGGGTTGTAAAGAACGACCTTGTGCCTGATGGCCATGATCCACCCAAAATCAATAATGGATGGCGCAGCATATACGGAAAAATAAAATAAACAATGCGCCATACATAATAAATAATCAGAACAAACAAATGTCGATACTGATCAGGCGGCAGGAGATTCCATGACAATCGCCCTCACGATGAATAAACTGGAGACGGCGATTTATTCTACGATCGCGTATCGGGATGTTTTTAACTTCCCGGTCACGGCGCTGGAAATCCATCGTTACCTGCATGGCATCCGCTGCGCGCCGGAGGACGTGCGGCACGCCTTGAGTGGCCCGGCCCTGGCGCGCCATCTGGAGGGCGACGGCACCTATCACGCCCTGCGCGGCCGGACCGATCTGTTCGCCATCCGCAGCGCCCGGCGGGACCTGTCGCGCCGGCAGCAGCCCACCGCCCGGCGCTACGCCCGCTTCCTGGCCAGCCTGCCCAACGTGCGCATGGTGGCGATGACGGGCTCTCTCGCCGCCGGCAACTTCCCGCCCGACGGCGACATCGACTTCCTGCTGGTGACGGACGCCGGCACCATGTGGCGCACGCGGGCCCTGTGCCGCCTGCTGGCTCTGGCGGATGCCAGGCTGGCCCGGGGCCTGTTCTGCCCCAACACCTTCCTGTCCCTGGCGGCCCTGCCCCTGGCCCGCCGCAGCCTCTATGACGCGCAGGAACTGTGCCAGATGATACCGCTCTACGGCTTGGACATGTACGAGACGGTGCGCGCGGCCAACGCCTGGACGGCCGACTGGCTGCCCAACGCCGCGGGCGCACCACCAGACAGCCTGAACCACCGCCCCTATGCCGCCGGCCTGAAACGCGCCGGCGAATGGCTGCTGGACAGCCCGGTGGGCCGGGCGCTGGAGGGGCTGGAGGCGCGGCGCAAAATCCACCGCTTCAACGAGACCGACCGGCTGAAGGGCGCCTGGACCCGCTCCACCCCCGAATCCCACAGCCTATGGGACGAGATGCGCCTGAAGATCGAGGCGGCGTGGCGGGCCCGCATGGATGAGCTGGCGGCGCGGTAGGCGGCCATGGCCACCCCCTTCCACAGCCAATACCTGGCCCTGGTGGCGGAGGTCGAGACGCGGTTCGCCGTGGCCCGCTGGACCTGCGGCGACGCCCATCTGTGGCCCCTGGCCCGCATGGACCTGTACCTGGACCTGTATCGCCGGCATGTGGCCGATCCCGACGCCGGCCAGCCGGCGCGGTTGACGCGGGCGTGGCGCGCTTTGGCGCACCCCCTGGCGCCATCGGGGCGGCGGGACAACGTCATCCTGCGGCCCCACCGGGCCGGCGCCCTGTTCCTGGGCGACGGCGTGTCGGTGGAACAGGTCGACGGCCTCTGGGAGGACCGCTATGGCGAGCCCCTGATGACCTTGCTGGAAGGGGACGGCACGCGGTGCCTGCAATTGCAGCCCGGCCGGCGGGCACCCTGGCGCCGCCCCGCCCTGGCCGTCGACCTCATCGCCATCGCGGCCCGGGCGCTGGCCCCGCTGGTCCGCAGCCCCCTGGACTTGCCGGACCATAGGGATGTGCTGGACTTCCTGGATCGCCAGGGCGTGCCGGCCCCCTCATTGGACCGGGCGCGCCTGGCGCGCCGGGCCCTGGGGCTGCGCGCGGGCGCCCAGGCCCTGGGCCTGGTGCTGGACAGCGCCCAAGCGCGCCTGGCCTTCACCACCACCTGGTATGCCGGCCTGGGCCCCGCCCTCGCCCTGGCATGCCGGCGGCGCGGCATCCTGTCGGTGGACGTGCAGCATTGTCCCCAGGGCGGCCGGCACAAGGCTTATGGCTGGGCGGCCGTGCCATCCCAAGGCTACACCACCCTGCCCGCCCTATTCTGGACCTGGGACGCGGCCGACGCCGACGCCATCAACCGCTGGGCCGATGGGCATTGGCACCAGGCCCTGCACGGCGGCCACCCGCGCCTGGGGCCCTTCCTGGACGATGCCGACCCACGCACCCGCACCTGGGACGGGCGCTTCCGCCTGGCGGCCGGCGGGGATGCCGACCGCGACATCCTGGTGGCCCTGCAGACCACCGGCCCGGCGGATGTCTGGGACAGCCTGGCCGACCGCATCGCCACCGCCCCACCCACCTGGCGCTGGTGGATCCGCCGGCACCCCGCGGCCAGCCCCCGGGACGACCGGCGCCATGGCCGGCTGCTGGCCCTGCGCGGCCCCCATGTCCGCATCGACGCGGCGGGCGCCCTGCCGCTGCCCGCCCTGCTGCGCCACATGGACACCGTGATGTCGCTGGCCTCCGGCGTGGCGGCGGAGGCGGTGCCCTTCGGCGTGCCGGCCCTGTTCCTCAGCGCCGACGCCACCGGCCCCTTCGGTCATCTGGTGGAGACGGGACACGCCCGGGTGGTGGCGGACATGGACGCCCTGATCCCCATGCTGGCGGCCCTGCCCAAGGTGTCCCGGCGGCCGGTTCAGGTTCCCGACCTTGCCGCCGGCCTGCGCCGGCTGGAGGCGATGGCAGCCGATTATCGCGCCCTGTGCGCCGACGCCTGAGCGGCAGGCGCGTCCAGGCGGCGGTCGGCGATGATGCGACCCCCGGCGAATTCCAGGAGGCGGTCGCACAGCGCCAGGCTTTCCTGGCGATGGGCGATCAGCACGATGGTGGGCCGCCACGGCAGGGCCGCCAGGCCGGCCAGCAGGGTACGCTCGCCCGCGATGTCGATGGCGCTGGTGCTTTCATCCAGCACCAGCAGGGGCGGCCGGCGCATCAGGGCGCGGGCCAGGGCCAGGCGCTGACGCTCACCGCCCGACAGCAGGCCGCCCTGGGCCCCCACCACCGTGTCCAGCCCCTGGTCCAGCCGATCCACCAGGACGCCGGCACCCGCCAGGCCAAGGGCGGCGCGCATGTCCGCCTCACCGGCGGCGGGATTGGCCCAGGCCAGGTTGGCGCGGATGCTGTCGTGGAACAGGAACGTCTCCTGCGGGGCGTAGGCGATGGCGGCCGCCCATCGCCTACGCACGGGGCCCGCCAGCACGCGATCACCCACGGTGATGGTGCCGGCGTCCGGCGCCGTCAGGCCGACCAACAGGTCGGCGAAGGTGGTCTTGCCGGCGCCAGAGGCGCCCATGACGCCCACGAAGCCGCCGGCCTCCAGGCACAGGTCCAGGCCAGACACGCCCCGGTCGCCACCGGGATGGCGGTAACCGACCTGATGGAAACGGATGTCCTGGGGCCCGGTCCAGCCGGCGCCGTCGTCGGCCCCCTCCGCCGCCGACGGCGCGCCCTCCGCCAGTTCCGCCTCCAGCGCCCGGATCTTCTCGTACGACGGCAGGAAATTGGCGAACTGCTGGGCGCCCTGCTGCAACTGTGCCGCCGGCGCGCTCATGCGCGCCAGCACCAGCACGAAGACGATCAGCACCGCCGGCGGCACGTCCAATCCCCATACGCCCACCACGATGGCCACGGCCCCGGCCAGGGAGGCCAGCGTGGTGAAGGCCAGTTGCGCCTTGCTCTGCTCCCGCGCCAGGGCCACCTGCCGGCCCATCAGCCGGCCCAGCGTCTCATTGAACTCATCGGCGAAGCGCTGCTGCAAATTCTGGCTGAGCGCCAGCTTCAGGCCGCCCAGGAACTGGGCCCCGCTGGTGGCCAGGTGCAGATTGGCGTCGGCCACCTCACGCCCCAGCCGGCGGGACCGCACCAGTTGCGGCACCAAGGCCAGGCTGGCGACGGCCAGCAGCACGCCGATGGTGGCGGCCAGCGGGACGGAAAACAGGCAGGCCAGCCCCCACTGCACCAGCAGCAGGAACAGCGAGGTGGCGCCCTGCAACATGAAATGGGCGCAGGCGCCGGTCAGGATGATGTCGCTGCTGAGCAGGTGGTTGACCCGCGCGTGCGGCAGGGCCGACAGCCGCGTCCACGGCGCCGCGATCAGCCGGGCGACCAGGCGGGTGCGCTGTTCCTCGACGAAGCCGATGCGCAGCCGGGCCAGCAGCACGTCGCGGTGCCACAGCACCAGGGCGCGCAAACCCACCAGCAGGGCGAAACAGGCCAGCAGCGGCAACAGGCGGGCCAGCGGCGGGCCGCCGGCCGGGTGCCAGGGCAGCCGGCCGGCCAACGCCGCCGTCCAGCCCGTGCGGCCATCGCCCATCACCAAATCCAGCAATGGGACCAGCAGCACCAGGCCCACGCCTTCCGCGCCGGCGCCAATGACGACCAGCAGGGCGGCCTTCACTCCGTCGCCCCGGGCGTGGGCGCAGAAATCCAGGAAGAAATCCCGGGCCGACCGGGCCAGGCCCCATCCCGCACCGCGCTTGTCCATGATGATGAGGATTCCCTGATTACATGCTGATTTCTTGGCACAAATCGGGGCCGGACACCGCAACTATATATTTCACCGGGCGGGGAATAAGCGGGCCGCCCCGTCCGTCTTCAGGGGTGATGTCCTCCGCTATTTCCGCCCCCACCCCGCCCTTGCGGGTGCTGGTCATCGGCGCCGGCCCGATGGCGACCCAAGTACACCTGCCCGTGCTGGCGGGCCTGCGCGACCGTGGCCTGGTAGACCTGGCGCTGGTCTGTGATCTGGACCGGACGCGGGCGGACGGGGCCGCCGCCACCTTCGGCTTTGGCGCCAGCACCGGCGACGCCGATGGCGCCTTGGCCCGCGGGGATATCGACGCCGTCCATATCCTTGCCAGCGCCCAGATTCATTACGAATACGGAATGAGGGCGCTGGGCCAGGGCAAGCACCTGTTCGTGGAGAAGCCGGTGACGCCCAGCGCCGCCCAGGCCCAGGCGATGGCGGACCTGGCCCATGCCCGGGGCCTGGTGGCGGTGGGCGGGCACAACCGCCGCTTCTACCCCAGCCTGCGCGCCGCCCGGGCCCGTGCCGGGCGGGCCGGCTGGCGCCAGGCGCAGGCCGTCTTCCACAAGCCCATGGCAGGCCAGGCGCCGGGCTTCGGCGCCGCCAGTTGGCTGGGCGCCAACGGCATCCACTCCCTGGACGCCCTGCTGTGGATGATGGACGGCCCGCCGGAGCATCTGGCGGCCCACGCCTCGGGTGAGACCTTCAGCGCCCTGATGCGCTGGCCCGGCGGCGCCCAGGCCGTCTTCCTTTGCGATAACGCCGCCGGTTTCCGGCGTGAGGACTACGCCTTCCACGCCGCCGGCGTAAGCTGCGCGGTCACCGAGACGGCGCTGACGGTGCGGATGGATGGCCGGCCCCTCACCACCGCCTTTCCCGGCGGCATGACCAGTTTCGCCCTGGAGCATGACGCCTTCCTGGAGGCCATCCGCACAGGGACTGAGCCGCCGCACGGCCTGGCCGCCCTGGTCCCGTCCCTGCATTTGTGTGAACTGATCGAGCGCGGCCATGTCGGCCCCGTTTCCCCACCCCGGACATCCACATCCAGGGTGGCGGCACCGGAACGCACCATCCTGGTCGCCGGTCCCTGGGGTGCGGCGCTGGCGCCCCTGCTGGCCGATTATCGCCTGGCCACCCCGGCCGACGTCACGGACACGCGGCCGGACGTGGTGGCCGCCCTGCTGGGCCCAGGGGCGCCGGCACCGGACGCGACACTGCTGAACCGCCTGCCCAACCTGAGGGTGGTGGGCGTGGCCGGCCTGTCGGTGGCCCGCCTCGGCGGCGACGCCTTGCTGGCCCGGGGCATCGCCCTGGTCAACGCCAGCGACGCCCATGCCGAGAGCGTGGCGGAGTTCGCGCTGGGCCTGGCCATCCTGGGCCGCCGCCGCGCCTTCCCCGGCCATGCGGTGATGCGTCTGGGGGGCTGGGGCGTGGTGGTGCCACCCCGGGGATTGCGCGGGCTGGCCAGGCGATTGAAACCCACCCTGCGCCGGCTGGGCCTGCTACCCTGGGTGCTGCGGATGAAGGTGCGCCTGGATGCCGGTGGGGGCGGGGGCGGCCGGCCGGCGCAGGCCCGCGACCTGGCGGGTGCCATCGTGGGCCTGGTCGGCTGGGGCGCCAACGCCCGGGCCTTCGCCCGGCGCCTAGCCGCCTGCGGCGCCCAGGTCCTGGTGTGGTCGCAAACCGCCGACGGGGCCGACATCCGCCGGGAGGGGGCCCAGCCCGCCGCCCTTGACCAGGTGCTGGCGGCGGACATCGTCAGCCTGCACCGGGGCCTGACATCCGCCACCCGGCATACCCTGGGTACCGCCGAACTGGCCCGCCTGCGCCCGGGTGCGGTGCTGATCAACGTGGCGCGCGGCGGCCTGATCGAGCCCGCGGCCCTGCTGGACCGCCTGCGCCGGGGCGACATCTTCGCCTGCCTGGACACTTATGAGGAGGAACCGTTGCCGCCCCGCCATCCCCTGCGGCGCCTGCCCAACGTGTTCCTGACGCCCCACATCGCCGGCGGCAGTGTCGACATGCGGCAGGCCGCGGCGGATGAGGTGGTGGCCAAGGTCGCCCGGCTGCTGGACGGCGGCGCGGTGGACACGCTGACGTCGGACCGCCTGCGCGGTATGAGCTAAAAAGTCCGCTCCAGCCCCAGCGCCAGGAAGTCCCGGTCGGCCAGCGGCTGCTGGCTGGGCGCGCCGATGTAATGGGTCAGGGTCAGGTTGGCCTTCCATACGCTGCGGTAGGCCGCCGTCACCCCCACCGTCAGGTCGCCGGCACCGGCGTTCTGGGCGTAGTAGCTGAGGCTATGGCCGGTCAGGTTGTAGCCCAGGCCCAGGGGCACGGTCAGATCCAGGTTGGGGAGAACCTGGAAGTAGTGCGGCTCGAACAGCACGCGGGCCTTGGTGGCGGCCTGGCGCCACTGGCCAATGCCGTCATCGCGCGCCAGGCCCACGACGTCATCCACCACCGCCTCGGCGTTCACGTCGGCACTGTCCCATAGGCCGAACCGGCCCAAGGCCGTGGTCAGGGACAACTGGCCGTGCACCACGTCGCCCCGGACATAGGCCGCGTACCGTCCCGTCACCGACCCGCCGGCGGAAGGCGGCGGCAGGACCAGGGGCATGCCGTGGCGGGCGGAAACCTCGCCCGTCACCGTGCTGTCGCCCACCGACGCGCTGAAGCTGGCGCCGTAGAGGTGGACGCCGCCGGGATAGACCAGGCGGTAATAGCCGGCCGCCCCCGGCACCGTGGCGTCCCCGTCCGGCCCCACGGCATATTGCGGGTCCATGGCGTTGTAGCGCAGGGCGTACAGGCCGTAATCCACCCCGTCCAGGGTGGCGTGCGCGGCCACGCCGAACTGGCCCGCCGCGTCCGGCGTGCGGTCGTCCTGCCGGGTCAGATAGCGGCCGGGCCCGACGAAAAGGCGGTCGGCGCCGGCACCCAGGTAATCCAGATAGCTGAAATAACTGCCGCTGCCCGCCTGGCGCGCCGGCCGCCATTCGAACTGGTCGTAAAAGGACAGGGCGACATCCGGCAGGGGCTGCACCGTCAACGCCACCTGCCCCACCGGGCGGTAAATGTCGCTGGTGTAGGCGCTGGGGCCACTCACGGCGCGGCTGTAGTCGGCGGGCGCCATGGCGGCGGCGATGGAATTGGCGTCGTAGAACAGGCTTTCGCCCCACACCAGCGCCTGGCGGCCGACCCGTATGGACACGGGCGTGCCGGCCACGGTGAAGGCGCCCCGGGCGAAGGCCTCGCGCATTTCGGCATGCTGGCCTTCCAGGTCGCGCACCGCCGGCGCGAAACGCCCCGGCGGCGCGGTCGAGGCGTTGATGGCGTGGGGGGCCGCGTCGTCGGCGCCGCCCTGATAGACGGTGTCGTACCAGGCGGCCGCACTGGCGTGCAGGCCCCAGTCGCCCCAACCCAGATCCAGGGCCGACAGCACGTCCAAGCGGTTGGACACCACGCCCTGGCCGAAATTGCGGTCGCCGTCGTCCCAATTGGGGTTGGCCAGCAAGGCGCCCTCACGCGGACCCAGCCGGTCGGCCAGGGTGTAACGCACGGTGTTGTCCCAGCGCAGGTCCAGGCCATCGGCAGAGTAGAGCTCCGCCCCGCTCGCGGCGGCGGCCAGGCTGAACGCGGACAGGCAGGCGGCGAAGGGAAGGCCCCGGAAATGGCGAGGGCGGGCGGGCATTGCGCTGGGTCTGGATCCGTCAAAGGCTTGATGCATCGACACTACCATACCCTGCGACAGGACGTGTCCGGGCCACATGCCGCTTGTGTCGCCCGGGCCCGCACGCCATGATCCCCGGCGCCCATCGCCGCCACCGGCGAACGCGCGGGAAAGCCGGGCGCGACACCCACCACACCCTCAGGCGCCCCATACGCAAGCCCATGCGATCCACCGCCGTCCTGACCGCCCTGCTGCTGGCCACCGTCGCGCTGACCGGCCATCCCGTCGGCGCCCGCGCCCAGGTGACCGAGCAGGAAGCCGCCCAGCTGAAATCCCGCCTGACGCCTGTGGGGGCGGAGCGCGCGGGCAACACCGACGGCGGCATTCCGGCCTGGACGGGCGGGCTTTCCACACCCGCCACGGTGCCACCGGCGGGCCCGCGCCCCGACCCGTTCGCGGGGGAAAAGCCGTTGTTCTCCATCACCGCCCGGAACTTCCGCGACTACGCCGACCGCCTGCCGGAGGGGGCGAAACACCTGTTCGGGCGGGACGCCGACTATCGCATGGACATCTACCCCAGCCACCGCACCGCCGCGGCGCCGAACTGGGTCTACGACAACATCCTGTGCAACGCCACCCGCGCCCGGCCGGCGCTGGAAGGCATCGCCTATGGGGTGGAAGGTGCCGTGGGCGGCATTCCCTTCCCCCTGCCCAAGGACGGGTTCCAGGCCATGTGGAACCACCTGCTGGCCTATTGGGGCCCGGCGCGCGAAGTGACGGTCAGCACCTATGTCGTGCCGGCGGACGGGGTGGTGGAAAAGGCCAGCGGCTACAAGGAAATCGCCGATTTCCCCTATTACTACCGCGACGCCACGCCCGACAGCTACGGCGGCTATTACTTCAAGACCCTGCACCTGGCGGTCGCCCCGGCCTCGCGCGTCGGTGAAGGCTACCTGAACTGGCAGCCCATCAACGTCAAACAGCGCAATTTCAATGCATGGCGCCTGCTGCCGGGGGAGCACCGGGTGCGCAAGGCGCCGGCCATTTCCTACGACGTGCCGGACACCGACGCCGCCGGCTATATGAGCGAGGACGAGTACTACATCTTCTTCGGCGGCCTGGACCATTACGACTTCAAGTTGGTGGGCAAGGCCGAGATGTTCGTGCCCTACAACAACAACCGCCTGTACACCCGGCCGGTCTCCGAGGTGCTGGGCCCCACCCACCCCAACCCCGACGCCCTGCGGTACGAGTTGCACCGCGTCTGGGTGGTCGACGGCACCCTGGCCCCTGGCGCGCATGACGTGGTCCCGCATCGGCGGCTCTATCTCGATGAAGACACCTGGATGGCGGTTTACGCCGATTCCTGGGACGAACAGGGCAAACTGTGGAAATTCGGGCAGGCCACCATGTACCTGATGCCGGACGTGCCGGCGGTGGTGATCGGCAGCCAGTTCATCCATGACTTCGAACTGGGCGGCTACGCCTACACCTTCGCCTTCAATGGCGAGGCGGCACCCTACACCGTCACGTCCCCCCATCCCGCCACCCTGTTCAGCCCGGACAGCCTGTCCGCCCGCTCCATCCGCTAACCAGGTCGGGGGCCGTTAGTCAGATCTGGACGCCCGTCAGGCCGGGGCGGTCAGGCCCAGATAGGCCATGCTGGCCAGCTTCTGCATCACGGCCGCCGACATCTCACCGGCCATCACCATGCTCAACTGGTCGTCCTGCCAGATGCAGACGCGCAGGTTCTGCCGCTTGAACTGGTCGAAGCGCACGGTGCCGTCCGACCGGCGGAGGTAAAGCGTGAACAGCCGGTCGTCGGCATCGCGATAGGCGACGGTGGCGGCGTCACCCTCCAGCTTCACCCCGGCCAGGCGATAACCGGCGCGGGCCAGGTCCGGCACCCGGATGTTCAGGGCGACGATGCGGCTGAGCGCCGCGTTGTAGGGCGCCAGGTCGGGGGGCACGGCAGCCGGCACCTCGCGCGCCGCCAGCGCCAGCTGCACCACATCGCCGGCCGGCCGCAGGGCCAGGTAACCGCCCCCGCCGACCAGCAGCAGCACGACGGCGGCCACCGCACCCAAGCGGCGCCAATCTGCCCAAGGCCGCGTGGCGGGCCGGCGGGCCGCCGATTGCGCCAGATCGATCAGGTGCTGCGGCACCGGCCGGTCGATCAGCGGGCCGTACAGCCGGTTCATCATGGCCTTGTCGGCCTCGTACCCCGCCAGACGTTCCGCCAGGGCGGGATCCGCCAGGAGGGCCGCCTCGACCAGGCGGGCGCGGTCTTCCGACAGTTCGCCATCCAGGAAGGCGTGCAGGTCGACCTCCGTGATGGAGGGATGGTTGGAGGTGTCGTCGCTCACTTTCGGTCTTTCGATCCCAGGGGCAGCTGGATCACCTCCGCGCCCCCGCCTTGCATCACGTTACGCAACCGCTCGCGTGCCCGCGCCAGGCGCGACATCACGGTACCCACCGGAATATCCAACTCTTCCGCGATTTCGCGGTAGTTCAATTCCTCGACACTGGACAACAGCAGGATTTCCCGGTGCTCAGGCGTCAACCGGCTGATGGCCTTGATGAAATCCCGGGCGGCCTCGACATCGACCGGCGGCGTGCTCAGTTCCACATGGTCAGCCAGTTCGGTGATGTCCTGCTCCTCCCCCCGGCTGTGGTTGCGGCGGATCTCATCGGTGTACAGGTTCCGCAGGATGCGCCTCAACCAGCCGGAGATGCGCGGCAGCTCCCGCAATTGCGCTGATTGGCTCAGCGCGCGTTCCACACAATCCTGGACCAGGTCATCCGCCAGCGCGGCATTGCCCACCAGCGCCAGGGCGTATCGCCTCAGTGCCGGCAGTTGCATCACCAGGGCGTTCGCGAACTGTTGGGTCACGGCCTAGGGTTCTCCGACACGGGGCATTCCAGACCACTGCGGAACCTCGCGCCGCGCCTTTGTCGCATCAGCTTACGTCCATCTTCCCCGGCGTCCCAGGGGCCAATTCCCCGGGGGAACATCGCCCTCTCATGCTTAAGACGTATCGCCTGGCCCGTTTATTCCCCCGGGTCCCCACCCGGGCCCTGGAAACGGTCTTGCGTCCCCTCAACAGGCCTTGCGCCGGGTGAAGGCCACCAGGGGCGTGCGCGCCAGGATTTTCAGATCCAGCGCCAGGCTGGCGTTGTCGACATACCAGGCGTCCAGGTCCACCCGCGCCTGCATGTCGGCCACCCGCGGCGTGGCCCCGCGGGCACCCTTCACCTGTGCCCAGCCGGTGATGCCCGGCCGGACGTTCTGGCGGTAGAGATAGTTGGGGATGCGGGCGCGGTAGTAATCATCGTGGGCGGCGGCGTGGGGGCGCGGGCCGACCAGCGACATCTCACCCGACAGCACGTTCAGCAGTTGCGGCAGTTCATCCAGGCTGGTCACCCGCAGGATGCCCCCCACCCGGGTGACACGGGGGTCGCCCTCCATGGCCTGCACCACGTCGGCGCCATCCTCCAGCACGTGCATGGTGCGGAACTTCACGATGTGGAATGGCTGGCCCGCCAAGCCGATGCGGCGCTGGCGGAACAGCACTGGTCCCCGGCTGTCCAGGCGGATCAGCAGGGCGACCAGGGCCAGCAGCGGCAGGCAGGCCAGCAGCAGCGCCAGGCTGAACGCCATGTCGAACGCGCGCTTTCGGGTCAGGCGGCGGCGGACGCGGGATGGCGGGAGTGCCTGGGCCGCCTCCGCCCGCGGGGCCGGCTCGGGCAGGTGCCGCGGCTCCGGCGCCGCCATGGTCATGCCGTGGCCCCCAGGGCGGCACCGGCCATGGCCAGCGCCCGCGCGGCCCGGCACAGGGCAACCGTCAGGTCGGCCTGCGGCAACTGGCCACCCAGATGCAGGATGGCCACGCCGTGCAGGGTGGACCACAGCAGGCGGCCCAAACCGGCGGGATCGGCACAGGGCAAGCCCGCCGCCGCCAAGCCGGCGGCATGGGCGGCGAAGGCGTCGTCCACCCGGCGTTCCTGGCGCCGCACCTCGGCCACGCCCGGCGCCCCACCCGCCCCCCCGCTCGACGCCCCATTGGGCGTCTGGGCCGGCGCCAGCGTGAACATCAGGCGATAGCGCGCGGGCTGCGCCATCGCGAAGGCGCCGTAGGCCGTCGCCAGGTCAAGCACCCTTTGCTCCAACGGGCCCGCCGCCCGCCCCCGGTCCAAGGCATCGGCCAGGCAGGCGAAACCATGGGCGCGGACGCAGGCCAGGATGGCCTCCTTATTCTCGAAATAGCGATAGGGCGTCATGACGCTGACGCCCAGCCGCTCCGCCAGGTCGCGCATCTTGAAGCCATCCAGCCCCCGGTCGGCGAACAGGCCGGCGGCGACGTCACGCACACGGTCGCGCGGGGGCGTGGTCTTGGCGCAGGGGACGATGGACGGCATGGAACCTCCGGCAGGCGACGGGGGAGGTGCCTCCCCTCATTCCCATGACGGATATGGGCGGCGGGTTTATTCCCATGTGACCGCCATTTTATGCCCCCCGATCACAGCGCCCCCATCACAGCGCGATGCGCAGCGCCGCCTCCACCGCCGGCAGGAAACCATGGTCCGGCCGGGCCTGGTCGTCCTGGACGCTGCCGCGCAGGTCCAGGGTGAAATGGCGGAACGGCAGGCTGAACCGTCCTTCCAGGATGTTCACCTTGATGGGCACGGGGCTGACGATGTTGGCGCCGGCCGATTGCGCCGTTCCGATGGCGGCATGGTGCAGGGTCACCTCATAGGTCCAGCCATCGGCGTCGCTCCAACTGCCTTGCAGGGACAGCAGGCGGGAATCGTCGTCCAGGCTGAAACCGATGGTGCGGCCGCGATAGCGCATGCCGTCGGGGTAACCGCCATTGGTGTAGGAAAAGCCGTAGATACGGCTGGCGAAACTGAAGATATCGGTGGTCGAGATGCTGTCGGCGTATTCCACCGTCAGCCGCAGAGGCCGGCCGGCCAGGGGCACGAAGGCGGCGGCACCGAACAGGTGGCTGGTGCCGGAATGGGTGATGGGGGAGCTGTCCTCGTTCATCAACTGCGCATAGGCCTGCGCCGGCACGCCCCACAAATCGTGGCTGTACTTGATGTCCACCACCCCCTCGTCATTGGTCTTGTTGACGTCGGTGGGGGAGTTGTTCAGCTGGAAATATTCCGCCGGGTCGCAATCATGCCCCTGGCCGCAGATCTCCCCGGTGCGGGCCAGGCCGATCTCCAGCCCCGGTGCCGGATTGACCGTGACCCGCAGGGCGTCGAACACCGTGTTCTTCTGCAGGCGCGGGCCGTCCATCAGCCCCAGGAAGGCTTCCACCTGCCAGGGGCCCAGCCATTCCAGCACCGGCCAGGTGGAGGGGGAGGTGTCCAGGCGCTGGATGCCCACCTGCGGCATGGGCCTGGCGTTGTTGGACAGGGACAGGGCGGAGATCCAGCCGGGTCCCCACCAATGGGTCAGCCAGCCGCCATAAACCAGGGCGTCGCCGGCCTTCACCGCCAAATAGCTGTCATCCAGCGCCAGCTTGGTGGCGCCGGTCTTGAGGTCCTGGGTGTAGCCCCCCACGGCCAGGCGGGCGGAGACGGTGCTGGAACTGTAGGACAGCGCCACCTGGGTCTGCCCCTCCCCCCGGCCCAGGCTGTCGAAGCCATGGACCAGGGCGGGCGCGTTGGTCAGGTCCAGGCTGGCGCTGGTGCTGAAGCCCGGCCGGTTCTCCCGCGTGGCCCGGCCCAGCACCCGCAGGGCCGCCGCCTGCACCGCCTCCGGCTGGGCATCCAGGTCGGCCGCTTTCAAGGCCGGCACGACGGCCGTCCACGGCAGGGGCCATTGGGTGGTGACGCCGTCGATCAGGCCAGCCGCGGCCAGAGTTTCAATATCGCCGCGCAGTTGGCCGTCCCCCACCTCGCCCCAAGGCGAGGCGCCGGCCATGCCAGTCGATCCCATCAGGAAAATCAGCGCGCCAGCCAACCGCCGGCCCCTCGCCCCGATTCGCATCCAGGGGTCCCTCATGGCCAAACCCGGCCCCGTCCTCGGGGCCGGCGCCACCTTAGAACCAAGGGAAATCGGCCGGATAGGACGTAACTTCGTATACGGGGTCAGGCGCGTGCGCCTCTCATCCTCGGCTGGAAGGTTCCAAGCCTTTACGTGCGCAACCCGAAGTGAGGCTTCGCGCCCGTGAGCCAGGCATCCGAGGTCAGGGCCGAAAGGTGCTGAGGGGGGGATCACCTAGTCTGAACATAACGGTACCGGTTCGGAACCCTATTGTCGGCGGGCCACAGCCGCCATGGACGGTTGCCGAATGACCCCGGTACACGCCGGCAAGGCTCCTGGCTGAATATCAATAACAATTATTGGGTGAATTTTATGATTTTCACACCTCGTTATTCCCACAAAAATATAACGGCGCGTCTTATTAATTGTATTAATTTTAATATTAATTTTTAAGGTTGAATCAGATTCCGATTTCCCCTTAAAGTTGCTTATTCTGGCAAATGATTTCGCGAAAGCGGCATTCCGTCGCTCACGGTGGGTTCAGTACGCCTCCAGCAGGTTCGGCACCAGGCGCTTCACGCGTCGCAAACCCGGGAGATTCCAATGGCTGCCTTGGGAACGTCGGCGACGGCCGCCTGCCCCGTGCCCCAGCCGGGCACGGTGATCCGCTTCTTCCTCAACGGCCAGGAATGGCTGCTGGAGAATCCCGATCCGACCTTGCTGCTGCTGGACTGGCTACGCTCCCCCGCCGTGGGTCTTACCGGATCCAAGAAGGGTTGCGGCCAGGGCGGCTGTGGCCTGTGCACCGTCATGCTGTCCCGATGGGACATTCAGGGGGTGGGGGTCCGTCACGAAGCCATCAACGCCTGCCTGCGGCCGGTCTGCTCGCTGGACGGCACGGCCATCACCACCATCGAGGGTGCCGGCAGCGTCGAGACGGCGCTGAATCCCGTCCAGTACGGCATCGCCAAGGAAAACGGATCGCAGTGCGGCTACTGCACGCCCGGTTGGACCATGGCGATGACAGCCTTCCTCGCCGCCCATGGCGACACCAAGCCGACCCAACTGGCGATCGAACGGATGTTCGATGGTAACCTCTGCCGCTGCACCGGCTATCGGCCCATCCTGTATGCGATGCGCCAGTTCGCCAGCGACTGGACGCCGGCCGACGAGATGGGTTGCATGACCTGCCTGGCCGATCCGAACGTCGCCCATACCAATGTCATCGACGCCCCGGTCCCACCGGAAGACCCCTATCAGCTGCCGTTGCGGATCATCAAGGATGGCCACACCTGGTATCGGCCCATCGACCTGAGCGATCTGTTCATCTTGTTGGAAACCCTGCCGGCCGACGACCTGAAGCTGGTCAACGGCAACACCTCCATCGGCATCTACGATCGCCACCAGGAAGATCCGCGCCACCTGGTCGATATCTCAAAGATACCCGAACTGAAGAATCAGGCCGTCGATTCGGACGGTTATACTCTGGGAGGTGGAGTCAGTTACGGGGAATTGCTGGATTTCCTGGATCGCGGCATCGCTCAGGGCATCAACGACGAAAGAACCCTGGCGATACGCTATATGGCCCAACGCACGGCCGGCACCATCGTCCGCAACGCCGCCAGCCTGGCCGGAAACACCATGCTGGTGGTACGCCACATCCGGCAGGGGGTGCCTTTCCCATCCGACATGTTCACGATCCTGGTGGCGCTGGACGCCGTGGTGGTGGTGGGCGATCGGCTTCCTGATAGCAAATGGCGCTTCATGCCCATCCTGGATTTCGCCCGGGACTGGCAGACCGACGACGCCCTGAAGCGCATGGTCATCGTCGCTTATCTCGTACCCCCGGCCGTGGCGCGGGAATACGTGCGGCCCTACAAGGTGGCCCTGCGGGAGGTGAACGCCCATTCCATCGTCAACGCCGGCTGCCGGGTCCGCTTCGACGATCAGGGGATGGTGACGGACGCCGCCATCGTTCTGGGTGGCATCGGGCCCGTCGCCTTCCATGCCACCGCGGCGGAGGCGGCCCTGAAGGGGCGGCGGTGGGAAGCGGCCACCTTGCAGGCGGCCCTGTCCGGCCTGCGCGACGATGTCGATGCCACGCTGGAGCAGTGGCAGGACCGGCGCGCCAGCTTGCCCGACGAAGGCTTCAGTGACGTCTATCGCCGCCATCTGGCGGAAAGTTTTCTCTACAAATTCTTCATCGAGGTGGCGACGGCGACCGGATCCGCGATCATTCCGCCGGCCGTCGCCTCGGCCGGAATCCCCTATCAACGACCGCTCAGCCGGGGAACCCAGACCATCCCGTTCAACCCGGACAAGGCGCCGGTGGGCCTGCCTTTCATCAAGCTGGACGCCTTCCTCCAGGCCACGGGCGAGGCCCGCTACATCCATGACCTTCCCCTGCCGCCGCGGGGGCTGAACGGCGCCTTCGTGCTGTCCAGCCGGGCCCTGGCGCGCTTCGTCTTCCGCATTCCGGACGCGCCGTTGACGCCGGTGGACCCACCCACGCTGACCGCCTGGCTGCGTGGCCGCTTTCCGGCGCTGGTGGCGCTGCTGACCGCCCAGGACGTGCCGACGGGCCAGAACAACCGCACCGGCGTCCTGGCCGGGCAGATCGGTGGGACGGATCCCTTGTTGGCCCAGGACCAAGTCGAGTGGTACGGGCAACCGATGGCGCTGGTGTTGGCGGAGGATGAGACCGACGCCATCGACATCGCGCACTACATCCGCCAGTCCTGCATCCTCTACAACGATGCCACCGGCGACCCCAACGCGCCCGCCCCCATCCTGACCATCCAGGATGCGAAGGACCGGAACTCGTTGCTGATCGACACCGTCCATCCGCCCTACAACCACATCCTGTACGTGATGCGACCCAACTCCCAACTTGGGTGGGTCGGGCAGACAGGTGCCGTGACCCTGGACGGCAGCACCTGCCTGATCGTGAACGGAACCCAGACCGTCGGTTCCCAGGCCCATTTCTATATGGAGACGCAGTCGGCATTGGTGGTGCCCGGGGAACGGGGCCAAATGACGGTCAACCCATCGTCGCAAAGCCCGGACAGCGTCCAGAGCACCATCGCCGGCGTGTTGGGACTGGCCATCAGCAGCGTCGCCCTGGTGATCAAGCGCATTGGCGGCGGCTATGGCGGCAAGACTACCCGTTCGCCCTTCGTCGCCGCGCCGGCAGCCATCGCGGCGGCCAAGTTGAGGCGGCCCGTCCGCATCGCCCTGCGCCGGGAAGAAGACATGGAGATGATCGGCCGGCGGCATCCGTATGAGGGCGGCTACAGCCTGGCAATCGCGACCGGTGAGGGAACGGCGCCCCGGGGGCGGATCCTGGGCCTTTTCCTGGATCTCTACTCCAATGGCGGCGCCACCTACGACTGTTCGTTCACGGTCATGGACTGTGTCCAGATGCGGATCGACAGCGCCTACATGGTGCCGAACTGGAAGACCCAGGGCCACGTGGCCCGCACCAATCTGGCCAGCAATACCGCCTTCCGGTCCATGGGACTGATCCAGGGCATCCTGATCCTGGAGGATGCCATCGCCCGGGCGGCCCATGAACTGGGCATGCCGGCGGAGGCGGTGCGCGAGGTGAACCTGTACCAGCCCGGCCAGCAGAGCGTCGTCGGCACCGTGCTCAAGGGCTGCTACATCGCCCAGGTCTGGCAATACCTGAAACAGCAGGCGGATTTCGACCGCCGTGTCGCCGCGGTCGAGGATTTCAATCGGCAGAACCGCTGGCGCAAGCGGGGCATCGCGATGATGCCGGTGCAGTACGGCGCCGGCTACAACGCCGCCTTCCTGGAACAGGCCGGCGCCCTGGTCGACATCGCGGATGAGGACGGGTCGGTGCTGGTGCACCAGGGCGGGGTGGAAATCGGCCAGGGCCTGGCCACCAAGATCACCCAGGTGGCGGCGGAAATCCTGAACCTGCCGATGGCTTTCATCACCATGGCGCCGACCGACCTGCAGGTGGTGCCCAACCCCGTATCGACCGGCGCGTCCACCGGCACCGGCTTCAACGCCGAGGCGGTGCGCGTCGCCTGCCTGGACCTGCGGACCCGGCTGGAGGCCTACTGCCAAAAGCTGCGCACCGATTTCGGCGACGCCTGGTGCACCCAGCAGCACATCGACTACTGGAACTATCCCGACGGCTGGCAGGCCGTGATCCCGAACAGCGGCGGCCGCCTGATCTGGCAGGCCATCATTGGTTCGGCCCATTTCGACCGGATCAACCTGTCAGCGCAGTCGCGGGTCGCCATCCCCGGCGGCGACAAGCCGGCCGAGAATCTCCACTACACCCCCAACGCCCCGGAACAAGGGGTCGATCAATTCACCGGCTACACCTATTCCGCCGCCTGCAGCGAGGTTGAAATCGACGTGCTGACGGGCGAGACCACGGTGCTGCGCACCGACCTGGTCTACGACATCGGCGACACCCTGAACGCCGCCATCGACATCGGCCAGGTGGAGGGCGCTTTCGTGCAGGGCGCCGGGTACGTGCTGACGGAAGACATCGTCATCCAGCCCGATGGTCCGGATGCGGGCCGGCTGAACTCCAACAACACCTGGGGCTACAAGCTGCCGGCCACCACGACCATCCCACTGCAATTCAATGTGGGATTCTATCCCCGCACCGGCCCGCTCGAAACCGCGAACCGCGACATGGTCCTGGGTTCCAAGGAGGTGGGTGAACCGCCCCTGGTGCTGGCGGCCTCGGTCTACCTGGCGCTCAAGAACGCGGTCCTCGCCGCCCGGCAGGACCGGGGCCACGCCGACTGGTTTGAATTGGCGGTGCCGGCCACGGTGCAGCGTGTGCGCGAGGCCTGCCTGGTCGATGCCGGGGACCTGCGGATCTGAGACGCGTCGGCACGTGCCGGAAACGCCTGGAACAAAGGGAGCGGGAAATGCGCAGCCTGATGCATGTCGCCTGCGGAATGTTGGGGCTGCTGCTGCTGGCCGGCGCCGCGCATGCGCGGGAACCGGCGGCCGGCAAATCGGCCGATCCGGCGCAGTTGGCGTTTCGCGACGCGGTGAACCGCCCGCCGGGGGACTGGGACGGGCATCGGTTCGCGCTCAGCCATCAGTACCCCGCCACCAAACCGACCTGCGACGCCCCTTGGCTGCGGCAGGAGGTGTCCTTCACCGACCCCAACCCGTCGTGGGACCAGTGGAAAGCCTATATCCAGGCCATCGTCGATTATGTCTGGGAGGATCAGGATCCCAACCTGCCCGACCGGCTGGGCTGGAAGGTCGCCGTCAAGGGCAAGGTGCGCTGGTTCCATGTGCCCTGGATGGCCTACGACGGCCAGCGCGGCCGGGAATACGTCCACGGCCTGACCAATGAGCTGTCGACCGCGGAGTCCACGTTCCGGGGCGGCGGCCGGGGCAGCGGCAGGCATCATCTGCCGGGTGCCGTCGCCGTCGATGGCGTGGATCCCCTGTTCGAGACCTGGTCGGTGGGGATGTACAACCCCTGCGGCGCCTGGTCCCTGGGACAGGCCGTCCCGCATACCGGCGTGCCGGCCACCACCGACGGCGGCGCCCTGGCCCGGGGGTTGCCGTTCCCCGAAGGCACGGTGGTCATAAAGATCCTGAACACCACCGCCGATGAGAAGGCGGTGCCCTACCTGAAAGGCTCCACCAACTGGAGCGCCGATGGCCACGTCCAGACCTCGCCCACCCAGTATGAGACCTGCCGGCGGGCGGTGACCAAGGTGCACATGGTGCAGATGGACATCGCCGTGGTCGATCCCCGCTCCCCCACCCGCTGGGTCTACAGCACCCTGGCTTACGACGGCCGCCTGCCGGGCCCCACCGTCCGGTCGCGTCTGGTGCCCCTGGGCGTGCAATGGGGCAGCGACGGGCTGACCTTCCCGGCGGTGCCCCAGGGGCAAAGCCGGCCGTTGCGGGAAACCATCCACGCGCCCATCGACCTGCCGCAGCACTATGGCTGCCAGGGGCGCCTGGCGGGGGTGGTCGACCAGGCCAACTCCAGTTGCGTGTCCTGCCACATGGGGGCGTACGCGGCCCCGGTGGGCGTCGTCGGCGTCCAGGGCAAGGATGTGCCGGCCATCTTCACCTTCGACGATATCTGCACCCGGAACACGCCGGACAACCAGGCCTATTTCTCCGACTACAAATACCCGGCGGGCTACCCGTCCGGGGCGTTCAAGACGGCCATTCCGCTGGACAGTTCATTGCAGCTGGCGGTCGCCTTCCAGCAATACGCCGTCGCCACCACCCGGCCCACCAACCCGCCGATATGCCCACCGGCCGGCCGCTAGGGCGCCTGGGGCCGGCCGAACCTTTCTGACCAGGGGAGTTTCAAGATGACAAGTGCGCATGGAGGACGATACCGCGCGGCGCCCTGGCTATGGGCGGCGCTGGCACTGGAACTGGCCGTGGGGACAGTCCCCGCCGCCGCCGTGGCCGACGAGGTGGACACCGCGGCAATCATCAAGCAGATCACCTCCCGCAAGGATGTGGTATCACCGCTGCCGCCGACCGACATTCCCGGCGGCGCGGCGAACACCGACCTGCAGGGTGCCGCCATTTTCGCCTGGCAGGAGTTCATCGCCCTGAACTGGCCGGCGGCGCAGTCGAACGGCACGGTGCAGCGCGACGTCCCCGACGAGAAGGCCGTGTTCGGCCAACCCGGCGCGGGGCCGCTGGTGTGGCAGACATACCGGCAAAAGGTGGAGATATTCCCCGGTGCCAACGCCCTGACCGCCCCGCCCCACGGTTACCAGGCCCGGGGCGTCGACTACGGCTACAACGATCCACCGCAGTACCAGTACAAGGGAACCATCGCCGCCTGTCCGGGGCAACCGCCGGTGGCGCAGGCCCCATGGATCAACCTGGACGAAACCAGCCAGATCGAACTGGCCACCATGTACGCCGGCATCCTGCGGGACGAGGCGCCGTCCATGAAGAACAACGCACCGCAACTGATCCGCTTCCTGGCCAAGGCCAACAAGACGGAATACGACTACGTGGCCGCGAACAAGTTTTGGTATTCCGGCACCGGCACACCCTTGCAGGCACAGATCGACACCTGGAAGACGGCCTTGGCGAATAAGAAGGTGCCGGCCCCGGGCACCGTCCCGGCCCTGCCGACCGGCACGTTCGAGGTCAAGTCCGCCTGGCGGCGCCTGGCCAAGGGCGAGGATCGCAGCCGTTTCCACATGGCCACCGTCCGTTATTACGAAAACATCCCCTATGCCGGAAAGGTTAGCTTCGACAAGGCTGCGGCTCAGGTGCCGTGCTATTGGCAGGACGAATGGGCCCTGGTGGCGCTGCACATCATCCAGAAAACCCCCTCCGCCCCCTACTTCGTCTTCGCCACCTTCGAGCAGGCCGACAACATCCTGACGGCCGACGGCAAGCCTCTGGAAAATGACGACGGCGCCATCGTCAGCCAGCCGATCCAGCCCCCGCAGCCGACCCAGCCCGCCTTGACCTACGCCGACAATCCCCTGACCCCGAAAGTCACGGCGGTGCCTGCGGAGTTCTGTGACGACACCGGCAGCCGGCTGTATTTCCGCGAACTGCCGCCGGCGCCGTCCCCCGGCGTCAACCCGCCGCCGTCCGTGCCCGCCCCCGGCACGCCCGTCGGCGGCAACATCTGTGTCAACCGCCGCTATGAGCGTATTCCGCCCATCATCTCGACCATCAACAACGCGGTGCACGCCAGCATAAAGTTTTACAACGATGAACATCAGCTGAAGGATTCACCCTGGCTGCACTATAAGCTGGTCAACGTGCAGGCCGTGCCTTTCAACAAGAAGGACATCGTGCCGACGTTTTCCTCCACACGGCAGGCGGGAAACTTCTTCCAGGCCAACATCGTGGTCGAAACCGACTACACGCTGCAGCAATTCGTGGCCCGGATCGCGGATAACCAGGCACCCACGGCCTATCCTCCCATCAATAGCGCCGCGCAACCCAGTAACGTCACGCAACTCAATGGCACCCCGCAACCCGATTTCCAGAACGTGTACGTGGCCGGTCCGCATGGTTTCACCACCTATCAGATGGGCGGGTGCATGGGCTGCCATGGTAACGCCCAGGTTGGCGGCACGGACTTCAGCTTCATCCTGGGGGGCAACCGCTTCAATTCCGAACCCGACACCCCGGATCCGGCGAATGCCGCGCTGAAACGGTCGTATTTCCACGAGCTGTTCGACCACGCGGCGCTAACCAAATAAAGCGGCGCCCCTGGCTGGACGGATGCGACAAAGCCCCGCTGGATCATTTCCAGCGGGGCTTCAAATTGCAGTCAGTCCCCATGCGGCTCGCTCCGCTTCCTCGATTGGGGCTCTTGTGGTCACCCCTGCTGTGGCGACCAAACTTCACCGGAGAGCTGCGATGACCGCTCAAGCCCACGAACCAGCGGAACAGCAGGTCGTATTCCAGCCGCATGGTGAGCCCGATAGGCCCGACTCATAAACGTTGGTGACCGTTTCTTAAATTGTCCTGAGCTTCGTCACCCCGTTGCGTGGACTTCATCGGTATTTTTCCGGCCGTGAACCGTTGTTCGCGGCTTGTTTATACCTCATGTGAAATATGAGATTTACTCGCAAGAATTGTGCAAAAAAAATCCATCCCATTGCAGATTTGCCCGCGTCCAATTTCCCTGTTACGGGGGGCGGAAGATTTTGGGGCGAGGGAATGGGCCGATTGGCCTAATCAGGATTAAAATCCAAAACACAACCAGGGATAAGTACGCCGCCGCTTGTCCGCTCACGCGACATAACGGCGGAAAGCCTGCCGTGAAAATAACCACCGCCGCCAGGAAATCTCCACCACGCCGTCCATTACCCGCGTTCTCCATCCGCGCAGGCACAGAAGCCTTGTCACTTCGGCCGCGGTTGGTGGAGGCCCAATCCAGCCGCGACTTGGGTTGCCGGCCCGCTTGCCCCTCTTCCTTCCGTGACCCGTCACGGCCATCCGCATAGACTGGGCATCGGCACGGAATGCCGGAGCGGTGCCAGAAGGGCTTGGGTGATGGCCTGAACGAGATCGGTTTCGGCGAAAGGTTTCTGGATGACCACCGCCCCCGGCCGCCGCGCGCTGATCTCATTGCCGTTGCCACTCATAAAGAAATGCGCGACGGCGGCGGTGCGGTTGATTTGGTCCATCGCCTCGATACCGTCGCCATCAGGCAATCGGGCATCGACGATCATCAGGTCCGGGCGGAAGTTGGCGGCGGCACTTATCGCGCCGGCCGCGGTCCGTTCCAGCGCGCAGACGTCGTGACCCATTTCGCCCAGGATTTCGGCCAGAAAATGGCCGATCAGGGCATCGTCCTCAACCACCACGATGCGGAGCGGTCTCATGATCATCCCCCTCAAGGTCAATCCCGCCCGTCATTGACTATAGGCGACCCTGATTGTCCGTAAGAGCAAATGGCCGTTTCCCCGCAATTGGAGGGTTCTGCGGTGGATTCTATGGTATCGGTCAAGTCCGGCAGGGGTGTTAACCATACCTGACGATGGCTGGAATACGGGGGGTTCGGAAAATACTGATGCACACATGGGGTAGGTAGGCTGGCAATTTCCGATCCGGCCGAAAGAATATAATTGCCAGCACAACGGAACAGTCGCCACGCTTAAAAGTTGTGCTTAACGGCGTGGCAGCAGTCAGGACACCGGAAAAATGGCAGGGACTCCCCCGGGTCGAACAGCCCGGCCGCGATCAAGCGCGCGTGTACAGTCGCAGCCAGCGCCGCGCGATGCCGTGCGTGCCACGCCGGATATTATCGTCGTCGGCATCGGCGCGTCGGCGGGGGGGCTTGAGGCCTGCCAGGCGCTGATGGGGGCGCTGCCGGCCCGCACCGGCCTGGCTTTCATCCTGGTACAGCACCTGGACCCCACTCACGACAGCATGATGGTCGATCTGCTGGCCCGCCATGCCGCCCTGACGGTAAGGCAGGCGGTCGATGGCATGCCGGTTGAGCGCGACCATCTGTACATCATTCCGCCCGCCGCCTATCTGGCCGTCCACGATGGCGCCCTCCGCCTTTCCCATCCTCAAGCGGGCCACGGCGCGCGCCTGCCGTTCGACTTCCTGCTGCACAGCATGGCCGAGACCTATGGGCCGCGCGCCGTTTGTGTCGTCCTGTCGGGAACCGGGTCCGACGGCAGCGCGGGACTGAGGGCCGTGCAGGAGAAGTGCGGCCTGGTCATCGCCCAGGAGCCGACCGAAGCCGGTTTCGACGGCATGCCGCGCAACGCCATCCTGACAGGGGCCGTCGATCTGGTCCTTCCGCTGGCGGCGATACCGGACGCGCTGATGACCTATGACCGGCGCATGGCCGGTCTGGCGCACACGCCGGCAGCCACCCCAACGGACTGGCTGCCAGAGGTGGTCGAACTGCTCCGCACCCGAACGGCGTACGATTTCACCTTGTATAAGGAGGGCACCTTGCGCCGGCGGACGGAGCGGCGCATGGCCGTGACGGCGGCGGAAAGCGACGGCATGGCCGGCTACCTCGATATCCTGCGCACCGATGCGGGTGAACTGGACCTGCTGGCCAAGGATCTGCTGATCAACGTCACCCAATTCTTCCGCGACCCGGCGGTGTTTGAGTTCCTGGCGGAGAAGGTCATTCCCGCCATGGTCGAAAACCATCCGCCAGGTTTGCCCTTGCGCATCTGGATCGCCGGATGCAGCACCGGGGAGGAAACCTATTCCCTGGCCATGGTCTTCCTGGAACGGATCATGGCGGCGAAGCGCCCCATCAAACTGCAGGTCTTCGCCTCCGACGTCGATCCGGACGCCGTGGCCATCGCGCGAACCGGCGTCTATCCCGAAACCATTGCGGACGTCGTGTCGCCTGAACGGCTTGGCCGCTTCTTCAACCGGGATGAGCAAGGTTATCGGGTGTCGCCGGAGATGCGGGCCACCGTGGTGTTCACGATCCAGGACCTGCTGGCCGATCCGCCCTTTTCCCGCCTGGACATGATCTCCTGCCGTAACCTGCTGATCTATCTGCAGCCGGAGGCCCAGGCCAAGGTCATCTCGATCTTCCATTTCGCCCTGCGTGAGGGGGGCGTCCTGCTGCTGGGTGGTGCGGAGACCATCGGCGACACCGGCGGCCGGTTCGCCGTCATCTCCAAGGCCCAACGCTTGTACCGCCATGTCGGCCGTGTGCGGCCGGGCGAATTATCCCTGCCGATCACGGCCAGCGACAGCGGGCGGAGTTTGGTCCGGGTTGGCCAAGGGGCGCCCCTTCCCCGGCAGGCGGTCCTGGCCGACCTGACCCGGCGGCTGGTGGCGGATGCCTATGCCCCGGCGGCGGTCCTGGTCAATCGCCGGCATGAAAGCCTTTATTCCCTGGGGCCGACGGACCGCTACCTGCGTGTGGCGCCGGGATATCCCACGCACGACCTGTTGACGCTGGTGCGCCCCGCCGTGCGGACCGCATTGCGGTCGGCACTGGAGCAGGCCAGCCTGGAGAGCACCCCCGCCGTCGTTTCCACCGGCCGGTTTGAAGGCCACGACGATGGCCCCCCATTCAGCATTGATGTCCAACGGATTCGCCACGATGGCGAGGACCTGCTTCTGGTCTGCTTCCTCGAAGCCCCAAGGTCGTCGCCATCGGGGGACCATCCCGAAAGCACGTCCAGTGTGGCCAGGACCCCGGACCTGGAGCGGGAGCTTGAGATCACGCGCATGGCGCTTCAGGACGCCATCCGCAACCTGGAGATATCCAGTGAGGAACAGCGCGCCATCAATGAGGAGGCGCTGTCGGTCAATGAGGAATACCAATCCGCCAATGAGGAACTGCTGACCTCCAAGGAGGAATTGCAGTCCCTTAACGAGGAACTGACCGCCCTCAACAGCCAGCTCCAGGAAACGCTGGAACGCCAGCGCGTCACGTCCGACGACCTGCAGAACGTGCTGTACAGCACGGATATCGCCACGCTGTTCCTCGACGCCGATCTCAAGATCCGTTTCTTCACCCCGGCCACGCGGGCGCTGTTCAGCATCATCCCCAGCGATGTCGGCCGGCCGCTGGCCGATCTGCGCGCGTCGGCGGCGGACGCCGGGCTTATCACCGACGCCCAGGCCGTGTTGAAGACCCTGGCGCCCACCGAGCAGGAGATCGAGCTGCCCGGCGGCACCTGGTTCGTCCGGCGCATCCTGCCCTATCGCACCCACGGCCGCGGGGTGGAAGGGGTGGTCATCACCTTCACCGACATCACCGAGCGCAAGCGCACGGCCCACGCGCTGGAAGACGCCAGGCGGCAGGCGGAACTGGCCACCGCCGCCAAGTCCAGCTTCCTGGCCGCCGCCAGCCACGATTTGCGCCAGCCGCTGCAAACCCTGGCCCTGCTGCAGGGAATTCTGGCCAAGACGGTGGAAGGCCCCCGGGCACAGACGCTGGTCGCCCGCCTGGACCAGACCCTGGGCGCCATGGCCGGCATGCTGAACGCCCTGCTGGACATCAACCAGATCGAGGCCGGCACCGTGGGGGCAGACACGCTGGACTTCACGGTCAACGACCTGTTCGACCGGCTGCGGGACGAATTCGACTATCACGCGCAGGCGCTGGGCCTGACGTTGCGGGTGGTACCGTGCGGCATGACCAATCCACAGCGACCCCCGCCTGCTGGAACAGATGGTGCGCAACCTGCTGTCCAACGCCCTGAAATACACCCGCCGGGGCCGGGTGCTGCTGGGCTGCCGCCGTCATGCGGATCGTTTGAGCATCGAGGTCTGGGATACCGGCATCGGCATTCCCGCGGACGCCCTGCAGACGATCTTCGAGGAATACCGCCAGTTGGACAACGCCGACCGGGTGCGCAGCCGCGGACTGGGGCTGGGGCTGTCCATCGTGCAGCGCCTGGGGGGCCTGCTGGGCCACGGCGTCAGCGTCCGGTCCCGTCCCGGCCGGGGATCCGTCTTCGCCATTGAGATCGCCCTGCCCTCCTTCTCTCTCGGCGTTGCCACGCCGCCCGCCGCCCAGTCCGCCCGGAAGGAAAACGCGGAACCGGTCAAACGCACGGGGACGATCCTGGTGGTGGAGGATGATCCCGAGGCCTGCGAATTGCTGGAAGTCCTGCTGAGGGATGAGGGGCATCACGTGGTGACCGCGCCGCACGCGGATGCCGCCCTGGAACTGGCGGCCCGCGGGGCGATCCGGCCGGACCTGGTGCTGTCGGATTACGACCTGCCGGGGGAACTGGACGGGCTGCAGATGACGGCGCGACTGCGCGAAATATTCGGGGGTGCACTTCCCGTCATCATCCTGACCGGCGATATTTCGACCCGCACCTTGCGTGACATCGCCCGCTTCAACTGTCTGCGTTTCAGCAAGCCGGTGAAGGTGGTGGACCTGGCACAGGCCATCCAGCGCCTTCTCACCGCGCCGCCGCGCGCCTTGCCGGCCAAGCCCTCGAACGAGCCCCCGACGGAGGCCGTGGTCTTCGTCGTCGATGACGACGCCCATGTCCGCGCCAGCCTGCGCGAGGTGCTGGAGGCCGACGGGCGGATCGTCCGGGACTACGCCTCGTGCGAGGCGTTTCTGGATGCGTATCGCCCAGGGGCCGAGGCGTGCCTGCTGGTCGATGCCAACTTGCCGGGAATGACGGGGCTGGAGCTGCTGGGGCACTTGAAAGCGGCCGGGCACACCTTGCCGGCCGTCATGATCACCGGCAACAGCGACGTGCCCCTGGCGGTGGACGCCATGAAGGCAGGTGTTTCCGACTTCATTGAAAAGCCTGCCAGCCGCGTTGACCTGCTGGCCAGTGTCGACCATGCCCTGGAACGGGCACGGGACGGCGACAAGATGCTGGCCTGGCACAGGGACGCCGCCGGCCACATGGCGGGTTTGACGGAGCGCCAACGGCAGATCATGGACATGGTCCTGGCGGGTCAGCCCAGCAAGAACATCGCCGCCGACCTGGACATCAGCCAGCGCACGGTGGAAAGCCACCGGGCGGAGATCATGCGGCGAACCGGCGCCAAGTCGCTGCCGGACCTGGCACGGCTGGCGCTGGCCGCCGCCTGGAACGGCGGAAACTGATCCGGCTCCTGCACCGATCTGTGGACCGACCGGTAGTTTCCGACCCTCGCCGGCCCTCAAGCTGAGGGATAGGATTGACCCGGTGCGCATGAATCCTTCAGCGTCGTCGTAAGCGGTGGTGTCGTGACGGCTTCAGATCCGTTGTCCGGAAACCCGTCGCTTGGCGTGGAATTCGATGCCTTCCTCTTTTCCCTCGTCGGTGTTGATCGAAACAGCATGCCGGTCAGCGTCCTTTCTGCCCTGGCGCGCCTGGATTTGGATCCATGGCAGGAGGCCGCGATGCTGTCGCGGCTACCCTGGGAGGCGGCTGCCACACGGCTGGCGTCCCTGATCATGCAGTCGCCGGACTGGTCGATCCCACCTCAAGAGGCAAAGCAATTGGCCTTTCGATTGGTCGTTCTTCTGCCCCGCGGGGGAAGTGAACTCCCCCACGCGGCCGGTGTTGATGTCAGGCGGGTGGTTGGCCTGATCAACAGGCTTCCTTTGAAGCCCATCAGCTGGAAATGGTTCCTTCTGTGTACGGCGCTGGCGCTCGCCGTTCTTCAGTTGTTGGGCCAGTTCCTATAGCTGGCCTGATGCCCCCAACCGGACATCCAGCTCGTGGGTTCTGCCGTCATCCAGCAGGGCCAGCCGCAGCGGCCGCGGCAAGAGCGTCTGGCCGTCCAGCGTCGCGGTCAGAACACCCCGTTCCACGCCATCCGCGTTATCGACGTGGATTTCATAACGCGTGGCGCCGTGGCGCACCAGAATATCGAACCCCGGCCAGTGGGAGGGAATGCACGGGTCGAGATGCAGGACGCCGTTCAGTACCCGCAGGCCCAGGATACCTTCCATGCCGGCCCGCTGCAGCCATCCGGCCGACCCGGTGTACCATGTCCAGCCGCCACGCCCCACATGCGCGGGGGCGGCGTAGACGTCCGCCGCCAGCACGTAGGGTTCCACCTTATAGCGTTCCGCCTCGGCCCGGGTCAGGGCATGGTTGATGGGGTTCAGCAGGGCGAACAGGCCGGCTGCCTTGCCACCCTGCCCCAGCGCCGCCAGCGCCAGGACCGACCAAGCCGCGGCGTGGGTATATTGCCCGCCGTTTTCCCTGATGCCGGGCGGATATCCCTTGATATACCCCGGATCCAGCGGCGTGGCGTCAAAGGGCGGGGCGAACAGCAACGCCAACCCGTCGTCCCGCCGCACCAGATCCCGGTCCACCGCCGCCATGGCCAGGGTCGCCCGGTTCACATCACCGGCGTGGGAAAGCACGGCCCAGGATTGCGCGATCGCGTCGATGCGGCATTCGTCGCTGACCGCCGATCCCAACGGCGCGCCATCGTCGAACCAGCCGCGCCTGTACCACCCGCCGTCCCAGGCCTCGCCCTCCAGCGCGTCCTTTATCGTGACAGCATGGGCCCGCCACCGGCCGGCACGGATGGTGTCGCCCCGGGCATCGGCCAGGGGAACGAAGGCCATCAGGGCGGCATGCAGCAACCAGCCCAGCCAGACGCTTTCGCCGCGCCCGGCCTCGCCGACGCGGTTCATGCCGTCGTTCCAGTCGCCGGTGCCGATCAGGGGCAGATTGTGGACACCCAGGGACAGGCTGTCGTCCAGCCCGCGCGCGCAATGTTCGAACAGCGTGCCGGTGCTGTCGGACACGGCGGGGCTGAAGAAATTGTCGTGTTCCCCCGGTGCCAGGCCGGGACCCTCGAGAAAGGGAATCCTCTCGTCCAGGATGGCGACGTCCCCCGTCGCTTCAAGATAATGGGCGGTGGCGTAGGCCAGCCAGGCCTTGTCGTCGGAAATCCGGGTCCGCACCCCCTGGCCGGAATGCGGCAACCACCAATGCTGCACGTCGCCTTCGACGAACTGACGGCCCGCCGCCCGCAGCAGATGCGCCCGCACCAGGGCTGGACGGACGTGGGCCAGCGCCATCCCGTCCTGAAGCTGGTCCCGGAAACCATAGGCGCCGCTGGATTGATAGAAGGCGGAGCGGGCCCAGACGCGGCAGGCCAGCGTCTGGTACAGCAGCCAGCCGTTCAGCATGAGGTCCATGGACCGGTCGGGGGTCTTCACCTGCACCGCGCCCAGCGTCGTTTCCCAGTGCAGATCGACCATGGCCAACACGTCTTCCGGGTCGGTCGCGCGGTAGCGGAGGATCAATTCCTGGGCGCTACGGGCATCGGCGGCGTCGCCGAGGAAAAGCACCATGTCCAGCCAGCCGTTAGCCGCCAGGGTCACAGGCGCCCGCAGCACGCCGCAGGGATCCAGCCCCGCGCCGACGGTGTTGGACAGCGGCTCCCCGCCGTGGAGCGCCATGGGATCGGACAACGACCCATTGCGGCCAATGAATTCCCGTCGGTCGCCGGTCCAGTCGCTCTGGCGTCCGCTGAAGTCGATGAAGGCGACCCGGTCGCCCATGGTCGTGTTCCAGGCGTTGCGGGCCAACAGGGCACCGGTGACGGGATCGATCTCGGTCATCACGAACGGCGCCGAGGCCGTTCGCGACGGGCCCAGCACCCATTCCACGTAGGCGAACAACGACAGGTGCCGTGTGCGGCCAGAGGTGTCGCGCAGGCGCAGGCGGCTGATCTTGATCGGGTCATCCAGGGGCACCTGCTGCAACAGCTCGACCGTCACCCCATGGGCCGTATGTTCGAAGCGGCTGTAGCCCCGGCCATGGCGGGCGACATAAGTGGCGGCGGGATCGCGGATGGGCTGTGCGGTGGGGCTCCATAGCGCGCCTGAATCGTCGTCGCGCAGGTAGAAGGCCTCCCCCGGCCGGTCGGTCACGGGATCGTTGGACCAGGGCGTGATCTGGTTTTCCCGACTGGACACCGACCAGGTATAGCCGCCGCCGTCCGCCGCGACCTGGAACCCGAAGCCGGGATTGCTGATGACATTGATCCAGGGCGCCGGGGTCGCCTGCCCCGGCCCAAGGACGACGACATACTCCCGCCCATCATCGGCGAACCCACCCAGACCGTTGAAGAATTCCAGCGGCGGCACGCGTCGCGACATGGCGCCCGGCACCGCCGAGGCCTGGCGGGCATCCGCGGTCCCGGACGCCCTTTCCGGGATCGCGGGTTCCGGGGCCCGGTCAAGCTGGTCGGAAAGGCGGCCGCGTTGGCCCACCAGGACCACCCGCGCCACGGACAGCAGCAGGGCGCGGGAGGCAGGGGGCAGCAAATCGGCCCGCAACAGGAAAACCTGGCCCTCCGGCCCCGCGACATCGATCTTCGGCCGCGCTTGGCTGGACCGCACCAGCGCCTCCAGCGCGACCTGAAGATCCTGAACGTAGGACGCGGCGCGGTCGTTCAGGATGACGATGTCGACCGCCAGCTTTTTCAGCCGCCAATATTCATGCGCCTTCAGCAATTGGCGGGCGATGTCCAGATGCTCGACCTCCGTGACGCGCAACAGGGCGATGGGTAGGTCGCCGGAAATGCCATGGGGCCAAAGCCCCGACTGGGCACCGACACCGCGCTGGATGGTATCGGAGGATGGGCGCAGGGTGGGGGTGGCGTACAGCAGATGGCCGGCGAGGCGTTGGAATGTGCCCGCTTCGCCCGGATCGATGCCCAGGTGATGCGATTGCACCTGCGCCTGGGTCCAGGCCAGCGTGGCGGCCCGCGCGAAGGCGCTGGCGGTGCGGTGCGCATCGGCAAGGCCCAGCACGGCCACCCGGCTGGGGCCAGCCATGGTCCAGAAATCGATGCGCGCCACGGTGCCGGGCGCGACACGGATGCGGTGCCGCAACGCGAAGATGGGGTCCAGCACCGTGCCGGTGGTATTGCTCAGGGGCCGGCCATCCATCACCGCGGCCGACGCCCGACAATCCCGGTTCCGGCCCAGAAAGCGGGCCCTGTCGGTCTCGACCTCGGGCCCGCCCACCACCTCGCCGTCGACGACGGCCAGATGGGCCGCCCAGATTTCAGGCTCGGCCGGCGCGCGGCGGCGGCGTGTCGCGAGCACGACCCCGACATCGGGCAGGTACTCGGTCTGGACGAACAGCTTGGAGAAGGCGGGATGGGCCAGGTCGGCGGCATGGGGGGCCAGAACCAGCTCCGCGTATGACGTCACCTCGATTTCGCACGGCCGGCCGCCGGTATTGTAAAGGGAAAGACGCCGAACCTCGGCCGCGTCCTCGCCGGATACCAGGACGTCCAGGGTGGTGGTCAAGGTGCCGTCACGCCGGATGAACTCGGCACGGTCCTCCTTGAAGGTGACGTCATAGGCGTCGGGCTGGACCCCGGTGGGCTGGAAGGTCGCCGACCATACGTCACCGCCGGCAACATCGCGCAGGAAGATGTAACTGCCCCAGTCGTCACGGGTGGCGTCCTCCCGCCAGCGGGTCACGGCCAGGTCGCGCCAGCGGCTGTAGCCGGAGCCGGCGGCGGTGATCATCACCCCATACTGTCCGTTGGACAGCAGATGGGTGGCGGGGGATGCCCCATATGGCGAGGTGTAGTGGCGGCCCCCCGCCAACCTGACATCCGATGCGGCAACGCTGGCGGGCGTTTCCGAAGCCATGGGGCGGGCCACGGCCACGTCGCGCGGCGTACGCTCCTGCAACAGCAACTCCGCCGCCCGGATGATGGGTTCCGCGTGGAACCGGTTGCGCATGACACCATCCAGAAGCGTGTCGGCGATGGCGACGATCGTCATGCCCTGGTGATGGGCCATGTAGGCGCGCACAACAGCGACGCCTTGCCCTTCCGGCAGCCGAAGGGCCGTGTAGTCCAACGCCTCGTAATATCCGTAACGGCCCCGGGCGCCGACGTCGGCCAGCAGCGTCAGGTTGCGGACCGCCGCCGTGGGATCGACCATGGCGGCCAGCGCCGTGGCATAGGGTGCCACGACCGTGCTGTCGCCCAGGCCTCGCTTCAGCCCCAGGCCGGGCACGCCGAAGTTGGAATATTGGTAGGTGAACTCAAGGTCGCGGGCGTTATAGGCGGATTCGGAAATGCCCCACGGGACATTCCGGGCCTGCGCAAAGTCCCGCTGCCGCCGCACGATCAGCCGGCTGGTCCGCTCGATCAAGCTGCCGGCCGGCGCCCGCATGACCAGGGAAGGCATGAGGTATTCGAACATCGATCCGGACCACGACACCAGCGCGGCCCCATAGGCGACCGGCGTGACGGTGCGGCCCAGGCGAAACCAATGGCGGGCGGGAACGTCGCCCTTGGCGATGGCCACGAAGCTGGCCAACCGCGCCTCGGACGCCAGCAGGTCGTAGCAACTTGAATCCAACACGCCTTCGGGCACCAGATAGCCGATGGACAGCAGCATGCGCTCCCGGTCCAGCAGGAACCTGAAATCCATGGCCAGGGCCATGGACCTGGCGGTTTCCTCCAGGATCGCGAGGCGCGCAAACAGTCCGCCAGCCTCATCGCTTTGGCCGGTGAGATCGCGAACGTGGCCGGCCGCGCAGCGCTGAACGGCCACCGCCCAGAACCGCAGGTCCACGTCGGCACCGCCAACGCTTTCCTTGCCCCAGGCGTGGGTGGCGGCGACCAGCATGTCGGCCTCGTCCGCCAGGGCCGTCAACCGCCCCGCCAGCGCCTCCCCGGGCTGCGGGTCCCGTCGTAGGCTTTCCTTCATCTGGATGAGCGTGTCGCCCAGGTGATGCCACGCCGCCGTGGGGTCCCGCTTGCCGGCGTCCAGCCGCTGGGCCTCTTCAGCCGCAACGTCCAGGGCGTCCGCGATGCCGGCCAGGCGCCGACAATCCTCCAGCGGCCGGCGCCGCCAATCCGCCAGGGCGTTGGCCAGCGCGATCAGGTGTCCCGCCAGGTTGCCGCTGTCGACCGAAGAGACATAGGGCGGATCCAACGGGCGCAGGTCCCGCGTGTCGTACCAATTGTAGAAATGCCCCCGGAAACGGGCCAGGTTGCCCATGCTGGCCAGCGTCGCTTCCAGGCGCTCGACCGCCTCCAGCGATCCCAGCCAGCCGAAATCGCGGGCGCTGGCCACCGACAGGAGATAAAGGCCGATGTTGGTGGGCGACGTCCGGTGGGCCAGGACCGGGGCCGGGTCTTCCTGGAAATTGTCCGGCGGCAACATGTGGTCGTCCGGCGTGACGTAACGCTCGAAATACCGCCAGGTGCGGCGGGCGATCCGCCGCAGGACGTCGGCATCCGTCACGGAAAAGGCCGTTTGCCGGCTGGCGTGGGAAGGCAGGCTGACCCAGCGGGCCACCACCGGCGACGCCAGCCAGAGTGCTGAGAACGCGGCCGCCAACGGCCAGTTCCCTGCACCGGACAGCCAGGCGACGGTCAGCGCGACGCCGGCAGCGACCGGCCCCGCCATCATGCGGTGGTAGAGCGCCGGCAGGCCCAGGCGCGGACCGACGGTGGCCTGCGCCGCCGTGACCCATTCCAGCAAATGCCGGCGGGTCACCGTCAACCGGACCAAGGTTCGCCCGATGGCGTCGGTCATC
Source organism: Azospirillaceae bacterium (assembly GCA_028283825.1). NCBI lineage: Bacteria > Pseudomonadati > Pseudomonadota > Alphaproteobacteria > Rhodospirillales > Azospirillaceae > Azospirillaceae bacterium. Next base: position 148,150 of record JAPWJW010000005.1, on the reverse strand, counting down.
AGCCAGGCACGGTGCGCCAGGAAGGTGACCCGCAGTGCGGAAAGGGTGGCGGCCAGCCGCACATCCCCCGTCAGCGCCCGCAGATGGCTGCCCAGCATGATTTCGGCCCGGCGCGGCACGATCACGCCCATGAGCGGGATAAAGGCGGGCATAAGCAGGGTCACCACCACGAAGATGGTCCACAGCAGCGCATCGGCAAACGGCAATGCCCAGGCGCTCAAAAGGGTCAGAACGGCGAAGGGCGCCGACAATGTCCGCCGCAGGTTGTCGATCATCTTCCAGCGGCCCAGGGGCGGGATGCCGCCTGGGCCGGCACCGCCGGACGAAAGGCCCAGGATCCAGGGCAGCAATTGCCAATCGCCCCGCGCCCAACGATGGTCCCGCACGGCGGCCACGTCGTAACGGGCCGGGAATTCCTCGACCACCTCGATATCGGAGACGAGGCCGGCACGCGCGTACACACCTTCAAGCAGATCATGGCTGAGCAGGGTGGAGTCCGGCACCCGGCCGGCCAACGCCGCCTCGAAGGCATCGACATCGTAAATGCCCTTGCCCGCGTACGATCCTTCGCCGAACAGGTCCTGATAGACGTCGGACACGGCACCGGCATAGGGATCGATGCCACCGACGGCGGAATGGGTCCGCTGGAACAGCGAGCCCTCATGCCCAATGGGCAGGGAGGGCGTCACCCGCGGCTGCATCACCGCATGGCCTTCGACCACCCGGCCGGCGGCCGCATCGAACCGCGGATGGTTCAAGGGATGCGCCATCTTGCCGATCAGGCGGCGCACCGCGTCGCGGGGAAGCCGGGTATCCGCATCCAGGGTGACGACGTAGCGGACATCCGGGGGCACGGCAGGCGGCCCAGCGGGAATGGTCCCGGCGACCGCGATGAACGTCGTATCTGTGTCGCCCCGCAGCAGGCGATTAAGCTCATGCAGCTTTCCCCGCTTGCGCTCCCACCCCAGCCATCGCCCCTCCCCCTTGTTCCAGACACGACGGCGGTGCAGCAGCAGGAAACGCTCCCCCTGCCGGGACGCGGGGAAACCGTGACGGCGGTTGAGATGGGCGATGCCCTCGGCGGCGATGGCCAGAAGCGCCTGGTCGTCCGCGACCTGTTCGCTGCCGGCATCCGTCCAGTCGGTCAGCAGGGCGAAATAGAGGTCGCCTTCCGGGCTGGCGAGGTAGTGGACCTCCAACTGCTCCAGCAAGTCCGTGATCGCCTGGGGGGTGGTCAGCAGGCAGGGAACGACGACCAGCGTGCGCAGGGTGGCAGGAACACCCTGGCGAAGCGCCAGCGCCGGCAGCAAAGTCGCGCCGAAGCTCGCCAGGGCGGCGCGGTTCACCAGGGCCACCGCCACATCGATGGTGGGGATCAGTCCGAATGCCGCCAACAGCGCCAGCACCCCGCCGTTCAGCCCGATGGCGATCGAGCCCAGCACCGGCATGGCCAGCAGGATGGACGTCGCCAGCATGATCGCACCGCCATATCCCCCGATGCCAAGCCGGCGGTTCAGGCGGCCCGGCCAGGCGCGCAGGGGCGGCCGATAGCCGATTTCCGCTTCAAAAGACTTTCGCCCACCGGCGATCAGGTAATATCCGGGATCGTCCCGGCCAGTCCCCTGCCCCCACGAACCGGCTGAAACGGCGCGGCGCGCGATGTCGGTCTCGCTGTGCCCCGATCCTCGCGCCAGCGCCTCAATGGCGCTGCGATACAGATTGCGGGTGGGGAAATCCATCTCGCCGAAGGCGCTGCCCGCCTCCAGGATATCATCCACCAGGCTGATCCGCTCCACCAGTTGCATCCAATCGACGTCGGATATCAGCCGCATGCTGGTGACGATGTTGCGTACGGTGACGCTGGCGGCCCCCTGGCGCTGATGCTCGTCATGCACGACAGCGTCAGCCGTGGTTGCCTGTGTCGCCAGCCGCTGATCCAGCCACGTCAGCGCCGGGGTGACGCGGGGGTCCTGATCGCGCAGGCGGTAAATCAGCTGAACCGCCAAGGCGTGGGGCAATATCCCCTTCTCATAAGGCGCCAGCACGGCCGCCACCGGTTCCGCCTGGCGCTCGCTGGCACCCAGCAGGCGATCAGCCAGCAGGTCGGCCGTTTGCCGTTCGGCCCGGTTGCGGATGGTGGCCTCCGCCAGCCGCCGCAGGTTCTCGATCAGCACGATGCGCAGGGTGATGGGCAACGCCCACAATTCACCGATGGTCAGCGCCTGGACCTCTTGATAGGCGCGCACGTAACGGCACAGCATATTCGGTTCGAAACGGCTGTCCGTGTGGGCAACGAAAGCCCAGGCCAGACCCAGGATGCGCGGATACCCCGGGAATGGACCGTCCGACAGCTTGGGCAATTGCCGGTAATATTGGGGCGGCAGGTCCGTGATGACCTCGTGGATCTGCCGTTCCACCAGGTGATAGTTGTCGATCAGCCATTCGGCAGCCGGCGTGATCGCATCCCCCGCCCCCGCGGCTTTCACAAGCAGGCCGTGGGCCCGCAGCAGCAGGGCGGCATTGTCCGCCAACCGCGTCGCCAGCGGCCGCCCGGCCGTGGGACGGGGCGTCACCGGCTGGGCCAGGGCCAGGCTGCGCGCATGTTCCTCCAGCCGGTCGATGCTGAACAGTTCGGCGCGGATGGGGGAGTGGTCGTCCCAATCCCCCTTCCGACCGGTGCCATCGAACAGCCAGCGGGGTCGGCGGATGCGATCAGTGAAGGTGCTCAGGTGGAGGGCAATGGATGATGATGCCAAACTGCTTGATCTCCTGTTGGACCCGTGGGGCATGCATCCGATATCGCCGGTCTTAAGCGCCGGCCTCACAGTGCCTCTTGTGCGTATTGCCGTCCGAAACGCCGGCAGGCCGCCCCATTAGTGATGGCAGGCGGACAACGACCAGGGGGAAGCAGCGGTTCGAAGCCCAGCTAAGGATATCGGCCAGCATTTCTGCGGCTGTCCGGCCATCCGCCGTTGCCGCGTGGCCCGCCGCTTCACGCCCCACCAATCCGAAGACCGCCGGAGATGGGAGATGGGCCGGACAGGTGTTTGTCCACCCCCGACGAAAGGGCCTGCCCCCGCGAAGGCCGTGCGCCTCGGCCGGCCTAACAGTCGATCAGAGGAAGCTGGGTTGGGATTATTGAGATATTCTAAGTATACTGAGCGACAGGAGAATAGAGCCAGCCTCGGAAAATACGGATGGGCGTTGGAATTACACCGATCCAGTAGTTCCTGGGCCAGGACGGCAAAGGCTGAACCATCCCCCTCAACTCGCCACAATCCGGACCGGAGGGCCGTGCCTAGGTATTTTCCGATCCTACCGGCGGCGGGGGCCGCTCTCTATCCTGGCGCGTCTGGTTCAAAGTCCCCGCTCGGGGCGAAGGACGCGGTGCACCAAAGATCCCCTGTGCGCGGTTGAACCGCTGACGTGGGCGTGGCCGTAAGCCCCCCACCTGCCTTGAGCGCCCCTCCCACCGTCATCTGCCAGCGGAAAACCACATCGGCAAAATGATACGCAATCGGGAAATGATGCATTGAGCGTGAACAAGGTTGGGGCCGGCCCGCCGCACCACCCGCCATCGCCGCCCGGAGACGCAGGCGCCGCCCTTCGCCGGGAGACGCGGGCCTATGAGGAAGTCGATCCCCGGCGCAGCCTGTGGCAGCTGGTGACGACCATCCCGCCCTTCCTGACGCTGTGCGTCCTGATGTACCTCAGCGTCGCCGTCTCCCCCTTGCTGACTTTGGGATTGGCGCTGCCGGCGGCCGGGTTTTTCGTGCGCATCTTCATCATCCAGCACGATTGCGGCCACGGCTCCTTCTTTCGGGCGCGATGGGCCAACACCCTGGTCGGCGTCTTTTGCAGCCTGATCACGCTGACCCCTTATTTGATGTGGCGCCGGCAGCACGCCGGCCATCACAGCCATTGGAACAACCTGGACCGCCGTTTCTCAGGCAGCGACATCTACTCCGGCTGCCTGACGGTGGCTGAGTACCGCCGCCTGTCGCCGATGCGGCGGCGGATGCAACGGGTGATCCAGCATCCGTTGGTCGCGTGGTGCCTCGTGCCACCGCTTGTCTTCCTGCTGCTGTATCGCCTGCCCTTCGACACGCCCGCCGACTGGCTCAAGGAGCGGCGGGCCCTGCATCTGACCAACGTGGCCCTGCTGGCGGTTTATGGCGGGCTAGGGTGGCTGTTGGGCTTCGCCACCGTGGCGCTGGTCCAGGGGCCGATCATCATCGTCGCCGGGATGGTGGGCGTCTGGCTGTTTTCCGTCCAGCATCGCTTCGAACAGGCGTTGTGGGCGCGCCAAGAGACCTGGCATCCCGTGTCGGCCGCCCTGGAGGGCAGTTCCCATCTGAAACTGCCGCGCGTTTTCCAATGGTTCACCGGCAACATCGGCTTCCACCATGTCCACCATTTGAATCCCCGCATTCCCAACTACCGTCTGGAGGCATGCCATCGCGCCATTCCGGCATTCCAACGGGCTCATGTCATCACGCCTCGGGCGGGCCTGCGGGCCTGGCGGGCCGCCCTGTGGGATGAGGGGACGGGGCACATGGTCCCCTTCCCCAAGGAAGCGGTGATTGCGACCGTCGCCCGTGCCGGGCGGAAGGGATGAGCGGACCGGACTGGCCGCGCCCGCACCCCGACGGTACGCGACTTCCCCCATTCACCGGAAGGTCCCGGACATGCCGCTGAAGGTCTATCACCGAACCAGCTACCGCTATCACCAACCGGTCAGCCTGGGGCCGCACCACCTGATGTTGCGCCCCCGTGAGGGCCGTGACCTGCGCCTCATCAGCAACATGATCACCGTCACGCCAACGGCGACCCTGGGCTGGACGCAGGATGTCTTCGGCAATGCCGTCGCCAAGGCGACCTTCGAGGACATGACTGATACCCTGGTGATCGACAGCGTGGCGGAATTGCAATTGAATGCCGCGCCGTGGCCGGTTTTCGACATCGCCGCCAGCGCGATCCGCTATCCGTTCCGCTATTCCGACGGCGAATTGAGGGACCTCGGCACCTTGGCCGTGCGCCAATACCCCGATCCGGTCGGCCGGGTGCGGGAATGGGCCCAGGCGTTCGTCCGGTCCAACCCCACGGACACGCTGGCCCTGCTGAAGGATCTGTGCGCGGGCGTGTCCAGGTGGATCGCCTATCAGGAACGCCAGGAGGAAGGGACCCAGTCGCCGGTCGCGACCCTGGAACGCGGTTGGGGCGCCTGCCGCGACTTCGCCGTCCTGTTCATGGAAGCGGCGCGCAGCCTGGGGTTCGGCGCCCGGATCGTTTCAGGATACCATTATGATCCGGACGGCGTGGGCGCAGGCCCCCAAGACGCGCCTATGCGAGAAACGGGGACGACGCACGCCTGGGCGGAGGTCTATGTGCCCGGGGCGGGCTGGATCACCTTCGATCCCACCAACCAGACCGTCGGTGGCGCCAACCTGATCCCCGTGGCGGTGGCGCGGGACATCAGCCAGGTGATGCCGGTGACCGGCAGCTATTCCGGCCCCACCGAGGCCTTCGCCGACATGAAGGTCGAAGTCGTCGTCACGTCATGAGCGGTGCCTGCTCGGCACGTCCGCCCCGCAACCAGATTGTAAATCGGCGAGATCAAATGACCCCGTCGACTCCAATAAAATCAGAGGGATACCGCGCCGATCAGCGACCGATCTGCATGCCGATTTACAGCCTTCAGGACCTTCAGTCCCTCAAGGGTGCTGACTAGCTCGTCGCCAATCGCAAGGTCAGGCAACATTTCGCTGAGGGTTTGGCGGATGACGGGGCCGTGTGCTGCGAAGGCGGTTTGTGTGGCCAGCGCTTTGCGCGCGTCGCTGAATAGCTGCTCCGTCAGGGCGTCAAGCTCGCGCTTCTGCCGCAGCGCTTCTTTGCGGCTGTCGGTTCCGAGGCTTTTGCGCCACTTCGCCAGGCCACCAAAGGCGGCCCTCAAGTCGGTCGGAATAGAGCGCTCATAGCGCCACCAACCGCGCGTATTTTCGTGTAGAAAACGTTCAGGGCCCTTGGTCATGCGCTCCGGAATTCCCAGCAAAATCCCAACGAAATTCCCAGCGGTTTAACGCTGCGAAGTTCGACGGGGCAATAGCTTAGAGAATCCGCGACGATGCCAAAACGATGGCGTCCCCTAGGGGATTCGAACCCCTGTTACCGCCGTGAGAGGGCGGAATCGTGCCGCATGACGATCAAAGAAGTGGCGGATTTCCTGTATTCTGTTGTCGCTGGGAGATGGCGAACGTCGGTTCTCGGTGTGTGGCACTGTCCCGCATTTGTCCCTCAGATGGGGCCTTTGGAACCCGAGTGCAGGCTTCCCGAACACGAATGAAGCCGCATGAGGAGCCGGACAAGCGCGACTCATAAACGATGGAGGTCGCTTTTAAACTTGTCCTGGGCTTGGTCACCCAACTGCATGGTGCTCCAGCGGGGAGCATCTCGGGCCTTGAACGGAGGTTCAAGGCTTGTTTACACCTCATGTGAAACTCGAGATTTTCTTGTAAGAGTTGTATTAAAATCTCCGCTCCAATGCCGATTTGCTCGCGACCAATTTCCCTGTTACGGGGGGCGGAAGATTTCAGAGCGAGGAAATGCGCCGATTGGCCTGATCCAGATCAACCCCCGAAAATGCAACTGAGGGTAGGCATTCGAGGGCGTTTGTCCGATCGCGCGATATTACAGCAGAACGTCTGATGGGAAGATACATCTACCGTCTCGGGGCACCGCCGGCCATGCCGTCCATTACCTGCGTTCTCCGTCCATGGGCGGCCATCGAACTCGTCTCCCCACCGACGCCCGCCCGATGCGACCGCAACCCCGCAATGGCTTCAGTTCAACGCACTTGATCTGGCGTCAATATGATCACGGTGACGTGAGAAAATGATCGCGGGCATCAGCGAGCGGTAACACTGGAGGGACGCTGGAGGGCAGGTTCCGCGCGGCCAGAAGGAGCCAGCCTCCGGAGTGCACACCTTGGAGGTGTTGCGCCTTTCCCACCGCACAGCTAAAATGTGTGCCATGGTTGAGGCTCAAAAATACGCACAGCTTGCGAAGACCATAACCGACGGCCGTATTGCTGCGGGCATGACCCAAGCCGCCTTGGCGCGAGTGCTGGGGATCAAGCAGCAGTCCGTCAGTCGCTGGGAAAACGGAACACATCGCCCGTCCATTGACCAGATGGGCCCCCTGGCCGGAGCCCTCAAGCTTGAGGAAGCTTTGCTTGTTCGGTTAGGGCAGGCCGATGCCTTGCCAGCTCTGACTATCGCGCCTCATTTGCCGCTGAACACGCTTGCCCCTGAGATGTTCGAACGCTTTGTTGGCGATCTGGTGAGCTATCTCTACCCGACCCGCAATACACGCGTACAAGGCGGACGTGGCCATGACCAGAGCGGCTGGGACGTAATAACGACCGGCGACGGTGAGACTACCGGCATACAATGTAAGCAAGTCGAGCGCCTCGGGCCGGCGGAAGCTCGTCGTGTGATCGCGGCGGTCGATCGCCCCGTCGATCGCTCCATTCTTGCACTCAGCCGTGTCATCAGCCCGGCGACAGCCGGGGCCCTCGAGGAGGCAGGATGGGAAGTCTGGGATCAGGACGACATCTCGCGCAAGGTTCGTCAGCTGCCCGGCGAACTCCAAGACAATTTGATCGACAGCTTCTTTCGTGGGCAAAGGCTGACCCTGCTCGGCCGAGATAATCCCGGTCCCTGGGTCAAGATCGATCGGTTCTTCGCGCCGTTCACAAAAAATGCAGGAGCCTTCACGCACGACTGGGAATTGGTCGGCCGCGAGACTGATCTCGCGACACTCAATGCCGCGCTTGATGGCGATCAACCCGTCGTCGTCGTCTCGGGGCCTGGTGGCATGGGGAAGTCTCGGCTGATCAAGACAGGCGTCGAGCGCTATGCCGCTGACCACCCGGCCACCCTTGTGCGCTTTCTATCGTCGGTAAGCGATCCAGATCACAAGTCGCTCGAGGCGCTCGGTACGGGCCCGAAGTTGCTGGTCGTGGACGATGCCCATGACCGGGAAGGCCTGCCGCTGTTGATCGACTTTGTCACTGATCCGGCGAATAAGGCGCGTCTTTTACTGGCGACCCGTCCCTATGCTGAACAGCGCATACGAAACGACCTCGCCCGGTTCGCGATCTTAAAGCCAATGGAGATCAGCCTCGCGGTCCTGTCGAAATCAGCGATGAAGGAACTCGTTGCTCGTGCTCTCAAGAGGTTCGGGGGCGACGAGGCCTGGGTCGATGTCGTCCGTCGCATAGCGGCCGACAACCCGTTGGTCGGTGTTATGGCCGCACGGGTCATTGCCGAGCAGGAACTGTCGCCCGAGATGGTGGGCAGCGCGGATGAGATGCGCGCGGTCGTGATCCAACGGTTCACCCAGGTGCTAACCGGGAAAATCGGTTCGCCGGACGACAACCGCCTTCTTCGCGATATGCTCGGTCTGATCGCGCTCCTTCAACCGGTACGCATCGATGATCGCGAAATCGGCCAATTGCTGGAATCAGTGAGCATCCATTCCGCCGCCGACGCGACCCAGGCGCTCAAGCTGCTGATTGATGGCGGCGTGCTCTACAGACGTGGCCGCTATTATCGGCTGATGCCCGACCTACTAGGCGACTATCTGATTGATGATATTTGCGTGCAACAGGATGGTCGTTTGAGCCTCTTTGCCGAGCGAGTCATCAATTCCGTTAATGACCGCCTGCTTGCGCAAGTGATGGTCAATCTCGGTCGGCTGGATTGGCGACGCAATGACGGTGATCCTACCGACAGCAGGCTGCTCGACGCGGCCTGGGCACGTCTCCACGATATCGATCACGATTGGGATCCCCGGATCGAAGCAGCGCGCGCCGCAGCGATCTATCAACCCGCGCAAGCGCTCCGGTTTGTCAGTGATCGCCTGCGTAAGGGTAAAGGCCTCCGCGATGCAGCCCAGATCCTGTCGAACATTGCCTACACCGAACGTTATCGTGTCGAGGCACTCCAACTCCTCTGGGGTATCGGACGAAACGATAAGCGAGAGACTGGGGCAAATCCCAACCACCCGATCCGGGCGCTTGCTGAACTCTGCGAATTCGGAGAGCACAAGCCGCGCCAGTTCAACGAAGAAATCGCCGCTTTCGCTTTCGAACTTATGGATGACGATCGAGCGTGGGAGAGCGCGCATACCCCGTTCGAAATCGTTGCTCCGCTCCTCAAGGGGACAATCGACAAATCCCAGGCGCGCGCGCGCGGTATCACGCTGTCGAGCGCTTTCGTCATCTATGAATATGCGCGACCACTGCGCGCGGACATTATCAATCGCATCATCGCGCTTCTGGAGCACACCAACCCCCGGATCGCGGGCAATGCCGGCCGGTATCTGCATAACACATTGCTGATGCCCTACGGCTTCGGTGGCATGTCGCCACCTGAAGAGCTGCGGAACCAGTATCAGCAAGAATTTGTGGCGACGATCGATCGCGTGGCCACCCTGATTGAACACAAGCGCCTGTCGACGACGACGATGCTTGCCGTCGCAGACTCCGTTGACTGGCACGCCCAATATGGCGGCGGGCCACCAGGCGAGGCAGCCGAACGTCTTCTCAGACTTCTTCCGGGGAGCCTCGAATTTCGTCTACGTGCGGCCCTAGTTGATCAGGCTCGCTTCGCCTTTCACGGTCAGACCAACCACGAAGCCGAAGAGGATGATGTTGAAAAGTGGCTTCCGGCGCTGACGAGCGAGTTGCGGGCGGAATGGCGGGAACCCGAGCATCTGCTTGATCAAATCGAAAATGCTCTAACCGACCTTGCGCAAGCCGGGATCGGCGACGGTTCAGCCTATATGCTGGTCAATACGCTTGTGCAGGGCGATTTACCGCTCGCACGCGCCCTGCTCCGTCGAGCCAGCGCCGATCCCCGGTCGGCTTTGCGCAACTTTGTTCGGGCATCCATGGCTGAGATGCTGAACCGTGAGTCTGGCGAGGGGCGTACTCAGCTGGAAGGTTTCCTATTACGTGATACCGATATGGCAGCGCGCGTGGTTGATGCGCTCGGCAGTTTGAAACGGCAGCTTGCTGCACCTGACCTGGTTCTTCTGCGCCGCGCCATTTCCAGCACTGACGTGACGATATCTCATTCTGCCCTAACGGCGCTTCGCTGGATGACTGACCTTCCTGATCGTCAGGCCGTAGATTTGGCTCTGCTTGCGCCTTTCGAACTGACACATGAGCTTCTCAATGATGTAGCCTCGTTGCTGCTCGACCGGCACCGCAAGCTCGTAACGCTACTTGATACTGATGACGTCGAGAATCTGTTGGCGCGCATGCGCAACATCAAGAATTTCGAAGGATATTGGGTGGAGGCGCTGCTTGGCGAATTTGCGGAGCATTTCCCTGAACTCTTCGCGGATTTTCTCTTCGAACGAACCGATCGTGCCCTGGGTGATAGCGAAGGCGCCGTAGAACTGCTGGGTTATCGCTTTTATGAGGGAAAGCTCGGCTTCCACAAATCGGCCGAGGCCGCGCGCGTGCTAGACCGAACCTGGACCTGGCTGCGTCGCCACGATAATGACGACGGGTATCATGTTTACCGCGCGGCCGAGCTCGTCGCGCGCATGTTCAACATCGACGACGACATCGTCGTTGAATTCCTCGATGCGAAACTCGACGCTGCAGGCGCGATCGAACTGAAGTGGATCGCCAAGCTCGTTCGGCACACGCACCATCTCTTCCCCTTCAAGCAACAGCGCTTTGTCGAGCGCTACCTTGATCGCTGTGCAGTAGTTGACATCGATATGCTGCAACGGGGAACAGATGCGCTCGCCACAGCCGCTGTATCGGGAATGAAGTCAGGCACGCACGGCGAGCCGATGCCGCGCGATCTCCAAGCTCGGGACGATGCCCGTAAGGTCCTTCGGTCAATGCCACGACTGGCACCGGCCTACGCGCTCTATGAGGTGATATTAAAGAATGCCGAGCGCGACATCGCGCAATCGATCCGCGAAGGACAAATACTCGACGCAGAGGAAGAGGAATGATGGGCTGGTGGGCGCGGAAGAAACTACGCCAGGAACGCGGAATCTTCGACCAACTGAAGGCTAACGGGGTTCTGTGGTTTAAACGTAGGTTGACGACAGGCCGTTTCTCGACCATTATGTTTTTGATCTCCCTCTTTGTGACCGCACATGTAGTTCATTGTCCGTTCGAATACTCGAACTCCGCAGTCGTGATACTTGCCAACCTCTCAGGTCTTGCGAGCACGGTTTTTTGCCTACTCGTCGCAACGGCAGCGCGCAACTGCCCCCAATCGCGAGTGACGGCGACAAATGAGCGCTGAATGGAAAGAATTCGAGCTCGCCGTAACCGAACTCTGCAAAGCCATAGCGCCGGATGCCAAGGTCACGCATGACGCGATGATACCCGACATCGATACTGGATCACCTCGGCAACGAGATGTTTGGATCGAAACACGGATTGGTGGACATTTTTCAGTAAAAATTCTGGTTAGCTGCAAGAATTATACTCGGAAAGTCAATGTACAACAAGTAGACGCTTTTATCGGCGAGTTGGCTTCATCCGGAGCTAATGTTGGCGTAATCTACAGTGCATCTGGCTTTACAAAAGACGCGCTAGCCAAAACGAAGAGGCGAGGAATATCGGCGTGCATCCTCCTGGCTAACCAGCCGCCACCGGTCCCCAATGTCATTACTGTCGAAGTCTATTTTCTGGACGAGCGTATTCATCTGGTTGCACAAGGAGTGACGGGCCCGGTCAATTGGCCGGATCTACTTAATGCCGATGGCGAGATTGATGGCAAGACGATGCCTGCGCACCAGGCAATTGCGACATTGTTTTCGCGCGACTCGCCTGCCTTGTGGCCCGCGCTTAGCGGCAAGGTAATGCCAGTGCGGCTGAGCCTCATCACTCTGCAAGCGGCGGCTTCAGCTGAAGCTATTAGCGTCGGCGTCGAAAGCCAGTGGGTGGTGTATCGGGCGCGGGCCGAGGCGTGGCTCGTCAACGGGTCATACAATTTCACCGGCGGAGACTTTAAGGGCAGCTTCTCAACACCTTCTATCGATACGTGGAGCTCTGACCCAGGCCCAGGCTGGGAGCCGATCGGCGCAGATGAGATTGGCGGCGGCAGCGCAATCAAGCTCTACCGTGCTGTTCGGGATATCGCCCCACTACTTGCGGCAATGGCATCTGGTGCGCCTTCTGTGCCTGATCGAACGCCGATGGCCTGAGACCAACGATATGCGATTGCGCTGGAACCACGGCAGCAACTTGGCCGTCATCTTCGACAGCAAGGAACCCGTTGATATAGGTAGGTGTCCGGCGCAAATTGACTGTCTGGGATCGATTTATCGGCCCACCAAAAATGGCCGCGGTCTTCAAAAATCGGCATGCCATCTCCTATCTCGGAACATGTGCATGTGCGTGTTGCCCAACCTGTCAACCAAGCGACCCGCTGCCGAATGCCTTGGCTTCGACATTAGGCCAATTCGGGGGCAATTCGAAGATTTCGGCAAGCGTGCTGCCGGCCTCGTTGAGCGCGATGGAATCACCTTTCGGTTCGATAGAAGGCACCTTAAAGCCGAACCCCACGGGACGGCTCGCCCAAAAGTTCTTGATGAACACAGCGTCGCGCTGAGGCACCGACCACGGATCCAAACAATTGACGGCCAGTACTGCGCTCAACCTGGTGCATTGCGGTCCCTTCGGGCCGTTCCATACCCCATCCGGCCTGTAATGCACCTCAGGTTGGCCGCTGCCGGCCCTGGGGACGCGCATCACCTCGGTGCCGTACAGCGCCTCAACAGCGTGTTCCAGCCTAAACGACTGTTCCATTGCATTGATTGCGACAACCAGCGGCAAATCAGGGGTCCCATATCGCCCTGCCTTGCGAAAGAGGGGTTCCCGGATGGTATCCCAAGGCTCCGTGGCCTTAAGCCCCTGCACCACGAGGCCGGTGGCCCGCCCCGTTTCGGTGCCCCTGGTGTTCCGTCGGGGAATGGGCCGTAGGTATAAGACCATGTCGTTAAGGTCCTCCTTCCTCAGCGGGACATCCTCGGGTTCTGCCGCTTCGACCTGCGCGTGGTCCAAGGAAGCAAGCCAGTCTGTGACCCGCTTGACCAGGGCAGTGAGTCTGACGGGCCGAGACGGCGCTCCGATTGGCTCGACCGCGAGCATAAAGTCGGCGGACCGGATATTGTCGAGTGCCCTGAGCACCTGATCGCGAAGGGATTGCGGCCCCACCTCCTTATCTGAAATGCCCCGAGAAACGACACATTCGAGATAGAAGCGCTCCGCCCCCGCCTCCACTAGGAAATCGGGCCTCTTCTGAGTGCCGTTGATCTTTGGCTCGATCTCCAGAACCCGCATTCCCACGCGGATGCACCAGTCGTGGACCAGCAGTTCAAATACCGCATCGGAATAGGAGCGTTCCGTGCGGAGACGATCGACCAAAGGCTTCCTACTCGCCGGCGGATATCGGCTCATCGCGTCATTTAGGAAGGCTCGCACATTCGCCGCCTCCGGTCGCGCTGAGCTGTTCAGATAAGTGAACGCCGGCTCTCCCGGCAGCGATAGACCTTCATAGGTCCTTAGTTCATCTCCAAAGATCACTCCAGTGCCTCATGTGAGATCATATTAGTTAGGAGAATGATCATGTTCTATTTCCCCACCCGACAAGGGGTGGTTTCCATAGTACCGGCTCCTGGTGGCCGGTTTCAGGTGATGTTCCAAGGTGAATCCCTAGGCTCGTATCATCATCCTGCTGCGGCGGCCGATGACGTAGCTGGCGGGCACACTTTTACGCCATCCAGTGGAATCGACCTTGGGCGACTGGGTATTCCGCAGGATTTAAGCGAATGGTCCCGCAGCTCACCTCGGTGATGATGGTACTGCAGAAGGGCCGCCCACTGCCCGCCACCGAACGGATCCTGCCCCACGATGCGGATTGGGTAGAGAAAGCGTTCAGGATATAGTCGATGAAGAAGGCTGGCGCCTGACCAAGTGTCACCAGCGCCAAGCCGAATTAGGTGACGACATCTTCAGGCCGGACTCATACTCCAGCCCCTGGAAACTGTGAAGACCAGTCTCCTGCATCCAACTGGCCATGGCACTGCGCGGCAATTCAAAACTGGAAATGGACGATGCGACAGATGCAGGGGCGCGCGCGTCGCGGAAGGAACCTCGGGGCACCAATCGCGGCATACGGCAGCCCCCTGCTCCATGAGGCAAGGGCTGTTGGCCACGAGTAGAAGCCCACCACGCAGGCGTCTGCCCCACCGAAGTTCATCTCCACCTCGGGCTGAGCACCGCAGACGGTAAAGCAGATGCTGAACCGCTCGTCTTCCTCCGCCAACAAAGGGTGGAGAACAATCGCCAAGATGAAGTTTGCCTCCGCCTATCGTTTTGGCAAATGGCTCAGGATCGCTTGCCGAGTGGTAACACGGCTGTTAATCGGCGCGATAAAATGACCCCATCGACTTCAATAGAATCAAATGGATACGGTGCCGATCGGCGCTCAAGCGGTGTGCCGATTAACACCATAGACGATCTCGGTGACGTGAACGCGCCACCACCTCCGCCGAGGGCATATCCACTTGCCAGCTCTCTCTCGGCGCCTATTTCCCTTCCATCACCACAGGGAGAAGGCCGGCTCCACCATGGACACGACGGCGGACACGCAGGCGATGGAGGCTCGGCTCGACCGGCAACTCGTGGAGGGCGCCCAGCGCATCGTCACGGACGCCACCGGCCATCGCGTCGATCAGCGGACGATGCCCATCGGCCGCGTCCCCGCCGGTCAAAGCCTGGTGCAGTTCTGGCGCCTGGACACCCCGATGGAGGGCGTCTCTGCCAGCTACAACGAGCCCGTGGTCCAGCACCTCCTCCAGGACATGCTGTCGGTGCGGCGCCTTGATCCCGGGGCGCTCTACGCCATGCTGACCAGGATCAAGACCCAATTGGTGGTGGCGTACGGCCCGGCCCAGGGCGGGTGGATGGCCGCCATGCTGATGTCCCGGTGCCGCCAGGCCATCGAGAGCCCCGAGGACTTCCCGCCGCTGCTCACCGACGACGAACTGCGGGAGGCGTTCAAAACGTATGGGCGGTTGGCCAAGGTGTTCCACTACGGCGATTTCCTCAGGCAGGGCGCCCTTGGGGAAAGCACGCGCAAGAAGGTCCTGCAATACGGCCGGAGCCCGGAACTCCTGAAGAACGTATACAAGGAGTTGACCACGGGGCCGGCGATACCGGTCGCCGCGATGTACATCTTCATCGGCTATATCCTGGGCACGGGCGAGAGCTATAATGCGGCCCGGAACCTCGGCTACCGAGACGAGTTGAACCGGCGGAACCTGGCGATCCCATGACCTCCACGACCGAACCCCGGCGGCGCGATCCAAAGGTCCGCCGCGTCTACCTGGCGCTCTGGGCGCTGGGCATGGCCATCTATCTCTCCAGCCTGTTCGTCGACCAACCCGCGCCGTCGTCCACGGGCGCCCGGATCCTCAGCAGCGCGATATTGCCGGTCGGGTTCCTGCTGTCCTTGGCCACCGCGGGCAAGCCCTTCCTGAGTGGCGGGCTGTGGGTGGCGTCCGCCATCGCCCAACTGGCGTTCGCCTTGCTCTACCGTTGAGCCGATAGCTTTGTTCCTCAACGGGACGGCCTACCTATCCAAGGCGGAGAACCAATGGCGGCCCTTTTCCTGCAGCGGCGACGCCTGCGCGTGGGGGCGGACCGAGTCCGGCTATACTGCGCTGGTGTGGCTGGCGATGGTCCAGGCGTTGGACTTTGTGTGGCCCTTGGGGCTGGTGCTGCCGGCCACAGCGGGGATGTTGTTCCGGTGTAAGGTGCAACCCGCAGCGAGGGGCTTGATGGAGCCTGTGGCATGACGTCGTGATGTGTGAGGGCACCAGCGCGACCTTACGGCAGTGCTGGTGTTCTTTTCCCTGAGAGCTCGGGTTCCGGCTGCACACTATTTCAACAAATCGGACGGCTGGCCTCCACGCCCCCCGGCACAGTTCGTGCCGAACGTTCACTCAAAACGTGACGGGAGTTTTGTTGCCGTCGTTCACGTAGACCTGATCAGCGGCACACCAGCCACCGCGCTCCAAGAAGCCGGTTCCAGAAAGCGACAGATACACCCATTTCTCACCATTCGCCGTAATGGCAGCGCCTTTGACATCCAGCGCCTTGTCGGATGGGAGGTTGAAAAATACAGGTGCATCAAGGGTGGGGGCGACCCGCACGGGAAGCGGCACCGTGTCGGACACGGGCGTCAAGCTAAGGCTTCGACTGATTTCCCAGCTTTTTGAAATCGTTCCAGCGACCGCGCTTGCTTTGGGAGTGATCGACATCGAGGCCGGCCTCCGGGCAATGCTGGAGGCGAGCTTCATGAAATTGGCCGCAGTCTCCTCACCGGTCATTCGGCGCAACTCGGAGCCGAGCGGTATGTAGATAACAGGCGTCGCGCCCGCGCCAGGCTGGCCCAATTCGACAAGATCGACAACATCCTCATTCCACTTGAGTGCCCAGTTCGCGCCCTGGGGGATCAAGTCGGCTGGTCGTATCTTATTGTAAATTTGATCCAACACATTGGCATCGCGGGTGCCCGCGGTCAGCAAGTTGACCTGCTGCGCCCATGTGCTGTTCGTAAAGCCCGGCACCCACCTGAATTGGACAGCCTTTTCTATCTTCTTCGCTTCGAAATAAAGATTCTTACAATGAGGGCACCACGGTGCGCCCAATACGTAAATATGCTTTTCATTATCGGGACCGATTGGCACCCAGGCTGTGTCGTCCAGCAACGCCAGCAATGCCTCGCGGGTCCTGGGCTTCTCAGGAGCGATTATCGTATCCGCCTTGGCTGGCATCGCATGTGAAATCGCCGCCAACCCAACGGCAGCCGCAGATGCCGTTATGAACTGGCGTCGATCGATGCCCAGATGCAGTTGCTTGAAATCATTCATGATATTTAAGGTGCGCCCAGCGCACCGCCTCCGTCTGGGAAAAGAGCCACATGTGAGGGGCTAGGAGCCAAATGCCTAGGCGAGCTGGGTAAATTGGGGGGCTCGGACGTTCCGTAACGCCGTCCTGGGACAACCCTTCCTATAGGCAGACAGCCGTCACTTGATGGGTTCGAAGCCCTGGTCCCGCAGCTTGGCAGCGGCGCTATCCACGATCAGGCTGCCAACCGCCGTTGGCAGGAATAGCAGCCCGAAGCCCAACAACGGGATAAGGACAATGCTGCACAGCAGGAGCATGACCGAGGTAAAAAAACCGGGACCCATGCAATATTTCTCACCGGACGGGAGTCCGATTCCGACAATTACCTTCCTGAATAAAAATGGGTCCACGTAATATATGGTGGTCTCGCCGTCATTATGGACACCCAGGAAATTATTTATGCCAGATGGAACGACAACAGATTGCAGAATATTGTTCCCAATCTTAATCAAACTGTAGTCGCATTGATTGGTCTTTACTATTGAATCACCAAGCATGGTGAGCCGGCCGGAAATCTGCTTCATATCGTATCTCTAAGTCAAAGGGGAGAGAACTGCAGCACAGGCGGCAGTGCGGGAAAGTGGCGAGGGATCGACATATTGAATGGGCAGCCATCGGCGGCGCCCACTGTTTACCTCATCCAGCGGCAAAGAGCTTTTCCGGCCAACTTACATTGATGGTGAACTCATCGCAGACGAAGCCATCTAGCGTTTTTATATGGGTGGGTGACTCGCGATACGCTGCCGCCGAGGGGATGACGGTGGTGACGGTGGGCCCGACTTCATCCGCGAGTGCATCGTAGTGATTCCCTTACTCTTCGTGGCATGACCGGCAATACCGGCGAAACTCTCAGGGCCTAGTCTCGGCTGTCGAAGGCCGGTTCTTGGTGACCTGCCCCTGGGTAGTGGGCAGAAGCGATCCGTCGATCGGCCCACGTTAGGGATGTTTATTTCCGGACTCCTGATCGGTACATTCGATAAATACCGTATGGTGGTCGGTTCCGACAAGACGGAAATCTGCTCATCATGCGACATGGACTTCAAAACTCGCGTGGCAATGCGGATACGAGCCATCCGCAAAAGACGGGGCCTCAGCCAAGAGGCTCTGGCCGGACTTATTGACCGGTCGCCGGACGCAATCTCAAACGTCGAGCGCGGTATCTCCATCCCGGCCTATGACACGCTGGAGGTCCTGGCGAAGGGGCTGGGCGTACCGCTCAGCGAGTTATTCGCAGAGGACAACGAGAACGACCCTCAACGGGCTGCGGCACTGGCCCGGCTGAACGATGCAGCACGGAGTTTGGACAACAGGATGCTGGCCACAGCCGCCGCGATCGTGGAACTGTTGGCCACAGGGCCCACTAAGCAGGCGTAATGGTGTCCCCCATCCCCGGCTCTTGCTCGGCAAAGCCGATCAATGGCGACACCGGCGCCCCTTCTTGAAGTCTTTCAGGATAGAGGCTCTCAATCTCCTCATCGAGCGCCTGCTGGAACAGCAGTTCGTCCAGTTGCCGCCCAAATTCAGTATACGTCGCGCTGATGACGGCTCGCAGACTCAGTCCGTAGCGGACTTCCAGATCCTCGACAGCGACCTGCAAATCAGCAGGTACGGCGGTGGCGCCGTGAATAGCGCAGACCGCAGCAGTCGCGGTGTCGACCTCGGCGTTGAGTTGCCTCAGCGCATAGCTTTTGCCGACCAACTGCAGACAGCGCAGGTCCCTGATTGTCTGCCGGGTCTTCCCAGCGTCCGTACGCGCCAAACCGCGTTTGACCTCCAGGAAGTCGATGGCTTTGCGATTCGCATCGATAAGCACTAGGTCAGGGGCAACCTTTCGCCCTTGATCCCCCTCGTAATGTAGATGAGAGCTTCGGAGTGTTTCGGCGCTGGCGACGCCACCGACGATTTGATCGACCAGAGGGGGGATGAATATGGGCGGGGTACGGACAAGCCGGAGGTGGGGAAGCGCCTTCAGCGCCTCGCTGATGGCCATCTCCAAAATTTGACCGTCGGCGCGAACGGCGGAAGTCAATATTCCATACCGCTGGCGATGTTGTGCGGGAACGATTGGGTCAGGCTGTACCTGCAAGTGCCGGAGCCGGTCGATGGTTCTGCTGATCAGAGCGGTTACGGCCGGCGGGATCGGCAACGCCTCGGTGTGCATCTTACGTCTCGTCTTGGTTTAAGGGGAGCAACTTGCCCACCGCGTTCTGGCAAAAGCCGCATGGTGGGCGGGGGCCGTCTTCGTGCCGGTCTCACTGCATCTCCCGCCCCTCGGCTTTGGGCCAAAGCGCACTTCCAGCGGCGACGATTTCCTCAGCCGAAATCGTCTCCTTGGCGAGCAGAAGCTCGGCGACATATTCCACCGCCTGCCGTCGGGCACGGACGAGGGCGAGCACTTCCCCATATTGGGCGTCCAGCAGCGCATCGACTTTCGCCGCGAGCTTGGGATTGCCACTGAGGAGATGGGGTACCGTGTGCGCCGTAACGGGCCCTACCCAGATCAGCTGATCTCCTAGCCCGTGGGCGATGAGCTGTGTGGTAAGCAAGGTGGCGGTCGCCAAATCGCTTTCGGCGTTACCGCCGGCGGCTGTACTCGCTTCCCCGAGGACTGCCTCTTCGGCAGCCCGTCCAGCCAGTGACACCTTCACCAACGCGAGAAGGTCACCGGCGTGCATGATTTCATCGTCTGGGCGGCACCGCACGCTTCCCAGCGCCGCTGAAGAGGCGCGGATTGAAGCCGACAGCAGCGTTCCGGGCCTCAGGATTGCCGAAACCACAGCATGACCAGCCTCATGAACGGCGACAAGGCGCCGGACTTCCAACGGCTGTTGACGTTCCGCAGGGTGTAGTTCCGCCGCCAGATCTTCCGGTCGCATGGGCCTGCCGGCCAGCCTGGCGCGACGTTTCCCGCCACGGACGACCTGCTCGCAGTCTGCTCCCGTCGCGCCTTCCAGCGCCGCCGCAAAGCATGCCAGGTCCAGGCCTTGCAGATGATCTGGGCCAAGATGGAAGCGGAGAATACCTTGGAGCGCCATCTTGTCGGGGAACGGAACGTGTATGACGCGTTCAAAGCGGCCAGGTCGGATTAACGCGGGATCCAGCAATTCAGGAAAGTTGCAGGTACCCACTAGAACAACCCCCTCCCGCCCTTGGACATCCGAGTTTTCCAGGAAGGAATTCATGATCTGGTGGTGGTAGGCACGGTTCTGCCCGGCTTCTAGGGCCCTGCTGGAAAAGCTATCCAGCTCGTCAATCGCCAGTAGGCACGGTGCAACCCGCCTTGCCTCCGCGAAGGTGGCTGCCATCGCCCTCAACATGTTCCCCTGGTGCCCCGCAGCTTGCCACTGCCCATGGGACGCGACGATCAGGGGTACTTCACAGGTCCTGGCCAGGGCGCGCATGAATGCGCTTTTGCCCACACCCGGCGGCCCCGCGACGACACAGCCCTTGTCCATGTCAGCCCAGGATATATTCCCGGCTCGGAAATCGATGATGTCGCGATGTAGCTTGTGGCCCCACTGCACCGCCTCATCCATGCCATGCAGGTCGGCCAACTTTGGGCCTGGGTCCGGCCGCCGAACCCGCGCCTTGACCATCTGTTCCAACCGATCCACCCAGTCGTCGGAGGATGCGGCTGGGCGTGCCACCAGCCGCAAATCGCCGGCCGTCAACGACCGGCACAGCGCGTCCGGCAGTGTTCGCGCGGCTGGCTTGGAAGCGACCATCGCAATCGACCGGGCCAGCGCGTCACCAGTCAACGGTGGAAGAACGAGGTGGAAGTCCGCCGCCGCGGTGAAACGTGGCGGCAGGTCCATCCTGCTCGCGGCGATGATGATAACCCCTCCCCCCTGCGCGATCTGAGTAGCGGCGGCTTCCTCCATGCTTTCGATACTAGGGCTGCGCGACGTCCCATCCCGGCCAACCACCAACCAGGCCCCGGTATTGGAACTCGCCGGCGCATCAAAATCGGTTAGGCCCAGGCCCTCGTCGGCGTCTTCGATGGCGTCGGCGGGGAAGTCCTCGTCGTCCTCAACCATCGCATCCATGCAAGGTGCGTCTTCGTCCTCAGACGGGGCTTGGACGATGGAGTGGTCACCCCGCGCCAGAGCTGCCATTGCAGCCTCGATCGCCCCATCCACGGCCTGAACCCAACTGACGTCATGCACAAGAATTGTAAGCGTGGCGTCGCCCCGCCGCGCTGACGCGACAAGGCCGGGCGTTGCTGCGAACACCTCTTGGAGAAGAACGCGCGCGGCTGCCCCGTCCAGCCCAAGCGCTGGCTTGGGAATGCTCGGTGAAAACTTCTGACGTAATCGCTCTAATCCGTGCGCCGGCATGGCTTCTCCTTGGGCGAAATGACTTCCTCGCCATTGTTCAAGAGCGCAATCACATGCCATCATGTGATTAATGTGCGCACATTATGCACATTGTTTGGTTTGAGCTGTCAATCGAAATGTGCGCACATGCGCCACACGCGTCACAAAAGGCGGGACGCGAAATGGAAAGCCAGATTGTGGTCATGAAGAAGACTGAAAATTTCAATATGCGGGTGTCGCCCGACTTCACTGAGATAATCGACGGTTGGCGCCGCCGTCAGCGGGACATTCCTGCCCGAGCCGAAGCTATTCGCCGCCTGGTCGAAGCGGCCTTGGTGGCGGGGGAGTATGAGCAGGTTGCCGCGCAGGCGTTCGATCTACTGGAGCGAATCGCGGACGCTGGCTCGCTTGACGACCGCATGAAGGCTGAAGCCCTAGAGGTCCTCGGTGCCGTTAAGCGCTTCGATCAAGAGAAATTGGCTCGGGAAGCGCATGGAGGCTGACGACATAATAGGCAGCGGGAGCCTCTTTGAGCGGGGGGGCGGAGGGCTTTGAGGGCGAGCAAAACGACGCCCTACCTCAATGTGATCGTCGATATCGGGCAGGTGAACGGCACCGGCGCCGGGGAGGGGCTCTCAGGCCGTCATGAAGGGGGCGTGCCGCGCTTAAACCATATCTGTCGGCGCCTTGCTGCCACTCTGCCTCCGACGGTGCGGTTGCATTAGTCTGATATTTACTATTATCGCTGAATTTTTCTTTCTTCTTCGAGGTTAAGTGCAACTCGTATCCAATAATTAATTAAGTACATTATAGATTTTCCATCTAGGCGCGGATTAATTTTGGGGATTAGCCTTGCTGCTTCGACGGAGCATACTAAAGCAGATGCTCTTCTTGATACATCAATGTGTTTATCTATTTCGCCGCGACTCTGACCTAGCATAATTATGATAGATGCTCTGCCGTGAAGCTCTTCTTTCTTTCTGTTCATGTATTTTGATATGGCGTCATTCCTAGAGGCTAATGACAATAGCTCGGTATATAATGAAAAATTGACTCCAGTGTGCAAATCAATCACTCTTCTTATTTCTTTATTAATATATATGGCAACGCCACCAAAGTTCTCTTTATCTGTATCTGATATATTGAAAATATCACTATCAAGATCTGTGGATTCAAGTATTATTTCTTCTTTGCTTTTAAAAATATTATATATACTGCCGACGCTCAATCCAGAATATTCTCCTATATCACATACGCGAGTACCCATAATTCCCTTTTCAAGGAAGCATGAGCGGGCGGCTTTGATTATTAGGTCTCGCTTTAGCATATCCTTTTTAATTCTATCTTCGCGCATTTCGGCCTCTTGATTGGCAAGGCGGTGAACAATCTAAAATAGCTTATTTCTCCTGTTTGGCGCTTTTGCGGGGCCGGCCTCGCCCTCGGGGTCGAGGAGGGGAGGGAGCTGGAGACGGATGGTTATTAGCATTGGGGGCCATGCACGCGGCGCTTGCTTCTTCCTGTCGCTGGACCCACCGTTCTAATTCTCCAACAGAATACATGCGGCGGCGCCCTATTTTAATAGATCTTATATCGAGTCTGGGCAGCATTGACCGATGGATGCCAAGTATATCTGCGATCTCAGCTACGGATAGGAGTCGCAGTGTTTGGATGTCTCGCATATTAGATTGCCAATGCTCAGGTTCGTATGGAGTGCTGACATCACCGAGGTTGGCTTCTGGCAGCGCTATGATATTTCGACGTTTCGGAGATCCGGCAAGGGCCTAAATTTCTGAGCGATGGCTCGTGGCCAACTTAGGTTGCGGCAGTAGGCGCTGCCCTGGGGAAAAGGGCGCTCCACCGGCGCAGGCAAATCTCGCCATTGAAGGCGATAATCAAATGGCCGACCTTCTGCATCCTCTCCTGCTTGGTCGGTGACCTCCTCGCGGTAGCGGTGGAGCAGGCCAGGACTGCTTGAGGGGGATGCTGGGCACGGGGAAGGGGATGGGCAACAGGCGTACCCCTGGCCTTAGCACCAGACACTCACCGCCATGGGTCCGGCGATCACCAGATGCTTTGGGGGGAGGGACATCGAAGGGCGCTCATGAAATGCGGGGTATGGGTGTGATCCGGCGGTAAGCGTCGTCTGAAGGCTGCGGTGCGAGCGGATTGATCCCCGAACTCGGATCAGGATGCCTGGGCGATGTTCCAAGGCAGCAGGTCGGTGATGCGGTTGATTGGATGGTCTGCGATGCGGCCGAGGACATCGCGCAGATAGGCCTGGGGATCGAGGCCGTTGAGCTTGGCGGTTTGGGTGATGGTGTAGATCGCGGCGGCTCGTTCTCCGCCGGCGTCGGAACCGGCGAACATCCAGTTGCGTCTTCCGATGGCCAAGGGCCTGATGGCCCGCTCGGCGGCGTTGTTGGAGAGTTCCAGCCGGCCGTCGTCCACGTAGCGCGTCAGCGCCGTCCACCGCGAGCGCGCATAGCGAATGGCCTTGGCCAGGTCGCCCTTGCCGGGGATGCGCAGCAGCGTGGCATCGAGGAAGGCGGCCAACTCATCCAAGGCGGGTCGGGCCTTGGTTTGGCGGACCAGACGGCGCTCCTCGGCCGACAGGCCGACCAGGGGACGTTCCATGTCGAACAGCATCCCGATGCGCTTCAGCGCCTCCGCCGCCAGGGGTGAGCCGGTTTCGACGTGTTCGTCGAAGAACTTGCGGCGCACATGCGCCATGCAGGCCACTTCGGCGATCCGGCCGCCGTCGTACAGGGCATCGAACCCGCCATAGCCATCGGCATGCAGGTGCCCACGGAAGCCGGCCAGTTCCCGTTGCGGATGCTCGCCCTTGCGGTCGGGCGTGTAGCGGTACAGCACCGCCGGCGGGCCTTGTCCGGCATGGGGGCGCTCGTCACGCAGGTAGACCCACAACCGTCCCGTCTTGGTCTTGCCTCGCCCGGGCTCAAGCACGGGAACCGGCGTGTCGTCGGCGTGCAGCACTGATCCGGCCAGCACGTGCTGGGCAATCGCATTGGCCAAGGGGGCCATCAGGGCTGCCGCCTTGCCCACCCAGTCGGCCAGCAGCGAGCGTTCCAGTTCCACCCCCTCGCGGGCGTAGATGGCGGACTGCCGGTACAGCGGCAGGTGATCGCAGTATTTGGCGATCAGCACATGCGCCAGCAGCCCGGCGGACGGCAGGCCGCGTTCGATGGGCAGCGACGGCATCGGCGCCTGCACCATACCCTCGCAGCACCGGCACGACAGCGCCGGGCGGACGTGGCGGATCACGGTGAAGCGCGCCGGGATGTAGTCGAGCACCTCGGTGACGTCCTCGCCCACCTTGCGCAAGGTGCCGCCGCACGAGGGACAAGCGTCGTGCGGCGCATGCACGATCTCGGTACGCGGCAAGTGTTCCGGCAGCTTGCGCCGGCCAGCCCTGGCGCGGGCCTCGGGCGCCTCCGGCAGTGCCGTCGGCGACAGCTCGGCACCGGCCGTGGCCTCCAGGTCCTCCAGCGACAGCTCAAGCTGCTCGATCTCGCGGGCGATCTTCTCGGAAGACGAACCGAACTGCATCCGCCGCAGACGGGCCAGTTGGATCTTGAGCTTCTCCATCTCCAGCGCCTTGGCCACCAGGCCCGCCTTGGCGGCCGCCAGTTCGGTCTCGCTGGCCTCGCGGCATCGACGCTCGGCCGCCAACTCCGCAGCCTGCGCGGCGATGATCGCGCGCAGCGCCTCGACGTCATTGGGCAACGGGGCGGGCAGTGGATCGGCGATGGAAGACATGGGGCCGATTCTACCCGACCGGCGGCCTCCAGAGGAGGAGCGATCATCGTCACGGCGCTGATCCTCAACCAGCGTGGCAGCCCGGACTCACCCCGCCGTTTCCGGGCGCCAAGTCCGTCTTGGGGCACGCCAGTCCATGCCTTCAAGCAGCATCCCCAGTTGGGCCGGAGTAAGGGCCGCCACCCCCTCGCGGCTGATCGGCCACACGAAGCGGCCCTTCTCCAGGCGCTTGGCGAACAGGCAATAGCCCTGACCATCCCAATACAGGACCTTTACCAGGTGACCTTGCCGGCCGCGGAAGACGAACAAGTGACCGGCAAACGGGTCCTGCTTCAGAACCTCCTGGGCGAGCATGGCCAAGCCATCCATGCCCTTGCGCATGTCGGTGGCGCCCATCGCCAGGTAAATCCGCACGCCGGCGGGAACCGTGATCACGCGCCGTCCAGCGCATCGACCAGCCGGCGCAGCGTGGCGGGGGCGATATCCTCATCGACGCGCAGCACGCGACCATTGCCCAACACCACCTCGATCAGGGCGGATCGGCGTTCGACCGGGGGCGCCACCGGCAGGATGGGCGTCGCGCCGGGCGCTCCGACACCGGGAGAGGGAGAAGCCTCAACCACGTGCACCGGCACGAAGGGCGACGCCACCAGGGAGAGTTCGCCGTTCTTGATCTGCCGGCGCCACCGGTAGATCAGGCTGCTGCACACCCCATGGCGGCGGGCCGCAGCTGCCACGGCACCACGACCGCCACGGGCCTCGCCGACCAGGCGGATCTTCTCCTCGGCCGAATAGGCGCGCCGCCCACCGGCACCGGTGATGACTTCGATACGCTGGACTGCCACGGTGCAAACCACACTGCTTGCCACGATGCTACGCCGGCCACACCCGGGGGCGCCGCCGACACATAGCTTTCAACACGCAACCAACTTTCCTACAAGGCAGCCATCGGACGACGCTTACATCCGGCGTGACCATGACGCCCATAGGCCGGGCGGGGAGCCGGAATAGATGGCCGGCTTGGTTGTCTTCCTCTGTACGCCCGCCGCGTCCTACATTACGGGGCAAGCCATTCCCATCGACGGCGCGGCGTTGGCCGTTTGATCATTATGCGCAAATCAGGGAAGGGAGGCCCTTTGTCCATTTCCCCCTATGCGTGAATCAGCACCCAAATGGGCCTACCCGCCTTTTTGCAGGAGGTTGAGGTTCAGAGTGCCGCATCCGCATCGTAGCGCTTCTTTTTTCCCGCGGTCTGGGGCAACGAAATACATTTCGTTGCAGGTGTCGCAGGCAAAGGCCTTGGTGAACGCCCGGAACGCGGCGACCACCGGGCCGAAGTCTTCTTTCGTGAAGTCGGCCCATTCGTTGAAATGGACGGCCGTGTTGATCTGCCACGTCTCATGACCGGTCTTGGCCTTGGCTTCTCCGAAGGCAACCTCAATGGCGCTTATGTGCTCGACGACGTCCTTTTGGTTCCAGGAATTCGCGGCCCCCTTTGCCTTTTTCAGCAGGTCGCCCAATGCGCTTGTCGCGTTTGGAAGAAGGTCGCCGAGCACGAACTGGGCGTCGCCTCGGAACTCGACAGTAGCGCGGAGGCGATCGCAGGCCTCCTTTGCGAAATGCTCGAGGTAGTGGCGCAGCAGAGCGGCAGCGGCGCGCACGTCGCTTTTGGCGAGGTGGCCTTCGACCTCGGCCCAGATGTCACGGTTGTCCCACTCGGTCGGTCCAAAATCTACGCTCCAGGTCCGGAAGTGGGCGAAGTTGCGACCCTTGATAAGACCCTCGGACTTCATGTGGCGCAGCCAGATCTCGTCATGCGTCGTGAAGATGAACTGCGTGTCCGGGAACATCTCTTTGAGTAGGGTACAGACTTGACGTCGGTGGCCAGAGTCGACTGACATCAATACGTCGTCGAGGACCGCGAACGTGAAATTTCCGCCGAGCAGATGGTTCATCAGCGCCAGATACAGGCAAAGTCCCATTCCGTCCTGGTGGCCCTCGCTGTGGTACGCGCCGGGCGGGAAATGGCCGCGGCCATAGAAGTCCACATCGAAGCCGAGTTTGCCGATGGAAGGCATAAGCTTCGCTGTGAACGCTTTCTCGTCATCCTCGTTGATCTTGCTGTAGTAGCTCGCGAAAGCGGTCTCGACGTTCTTGTAAATCTTTTCGAGAGCGGTCGTCGTCACGGTACCATAGCCGGTGAAGACCTTTGTGGCGCGATCTGCGCGGACCTTGCCGGCAGCGGACTTCAGCCGCGCGGTCCGGTAGGTCTCCAGCCGTTCTTGCGCGAGGACGAGGAAATCGCGCGCCGCATCCTGCTTGGTGGGCTCCGGTATCGCGGCAATCGCGGCGGCGAGCGTGGCCAGCGAGAGTTCCATGTCGGGAACGCGGTGTGTAGCGGATAGGACCGCGCGCGTATCGTCGAGCGGCAAGAGCTTTTGAAGCTGCTGGTATCGCCCTCGAAGAACGGTCCTGAACTCCGTGAACGCGGTGACGTCGATCTTCGGCGAGAACATGCCAGCATGGTCGATCATGGTGTTCAATGCCGTACCGGTGGCATGGAGAGCGTCGAGGATCGGCTTCAGCTCTGCTTCGAGTGCGGCGCGTCGTTTACTCACGTCTTCGAGGTGAGTCAGTTTTTCGGCAAGGTGGCCTGAGAAGACGTCCGGCTCGAACGGCGTGTCACATACTGGACATACTGTCCCATCATATAGCGCCAGAGCCGACTTCAGCAGAGATTCGCGGGAGAGGCCGTTGAGGCTCTCGGCATCTTTGCCCAGTTCGGCAGCGTTCGCGTCAGCGCTTGAGCATGCTTGCTGAAACGGGGCGCTCTGGAGCGCTTGGACCGCTTCGCGCAATGTCATCAGGTCGGTGGCAGCCTGCACTTTCGGCACGCGGCCAGGTGCGCTGGCGGTGGTGGTCGTCAAGCCATCTTTGACCGAGGTGTTAGTCTCGAGGTCGGCCAGGGGTGGCAGACCGAGCAACTCACGGCGCGGATTGACTGCATCGAGGACGGATTTCTTGGTGAGCTGCGTAGTGTCGAGGGCGGCGAGGAGGTTGGCGACGGCGTCCTTTTCCGCGCGCTCCAGCCCTGGGAGCTCCTTGGTGCAGGCATTTGCGATCTTCTGCAGCACACCTCGCAATTTCTCGATGTCGTCGAGGCGCAGCAGTGATTGGACCTCCTTCGAGCGTTGGCCCGGCTCGGAGAGGACGTATCGGATCAGCTCGCGGCGCGAGAGGACAAACTCTGGATGAAGGTTGACGCTCTCGAAGGCGGCGATAACGTCCTTGTCGGTGGGTTTGATCTCCGGCGCGCTTGCCGACTTCACGGTGCGGTGGATCTGGGCCTTCTTGTTGTGGAGGGAGGGGATGGTGACGTCGAGCGTGACCGAGGCCGCCTCAGGCTTGTTGCGGCTGTCGACATGGGGACCGTGCGCTTTGACCGAGAGCCCCCCGGTTCCGGTGCCGGCCAGTCGGGAGATGTTGCCTGTCAAAGCGAACTCGATCGCATCTACGATGCCGCTCTTGCCGGTCCCATTAGGTCCGCAGGCCGCGAAGTTTTGGCCTTTGAGCTCGAGGGTCAACTCCCGGATACCGCGAAATTCCCTGATATGTATTTTGTCGATCCGGATCATGAGGCGTCCGGAAACAGTGCGGTACGGATCGAGGGTTCAGCGAAGACGCCGTCCTCGAGAACAACTTTCCGGAGCCTCGGCGCTATTTCGCTGAAGCCTTCTTCTTTTTTCAGGACGTCGAAGAACTCGCCAAGGATAGTGGCAGCGACGGACTTCACCTTGCCGGGCGGGTCGGCCGCTTCATCTTTTCCGTCTGTGGCGTCCAAGTTATTCCCCCCCCAACACGTGCAAAATAGCAGCAAATTTTGCTTGCGTCAGGGTGAATTGGCGCGTCATGCAACGCGAGGGAAGAATGCGATCGTGGATATCCTCGCAGGAGCGAGGGAGGGGACTGGTGGTCACTCTTGGGGAATTCGTCATGATCCTGGAACTCGCCCGTGAAGGGCTGACCGTCTCCGCCATTGCCCGGTGGACCGGCCTGGACCGCAAGACCGTCCGTCGCTACATCGCCCAGGGGCTGGAGCCGCTCCGCTATACTCCCCGGCCGCCCAAGCCCACGGTGGTTGGGCTCTATGAAGCCTACCAGCGCCAACGCGTCGTCGTTGATGTGGGACAAACTGGGAGTCAAGGGCCCGGCTATCAGGGGGCGGAAAAGGGATTCCAGTACCCTGGTTAGATGCATCATTCCAAATAATTGGTTTGTGCAGACATAAAATACCCATTCATAGCCTCCGGGAGACTGGTAATTACCAGCCTCGCCTTTGGGCTGGAGTTTTTCCGCAGCCTGCTCGCCTGATCCGCAATCAGATGGACAGTTGAGGCGTCTGCGACGCCGGGCAGATTGATCGTGAACGATGGTTCGCTGCCCCCTATGGCGCAAACGACGCTATGCGCGTTTGCCTCAGGCCAGCCGTTGCGCCAGTTCCTCGGCGTCCGCGTGGTAATACCTGGCCAGCATCGATAGCGTCTTGTGGCCGGTCACCCGCATTAGCTCCAGGGGATTGGCGTAAATTTTGGCCAGCCGGCTGGTGGCCTCATGCCGCAGATCGTGGAACGTCAGATCCACGATGCCGACACGCTTCGCGATACGCCCGAAGGTCACCTTCAGCAGTGTCTGATCCTGGTCCACCACCCGTCCATTCTTTTGACCATGGGTGGGAAGAGAGCGGAGGGCCTCCACCGCCGCGGTGGACAGTGGTACCCTCCGGATTTCACCGTTCTTGGACCCATCGCCGGACAAGCCACGGACGGTCATGACGCGCTTCGCCAGATCGACGTCGCCCCAATCCAGCGCACAGATCTCACCCTGCCGTGCGGCCGTTTCCAGCGCCAGTTTGGCCATGGGCACCAGCCAGATGCCGTGCTTGCTGGCCGCCAGTCCCGCCATCAGGCGCTCCTCTTCGGAGGGGACGCGATGGGGTAGCTCAACCTCAGTGCCGGCATCCGGATCAAGCTGACGCTCAATCTCGACCTTCGCGGGCTGCAGGCGCCGTTCGCGCTTCCGGTCGGCGCCCTTGGGGCGGGCGGTCAGCTTCGCTTCGGCGGGATTGGACGGCAGGTGCATGCCCCATTCCCGCCGGCCATGGGCGATCGCCGTGGCGATCAGGTTGATGCGGCGCACGACGGTGGCGGGCGCGTAGTCGCAGGCCAGCATCCGGTCGCGATAGCTGGCGATGTCCTGGGGGGAAAGGCCGCTCAGGCGGCGCAGGCAGATTTCGTCATCCTCGACGACGATCAGATGGCCGGCTTCCTGCACGGCGCCGCGCTTGGCCGGCGTGACCTCTTCGCGGTAGCGGCGGAGCAGGGCCCCCAGGGTGGTGCTGTCGGCTTGGCTGTGGTCTACGAAGACCCTACGGTCCATGTCGGTCTCGACGGACTTTGCCCAGCGTTCGGCGTCCTTCTTCTTCTCGAAGGTCTTGGAGACGGGCTTGTGACCGACGCGTCGGACCTTGGCCTGGTAGCCGATGACCTGGCCTTCGCGATTCTCTCTGGGGGTGATGGTGGCCATGGCGGGCGGTCTCCTCGCAGTGTTCCGCGAGGTCAACTGTCCCGAAACTGTCCCGCAAAATCCAGCCAAATCGCTGGAAATGTGGCGTCCCCTAGGGGATTCGAACCCCTGTTACCGCCGTGAGAGGGCGGTGTCCTAGGCCTCTAGACGAAGGGGACGAGGCCGTGTCGTGGGGCGCTTATGTATGCGACCGGGGCGGGGTGGTCAAGCACTTATTTTGCAAAAATTTGAACCGCCCCGGGGCCGCCCTCTCGCGGCCCCGGAACCACCGGCCGGGCTTCACGGTTGCCTGATCGCCCCCCGTGAACCGGATGCCGCTCTGAAGCCCAAGGCAGGCGCGTGCCCGTCCTAAGCCACAGGCCCGATCCCTCGGCGGGCCCCTACTTTGGTTGTGTCGCGAAAGTTTGACATCCTAACCGTCACCCCTTGCAAAAGTTCGCCTTATCAAGGGGGTGACGCCGTGGGGCGGCGCGCTATCTGACTGGCACCAGTCATGGTTGTCGCGGCGCAACAGACATGCAAAGCTGGCGACAATCATCTAGTTTCGAAAGGATAGACAGCGTGAGTGATACCCCTGTCCCGGCCGTTCCTTCCGAAGCCCCTGGGGCACAAGCCCCCAAGCCCGCAGATGAAACCAAGGTGCTGCCGTCGGAAGTGGGCGCCGAACTGGCGCCGCCGGCGCTGGACGAACTGGACGGCGAGGCCATGCGGGCCGCCATCCTGGCCAAGCTGCGTTACGCCGTGGGCAAGAACCCCGAGGTGGCCAGCAAGCGCGACTGGTTCATCGCCACCACCCTGGCCGTCCGCGACCGTATTGTCGACCGCTGGATGGCGGCCACCCGCGCGACCTATGAGTCCAAGCGCAAGCGCGT
The DNA here is from genome assembly GCA_028283825.1 of Azospirillaceae bacterium. Classification (NCBI taxonomy): domain Bacteria; kingdom Pseudomonadati; phylum Pseudomonadota; class Alphaproteobacteria; order Rhodospirillales; family Azospirillaceae; species Azospirillaceae bacterium. The sequence continues at coordinate 116,585 of JAPWJW010000005.1, read as the reverse complement.
CTACTACCTGTCGCTGGAATTCCTGATCGGCCGGCTGCTGGCCGACGCGCTGATGGAAACCGGCCTGACGGAACCGGTGCGCGAGGCGCTGGCCAGCCTGGGCGTGGACCTTGAGGATCTGCGGCAGATCGAGCCGGACGCGGCCTTGGGCAACGGCGGCCTGGGCCGCCTGGCCGCCTGCTTCATGGAAAGCATGGCGACGCTGCAGATCGCCGCCCACGGCTATGGCATCCGCTACGATCACGGCCTGTTCCGCCAAGGCATCAAGGACGGCTGGCAGCGCGAGTACCCGGAAAACTGGCTGACCTTCGGCAACCCATGGGAGTTCGAACGGCCGGAGGTGGACTATTCCATCGGCTTCGGCGGCCGGGTCGACACGGTGGACGTCAGCGAGGAGGTCACCCGCCACTTCTGGCGGCCGGAGGAGACGGTGGACGCCATCGCCTTCGACACCCCCGTCACCGGCTGGCGCGCCCGCCACGTCAACACCCTGCGCCTGTGGTCGGCCCGGGCGCCCGACGCCCTGCGCCTGGACGCCTTCAACCAGGGCGACCATGTCGGCGCGCTCGCCGCCCGCGTGCGGCTGGAGGCCATCTCCAAGGTGCTGTACCCCAGCGACGCCACCCCGGCCGGCCTGGAACTGCGCCTGCGCCAGGAATATTTCTTCGTCTCCGCCTCCCTCCAGGACATCATCCGCCGGCACAAGCAGCACCATGGCGACCTGCGCCTGCTGCCCGACAAGGTCGCCATCCAGCTGAACGACACGCACCCGGCCATCGCCATCGCCGAGCTGATGCGGGTGCTGATCGACCTGAACGATTTCGGCTGGGACGAGGCGTGGGAGATCACCACGGCCGTCTTCTCCTACACCAACCACACCCTGCTGCCGGAGGCGCTGGAAACCTGGCCGGTGCCCCTGATGGAGCGCCTGCTGCCCCGGCACATGCAGATCATCTACATCATCAACGCCCTGCACCTGGACCTGGTGCGGTCGCGCGGCGAGCATGACGGCGGCGTGCTGTCGGAACTGTCGCTGATCGAGGAGGGCCAGGGCCGCAAGGTGCGCATGGGCAACCTGGCCTTCATCGGGTCGCACAAGATCAACGGCGTCTCCGCCCTGCATTCCGACCTGGTGCAGCGCACGCTGTTCTATCAGCTGAACCGCTTCTATCCCGACCGCATCGTCAACAAGACCAACGGCATCACCTTCCGCCGCTGGCTGTTCGAGGCCAACCCCGGCCTGACCCAGCTGCTGGTGGAATGCTGTGGGCCGAAGGTGATGGACGACCCCATGGCCCTGGCGGAGTTCGAGAAGTTCGCCGGTGACGCCGGCGTGGTCGAGCGCTTCCAGGCCATCCGCCGCGCCAAGAAGGTGGAGCTGGCCGACCTGATCCGCAAGCGGCTGGACGTGTCGGTCAGCCCCGACGCCCTGTTCGACGTGCAGATCAAGCGCATCCATGAATACAAGCGCCAGCTGCTGAACATCCTGGAGATCGTGGCGCTGTACGACGCCATCCGCGCCAACCCCGGCGGCAACTGGGTGCCGCGCGTCAAGATCTTCGCCGGCAAGGCGGCCGCCAGCTATCACCAGGCCAAGCTGATCATCAAGCTGGCCAACGACGTGGCCCGCCTGGTCAACCGCGACCCGGCCGTGCGCCGCCTGCTGAAGGTGGTGTTCCTGCCCAACTACAACGTCAGCCTGGCGGAGGCCATCATCCCGGCGGCCGACCTGTCGGAACAGATCTCCACCGCCGGCATGGAGGCGTCGGGCACCGGCAACATGAAGCTGGCGCTGAACGGCGCGCTGACCATCGGCACGCTGGACGGCGCCAATGTCGAGATCAAGGAGCATGTCGGCGACGACAACATCTTCATCTTCGGCCTGACCACCGAACAGGTGGAGGAGCGGCGGCGCCAGGGCATCGACATGACCGACATCATCGCCGCCTCCCCCATGCTGGAGGAGGTGCTGGACGCCATCGGTTCCGGCGTGTTCTCCCCCGGCGAGACCGGCCGCTTCGGCGATCTGGTGAACGCCGTGCGCCATCACGACTACTTCCTGGTGGCGCCCGATTTCGACGCCTATTACGCCACCCAGCGCGCCATCGACGCCCGCTGGCGCGACACCGCCGGCTGGTGGCGGTCCGCCATCACCAACACCGCGCGCATGGGTTTCTTCTCCTCCGACCGGGCCATCGCCGAGTACGCGACCGACATCTGGGGCCTGCCGGCCCCGAAGGTCGGTTGATCTTAATGGCCAAGAAAAGCGCATCCGCCTGGACCGCCAGACCTGAGGACATCGACGCCCTGCTGGGCGCCCGGCATGATGATCCCTTCGGCGTGCTGGGCCTGCACGCCCAGGGGGAGCGGGGCAGCGTCATCCGCGCCTTCGTCCCGGGTGCCGAAACGGTGGAGGCGGTCGAGACGGACGGCACCGTCATCGCCGCCCTCACCCGCGTGCACGACGGCGGCCTGTTCGAGGGCAAGACCCGGCGCGGCCGGCGTTTCCGCTATCGCCTGCGCGCCGCCAATTCCGGCGGGGTGTGGGAGTTCGACGACCCCTACGGCTTCGGCCCCATCCTGGGTCCCACGGACGACTACCTGTTCGCCGAGGGCACCCACAAACAGCTGTATGAGAAGCTGGGCGCCCACCCGAAAAGCCACGAGGGTGCGGCCGGCGTGCACTTCGCCGTCTGGGCGCCCAACGCCCGCCGGGTGTCGGTGGTGGGCGATTTCAACCGCTGGGACGGCCGCCGCCACCAGATGCGCCGGCGCGCCGACAGCGGGGTGTGGGAGATTTTCGCCCCGGCCCTAAGCGAAGGGGCGATCTACAAGTATGAGATCGTGGGGCCGGACGACACCGTGCTGCCGCTGAAGGCCGACCCCTTCGGCTTCGCCAGTGAACTGCGCCCGTCCACCGCCAGCGTGGTGGCCCGCACAGACAATTTCCCCTGGGCCGACGACGCCCACATGGCGCACCTGAAGACCATGGACGCGCGCCGGTCGCCCATCAGCATCTATGAGGTGCACTTGGGCTCGTGGCGGCGGGGCGACGGCGGCCGTTACCTGACCTGGGACGAGCTGGCGGACCAGCTGGTGCCCTATGCCGCCGACATGGGTTTCACCCATTTGGAATTCCTGCCGGTTTCGGAATTCCCCTTCGACCCGTCGTGGGGTTACCAGCCCATCGGCCTGTTCGCGCCCACCGCGCGCTTCGGGTCGCCCGACGGTTTCGCCCGGCTGGTGGACCGCGCCCACCGCGCCGGCCTGGGCGTTCTGTTGGACTGGGTCCCGGCGCATTTCCCCACCGACGTGCACGGCCTGGCGCATTTCGACGGCACGGCCCTGTACGAACACCAGGACCCGCGCCAGGGCTTCCACCCCGACTGGAAGACCGCCATCTATAATTTCGGCCGGCGCGAGGTGGTGAACTACCTGGCGGCCAACGCCCTCTACTGGATCGACCGCTACCACATCGACGGGCTGCGCGTGGATGCCGTCGCCTCCATGCTCTACCTCGATTATTCGCGCAAAGATGGGGAGTGGATCCCCAACCGGGAGGGCGGCAACCAGAATTTGGAGGCCGTTTCCTTCCTGCAGACCATCAACAAACTGGTCTACGGCGAACATCCCGGATCGATGACGGTGGCGGAGGAGTCGACGTCCTGGCCCGGCGTGTCGCAGCCGACCTATAGCGGCGGCCTGGGTTTCGGCTTCAAATGGAACATGGGCTGGATGCACGACACCCTGGAATACATTTCCAAGGAGCCGGTGCACCGCAAATGGCACCACGACAAGCTGACCTTCGGCCTGCTGTACGCCTTCTCGGAAAACTTCGTCCTGCCGCTCAGCCATGACGAGGTGGTCTACGGCAAGCGGTCCATCATCGAGAAGATACCGGGCGACGACTGGCAGAAGTTCGCCACCGCGCGGGCCTACTACGCCTTCATGTGGGCGCACCCGGGCAAGAAGCTGCTGTTCATGGGGCAGGAGTTCGGCCAGCGCGCCGAGTGGAATTTCGAACAGAGCCTGGACTGGCACCTGCTGGGCTATCCCCTGCACGAGGGCCTACGCCACCTGGTCCGCGACCTGAATTTCGGCTACCGCCGGGAACGCGCGCTGTATGAAGCGGATTGTAGTCCCGAGGGTTTCCGCTGGATCGTCGCCGACGACCGCGAGCAGTCGGTGTTCGCCTTCCTGCGCTTCGGCGGCGATGGTGCCCGGCCGGTGGCGGTGCTGTGCAACTTCACGCCCGTGCCGCGCGCCGACTACCGCATCGGCCTGCCGGCGGCGGGCCGCTGGGTCGAGATACTGAACACGGACGCGGCCGGTTATGGCGGGTCCGGCACGGGCAACCTGGGTGCGGTGACCGCCCACGGGCAGCCCCTGCACGGCCTGCCGGCATCCGCCGCGGTCACCCTGCCGCCCTTGGCCGCCGTCTGGCTGGCCCTTGATACACATCAGGATTGAAGGCCTGGAATGACGATACAAATACAGGGCGGCACCGTGTCCGCCCTCAGGGAGGTAGCGACCGTGACCAGATCCGTCAGCCGGACCCCCCGGGCCCGTGAAGCGTTCACCGGCAAGGGCCCGCTGGCCCGCCACGCCATGGCCTATGTCCTGGCCGGCGGGCGCGGCTCACGCCTGATGGAACTGACCGACCGGCGGGCCAAGCCCGCCGTCTATTTCGGCGGCAAGACCCGCATCATCGACTTCGCCCTGTCCAACGCGCTGAATTCCGGCATCCGCCGCATCGGTGTCGCGACGCAATACAAGGCGCACAGCCTGATCCGCCATCTGCAGCACGGCTGGAACTTCTTCCGCCCCGAACGCAATGAAAGCTTCGACATCCTGCCCGCCTCGCAACGGGTATCGGAGGACCATTGGTATGAGGGCACGGCCGACGCTGTCTACCAGAACATCGATATCATCCAGGATTACGAGCCGCGCTACATGGTCATCCTGGCCGGCGACCACATCTACAAGATGGACTACGAGTTGATGTTGCAGCAGCACGTCGACAGTGGCGCCGACGTCACCATTGGCTGTCTTGAGGTCAGTAAGGATGAGGCCAAAAGTTTCGGCGTGATGCATGTGGATGAGCAGGACCGCATCATCTCCTTCGTTGAGAAGCCCAAGGACCCACCCACCATGCCGGGGTCGGCCGACCGCTGCCTGGCCTCCATGGGCATCTACGTCTTCAGCACCGAGTTCCTGTTCGACCAGTTGCGGCGCGACGCGGCGGAGCCGGACAGCTCCCGCGATTTCGGCAAGGACATCATCCCCTACATCGTGCGCAACGGGAAGGCGGTGGCCCACCACTTCTCCCGCTCCTGCGTGCGCTCCACCCTGGAGACGCAGCCCTATTGGCGCGACGTCGGCACGGTGGACGCCTATGCCGAGGCCAACCTGGACCTGACCGACCTGGTGCCGGACCTGGACCTCTACGACAACAACTGGCCGATCTGGACCTACAGCGAGATCACGCCGCCCGCCAAGTTCGTGCATGACGAGGAAGGGCGGCGCGGCCAGGCCATCTCTTCCCTGGTGTCGGGCGGCTGCATCGTGTCGGGCGCCAGCCTGAAGCGATCACTGCTGTTCACCGGCGTGCGCGTCAATTCCTTCTCCTCGCTGGAGAACGCGGTGCTGCTGCCCTATGTCGACATCGCCCGGTCGGCCCGGCTGACCAACGTGGTGGTCGATCGCGGCGTGCAGATCCCCACCGGCCTGGTGGTGGGCGAGGATCCGGAGGACGACGCCCGCCGCTTCCGCCGCAGCGCCAACGGCGTCTGCCTGATCACCCAAGCCATGATCGACCGCCTGAAGGATTGATGCCTCATGCCTATCTCCGTGCTCTCGGTCGCGTCGGAAGTGTTTCCCCTGATCAAGACCGGGGGCTTGGCGGATGTGGTGGGGGCCCTGCCGGGGGCGTTGGCGGCCGAGGACGTGGCCGTCACCACCATGGTGCCGGGATATCCCGCCGTGATGTCCGCCTTGGAGAATGGGCGCGAGGTCCACGCCTTTGGCGAGCTGTTCGGCGGCCCGGCGCGGCTGATCGCCGGCACGGCCCAGGGGCTGGACCTGATCGTGGTGGACGCACCCCACCTCTACGCCCGGGCGGGCAACCCCTATCTGGGGCCGGACGGGCGCGACTGGTCGGACAACGCCCTGCGCTTCGCCGCCTTGTCGCGCGCGGCGGCGGAGGTCGGCCTGGGCCGGGGCGGCGTGCCCCGCCCCGACATCGTCCACGCCCACGACTGGCAGACCGGCCTGGCGCCGGCCTACATGGTGTATGACCAGTGGGTGCAGACACCGTCCGTCATGACAGTGCACAACCTGGCCTTCCAGGGCCAGTTCGAGGCCACGCTGCTGCACCGCCTGGGCCTGCCGCCGCATTCCTTCGGCATGGACGGCGTCGAGTATTACGGCGGCATCGGTTACCTGAAGGCCGGCCTGCAACTGGCCAACCGCATCACCACCGTCTCCCCCACCTACGCGCAGGAGATCCGGGGGCCGGAGGCCGGCATGGGCCTGGACGGCCTGCTGCGCGCCCGCGCCGCCGACGTGTCGGGCATCATCAACGGTGTCGACACCACCATCTGGGATCCGGCCAACGACCCCTTCCTGCCCGCCCCCTTCTCTTCCCGGCACCTCAAGGGCCGGGCGGCGGCCAAGGCGACGCTGCAGCAACGTTTCGGCCTGGCCGAGGATCCGGACGCCCTGGTGTTCGGCGTGGTCAGCCGCCTGTCCTGGCAGAAGGGCCTGGATCTGCTGCTGGAGGCCATCCCCACCCTGATCGCCGCCGGCGGCCAGCTGGTGCTGCTGGGGGCCGGCGACCAGGTGCTGGAGCGCGGCTACCGCAACGCCGCCGCCGCCCATCCCGGCCGCATCGGCTGTGTCATCGGCTATGACGAACCGCTGGCCCATCTGATCCAGGCGGGGGCGGAAGCCCTGATCGTGCCCTCGCGGTTCGAACCCTGTGGCCTGACCCAGCTGTACGCCCTGCGCTACGGCGCCATCCCCGTCGTCTCCAGCGTCGGCGGCCTGGCCGACACGGTGATCGACGCCAATGAGATGGCGATCGCAGCCGGCGTGGGTACCGGCGTGCGCTTCCAGCCCACCAGCACCCTGGCGCTGGAGGGGGCGATCCAGCGCACGTCGGCCCTGTACGCCGACCATGCCGCCTGGAAGCGCCTGCGCCGCAACGCCATGGCGACCGACGTGTCCTGGACCATCCCGGCGCGCCGCTACGCCGCCCTGTACCGCGACCTGTTGTCGTGAGTGATCTGCCCGGCAGCCCCGAACCCCTGGGCGTCACACTGACGGCCGATGGCGTCAACGTGGCGGTCCATTCCGCCCATGCGACAGCCATCGAGTTCTGCCTGTTCGATGGCGAGACCGAGGTGGCGCGCCTGCCGTTGGTGGAGCGGACGGGCGACGTCTTCCATGGTTTCATCAGGGGCATCAAGGCGGGGCAGCGCTACGGCCTGCGGGCCCATGGGCCGTTCGATCCCGGCGCCGGCCATCGCTTCAACCCGGCCAAGCTGCTGCTGGACCCGTACGCCACCAAATTGGACGCCGCGTTCACCCTGCACGCCAGCCAGTTCAGCCACCGCCTGGGCGACCCGGACGCGGACCTGACGGCCGACCAGGTGGACAGCGCCCCCTTCGTGCCCAAGGCGGTGGTGGAGCCCCATTTCGATCCCGGCCCGGTGGCGCGGCCCCGCGTGCCCTGGGACCAGACCGTCATCTATGAATGCCACCCCAAGGGTTTCACCGCCCTGCATCCGGACGTGCCGGAGGATATCCGCGGCACCTTCGCGGGGCTCGCCCACCCGGCGGCGGTGGATTACCTGAAACGCCTGGGCGTCACCACGCTGGAGATCCTGCCGGCCATGGCCTGGGTGGATGAGCGCCATCTGGGCCCCCTGAACCTCAGCAACGCCTGGGGCTACAACCCCATCGCCTTCTGCGCGCCCGACCCGCGCCTGGCCCCCGGCGGCTGGGCGGAGGTGCGCGGCGCCGTAGCCGCCCTGCACGCCGCCGGCATCGAGGTGATCCTGGACGTGGTGCTGAACCATTCCGGCGAGTCCGACGAGCTGGGCCCCACCCTCAGCCTGCGCGGCCTGGACAATGAGCGTTACTACCGCCTGCGGCCCGACAACCGGCGCTACAACGTCAACGACACCGGCTGCGGCAACACCCTGCCGGTGGACCGGCCGGCCATGATGCGCCTGGCGCTGGACGCCCTGCGCCTCTGGGCCACCCGCGCCGGGCTGGACGGCTTCCGCTTCGACCTGGCGGCCACCCTGGGCCGGACCGACAGCGGCTTCGACCCGGCCAGCCCCTTCCTGTCGGCGCTGCGCCAGGATCCGCTGTTGCGCGACCTGAAACTGATCGCGGAGCCGTGGGACATCGGCCCCGGCGGCTACCACCCCGGCGATTTCCCCGCCGGCTGGGGTGAATGGAACGACCGCTTCCGCGATGACATCCGCCATTTCTGGCGCGGTGATGGCGGCAAGCTGGGCGCGCTGGCCACGCGGCTGGCGGGGTCCGCCGATCTGTTCCATGCCAAGCGCCGGCCATCGCGCAGCGTCAACTTCATCGTCGCCCATGACGGCTTCAGCCTGGCGGACCTGGTCACCTATCAGGCCAAGCATAATGAGGCCAACGGCGAGGACAACCGCGACGGCACCAACGACAACGCCAGCTGGAACCACGGGGTGGAGGGGCCGAGCGATGACCCGGGCGTCATCAATGCCCGCCGCCACGACCAGCGCGCCCTGATCGCCACGCTGCTGGTGGCGCGCGGCACGCCCATGCTGGGCATGGGGGCAGAGGCGGGACGCAGCCAGGACGGCAACAACAACGCCTACGCCCAGGACAACCGCCTGAACTGGCTGGACCACGGCGCCATCGATACCGGCCTGTACGACTTCACCCGCAGCACCATCGCCCTGCGCCAAGCCCACCCCGCCCTGCGCGGTGATCGTTTCCTGACCGGCGATGTCGATGCTGACGGCGTGCCCGACGTGGAATGGCTCCGCGCCGACGGCCAGGTCCTGACCGGCGACGACTGGAGCCAGGACGGCCCCCTGGTCGCGGTGTTCGCCAGCCCTGCCGGCGAGGGCGCCACCGACCGCGTGGCCGTCATCCTGAACCGGGGATGGCAGGAACAGCGTATCACCCCACCCTGGAACCGCGCCGGCCATAGCTGGCAGGTGGCGTTGGACAGCGGCGGGGAGGACGAAAAGGAACCGGCACCCGTCGGCGACGCCCTGACCATCGGACCGCGCAGCGTGGTCGTGCTGGCGGAACGGGCGGATGACGAAGGCCGGCGGCAGGCGCCGCCCACGGCCGACCTGCTGGACCGCTATGCCCGCGCCGCCGGCATCGCACCCGACTGGTGGGATGAGATGGGCGGGCATCACCCCGTACCGGACGACAGCAAGCGCGCCCTGCTGGGCGCCATGGGCCTGGACGCGGGCACCCTGGGCGCCGTGCGCGACGGGCTGGAGCGGCTGTCGCGGGAGGGCCCCTTCCGCCCCCTGCCCCGCACGGTGGTGGGAACGGCGGTAACAGCCCCTCCGCCTGGCCGTGCCGGCGGCGGGCGGCAACGCCTTGGACCTGGTGCTGCACCTGGAGAGTGGTGAGACGACGGAGTTCAAGGCGGCGCTGGACGGCCGCCGCCTGCCCTTCACCGCGCCGGACGGGCGGCGCGGTGCATCGGTCGAGATCGTCATCGCCGGCCTGCCAGCCGGTATTCACCGCCTGAGCCTGGCCGGCAGGCCGGAGATGGCCACGACCCTGGTGGTGGCGCCTTCCCGTGCCTTCCAACCCCCAGCCTTGGCGGACAGACGGCGTTTCGGCATCGGCGCCCATCTCTATGCCGTGCGCCGGGACGGCGACCAGGGAACGGGCGACTTCACTACCCTGGCACAACTGGGCGCCGGGGCCGGCGCCTTGGGCGCGGTGACCGTCGGCATCAACCCGCTGCACGCCCTGTTCGGCAATGATCGGGAGCGCGCCAGCCCCTATCACCCCTCCGACCGGCGGTTCCTGGACCCGATCTATATCGACGCCACCGCCTTGGGCGATGCCGATCCGGCAGGCGCCGCCGCCGGCCTGCTGGCCCAGGAGGCGGCGGCGATGGCGCGGCTGTCGGCCTTGCGCGCCATCGACTACCCGGCAGTGTGGGCCCTGAAGCGGCAGGCTTTGGCCGCCGCCTTCGCCGGTTTCCAGGACCTGGCCCGGCGCCAACCCGACCACGCGGCCGTGCGGGATCTGGCCACCTTCCGCCAGGCGGGCGGCGCCAGCCTGGAACGCTTCGCCCGGTTCGAAGTGCTGGCCGACACCCACGCCGGGCCGTGGAGCGCCTGGCCGGAAGCGGCGCGCACGCCAGACGCCGCCGTCGCGGCACCAGAGGCCGACTTCCACATCTGGCTGCAATGGACGGCCGACCGGCAGTTGGCCGCCGCCGACCGGGCCGCGCGCGAGGGTGGCCTGGGCCTGGGTTTCTACCGCGACCTGGCGGTGGGGGCGGCCCCCGACGGGGCGGAAACCTGGGGGGCGCCGGGCGCCTTCGCCCTGGGCGCCTCCATCGGCGCGCCGCCGGACCTGTTCTCGGCGCAAGGCCAGGTGTGGAACCTGCCGCCCCCCAACCCCTTGGTGCAGGAGGCCAGCGCCGGCGCCGATTTCGCTGAGTTGCTGGCGGCCAACATGCGCCATGCCGGCATGATCCGCATCGACCATGTCATGGGCTTGCGGCGCCTGTTCTGGGTGCCCAACGGCGCCTCGGGCCGCGACGGCGCCTATGTCCAGGCGCCGTTCGAGCTGCTGCTGGCCCGCACGCTGCTGGAAAGCCACCGCGCCGGCGTGGCCGTGGTGGGGGAGGATCTGGGCACCGTGCCCGAAGGTTTCCGCGAGCGGCTGGCCGACGCCGGCATGCTGTCCTATCGCGTGCTGTGGTTCGAGCGTGAGGGCGAACGCGTCCGCGACCCGGCACGCTGGCCCGCCAACGCCGCGGCCTGCGTCTCCACCCACGACCTGCCCACCCTGGCCGGCTGGTGGACCGGCGCCGACATCGCGGAAAAACGCAGCCTGGGCCTGCTGGATGAGGTGGCGGAAACCGCCGCCCGCACCAATCGGCAGGAGGAGAAGCGCGGCCTGCTGGACCAGCTGGTCGGTGCCGGCCTGCTGAGCGAGATCGGCCCGCTGGATGGCGAGATGGATGATTCCGTCGCCGCCGCCATCCACGCCTTCGTGGCGGCCGCCCCATCGACCCTGATGCTGGCCCAGGCCGACGACCTGGCCGGCGAGGCCGAGGCCGTGAACCTGCCCGGCACGGACCGGGAGCGGCCCAACTGGCGCCGCCGCCTGATCCCGGATGTGGCGGCGATGCTGGCCACGGAGCGCAGCCGCGCCATCCTCAACGCCGTAGCCCGGGACCGGGCGTAAGACCCCTTACCCCGTCTTCAGCGTGAACTCGTTGCCGCGCCAGTTATCAAAGGGCAGCGGCAGGGAGAGATAGCCGTTGCGGGGATCGCGCACATGATCGATGTAGCCGGGCGCCTGCGCGAAGGCGTTCTCACCGATGATCAGCGCGCCGGGCTTCAGGTGCGGTTCCAGCAGTTTCAGGATGGGCAGGTACAGGGTGAAGGCCCCATCCAGCATCACCATGTCGATGTCGCCGCCGATGCCGTCCTTCAGGGTTTCGCGCGCGTCGCCCACCCGGATTTCCACCAGGTCGGCCAGGCCGGCGGCGGCCAGGTTCGCCCGCGCCCGCACCGCCTTGGTCGGCTCCAGATCCGTGCCGATCAGTTGGCCGCCGCCCATGTCGCGCAGCGCCGCCGCCAGGTAGATGGCGGAGATGCCCATGGAGGATCCGAACTCCACAATGCGCGTGGCCTTGCAGGCACGGGCGCACATGTAGAGGAAACGCCCGAATTCCGGCGAGACGGTCAGGAAATTGCCGGCCAGGCCATGGTATAGCCCGGCCAGGTCCCGGGTTTCGGCCTCGATGAACTGGCTGATCATGCGGTCCGGATCGTCCATGACATCGCCATGGGCCTGCGCCAGGGCGGCGTCGGTCGCCTCCGCCTCTTCATGCAGCCGTTTCAGGGTGTCCGCCACCAGGCCGCTGCTGAGTGTATCCACGTTTCCCATTCCTTGCCAAAACCCGCCGGCGCATCAGGCGCGGCGTCGGGGGCAGGATAGGGAACGCGGCACCTGACCACATTCCGCAAGCGGGACAATATATTGCCATATCCGGTCAATCGATCGGACTTTAGGCCGCGACGCGGCGTTCCGCCAGATAGCGGGCGGGCGGTTTGCCCAGGGCCTTGCGGAACATGGTGACGAAGGCGCTGGCGCCCTCATACCCCAGCTCAAACGCCACCGCCTGGACCGACGCCCCTGGGCTAGGCGCTGCAGGGCGATCAGGATGTGCAGTTGCTGGCGCCAGCGGCCGAAACTCATGCCCGTTTCGCGCTGCAGGATGCGGGTCAGGGTGCGCGGCGCCACGGCCAGGCGCCGGGCCCAGTCCTCAATGGTGGCGCGGTCGGCGGGATCGGCCATCAGGGCGGCCGCGACCTTGCGCAGCTTGAGGTCCGCCGGCATGGGGAAGTTCAGCTTTTCCACCGGTGCTGCCGACAGCTGGTCCAGCAGCACGGTGGCGATGCGGCCGTCGGCGCCGTCGACGTCGTACAGCACCGGCATGCGTGCCACGTGCAGCAGCAGATGTTCCAGCAGGGGGGAGATCGACAGGGTGCAGCATTGCCTGGGCAGCGTGGGTGCAGCGTCCGGTTCCACGAACAGGCAATAGACCTCGACATCGCCGGCCATGGTCACGCTGTGGGCCACGCCGCCGGGTATCCACACGGCACAGCGCGGCGGCACGATCCAGACGCTCTGTGCCGCCTCGCACCGGACGATGCCACGCAGGGTCAGGACCAGTTGGGCCTTGCCGTGCACATGCACCGGCATCTCCAGCCCCTTGGTGACCATGTGGCCGCCGAAGACGGCGACGGCGCGGGCCACGGTCTCAGGATCGAAATCGCCATCCTCTTGGAGATCGGGATCGTCTTCATCGGGCTGGTAGAAGGGCATGGGGCGGGCCGACCGATCCGGAACAACTGACCGGATCTGACAATATCAGGCCATGATTGCGATTTCCAACACCCCGATGTCGGACGCACCCCGGCCCTGCACGGACCGAATTGGAAACATTTGAGAAGCTATGGGCAATATTTCGGCGATATGAGAGGGTGGCATCGGCCCGTGCGGCCACCCACATATGTCCGCGGGGGAACCTTGAGCACCGCTCAAGCGTTCGGCCCCGGATTGGGCCAAGTCGTTGAGCATTGCATGATTGCCGATGCCCGGCGGGTGGATTTATAGCTTCCAGGCAACAGCGCGTCGCTGTCGCGTGAGGTAGGGGACGGCGATGGTGGTGCTGGGCGGACGGCTGGCTTTGGTGCGTCGTGAGACAGCGGGGGCGCAGTTGACGGGTGACACGCTGTGGGACCGCATCCGGCAAGAGGCCGAGGACGGGCTGGCCGGGGCGCCCATGCTGGCGACCGCTGTTCCTTGATTCCATCATCAACCAGTCCTCCTTCGAATCCGCGGTGTTCCACCGCATCGCCTCGCGCCTGAAGAACGACGTGGTGTCCCAGGCGCTGATCGTGGACACCTTCAACCAGGCCTCGGCCGACGATCCGTCCATCGCCGCCGCCGTGCGCGCCGACATCGCCGCCGTGTCCGACCGCGACCCGGCGTGCGAACGGCTGATCGAGCCGGTGTTGTATTTCAAGGGCTTCCATTCCATCCAGACCCACCGGCTGGCCCACTGGCTGTGGCTGAACGGTGCCCGCGACTTCGCGCTGTACCTGCAAAGCCGCTCGTCAGAGGTGTTCCAGACCGACATCCATCCGGCCGCCACCTTCGGCCAGGGCGTCTTCCTGGACCACGCTACCGGCCTGGTGGTGGGTGAGACGGCGGTGGTGGGCGACGACGTGACCATGCTGCAGGACGTCACCCTGGGCGGCACCGGCAAAGAGGTGTGCGACCGCCACCCCAAGGTGCGCAAAGGAGCCCTGATCGGCGCCGGCGCCAAGATCCTGGGCAATATCGAGATCGGCGAATACACCCGCGTCGCCTCCGGCTCCGTCGTGCTGCGCTCGACCGAGCCCTATTCCACCGTGGCCGGCATCCCGGCCAAGGTGGTGAAGGTGGATGACGGCAACCGGGCGCCGACCAAGCAGCTGGACCAGACGCTGAGCGACCTGTCCTACAACTCCTTCAACTACTCGATCTGACGGGGCGGTGGGCGCACACTGGCCTTCCAGCAAACCTGTCAAGTCGCCCCTCCCGGCAGGGCTTGAATTTTGCCTCATTTGTAGTTACATATTGGTCACTACATGGAGAGTTGGGTGGACTGGACGTGGGATCCTAAGAAAGCAGCCACGAACCTCAAGAAGCATCGCGTCAGCTTCAATACGGCAGCCCGCGCTCTTGAAGATCCTGACGCTTTAACGGACCCGGACGATCACCCGGATGGGGATCGCTTCGATACGATATGCAGTCTGGCCCAGGTGGCAGGGGTGACCTTATTCGTGGTCCACACATTGCCCAGCGACAGTAATGAACCTGGACGAATAATCAGCGCCCGCAAAGCCACGCCACGCGAGAGAGCACAATATGAGCGACAAGCGCAAATCAGCGGCCCCCATCAACACTAAAGCCCGCTTGGTGGTGCCCGGCAACAAGGCCGAGTTGGATCATGATGAAATCGCGGCCCTGGCGGCGATGCCGGACGATCAAATCGACCTGACGGACATGCCCGAGAAAACTGATTGGAGCCATGCCAAGCGTGGCATGATGTTTCGACCGATCAAGACGCAGTTGACCCTACGTCTTGATGCGGATCTGATTGCCTGGTTTCGCGCCCATCCCAGAGGGAGAGGCTATCAGACCCGCATTAATCAGGCGCTGAGAGAATACATGAATGCTCACGATAAATAACGTCCCAGCGTGGGGGGCGATGGTCTTGTTTCATCCCGCGTGACGATACGAAGCCTTAGTACATGCCCCATGCGTTATTCGAATATAAATGACAATATATCCACTGATCGACGCCGTCCCCCGGCCATGGGCGCGGCCTATCCCGGCTTTCCGCTGTCGGCGCATCCCCCAAAACTCTTTTACGCCGATTGAAAATTAGTCTATTTAGCCTACTTTCTAAATCGCCTGCCCTGGCCGGGCCCTTGGCCTCACGCTTGCCAAGCCGGCGTCCGCCTTGAAGACTTAGAAGACCTATATGTTATCCAATAAAGCGAAATACGGTCTTAAAGCCTTAATTTACTTGGCGGAAAACGCGGACGGCCCCGCCTCCCTCATTTCGGACATCGCCGAAAAGAACCAGCTGCCCAAGAAATTCCTGGACGCCATCCTGCTGGAATTGCGCAAGCACGGCATCCTGAATTCCAAGAAGGGCCCCGGCGGCGGTTATTCCCTGGCGCGGCCGGCCAACACCATCATGGTCGGCCAGGTCATCCGCATCCTGGACGGCCCCATCGCCCCCATCGCCTGCGCCAGCCGGGGGTCGTTCAAGCCCTGCGAGGATTGTACGGATGTGCGAAACTGCGCCATCCGGGCCGTGATGCTGGACGTGCGCGACGCCATGGCGGACATCCTGGACCAAACAAGCATCGCTGATATGCAGCGCAAGTCGGACGATCGCGAATTCGTGCTGATGTACGACATCTAGGCCGCCACCGCCGCCCGGCCGCCCCTTGCTAGCCGTCTGTTATTCCAGGGAATCCTTTTAGATAAGATTCATTCGCGCGAATTGCAACACTCGCGAAGGTTTAACGCGTTTATATTTAACATTATAATATAGTTATTAATTCAAAATTGACTCTCAATCTGTGGATTGTGAATATTTATCCATAATTTCACGTGTTGAATTGGGGGAAAGGTTGAACGGCTACATCCTTGCGGGCATCCCCGCCCCCTGCCCCGATCCATATCCGGTCCCCCGATGGGAAGGCCTGGACGGCACCGGCCACCGATGTCGGGCCCGCCGGACCGCGCGACGTGCGGCCCACTTCTCCCGCCCAGCCGACCGACAGCGCCGTTTGAGCGCCCCTTTCCCGCGGTGACCGTTATGACTGCCTCCCCCCCTTTCCGAACCACCTCACCCGGCATCCGCACCGCCAAGGCCGCGACGGTGCGCCAGCATCTGCGCCAGGGACGGGAGACCGCCTTCCTGGATGTCCGCGACGCCATCGAGTACGCCGAGGGCCACGCCTTCGGCAGCGTCTCCGTCCCCCTGCCGGCGCTTGAGCGCAAGATCGCGGCGCTGGTTCCCCGGCTTGACGCCCCCATCGTGCTGCTGGGCGACACGGCCGGCCGCGACAAGCGCGCGGCCCAGGCCTTGGCCCAACTGGGGTATCGCGACATCACCATCCTGTCCGGCGGCCTGACGGCCTGGAGTGCGGCCGGCGGCGAGGTGTTCTGGGGCACCAACGTGGCGTGCAAGGCCTTCGGCGCCTGGGTGGCGGATGTGCGCAGCACCCCCCTGATCACCGCCCCGGACCTGAAGGCCCGCATCGACGCCGGCGACGATTTGGTCGTCATCGACGTAGGACCGGCGACCGAGGCCGGCCCCTTGAGCATACCCGGTGCCGTCAAGGTGGCGGCGGCGGAGATCCTGTACCGGCTGGCCGACCTGGCGCCGTCGCCGCGCACCACCATCGTCACCGCCAGCGGCGGCCACGCGCGCAGCATCATCATGGCGCAGTTGCTGATCGACGCCGGCGTGCCCAACCCGGTGGCGGCCCTGCAGCACGGCATCATCGGCTGGAGCCTGGCGGGCCACCCGCTGGCCGAGGCGCGGACCCAGCCGCCCGTGTCATCCGCCGCCGTGGCGGCCGCGCAAACCCAGGCGCGGCGGCTGGCGGACAAGGCCGGCGTCGTCACCATCGACCGGACGACGCTGGAACAATGGCGCCGGGACGATGGCCGCACCCTGTATGAATTCGACGTGCGCGGCGGGGAAGAACACCGCGCCGGCCTGATCCCCGGTTTCCGCCCCCTGCCCAGCGACCGGCTGTTGCCCCTGGTGGACCAGCAGGTGGGCGTGGCCGGCGCCCGGCTGGTGCTGGCCGACCTGGACGGCGTCCGCGCCCTGGTCACCGCCGCCGGCTTGCGGCAGATGGGATGGCAGGACGTGGTCGTGCTGGGCACCGAGCACGCCCACGCCCTGGGTCCCTTGCAGGCGGGCACGCCGGACGGCGCCGCGAACGGCACGCCGGCCCCCGCCAAGGGCCCCACCGCGCCACCGCCGGCCGAAGCCGTCGCCGCCTACAGCGCCTGGGAACAGCAGGTGATCGCCCAGCTGCGGCGGGACGGGCTGACGCGCTACCGGGCCCTGTGAGGGGAAGCCGGAGCCCGGCACCTGCCGGGTCCCGGCCTGCTGGATCAGAACGACTTGGTGAGGTTGGCGCCGATGGTGCGCGGCGGCAGCGTGACCTCGGTTTCCAGCGAACCGCCCAGCACGTTGCCGGCGGACACGCGGGCCACACGGTTCAGCAGGTTGTTGGCGAACAGGAAGAAGCCCCAGCCCTGGTGCTCCACGCCCACGCGGGCGTTGAACACGGTGTAATCGCCGATCTCGTGGTACTGGCTGGACTGGTGGAAGTCGGAATATGACGGCCCGACGTAGGAACCGTCGCCCCGCACCAGGGCCTTCCAGTCCGGCACCAAGGTCCATTCGTACTGGGCGGACAGGGTGGCGGTCAGCTCCGGGATGTTGGGGATGCGGTCGCCGGCGCGGCCGGTGGTGGCGGATGCCACAGCACCGGTGGCGATCTGGTCCGCCGTCAGGTTGGCGCCCAGCACCGTGCCGTTGGCCGTGATTTGCAGGCCGGGGATGGGGGTCGCCGTTACCTCCGCCTCCAGCCCCTGCACGCGGGCGGAACCGGCGTTACCGAGGTAGGAGAAGGTGCCGCTGTTCAGGCTGACCTGCATGTTGTCCCAGTCGGTGCGGTAACCGGTCAGGTTCACCGACAGGTGGTCGTCCAGGAAGCTGGTCTTCACCCCGACCTCATAGGTCCACAGGCTGTCGGGCTGGTAGGGGGCCGCCGTCGCCAGGCCGATGGCCTGGTTGATGCCGCCGGGGCGGAAGCCGGACGCCGCCTGGAAATAGACGAAGACCTGGTCGGAGAACTTGTAGCTGAGGTTGCTCTTGTACAGCAGGCCCTGGTTGTTGGTGGACCATTCCTTGTAGGGGCTGACGGCCGTGCCCAGGGCGGCCAGGCCCACCGTCGTGGCGCCGGAAACCGTCTTGTCGTAGTTGTAGAAACGCAGGCCCTGGGTGAAGGTCAGGTTGTCGATCAGCTCATACGACACCTCGCCGAACGCCGCCTCCTGGTCCAGCTTGTCGCCGATATAGCGTTGCAGGCTGAGCTTCACGGGATCGACGTCGAAGCCGTCCTTGTCGATGACGTGGCCTTCGGACAGGACGTTGGCGTTGCGGTGCTCGAAGTATCCACCCACCGTCCATTGCAGGCGGCCGGGCTCACTGGATTGCAACCGCACCTCATTGGTCCAGTCGGTGACCGACTGCGGCTGGTAATACAGCCCCGGCATGGCCGAGGTGGCCTTGAGGATGGAGAACAGGTAGTTCGGGTCCCGGGTCATCAGGAAGTTGCGGCTCTGGTACGAACTGGTGACCGTCAGCTTGGCCACGTCCAGGTCCGCGTTGGCCGTCAGGCTGCCCAGGCGGGTGCGGTCGTCGAACGGCAGGTAGGCCTTGTCGATGGAATTGTACTGGCCGGCGCTGGGCGACCAGCCGGTGGGGCCGCCCTGGTCGTCCTGGTAATAGAACAGGGCGTCCAGGGTCAGCCATTCCGTGGGCAGCAAGCGGGCCAGGAAGCGCCCGCCCTCAGACTGGTCGTCATTGACGTTCTTCAGGCCCAGGCCGGGGTTGTTGATCCAGCCCGGGCTGTACTGCTTGAAGCCCGCCGCGCGCACCGCCAGCTTGTTGTCGATCAGGGGCACGTTGATGGCGGCGTTGACCTGATAGCCCTCGCCGCCGCCATCCACCGTGGTGCCGGTGACGTCCACCGTGCCCTCATAATCGAAGGTCGGCTTCTTGAAGATGACGCGGATGGCGCCGCCCATGGCGCCGGCGCCGTAGAGCGTGCCCTGGGGACCGCGCAAAGCCTCCACCCGTTCCACGTCGAACAGGCGGAAATCGCTGGTGTTGGCGCCGGGATCGCTGGTGGTGCCCGGCGGGTTCACCAGCGGGGATTCGTCGTAATAGATGCCGACCTGGCTGTCGCCGGCGCTGCGGATGCCGCGGATGGCGACGCGGCGCTGGCCGGGGCCGGCGTCGGTGATCTCCAGCCCGGGGATTTCCCGCGCCAGGTCGTCGAACTCACGGATGTTGGCGTTGCGCAGGGCGTCATCCGACACCACCGAGACGGCGGCCGGGGTTTCCTGGATGCGGGTTTCGCGTTTCAGCGCCGTGACCACGATCTCCGACAGGTCATTGCCGGCATCCGTCGCGGGGGCCGTGTCCGCCAGGGCGGCGGAGGCCAGCAGGGTTCCCGCCAGCAGTCCACCCATCGTGACGTTGATTTTTTGCTTGAATGACATCCTTTTTGCTCCCCTGATGTCTGTTATATTATTTAAAATTTCTTATATAACGGACGCCGCGCGCATGGCTCGGCGCCCGCCCCCCAAGACGGGTCCGATCAGCCCAAAACGCGGTAGGCGCCGTCGGCGTACAGCAGCGGGTCGGTCTGTTCGCGCACCCGCGTCCACAGCACCTTGCCGACGATGATGCGGTGGGTGCCGAAGGGCAGGTCCACCGCCAGCCGGCAGACCAGGTTGGCCTGCGCGCCCTTCAGGCACGGGGCACCCCGCACCGTCTCCCACGCCCCAGGCGTGAAGCGGTCGGGGCCGGCGGCGGCGAAACGCTGCGACACCTCCTCCTGCCCCGCCGACAGCAGGTTGACGGCGTAGGTGTCGGCGCGCAGCAGCCGGTCGTGCAGGCTGGCCCCCTGGTTCAGGCAGAACAGCACGGCCGGCGGGTCCAGGCAGAGGGAGGTGAGCGAGCTGACCGTGGTGCCGGCCAGCCCCTCCCCATCCGCCAGGGTGATGACCGCGACCCCGGCCGCCAGCCGGCGCATGGCCGCCTTCAGCCCATCGGCCACATTCTTCTGCACCAGCTCCTCACCCTCCACTGGCGGCAGGACCTGCAGCGCCGCGCGGAGGACGTCGTTGATCGCCTTACCCATGGCTCAGCCCCGGTCGTCCAGCAGCCGGCGGGCGTCGGCCAGCGGCCGGTGGTCGGCCCAGGCGCGCAGGTCGAAGTCATGGTCCAGGAAGCCGTGCAGCCACAGGAACTTCTTCTGCTGTTCGAACAGCGTCAGGCGCTCCTCCGACAAATCGGGGTGCAGCAGCCGGTTGAAGTCGGCGCCGTAGGCCTCCGTCACCGCCTGGCGGCTGCCCCGTGTCTCACCCTGGAGGATGTCCTGCACGCCCTCGGCGTTGTCGCGGGCCCAGTCGGCGGCGCGCAGGGTCTGGGCCAGGAAGCGCACCACCACGTCATAGTGGCGGCCCAGCAGTTCCTCATTCACCGTGATGGGACGCGGCGTGCCGTTGTTGACGCGGAAGCGCCGTTCCGGCAGCCGGTCCAGATCGATGCCCACCACCACGCCGTACTCCCGCGCGGCGTCAACGGCCGAGGCACCCTTGACGTAGATGGCATCGACCTTGCCCTCGGCCAGCTCATCCAGCGCCCACAGGCGCCAGATGTTGCCGCGCTGCCCCTCCGGCGCCCGCGCACCCCGCCCGGCCTCGCCCCCGGCGTGAACCTCAACGAACTCGACATCGTCGAAGGTCAGCCCGGCATTGGTCAGCACGCCCTTGTAGCCGTGCAGCGACATGCCGCGGGCGATGCTGGTGCCCCGCACGTGCGAGGGGATGGGGTTCTTGGCGTAGGACGGCAGCGCCAGCCGCTTGCCCTTCAAATGATGCGGCTCGGTGATGCCGCTGTCGGCCCGCACCAGGATGGACTGCCACTCGTCGATCCAGGTCAGGCCGATCAGGCGGGTGGGCGCCCCCTGGGCCCGGGCGCCGAGCGCCAGCATGTTGCCGCCCTCACGGATCAGGGTGGGCAGCTCATGGTCGTAATGGTGGCGGCGCAGCTCCAGCTGCCCCCCCTCCTGCAAGGTTTCCACCGCGATGCCGTCGGCGGCGAATTCCTGCCCCAGCCAGCCCAGCTTGTAGGCCAGGCCGGTGGCCGTCGGCACCGGGCAGCGGGTGAAATAGACCTTGTCCAGCGCGGATGCGGCCGCCGGCTTCGCCAATGATATTGTCGACATGTCGCGTACCCTTTACATTCACGAGGAAGGGGCGGCCGGTCAGAACCGGTCGGTGACGGAGAAGAAGAAGCTGCGCGGCTGGCCGAAACGCTGGTCGACCGAGCCGTTGGCCACGGGCAGGCCCAGCTCCACGTACTTGGTGTCGGTCAGGTTCTGGACGGAGAATTCGAACGACAGCTTGCCGTCGTCGCGCGGCTGCCAGGCGATGCTGGCGTTGACGATGCCGTAGGCGTCGGCCTTCAGCAGCGGATCGGGGCTGCTGATCTGCGAGGCGATGGTGGGGTAGAAGTACTGCTGCGACCGCCAGCTGCCATCCACGCTGTAGATCACGTCGCCGCCCCAGGGCAGGTGCTGGTCATAATTGGCGTAGGCCGTCAGGCTGACATGGGGGGAGCGCGGCGCCTGCGCCCCCAGGATGGTGGCGGTGCTGCCGGTGTCGCCCGTGTACTTGGTGTTCAGCAGCCCCAGGGTGCCGCCGACATGCAGGCCGTGGATGGGGGCCGCATCGGCCCGCAGCTCGCCACCCCACACCTCTTCCGCACCGGCGTTGCGGAACAGCACGGTGACGCTGGACGGGTTGGTGGGGTCGACGATGGTCGGCACGTTGACCACCGCGTTGGTGTAGTCGTAGTGGAAGCCGGTCAGGTCCACTTCCAGCTTGTTGTTGAACCAGTTGGTCTTGAGGCCGACCTCATAGGAGTCCAGCTCCTCCGGGTTCAAACGGTACAGCTGCACCGCCTTGACCGTAGTTCCCGGCACGGCGACGTAACCGGTGACGGTGTAGCCGCCGGGCAGCACGCCATGGGCGTAGCGGAAGTAGGAGAGGACGTTCTCGTTGATCTTGTATTCCGGCGTGATGTCGTAGGTCCACGACCGGGTGACCTGCGCCTGGCTGTCGGAGAACAGCTTGGGCGCGGAATACAGCCAGTACTGCGTCTGCGGCAGGTTGGAAATGAAGGTGCTGGCGGTGGAACCGGTGTTGGCGGCGTAGTACGCCTCCTGGATCGAAGTGCGTTCGCGCGACCAGCGCAGGCCGCCGCTGATCTTGAAGTCGTCGGTGATCTTGTAGCCGACGTTGCCGAAGGCGGAATAGCTCAGCCAATCCTGGTTGTAGGGGTTCTTGGTGAACTGCGGGCCGGTGCCCCAGGCGTTGGCGGTTGCCACCGTGCCGCGGATGTAGTTGGCGCTGGCCGCCTGGGTCGACAGGTTCTCATCAAAGAAATACAAGCCCCCCAGCCAGGTGAAGCGGTCCTCCGACGGGGAGGCGATGCGTAGTTCCTGGCTGGCCTGCCAGTAGTCGGCCTCGGAATAGCTTTGTGAGAACGGCGTGCCGGCATAGGCGCTGTTGCTGGGCACGGAACCATAGGCCGTGGTCTGGGTACGCTTGTTGGTCTCAAACCCGCTGATGGAGGTGACGGTCAGGTAGCCGGGATCCCACACCACCTTGCCCTGCGCCCCCTTCTCATCCAGCTTTTCGATGCCGGGGTTGGTCAGGTTGACCTCACCGTAGCCGCTGGTGTGCGGCAGGCCATCGGGGAAGACGGACAGGAAGGACTTCTGCGCCGCGGTGCCCGCCGTCAGGGGGGCGACGCTGTCCGCGATGTAGTCGCTGGGCCGGGTGGTGCCGTCGAAACGGCGGATGTGCAGGTTGACGCTGGCGGTCAGGGTGTCGGACGCGTGCAGCAGCAGTTGCGCGCGCGCCGCCACGTCATCGCCGCCGCCCAGGGTGCGTCCGTCGTACAGGTTCTTCTGCCAGCCGTCGCTGCCATCGTAATAGAAGGATAGGCGCCCGGCCAGCTTGTCGGTCAGGGCGTCGCTGACCGCCCCCTGCACCTGGCGCTCATTGAAGCTGCCGTAGCCGACCTTGGCGTAGCCGTCGGGATCGAAGGTCGGCGCCTTGGAAACGAAGCTGATGGCGCCGCCGTTGGAATTCTTGCCCCACAGCGTGCCCTGCGGACCGTTCAGCGCCTCGACATGGTCGACGTCGTACAGCGGCAGGCCCTGGTTATAGACGTTGGCGATGTAGACATCGTCGTAATAGATGCCAATCGGGTTCACCGTGTTGGCGCCGGTGTTGTTGGTGCCGATGCCCCGGATGAACCAGCGCGGCCGTTCCGGCCCCTCGGTGGAGGCGGCGGACGCGTTGGGGATCAGCTTGACGATGTCGCTGGTCCGCTTGATGCCGTCGTTGCTGAGGATGGTGTCGCCCGTCACCACCGACAGGGCCAAGGGCACGTCGCGCGCACTTTCCGTGCGGCGCTGCGCCTGTACCAGGATGGTGGTGATGCCGTCGGCGTCCGCCGCATCGGTGGCGGAGGCGTCGGCGGCATCGGCGGGCGCCGCCGGGGTGGCCGCGTTGGCCGGGGCGGGAGCATCGGCGGCGAAGGCGGACGACGCGAACGAGACGGTGATGGCGAAGGCGCTGGCGGTGTGCCGCAGCCGGGCGGGGCATTTCATCTTATAAGGCTCCGGAAGGTCTGTTTTTTCACCAGCGGCGGCGGTCGCCGGCACGCCTGGTGTTGAGTTCGATGCGGTGAGTCGGGTCCGGGGGCACCGCCTTACGGGGCGCCCGCCGTACACGACAGACGGCACGCCGCCGTCATTCCCCCAGGCCCAGGCACCTTCGATCCATGCGCCACGATGCTTCCCCTTCTTCGGACGGGCCAGGCTTCCACCCATCCCGCCAACTGCGATTTCTATTTGATTCCAGGGCCTTATTTGATGGGACGGCACTGCCTTCCCCGAACCCGGCCCCTGGTTTTCCGCTTGGTTCGGGCAGCTCATGCGTGGCTTCACGAACCTTGTGTTAAGGGAGGTAACCCATAATCTCGCTATTGTCTATGGTTTTAATAGTTTTCTGTGTATGATCGCAAAATCGGCCTGTGAAATAGGCTTGCTGAGACGGAGGCGATGTACAGCTATGACCGTGGAATTCTATTGGCGCCTGCCCCTGCACGGCTGCCACGGCAACCTGGCCAAGACGGCCAACCGGGGTGACTGGACGCCCTTGCGCGCCGGTAACATCGCGCCCGGCCTGCGCGATGGCGAACCGGACGGCATCCCCTTCATCAACCACGCGGCGGAAATCGCCAAGGCGGCGGAAATCTCCGGCTTCTCCGGCGCGCTGGTCATCTCCTTCCCCCAGACGGAGGAGGCGTGGGCGGTGTCCGCCGCCCTGGCGCGCGAGACCAAGACGCTGAATTTCCTGATCGCCTTCCAGCCCAACTTCATCCACCCGGTGCACGCCGCACAGAAGGCGGCCTCGCTACAGCGCGCCACCGGCGGGCGGGTGGAATGGAACATCATCACCGGCGGCGGCGGCCCGTCGCAGCGCTGGTACGGCGACTACCTGCCCCACGCCGACCGCTATAACCGCACGCGGGAATTCCTTGAGGTGGTGAAGGCCGAGTTCAAGGGAGAGCCCTACGACTTTAACGGCAAGATCTTCCAGGTGGAGGGCGGCGGATTGCAGGCCCCCCACTCGCTGGAAAAGCTGCCCAAGCTGTTCTTGTCGGGCTCATCCGACAACGCCACCGCCGTGGCCGCCGACCATGCCGACCTGCAACTGAACTGGCTGGAGCCGATCGAGCAGGTGCGGGAGAACATCCTGAAGATCCAGGAGCGGTCGGCCGCCGCCGGCCGCAAGGCCGGCTACGCCCTGCGCATCGAGATCCTGGCCCGCCGGACGGAGGAACAGGCCTGGCGCGAGGTCGCCCGCGCCTGGGAACGCCTGACCCCGGAGGACATCGAGGCGCGCTTCGCCGCCGGTCCCGCCGAATCCGTGGGTGCCGCCCGCCAGCGGTCCTTTCGCCCCGATGGTGCACGCCATTGGCAGGATCTGAAGGTGGGTCCAGCCCGCTGGGGCGGTTTCAACCTGCTGCGCGGCGGCCCGGGCGTGGGCCTGGTCGGCAGCTATCAGCAGGTGGCCGAGCAGTTGAACGAACTGATCGATCTGGGCGTCACCTCCTTCATCCTGGCCGGCAGCCCGCACCTGGAGGAATCCTACCGCGTGGGTGAGGAAATCCTGCCCCTACTGCGCCAGCGCCCCGCCGCCGCCAACCGCCACGCCGCCGAATAACGCCACCCTGCCCCCGACGCCTCCCGCCGCACCTGTGCTCCCACGCTTTTTCCAGGCCGGCGACCGCCGGCCCCGCAGCGAGCACCGCAGGGCGCAGCGAGGATAGTCCCAAGCCGCCGGATGGCGGCGCCCGGCGCCTGAGGGCACACGAAAAGGACTCTCATCCCATGACCCTGAACTTCCATTGGCGCCTGCCCACGGATGGCGACAGCCGGCTTAAGAACCTGGATCTGTGGAACCTGCACACGGGTGCGGAGACGACGCCGGGCTATTTCCCCGGCGCCACCAGCCACCGCCAGCAGGACCGCAGCCGCTTCACCTATTTCGACCATCTGGCCCGCGTGGCCCAGGCGGCGGAGGCCACGGGCTTCGACGGCGTGCTGGTGCCCGCCACGCCGACGGGGGAGGAGCCGTTCGTGGTGGCCGGCGCCCTGATCCGCGAGACGCGCTATCTGCGCTTCCTGCCGTCCTTCCACACCGCGACCACCAAGCCGGTGCACGCGGCGCGCACCACCGCCACCGCCCAGCGCCATTCCGGCAACCGCCTGGACTGGAACATCGTGGCGGGGGAGAACGACAAGGTGCAGCGCCGCTGGGGCGACTTCGCCCCGGTGGAGGACCGCTACCGCCGCACCGGCGATTTCCTGGACATCGCGCGCGGCGTGCTGACCCATAAGGACTTCAGCCATGAGGGCGCCTTCTACCAGGTGGACCATGGCGGGCTTCAGCATCCGGTCAGCGCCGTGACCCCGCCCACCGTCTACCTGTCCGGCACCTCCGATGTCGCC
Source organism: Azospirillaceae bacterium (assembly GCA_028283825.1). Lineage (NCBI taxonomy): Bacteria > Pseudomonadati > Pseudomonadota > Alphaproteobacteria > Rhodospirillales > Azospirillaceae > Azospirillaceae bacterium. Next base: position 90,324 of record JAPWJW010000005.1, on the reverse strand, counting down.
CTGGACATCGCCGCCCGCCATGCCGACGTCTACACCACCTGGGCGGAACCCCTGTCGGACCTGGCGGCCAAGCTGGCCCGCCTGAACGAGGCCGCCACCGGCCACGGCCGCCGCCTGCGCCACGCCGTCCGCGTGGACGTCATCGCCCGCGCCAGCCATGAGGAGGCGTGGGAGGATGCGCGCCATTTGTGGGAGACCGCCGACCGCACGGCCGTGCGCCAGCGCCAGGAACTGACCGGCGACGACATCGACGCAGCAGCGGCCGAGCGCGCCTGGGCAGCACGCTACGCCAACGCCAGCCATTTCGAGGACAGCAAGATCAGCCCCAGCCTGTGGGTGGGCGAAGGCGTGGTGCGGCCGGGCCCGGCCGTCACCATTGTCGGCGACTACGCCCAGGTGGCGGAAACCCTGAACGCCTACGCCGCCATCGGTGTCGACACCTTCATCCTGGCCTCACCCCCGCACCTGGAGGAAGCCTATCGGGTGGGTGAGGAACTGCTGCCCCTGTTCCGCCCCACACCGGCATCGCTGGCCGCAGAATAAACCCCCGCGACCAGCGATGTGGCGGAGGGCCGGCAGCGATGCCGGCCCTTTGTCGTTTGGCCGACAGGTCAAACGACGAAACGATTGCCCTGAATATAGAGCACATGCTCAATCCAGAATAAAAATTGAGAAGCGCAACAAAATTACTGCACTCTTGCAGCAATGCACAGGGAAGTATCTACCAGATCGATGAAAACTGAATCAGTTTATGTATACAACATAAGCAATATCTTCAGAATCTGATATTATGGTGCAATTTCCGGTTCCCACCACCTGGACATTTTGCTTTATATTATATGCCGTTATCAACGCAGACAAAGTCGATTGCCCACCTGTAGTGCTGGCATTTAATGAGAAACGATTGGCTGTGGCGCAAGAAGGCGCGGACGTCAGGCCGGTACTGGTGTATATGGTAATCACCCCGTCAGCGCCGGCAATTAACCCACTGATAAGTCCGACCTGGGAATATCCGGCCAAAGCATGTACTGAAAAAGAACAGAAAACAAGCGCCGACACCATTTTTAGTATATTCTTTGCCATTTTCACGTTGATATTCATTTCATTATCTCCGCCAGACAGAATAACTGCTGAAATTCATTAATTAGAGTAAATTACCATGCTCACACTTTCGGAATCACCCCAAATTGCGCATGCCCCTGTCCCGATGACAGAGACCTTTTGATGGGTCACATATGCTGCCAATATTGTGGACATAATAGATTGCCCCCCCAAGGTACTGGCATTCAATACATAACGGCCGCCGAGTGTTGCACAAGCCGCTTGCTGCTCCCTAACTCCGGTCGAATAAAAATATAACATGCCGCCGTTTCCCACAACAATTCCTGTTATATAGCCGGGATCGGATGATCCCGCATATGCAACATTTTCCGAGAATAATATAATAATAGAGAGAACAAAATGAATAAGAACGACTTTAAATATTTTTGGCACGAATACCTCCATTTCACATTACCAATATTTACCCTGGAAGCCACAGCATTCTGGCCGCAATTCAGATTGCGCCTAAAATATGGAGATATGGCAATCAAATCAATATAAAATTGAGATTTCACCTGATAGAGGATAGCAAATGAGGTGCCGGATGCAAACGAAAGGGTCTGCATAACCAGTTCGAGCGGACTTTAGAAAAATCGCCTGCTGCCATGAAGGGTACATGACCCTCATTTCGGAAACGTTCCAAATTACCAATAGCGCGGCCGCGCCCCACATCCGCTATCCCGACCGGGTGCCTGAGCATCAACGACGCCCCAGCGATATCGAATGAAGCAGAGCCCGCGCGGAAAGCGCTGGCCGGACCCCGCACAGCAGGCGAGATCTAATACCAGCGGCACGGGGCTTCTTCAACAGCCCCATGCCGCGCGTATAATTTAGCGAACGTTTTGAACGGGCCAAGGCTGGCCTCAACCACAACATGCTGAAGGTGATAGCGGAACCGACACTTTCAATGGGCCGGCCGGCCGTTGAAGCAAAACGGCCCGCGCGGCGGCACGGGCCGCGACCTTACGCCACCCGCCCCTGCCGGCGCAGATAAATGACCTGGGCGATCACGCCGACGATCAGCAGGACCAGCAGGCCGCCTTGGACACCCAGCAGCAGGGGCGCGTCCAGGCGGGTGACGAACGGATGGCCGTCCGGAACGCGGCGCAGGGTTTCGCTGACGGTCGGCACCATCAACAGGAACGCCGTCATGCTGAGGAAGACCGTCTCAAGATAGCGGCCGGCGCGCCCCAGGATGGTGACGCGGCCGACGCCGTAGCCGGCCAGCAGCAGCAGGATGGTCGCGGCACCGATGCCGTAACTGACGGGCTGGTGCGCCACCAGGAACACGGTGATGGCGCCGATCAGCATGGAGATGAAATAGACAGCACCCGGAGCGGAGCGGGGCACGATGCGGCCGTGGCGGGCGAACATGTAGAGGGCCAGCGGGATGGCGGGCAGGCTGCCCAGCGTGTGCACCCAGCCGAGGGGGGAGATTCCAAACATCGTGGGTTTCCTTATGCGTTGATCGGTTGTGGATGCCCATTGGCACTACCGACTAGTTGGTAGGTATTGCGGGCGAACGAGCGCATGCGGGGCACGGCGCCCTTGCCCCGCAGGTGGTTCACTGTCGAGGGGTGGCCGGCCTTTCGACGACCAGCCGGTCGATCAGGGGCTGGGTGATGACACCGAAGATGGCGGGGTCGCCATAGGCGCGGGCGGAGAGCATGGCGCCATGGACGGTGGCCAGGAACGCTTCGGCCTCCGCCTCGGCGGTGCCGGACAGCATGAGGACGCCCTGTTCCGCCCCCCGCCGCAATGCGTCGGCCAGCCAGGCCGACAGCATGCGGAAATGGGCGCGGACCTCCGCCGCGACCTCGACCGGCAGCACGGGCATCTCGGTCGCCAGCAGGGCGCAGACGCAAAAGGGGATGGTGCCGTCGCCGATGCATTGCGCCCAGAACCCGGTGTAGGCGCGCAACTGGTCCACCGGATCCCAGTGATAGTCCGCCGCCTGCGCCAGGCCAACCCGCGCCTCTTCCCGGTAACGGGCCACCAGGGTACGGACCAGATCGGCCTTGGTGGGGAAATGATGGTGGATGCTGGGCTTGCGGATGCCGACGACGCCTGAGATGTCGGCATAACTGAAGCCGTTGTACCCGCCGGCGATGATCAGCGCGCGGGCACAATGGAGGATGTCGTCGGCGGTGGTCGAAACGGTGCTCATGACGACAACCTACCTTCTAGTAGGAAGGCACGTCAAGTGGCATCCGCAATGGCATCGTCAATCGGCATCCCTGGTGCGGCCGGCGCTTAAGGGCGGCATTTGAGCGGTCACGTTCAAATGCCGCGCACACTACTAATTGTCATAAACCTGGAAGAAAATATTCGAGACGTTCTCACTATATCCGCCGGCATCCACCGTCACGCGGTAACGGCCGTTATTGGCCGCATTAAAATTGTCCCTGTCAGACGTAATATGAAACCCATTATCTGGAAGTATATTGATATACTGGTTGAGACCACCAGACCAGAATCGAAAATTGACGACCGAACCCCTAATGTCCAGAGTTGGATAAGATCCTTTTTCGAATGTCTTTCCAGGAAGCGTCAAAACGTGGACGGAACTACTTCCCTTGGGTGAGGTTATTCCATCAAGGCCCGTGACCGCCAAGCTTGGTATGGAAAGAATGCCTGATGTCTGAATGAAATTCAGATTATATTTTACATTAGAATCATTGGTATGGTTGATGATTTTGAATGCAAACTCAGCACCAGGCGTAAATGTTGCCAACTTTTCCTCCATTGATAATGGTTCTTGGGATTTTACGATGCTCTATCGCGTTGTTATTTTTGCTTTTCATAGCCGGAGATCGGCCTGGCCAATTAAGTTGTATATCTTGAACACAAAGCACGCAACGACATAGTTAGTCGATATTTCAATATAATTCAGAGAAAAACAACTAATGACAGTCAGATTATAACGATAATTACGGCATTTCATCAGAAATGTTGTTTTTTCGCCTCCGATGACTTTCAAAATATCCGAAATCATCACGACCTGGAGCCGACGGTGTTTAGAGCAAGATGCGATCACGCGTGATCGCATCTTGCTCTAATCGAAACCACCGCCGGCTCTATTTAGGTCTGTCCGCAAGCGGATTCACGCCTCAAGGTGCTTCCGCCTTTACGCGACCCGCTCTAGGCCGGCCCGGCCTCGGCCGTCGGTGTCTGGGCGGCCGTCCCGCCGAAGCACCAGCGCAGGGCCAGCACCCCATAGACGGCGGCGCTGAGAAAGAACAGGCCGCGCAGGCCGGTGACGGTGCTGAGCGCCCCGCCCACCACGCCGCCCAGACAACTGCCGGACATGGACGACATCAGCTGGAGGGAGGCGGTGCGGCTCTTGTTGTGCTCCAGCGCGCTCAGCTGCCGCACGTTGACGATGTTGGTGACACCGACACCGGTGCCCAGCAGCAGGGTGGCCACGGACAGGCTCCAGTACCCCTGCGCCAGGCCGACCAGCACCAGGCCGACCACGACCAGGACCAGGCTGACGCGATAGAGCGTCACCGCCGCCAGGGCGCGCAGGGCATGGCTGCCCAGGAACAGGGTGCAGACGGCGACCCCGCCCTCCACGAACCGCACGGAAACGGCCAGGGTTTCCGGCAGGTGCAGCATGGTGACGCCGATCAGCACGACGAAGGCGGTGAAACAGGCGACGACGGCGGAGGACGACAGCTCCACCGTGCACACACCCAGCACCGCCGGGTCGCGCAACAGGCCGGCCATGCCCGCCACATTCTCGCGCAAGGTGGGCCGGGCGCCGGCCTTGGGGTGGGCGGGCAGGATGCCAAGGCCGGCGAAGGCCATGACGCTGAACATGGCGGCCACCGTCCAATAACCGGCGAACACCCCCAGGCGTTGCAGGATGAGGGTGCCCAGCAGGGGCCCCGCCACGATCATGCCCACCACTTGTGAGCCCCGGTACCACCCGGCCTTGGAGGCACCGAAGGTCTTCAGCCGCTCCATGAACGTGCCGGTGATGGCGACGATGCGGAAGGGGATGCCCAGATTGCCCAGGGCGCCGGCGATCAGCACCCCCACCCAGCTGGTGGAAAAGGGGGCGACCAGATAGACCGCCATGACGAACAGGCTGGCGGTGAGATAGATGGCGCGCGGGCCGAAGCGGGCGGCGGCCAGGCCGGCCGGCAGGGTCATGAAGGCCATGCAGAAGCTTTGCGCCCCGCTGATCAGGCCCATCTGGAACCCGCTGGCGCCCAGGCGGATGGCGAACAGGGTGGACAGCACCTGCAACATGCCGATGGTCAGGCCGGCGAAGCCCGACAGCATCAGCAAGGTGCCCAGGGTGGAATGGCGGCGCCAGGCCGCGTGAACGGTGGAAATCATGGGTAGGCATTCCCCATACGGGGCGCATCGCCCCGCCTGTGTTTTTATAGCCCGCGACCGCGGGCGCCGGAGCTTGTCCGGGGAGCGTAGCGGACTGGAAGGCGAGGAAGGCCAAGCGGCCGGACGGCCGCGCCCGCCGTTTGAGGGAACCCTAATCACTGCCCAGGTCGGCCAGGATTTCCTTCTTGAGGCGCGCCAGGGTGCGGTCCTCGCGGTCGCGGGGATGGGGCAACGTCACGTCGATGGTGCGGCGGATGCGGCCGGGACGGGGCTGAAGGACCACCACCTGGTCACCCAGCAGCAGCGCCTCCTCGATGTCGTGGGTCACCATGATCATGGTGATGCCCTTTTCCAGCCAGATGCGTTGCAGTTCGTTCTGCAGATGGATGCGGGTCAGCGCGTCCACCGCGCCCAGCGGTTCGTCCAGCAGCAGGATTTCCGGCTCGTTCACCAGGGCGCGGGCGATGGCGGCGCGCTGCGCCATGCCGCCCGACAGCTGGTGGGGGTAGGCCTTCTCGAACCCGCTCAGGCCCACCAGCTTCAGGTGTTCCTGCACCAGGCGGCGCTTGTCGACATGGTCCAGGTCGCGCATCTCGAACGCCATGGCGACGTTTTCGGCCACGGTCAGCCAGGGGAACAGGCGGTGGTCCTGGAAGATCAGGCCGCGGTTCAGGCTCGGGCCGGTGACGCTGCGCCCGCCCACGCGGATTTCGCCCTGGTAGTCGCGGTCCAGGCCGGCGATCAGGCGCAGCAGGGTGGACTTGCCGCAGCCGCTGGCGCCCACCAGGGTGACGAACTGCCCCGGTTCCACCGTCAGGCTGATGTCCTCCAGCACCGGCAGATCACGGCCGTCGATCCTGAAGGCCTTGGAGACGCCCCGCACCACCAGGTCGCTGGCGTGCGACCGGGCGCGCGGCGCAGGGTGGCTGGCGGCCGGGGGCACGGCGTGGTGCGGGTTCAGGCTGATGACCTTGGGCGGCTGCATGGTTCTGGTTCCGATCCGGATAAAGGGTCAGGCGAAGGTGGTGCGCCAGCGCAGCAGGCGGCGTTCCAGCAGCGTGACCAGGATGTTCATGAGGGCGCCGGTGGCGCCGATCAGCGCCATGCCCAGCAGGATGGTGTTCATCTGGAACAGGTTGCGCCCGGCCTCCAGGATGTTGCCGACGCCGGGTGCGGTCGCCAGGAACAGTTCCGCCGCCACGACGGCGATCCAGGCGAAGGCCAGCCCCTGCTTCAGGCCGGTCATCACCGCCGGCATGGCCCAGGGCAGCAGCACGCGGCGCAGCAGGCGCCAGCGGCTGAAGGTCATCACCCGCGCCACGTCGCGATAGCTGGCGGGCACGCCGCGCAGGCCCTCATGCGTGTTCAGCGCCACGGGGTAGAAGGCCGCCATGGCGACCAGCACGATCTTGGCCGTCTCGCCAATGCCGAACCACAGGCCCAGCATGGGGATCAGCCCCAGGATGGGCACTTGGCGCAGCAGGGTGATGGGCGGCCCCACCAATCGCTCCGCCCAACGGGAGATGCCCAGCAGGGCGCCGACCGCGACGCCGGCCCCCGCACCGGTGGCGAAACCCACGGCCACGCGCATCAGGCTGGCCAGGTAATTCTCCTGCAAGCCGCCGTTGGCAAGGGCGGCTCGCGCTGTCACCAGCATGCCGCCGATGGACGGCACGTTGGCCGCCCCGCTGAAGCGCACACCGATCTCCCAGGCCAGGGCCAGGGCGATCACCACGGCCAGGCCGCGCAGCTCGATACGGAAAGTTTTCATTTTTTGTGCCTCAAGCGCCGGCGGGTTGGCGCCAGGGGGACAGGCGGCGTTCGATACCGCGCAGGACCTGGTCCAGGGCGAAGCCGATCAGGCCGGTCAGGACGATGCCGACCATGACCACGTCCAGCTGAAACATCTCGCGCGCCCAGTTCATCATGTGGCCGATGCCGCTGTCGGCGCCGAACAGCTCCGCCGCCACCACCATCATCCATGACCGGCTGAGCGCCAGGCGCAGGCCGGTGAGGATGGCGGGCATCGAGGCCGGCAGCACGATGCGGCGCAGGGTGCGCCAGGTGCTGAACTGGTACAGCGCCGCCACGTCGCGGTAGGCCCCCGAGACGTTGCGCACGCCGTCGCAGGCGTTCAGCGCCACCGGGAAGAAGGCGGCGTTGGCGATGATGGCGATCTTGAACGGCTCCCCTATCCCCAGCAGCAGGATCAGCATGGGCCCCCAGGCGATGAAAGGCACCTGGCGCACGATATCCAGCGGCAGGCCGATGTAGCGTTCCAGCCGGGGGCTGAGGCCCAGGGCCACGCCCACCACCAGGCCGGTGGATCCGCCAAGGACGAAGCCGGTCATGACGCGGCTGGCGCTGGCCCACAGATTGTCCTGAAGCTCGCCCGTGGCGCTGAGATCCAGGAAGGCCTGCCACACCTGTTCCAACGGCACCAGGATGGTGGGCGGGAACAGGCCCGTGCGGGTCACCGCCTCCCACGCCGCCAGGAACAGCGCAATCGCCAGCAGCGGCCATCCCGCCGCCGCGGCCCGCCTGCGCAGGGAAGCACCCACCGCCAACGCCATCATCACCCCCTGCCCGCAAAACCCCGAATAGGCGGAAAACGCCGCCCGGAACATAATTCTCTATAAAATCTATAGACCAATAAGTCAATCAATTGACACTCAATGAAACGCCATGTTAGAATTTTAACAATAAATAGATGTTATTTTCCCCAAACCGTGAGCCCCGCCATGCCCGATACGCTCGCCCCCACCAGCGCCCCCACTGGCGACACCACCGAACTGTGGTACACGCGCTGCCCCGTCCCCACCGCCACCGGCATCGCCCTGGACCAGGGTTGGCTGGGCGGGGAGTTCGGCCGGACCGGCATCGATCTCAAGTCGCTGGCCGATGCGCCCGACCCGGCGGTGCGCCTGTCGCACTTCCACCACCGCCTGCCCGGCCTGTTCCGCGAGGGTGGGAACATCCCGGCCATCTGGGCGAAGTCGCTGGGCCAGGACACGGCGGTGGTGGCGCTGACCTGGGTGGATGAGACGCAGGTGCTGCTGACCCGGCCGGACGGCGGCATCCGGGGCCCCGCCGACCTGAAGGGCCGCCGCCTGGGCCTGCCCAAGCGCGGGGGCGAGGCCATCGACTTCGCCCGCGCCATGGCGCTGCACGGCTACGTCTCCGCCCTGCGCCTGGCCGGCCTGACCACCGGCGACGTCACCCTGGTGGACGTGCCCGCCCCGCCGACGGAGTTCCGCCGGGGCGACAGCCGGGGCCCCTGGCGCGACCCGACCTTCGACGCCCTGCTGGCCGGGACCATCGACGCCGTCTACATCAAGGGCGCCGCCGCCGTGTCGCTGCGCCGCCAGCACGGGCTGCAGGTGGTGGTGGACCTGAACGCGGTGGACGACCCGGCCGCCCGCATCAACAACGGCACGCCCCGCCCCGTCACCGTCAACCGCAACCTGGCGGAGAACCGGCCGGACCTGGTGGCGCGCTACCTGGCCGTGCTGTCGGCCACCGCCGACTGGGCGACGGATCATGCCGAGGACGTGCGCCGCATCGTGGCGGCCGAGACGTCTACCGACGTGGCCAGCGTGCTGGACGCCTACGGCCCCGAGCTGCACCTGCGCCTGAAGCCGCGCCTGCCGCCCGACTGGATCGCGGCGTTCGAGACCCAGAAGAACTTCCTGCGCGACCGGGGCTTCCTGGCCGGCGACGTGGACGTGGCCGCCTGGATCAACCCTGAGCCCCTGGCGGAAGCCGAGCGCCTGCTGGCCCAGGGCGCCGTCACCCTGCCCGTCTGACCGGAGCCCCCATGTCCACCTTGCCCCCGTCACCCCGCCGTGCCGCGCACGATATCGCCCCCGTCTTCACCAGCCGCTGGTCGCCCCGGTCCTTCACCGGGGAGGATATCCCCGACGCCGTGCTGCTGACGGCGTTCGAGGCGGCGCGCTGGGCCCCCTCCGGCTTCAACCTGCAACCCTGGCGCTTTGTCTATTCCAAGCGCGGGTCGGCCAGCTGGGCCACCTTCGTCAACCTGCTGTCCAGCAGCAACCGGGCCTGGGCTGAGAAGGCGTCGGCCCTGATCCTGGTGGCCTCACAAACCCACCTGGTGTGGAATGGTGAGCGGGCGCCCGCCCGGTCCCATTCCTTCGACAGCGGGGCGGCCTGGTCCAACTTCGCCCACCAGGCCAGCGTGCTGGGCTGGCACACCCACGGCATCGGCGGTTTCGACCATGCCGCGGCGCGCGAGGCCCTGCGCATCCCCGACGATTTCGCGACCGAGGCCATCATCGCCATCGGCAAGCTGGCCCCCGCCGACGCCCTGCCCGAGGCGCTGCGCCAGCGTGAATTCCCCAGCGACCGCCTGCCGCTCAGCCAACTGGTCGGCGCCGACGTCTTCCCCGCCGCCTGAAGGACACCACGCTTATGAGATCGCCCCTTCACCGGCGCGCGGCCATCGCCGCCCTGGCCTTGCTAACCTTGCTGCCGGGCCTGAACACCGCCCGGGCCGAAACCCCGCCGGCCGTCATCCGCATCGGCACGCCGGGCGCGCTGGGCCCCGACGGCCAGCCGGTGCGCGGCTCCGCCTACGGCCAAGCCACCATCGACGCGCTGGAGCAGGAATTCGCCGGCACCGGCACCAAGATCGAGTGGAAGTACTTCGTCAATGTCGGCCCCGGCATCAATGAGGCCTTCGCCGGCCACCAGATCGATTTCGCCAACTATGGCGACTTCCCCGCCATCATCGCGCGGTCCAGCGGCATCCCCATCAAGCTGCTGTCGCCGGTGACGCGCGGTTCGCTGGAGGCCTATCTGGTGGTGCCCAACGGGTCCACCGCCAAGACCATCCAGGACCTGAAAGGCAAGCGGGTGGCGGTGAACATGGGCCGGCCGTGGATGCTGGCCTTTTCCCACCTGCTGGCGGCCAACAACCTGAAAATGAGCGATTTCCAGATTTATAATCTGGTGATGCCCGACGGCGACGCCGCCGTGGCGGCCGGCACGGTGGACGCCCAGTTCACCCTGAACGGCCTGCAATTGCAGTCGCGCGGCCTGGCCAAGCCCATCTGGTCCACCCTGGACGCGCCCCTGGAATGGAAGTTCGTCGCCGATCTGTTCGGCAGTGAGGACTTCATCAACAAGTATCCGGAAACCACCCAGCGCCTGGTCCGCGCCTATGTGCGCGGCGCCCTCTACTACTCCCAGCCTGAGCATCGGGAGGAGTATCTGCAGAACCTGGCCAAGTTCCAGGCCACCCCCTACGACCTGATCGCCAAGGAGTGGGCGCACAAGGACGCCGCCATGGTCCTGTCCCCCCGCTTCGACAGCTTCGTGAGCCAGCATTACCAGCAGGCCATCGACTACGCGTTCGACAACAAGCTGATCCGCCGCAAATTCCAGGCGACGGATTTGTTCGAGCCGCGTTTCGCCGAGGCGGCCCTGAAGGAACTGGAACCGGCTCAAGGGGCGGCTTCCGGGGCGGCCAAGGGCGCCACCCGCTAAGTCTTATCCCTTCAAGCGCCGGGCGGGCGCATCCGCGCCCTTGGCCTGTCCTCGACTTCCAGTCCGCTGACGTTTGTCACGATGAGGGGGCCGCGTCTCAAGGGCGCGGCCCCAGCCATGTCCGGACATATCGCCCGTGCCCGGTCAGCCAAAAAGAAACCCCGGAGACCATGGCCTCCAGGGCAGTAGCGGCGACCTTGACCTGTCTGGCCAGGGCCGGGCGGTGGGGGAAGGCCCTGAGAGGATGCCTTCCCGCCGAACCTGATCTCACTCGGCGGCGGCCAGGTGGATGGTGCCGTCGTCGTCCACGGTGGCGTCGGGGGGCACCAGGCCGCCCATGCGCCACTGCTGCTGCAGCACGCCGGGGCCGAAGGCCTTGGACCCGCCCAAGGCGGCACCCAGCACCTGGAACTGGGCGCCTTCCTCCAGCAGGATGATGTCGTTGGCCAGGGCGATGATGCCCTTACGGCTCCACACCGTGGCGCCGCCGTTGGCCTCGACGATGCCGGGGACCTCATTGTCCACCTTCAGGGCATCCAGGATGAAGTCCACCTCCTGCTGGCGGCGATTGATGTAGACCGGCAGTTCGGCCGTGAAGCGGAAGCGGCGGTTGGGCACGTACAGCAGGGGCAGCACGCTGTGCGCCTGGGAATAGGCACCGAGATAGGGCGTGTGGACGTGGCTGATGGCCTGCACGTCGGCATGCTCCCTGAACAGCTTGGTGTAGCGCCCCTCACCCCGGCCGCCCTTGCCCAAATAGGCGGTGCCGTCGAAGCCGACGACGGAGGTGTTGACCGCGTCCAGATCATCACCCCACGGGCCGGTGTAGCCCAGGTTCACCAGCTTTTCCTCACCCGGCACGCGCACCGTGAAGCTGAGGGTGCCGCTGGCGGAAATGGTGCGGGTTTCGCGCAGCACGCGGAACGCCTTGCGCGCGTCCTTTTGCGCCTGAAGCACGAATTCAAGGGCGGACGGGCTGAGGCCCTGGGAAGGGGAGGACATGCGTTTTCTCCGGTCGTTTGGCGGATGAGAGGGGGAGCGGACGGCGATGGCGAACACCCGTCAGGCATTCAACACATGCGGACTGTTATTCATTCGTGATTTGCACAAGAAGGTTCACACGGGCGCCAAACTGTGTCAACATAATATCTATCGATAAACTAGACTATTGATCTGGCGCAGTCGTGCCGCACGACCTTCAGGAGATGCCGCCTCATGACCCTGTGGAAATCCATCCAGCGGTTCGCCGGTACAGCGGCGCTGCTGCTCGCGGCCACCGCCGGCGCGCATGCCGATGACGGCAAGGTCGTGCGCATCGCGGTGATCAACGCCTATGCGGTGGGCCAGCTGCATCTGACCAAGGCCGACTACGCGCTGGAAAAGCAGGGCTGGCTGAAGGCCGAACTGGCCAAGCGCGGCTACACCTTCGAATGGTACCCGGTGGCCAACGCCGCCGTCGGCCCGCTGGTGAACGAGGCCTTCGCCGCCCATACCATCCAGTTCGCCGGCTACAGCGACCTGCCCTCCATTGTTGCGCCATGTGCGCTTGCCGGCCGCCCTGCCCTTTTTCTTCACAGGATTGATGCAGGCGACGGCCTTCGCCTGGGTGACCTCCGTCGCGGCGGAGTTCTTCTTCAACCCCGGGCCCGGCCTGGGCAATTTGATGCTGAACGCCCAGGCGGCCTTCCGCATGGACATCGTGCTGCTGTCCGTCCTGCTGATCACCCTGACGGGCTTCGCCACCAACTGGGTCCTGGCTCGTCTCGCCCGTCGCACCCTGCGCTGGCGCGAAACCCGCTGAACGCTTATCCGGATATCGCTGGCGCCGCCATGAACCACACCGCCCCCCTCCGCCCCGAGACCACCGCCGCCCAGGACACCGGCGCCCTGTCCATCCGCGGCGTCGCCAAGCAGTACACGCTGGACGGCAAGCCCCTGGCTGTGCTGGACGGCATCGACCTGGACATCCAACCCGGCCAGTTCATCAGCATCGTGGGCCGCAGCGGCTGCGGCAAGTCCACCCTGCTGCGCCTGATCGCGGGATTGGATGACCAGTATGAGGGCGACATCCTGCTGGACGGCCAGCGCATCCAGTCCACCAGCCTGGACCGGGGCATCGTCTTCCAGGACCATTCCCTGTTCCCCTGGATGAATGTGGAGGAGAACGTCGCCTTCGCCCTGCTGAACCACGACCTGCCAGCGGCGGAGAAGCGCCGCCTGGTGCGCGAACACATCCAGCTGGTGGGCCTGTCGGGTTTTGAGCGCGCCTACCCCAAGGCCCTGTCCGGCGGCATGGCCCAGCGCGCCGCCATCGCCCGCGCCCTGGTCAACCGCCCCAAAATCCTGCTGCTGGACGAGCCCCTGGGCGCCCTGGACGCCCTGACCCGCATCCATCTGCAAAAGGAACTGCAGCGCATCTGGATCGAGCACCGCACCACCATGATCATGGTGACCCACGACGTGGAGGAAGCGGTCTATTTGGGCGACCAGGTGGTGGTGATGGACGCCCGCCCCGGCCGCATCCGCCGCGTGGTGCCGGTGCCGCTGGACCATCCGCGCGACCGCAAGGCGCCGGGGTTCCATGCGCTGACGGAGGAGATCATTGGGGATTTGACGGAGGGGTGAGGGGCATCGGGCAGCCTCAGCATTGCCCTATACCCCCTCACATCTGCGTCCTCAGTTGCCCGTAGAGCTGTTATTGGCGTCCGTGACGGCTTGCTTGTACGTCGCCTGGGCCGTCAGCAAGTTCGCCTTGGCGTTGATCAGGTCGGTTTCAGCCGTGACCGAGTCCTTCTGGCCCGTGATCCCGCCAACAATCCCGCCGAGGAAGCCGCCGACGATGTTCGACGGCAGCGACACGGCAGCGACCACCGGGCTGGGCCGCACATATTGCGCGTTGGTGACCCGGCCATTGGTGAAATCGATGTGCGTCGTCTGCTTAACCAGGCTCGTCCGTTCGACGGGCACGACGTACAGTGAACGACTGTCGAGAGCCAGCACCGACGCATGTGCCAGGGACTGCTTCCCCATGGTCACATCAATCGTGCACGGCCGCGGCAATGACACGACGACGCCCGAATACGACGTGTTGTCGGATCTAAAAAGTTCCTGCCCGCACGTTGCACTTATGGCGATATTTTCCGTAATATTGTTATCTTTTCCCAGCTTAAGGATCTCATAGTTCTGCGGTGCGGGCGGAATCTTGGGGTCGATTGGTTGGGGAGTATTTGGCAGTGCCAGTATAATATATTCTGCAATGGCTAAAAGCAGAGGCAAACGCTGATCTGGCTTCGCCTTTTCAAGTTGTGATGTCAAATCACTGACCGACTTTTTGTCAAAAACCGACAGAAAAATCTGAAGATCTTTATGTGATTGGAAGCTAAAATGCTTCCATCCAGGACTGCCAACATCCAATGGCTGACCGGCCGGCGCTTTCACGGCACCAACGACGGTTCCGATCGACGTCGCCAGCCCCGTCAGGACTGCACCGGTTTGATCGTCTGCCGAAGTCTCAACCAGTAAAGGCAACCCCACCTCGTCGGTCTTGAATGTGAAGCTATCGGTTGAGGAATTGTCAACATCCGGCTTGAGCTGAAACAGCTGATCAGGATCCGCATCCACAGTATACTTGAGGTTGACGGCGACTGGAGTTGGGCACTCATCCTGAATGAGGGCATAGGTCTTGTTTGCCACATGCGCTACCTGGATGGCTGCCGGCGAATCCTTCAGATATTGCTGCAATCCGGTAACAACCGCCTTGATCTCCGCATCAGTCGCTGGATTTTTTTCGCGTTCAGGATCGGTAAGGCCATCGATCTGTGTAAGAAGGCCATCCGTGGTTGCCTTGAAGCGCATATAGGTGATCCGGCTCTTCCGATACTCGGTGCGCAAATCCTTGCAACTGGCCGGTTGGGCGACCGTCGCCTGTCCGTCCTGGGCGTCGCCAGCCTTCGGCGTCGCGCTGGCGTTTGCCGCCTGTGACTTGTCGACGGCCGCAGGAGCGTCTGCGGTGGCCACAGCCGCCTTCTTAGGGGCGGCGCCGGCCGACTTCTTATCGCCAGCCGCGTCCTTCGCCGTGCCCTCATCCGCCTTCTTGTCGGCATCAGCCGATACCGCATCGTCAGGAAGCGACAGTGTCACTTGTACCCAGGACCGACCGACACCGTAGATGCCGACCGCACCTGGGGATAGGCCCCCTTGGTCGATTTTGGCGGAGGTCACCACCGGGGTGCTCGAACATCCCGCCAATGCGAGCGATGTGCTCACCATCAGGATTCGGCTGAGGCCATAACGATCCCTGTTCCGCCCATCCGTGCGCCGCACGGTTCCGCTGCCCTGTTTCCTCATGAGTGATAGTCCCCCATTCAGGATTGAGATCACGAAACTCACGCCACCTTTGGAGGATTAGATTAAGACGATGCTCACCTAAAGATAGAGTGCATTCGTATATATTGCCTCCTTTGGTCGATCGCCTCATCATCACACACCAAAAAGAACAATGCGCGGCGGGCGCCAGGCCGAGGGCGGCTGGCGGGGGAATCGGGCTTTTGGCGATATGGGCGAAACCTGCCGCACCCTGCGGCGGCGCGTGGCCTTATCCCGCCGCCACCGGATACGTCACCACCAGGTACATCACCGCCGGCTTGTCGCCCAGATTGCGGTAGCTGTGGCGGACGTCGGGGTGGAAGTGCACCGCGTCGGCCGTCTCCAGCAGCACGCGGGCGGCACCGGCGGTGAGTTCCACCAGGCCGTGGGTGATCACCAGGTTGGCGAGCGTGCCGGGGGCGTGGGCCTCCACCACCTCCACCGCGCCGGGGCGCAGGACCTTTTCATAGAATTCGGTGCGCCGGGCGCGATCGGCGGGGAACAGGGCGCGGGTGCGCGCGGTGCCGTCCAGGGAGGACAGCACCTTGGTCTCGGCCACCCGCAGGACGGTCATGTCGACCGGTGTGCCGCCCTCCATCAGAACCTCGAACGGTTCGCCCAGGGCGCGGCTGAGTTTCCACAGCACGCCGATGGTGGGCATGGAGCGGCCGGCCTCGATCTGGCCGATCATGGCGCGGCTGACACCGGATAGACGTGACAGGGCATCCAGGGTCAGGCCGTGGCCGGTGCGCAGCCGGCGCAGGTTGGCGCCGATGGCCGCCCCCAAATCGTCGATCTCGGCATCGACCTCCGCCGCCCGCCCCGTCTTCGTCGCCATGCCCGCCCCGCCCGTCGCCACAGGGGCAGACTGTAGGCGCGGGCGGACGGGGCGGCCAAGGCAAAATGCCGGGCCACCCCACGACGGCGGCGGCATGAGGTGCCCCTCATGCCGCCGTAGGCCCCGACCGGGGCCGCCGGAGGTTTCCGGGGAGCCGCAGGCGGACTGGAAACCGAGGATGAGGCCAAGCCGGCGGATGCCGGCGCCCGCCGCCTGAGGGGGTGTTTGATCGGTCCCGATCAAACACCACGCATCACGGCGAAGCCGGTGCCAAGGTCTTGACCGCCAGCACCAGGGCGTCCGCCCCGGCCTTGATGCTGGGCTCGGGCAGCACCTGGAAATAGGGCGAGTGGTTGGCCGGCAGGGGCACGCCGGTGGCCTGGCTTTCCGCCACCTTGGCGGGGTCGGCACCGCCCAGGCCGAACATCAGCGAGGGCACGCCGGCGGCGGCGAATTCGGAGAAATCGTCGCTGGGCGGGTGCGGCGGCGCGGTGATGGGCAGCAGGGTGACGGTGGCACCGAAGGCCGCCTTCTCCGCATCACCCACCCGCTGCGTCACCGCCGGGTCGTTGAAGCCGGCACCCGTGCCCATCAGGTGGGTGATGCCGGGGTCGGGCGCGCCGGCGATGGCGGCGTCGCCCCGGGCGGTACGCTCCACCCCCTTCAGCAGCAAGTCGCGCACGGCCGGGTCCTGCGAGCGCAAGGTCAGCTTCAGCACCGCCTTGTCGGGGATGATGTTGCTGACGCTGCCGGCCTGGAAGGCGCCGACGGTGACGACGCCGAAGGCGGCCGGATCCTTTTCCCGGCTGATCACCGTCTGCACGTCGCTGACGAAATGGCTGCCGATGACGATGGGGTCGATGGACCGGTTGGGGGTGGAGCCGTGGGCGCCCCGGCCGTTGAAGGTGATCTGCACCTCATCCACCGCCGAGGTGGTGGTGCCGGGCTTGAACGACAGCGCCCCGGCGACACCGGACCCGACGTGCAGCGCCAGGGCGTAGTCGGGCTTGCCGAAACGCTCAAACAGCCCGTCCTTCAGCATGGCGCGGGCCCCGGCCCCCTTTTCCTCCGCCGGCTGGCCGATGAACAGCAGGGTGCCGCGCCATTCCGCCTTCTGCGCCACCAGGGTGCGGGCCACCCCCAGCCAGATGGCCATGTGGATGTCGTGGCCGCAGGCGTGGGCCACCGGTGTCGGCTGGCCGTCCACATCGGCCACCACATGGCTGGCGTAGGGCAGACCGGTCTTTTCCTCCATGGGCAGGGCGTCCAGTTCGGTGCGGACCAGCACGGTCGGCCCCGGGCCGTTGCGGTAGACACCGACGATGCCGGTGCCGCCCACCTTCTCCGTCACCTGGAAACCGGCGGCGCGCAGTTCCTTGGCCAACAGGGCGGCCGTGCGCGTCTCATGGAAGCCCAGTTCCGGATGGCTATGGATGTCGCGGAACAGCGCCTCCAGGCTGGGATAGGCCTGGTTGAGATAGGCGGCGGTGTCGGCGGCGTGTGCCGTGGCCGACAGGCACAGGGCGGTGACGGCCGCGGTGATGAGGCGCTTTTTATTCGGTCGCTTGGTCAGCATGCGATCCCCCAATCAACAGTATGGTTTTGTGGTTAAATATTTTATCTATAGATTTAGTATATTATTGAACGACGGGCTGCAAGCCCCGCCCTTGACCAACAGGCCGGCTTGCGAACGAAACAGGAATATGCCACCAAATCCGGGTGACCCAGTTATCCCCCTCTCCCGCCGCCCCCCCGCCGGATGCCGGCCACCTGGATGAGCTGAACGCCGACCAGCGGCGGGCGGCGACGCATGGCGACGGCCCGCTGCTGGTGATCGCCGGCGCGGGATCGGGCAAGACCAAGACCATCGTGCACCGCGTCGTGCGCCTGATTGAGACGGGGGTGGACCCACGCCGCATCCTGCTGCTGACCTTCTCGCGCCGCGCGGCGGCGGAGATCGCGCGACGGGTGGAGCGGATGGCGGAACGGCTGATGGCCAAACAGTCCATCGTCATCAATGACGCCCTGGCGGGATCGGGCACCTTCCACGCCGTGGGCGCCCGGCTGCTGCGCGAGTTCGCGGAGGAGATCGGGCTGGACCCCGCCTTCACCATCCACGACCGCGAGGATTCCGCCGACCTGATGAACATGGTCCGGCACGAACTGGGCTACGACAGGACGGAGAGCCGCTTCCCCGCCAAGGGGTCGTGCCTGGCCATATATTCCCGGGTGGTGAACGCGGAAGGCGCCTTGGCGGACGTGCTGACGCGCGCCTTCCCGCAGTACCTGGGCTGGGTGGATGAGTTCCCGAAGCTGTTCGCCGCCTATGTCGAGGCCAAGCAGGCCCAGGGTGTGCTGGATTACGACGATCTGCTGCTCTACTGGGCCCGCATGGTGGAGGAACCGTCCTTCGCCGCCGCCATTTCCGACCGTTATGACCACATCCTGGTGGATGAGTACCAGGACACCAACCGCTTGCAGGCCAGCATCCTGCGGGCGCTTCGGCCCGACGGGCGCGGCCTGGTGGTGGTGGGCGACGACGCCCAGTCCATCTATGGCTTCCGCGCCGCAACGGTGCGCAACATCCTGGACTTCCCCCACCAGTTCCAGCCGCCGGCCACGGTGGTGACCCTGGCGCGCAACTACCGCTCCACCCAGCCCATCCTCAGTGCGGCCAACGCCGTCATCGGCCTGGCGCCGGAGCGGTTCACCAAGGATTTGTGGACGGAGCGCCAGGCCGGCGACCTGCCCCGCCTGGTCACCGTCCCGGATGAGGGGGCACAGGCCCATTACGTCGCCGAAAAGATCCTGGAGGCGCGGGAGGAAGGCCTGGCCCTGATCAGCCAGGCCGTGCTGTTCCGCACCGCCCACCACAGCGGCCCGCTGGAGGTGGAGCTGACCCGCCGCAACATCCCCTTCCGCAAGTTCGGCGGGCTGAAGTTCCTGGACGCCTCGCACGTGCGCGACGTGATGGCGGTGCTGCGCTGGGCCCAGAACCCGCGCGACCGCCTGGCCGGCTTCCGCACCCTGCAACTGATGCGCGGCGTGGGGCCGAAGGCGGCGGCGGCGGCCCTGGACCTCACCAGCGGCTTCACCGGGCTGGAGGGGCTGGACGGGTTCAGCCCGCCCGCCCGTGCCGCCGGTGACTGGGCGCCTTTCCTGGATCTGGTGGGCCGCCTGTCGGGGGCCGGCACCGGCTGGCCCACCGACATGGAACTGGTGCGCCATTGGTATGAGCCGCACCTGGAACGCCTGCACGAGGATGCCGGCCCCCGCCTGGCCGATCTGCGCCAGTTGGAGCAGATCGCCGCCGGCTTCCCCTCACGCGAACAGTTCCTGACCGACCTGACCCTGGACCCGCCCGGCGCCACCAGCGATGAGGCCGGCATCCCCAGCCGCGACGACGATTACGTTACCCTGTCCACCATCCATTCCGCCAAAGGCCAGGAATACAAACGCGTGTTCGTGCTGAACGCCGTCGACGGCTGCATCCCGTCCGACCTGGGCGTGGGCTGCAGCGACGATGTGGAGGAGGAACGGCGCCTGCTGTACGTCGCCATGACGCGGGCCCGGGACGCCCTGCACCTGGTGATGCCGCACCGTTTCTATGTGACGCAACAGGCCAAGGCCGGCGACCGCCACGTCTTCGCCGCCCGCACCCGCTTCATCCCCAAGGCCATCCTGCCCCTGTTCGAGGCCCGCGCCTGGGCCCCCGCCCCGCCGCCCGGCACGACGCCCAAGCCCCGCCCCGCCGGCAAGCTGGATCTGGGCGCCCGGATGCGGGGCATGTGGCGCTGACGGCGGCGCCTCAGGTGCCGGTGGCCGACCATTCCCCATCCAGCACCGGGGCCGGGCGCAATGCCGCCGCCAGTTCTCGCCGGATCGCCGCCAATTTCTCCTGCCGGTCGACGATGGCCTTCAGGCTGTCCTGCTGCGTCGCCAGGACAGTTTCGAACACCTTGATTTGTGGCGCGAAGGTCTCAATGGTCAGTTGCTCGTTGCCAAGGACGTCGTAAATGGCCTTGAAGTGCTCCTTGATCATTTCAATCAATTCATCCTTTAGCTTGGCCAATTCCTTCTGATCGGCGACGTTCTTGTAAACGTCGAACGCCTCCCCCAGCACCTGGACGGCGGCGCCGGCGATCCCCGCCCACTTGGCGACATTGCCCGCGACCTTGACCGCCCCCCAGGGCTTGAACTTGATGGCGACGCCGGTGACGCTTTTCAGCGCGTCGCGCGCGGCGAAGACGCCGGTCTTTATCGTGTCCACCGGCATTCCGGCCAGGCCATCCAGCGCCTGCTTGGTGATGGTCATCGCGGAATCGGCCAAGGCGGCGGCGAAACTGGCCGACGCGTCCAGTTGGGTCTCGATGCGTTTGGCGATCTGGCCCAGCACATCGGTGGACTGCTCGAACGCCCAATACAGGGCGATGTCGATTTTCAGCCGAAGTTTATAACCCGTATCGTCCTCGCTGTAGCCGATCTCGTCTTCCAGGAAAGCGACAATGCCTTCGCGCCCCAACGCGCGGATTATCTCCTGCAGTCGCTTTTCCTCCTGCTGCAGTTCTTCCGACAAATCCCCGCGGGCCGACATGACGGTCCGTTTCGCCTGTTTCACTTCCTCCGAAACGCGTTGGGAGTCCTGGATCAACGCAGTGGCGGCCAGCGAGGCCCGGCCGATTTCCTCATCCGCCGCGGCCAGCTTGCGGCCCAGGACATCGCCAACCACGTCCAGGCCGGTCTTGCGGATCAACACATCGCGGGTGCTGTGATCCAGGACGGTGTTGGCCACATGCCGCAGCACGCCGATCCGCGACCGTTCCTCATAGACCTGCTTCTTCTCGAACCAGAAGTCCAAGCCGCGCCCATTGGGGTTCGAGGCGACGCAGACGATGTTCAGGGCCGCCCGTTCCACATCCGTCAGGGCGACGAAGCGTTGCAGCTTTCCGGCCAGATTGTCCTTCTTGATCCTGGCCTGGGCGGCGAAATCGTCCGCATCGCGCAGGTCCGCCACCTCATCCATCTTGTTGATGACGAAAATGGTGGCGGCCAGCTTGTTCAGATCCCGCAACACCCACCGGACCACGTCCTTGTGGCTGTCCTTCAGGGGGTTCGTGGCGTCGACCACATAGAAGATCAGGTGGGCTTCCGACAGGTATTCCCGGGTGATGTCGCCATACTGGATGTCGACGCCATCCTCATCCTGCCGCCGCTTGTCGCCGAACAGGCCGGGGGTGTCGACGATCTCACATCGGGCGGGCAGATTGTCCGGGCGATAGAAGGCCAGGCGGTCGGACGATTCATCGGAATCGATCTTCATGTCGGGCATCACCTGCCCCAGCCAGCCGGCCACGACGCTGGTCTTGCCGTCGGAAAACGCGCCCAGCAGCGCAATGCGCAGCACGTCGTCCTGGACGTCCCGCACCGCCTGCTCGATCTTGCCGATGTCCGCCGCGACGTCCAGGCCCAGATCCCCCAGCTTGGCGACAACCGCCCGCAGGCGGGTCATGGACGCCAGGACGTCCGCCTTGCCCATCTCAAAACGCTCAAAACTTTCCATCAGCCATGGCCTCCAACGTCGCCCTGTACGTTTTCAGGGATTGAATTTGCCCTTGGACCAGATCGCCGACCTGACCTATCCCGGCCATGTCGGCATCCAGGCCCGCCATGATGGGATCCAACAGTTCCCGGCGCACATCCGCGCAGGCGCCGGTCCGCCAAGCGCCCAGGCTGACCCGGAAGTCGACTTCCGCCTCTTCAAGTTGCTTCAGAATTTTTGCCTGCACCTCACGGGCCCGTCCGACCGCATCAAGCAGAAACCATTTGAACAGGTTGATGACCGCCCCCACGACAGCGCCCGCAATCACGCCCACCAGGTTGCCCAGGCCAGGTATGACCGACCCCACAGACATGCCCGACAGGGCATAACTCCCAACGTCCCACAGCAGGTTTTTGAAAGCGCTGAAGCTGAAAGACAGGCCCTCCAAGGCGGCAATCATCGCCAGGGACCCGCCATCCATTTTCGAGACCTCGTGGCGGAACTGGATGCGGGCGAGATCCAGTTGCAGCCCGTTCAGCGCCGCTTCCACATCGTCCTTCAACGACGCGAGACTGGTGCGGTGCGCGGTCTCCAGTCCGCTTACAAGCGCCGCCTCCGCTTCCTTTTGCACGGCGTCCATCGCCATCTTGATCGCGGCCTTAGCCTGGGTCCTCTCGATGGCATCCTGGATGGCGGCGCGCAGGGTGTTGAAGAACATGCGACCCGCATTGTCGCATTTCCGTTCGAAGGCTTTGCGGAAGCTGGTGAAGGCATTCTCGATGGCTTGCTCGGCCTGTTGATAGCTCACCGTCATTTCGCCGGCGACCACCCGCTGCGCCGCGGCGCTGTCCTCCAGCGCCGTCACCGTCTGGTCGATCAGGCGGATGATCTTGCGGAAATTGCCGGCGACGATATCGGCCTGGAAGGTGCCTGCCTTCCCGCGGATGATGTCGGCGAGTTGGTCCACCCGGCTGAACTGGCGCAGGGCGTCAGGACTGGGAAAATCCTTGGCCAGGCTGGCTTGCCACTTGGCCAGGTCCCCCCGTTCCGGGGCGATGGTCGACAGGCCCCGGTGATCATGCGCCAGCGCGCAGAACCCCAACATGCCCTGCACACTGACACAGCCCCGCAACAACTCCGGCCCCAGGATTTCCAGCAGGGTCGCGCTGGTCTGTTCCCGCACCGCCTGGGCATCCTTGTGGGCCAGTTCCAGGTCGATCCGGTCCTCGGGATATTCATAAGAGTCCGCCTTGCCCCGGATGTTGCAGATGGCCTGCACCACGGCGTAACGGTTGAGGTAGGCCCGGATCTTCCGGGCCGTCTCCGCCTCGGGCTTCTTGTTGCCGCTGACATAGAAAACCAGATGAGCCTTGGCGATGGCCGCCCGCACCTTGTCGGCGTACTTGGACTCATCACCCTCGATACCGGGCACATCAACCAGTTGGAAGGTCTGGCCGGCATAATCGAACAGGTAGCTGACGTTGTCCTGGGTGAAATCGGGCTCCCCTGTCCCGATGATGCGCCCATCCACCTTGCTGGCGTCGCGTTGCGCCACCTCCAGCCGCGCCTGTAGGTCCAGCAGGGGTGGCAACAGGGCGGCGACCGGTTCGCCACCAACCCTTTCCGACCCCGGCGCCCCCGTCCCGGGGTACGGGTTCCGTCCGTCCATTTCCCGACCTCAGCCCGGCCGATGCAGCAGAAGGAACCCCAGGGCGCCGCCAAGGACGCCGAGGACCACGCCCCCCACCGCCCATATCAGGTTCCGCAACAGCGTGCGACGCCGCCGCTCTTCCCGGGCGATCGCCTCCGCCCCCGCCACGGCCGCGCCCAGGGCCGCCATGTCCCGGGAAAACGCGGCCGCGCGGTCCGCCAGGGCGGCCACGATGCCGGCCGCATTCTGGGCGGTCGCCCGGCGCGTCGCCTCAGCCTCCCGCCTTTGGCCGTCCTGGAGGGCGGCGATGTCCCGCCCCAGCGCGCCGACCTGTTGGCGGGCCGCGTCCTGCCGTTCCGCCAAACCATCAATGACGTCGCGCACGACCGCCCCCTCCTGCCGCACGGTGGCGGCAAGGTCGGTGATGCCCTGGCCGATCACAGCGACATCCGCGTCAAAGGCGAGATAGCGGCGGTTGAGATCGTCGATCAGCCGGGCGCTGTCCTGCGAGAATACCGCCGCGATGTCGTCGGCCGTCGCCTGGTTTTGCCGGATGCGTTCCTGGCGCTGCTGTTCATTGAAAATGATCCGCAGGCTTTCAATAAGGGTGCTTTTCCCTGCATTCGTTTCGCCGAAGAATGCGACAGTGAACCGTTCCCATTCAGAATTACTTTCCAGGAAAGAAAATTCTGAATTAAAATTCTCACGAATCTCGATCAGTTTTCCGCGGATGGCCTCAAGATTCTGGCTACCCTGGGGATTTGATATTTTGATTTCCGCCAGATTATTCAGGGCCGTCGTGACGTGGCCCTCAATATCCCGATAAAGGTAGGAAATATCCCGCGTTTCACCCATAGCCGCCCCGTCAATTTTCAGATCTTAGAATAGGCAACACCGCCCGCACTTCTCTTTATGCGTGTATGAGCCTACCCAAGAGAACGGGGGTACACAAGCCTTCGGGCGATCCCCCAGCGCCGCTATGACCGCCCGTGGGGCCGAGTTCTTACGGTAATAATATTGAGAATCATTCTTATATTGGCATAAGATTTCCCCCGCCAAAAAGGGAACGCAATGCCGCTTGATCATTATCCAGCCCTGGGCTCTGCCCCCGATCCCGCCCCCGCATGGTCCTTCGCCACCGCCGCCTCCCTGGCGGTATCGGGCGGCACCCTGGCCCGACCGCCGGCAGGCCGGACGGAAGAGGCGCTGCACCAGGGGCTGAAGTTCGTGCTGGTGCTGGAGGGGGCGCTGGACTGCGCCCTGCCCGGCCGGCCGCAGGCGCGCATCGGCGGCCCCACCCTGTGCGTCATCGCCGATGAAGGCGGGCACACGGCCAGCCAGGCCTTCGACGCCGCCCACCCGCTGCGCTACGTCATGGTCACCATCGATGCCGCTGCCGCCGGACCGCTGCTGGGGACGGAGGCCGGCGAGGTGGCGTGGCGGCATGGCGACGGCCCCCGGCTGCTCTGCCGGCCGGCGCCGCGCGTGCTGGCGGGATTGGCGCGGCAGATGCTGGCCTGCCCACGCCATCGCCCCGGCGCCCGCCTGTATATCACCGGCAAGGGGCTGGAACTGGCCGGCCTGGCGACGGATTTGCTGATGGCGGCGCCGGGGCGGACCGCACCCACCCCCCTGCCGGCGGCGGAGGTGGAGCGGCTGCACGCCGCCCGCGACCTGCTGCTGGCATCGCTGGCCGACCCGCCCGACCTGGCCCACCTGGCGCGGGCCGTGGGGCTGAACATGCGCAAGCTGGCCCAGGGTTTCCGCGCCCATTTCGGCACCACGCCCGCCACCTTCGTCCAGCGCCAGCGGATGGAGGCGGCCTATCACCTGATCGCCAGCGGCGGCGCCACCGTGGCCCAGGCCGCCTGGCAGGTGGGCTATTCCCCGGCCGCCTTCGCCACCGCCTTCCGCCGCCATTTCGGCGTGGCGCCCAGCAGCCTGCGCCCCTGAAGACGGTGGTGGTTTCGCGAAAGCCTTAGTCGGGATCGCGAAAGCCGTCGCCGTTCCGCAGCGGACGGTATTGCGACTAAATCGCAAAACCTGTTTTGGAACTCGAGAACGACGATGGCATCAAGAATGAAGACGCGCGGCCCCGGCGGCCGGGGCGCGCTGGCGGTTTCAACCTGTCTGCTGGCGCTGGTCGCCGGGGCCCCGGCCCGGGCCGACGAGCCCGCCACCACCACCACCCTGTCGGAGATCATCGTGACGGCCACCCAGCCGTCGACCACCGGCACCAAGAGCGACACGCCGGCGGCGGAGGTGCCGCAGTCCCTGTCCATCGTCGGCCAGGATCTGATGCAGGCCCAGGATGTGCAGACGGTGGCGCAGGCCATCAGCTATCTGGCCGGCGTCTTCAACGGGTCCACCGCCGCCAACGGCCGCTACGACCGCATCTCCCTGCGTGGCTTCGACGTCACCAACACCGGCGTGCTGCAGGACGGCCTGCGCGCCACCACGGCGCAGACCTACACCAAGGCCGAACCCTATGGCCTGGAACGGGTGGAGGTGCTGCGCGGGCCCGCTTCCGTCCTTTACGGCCAGAACGCGCCGGGCGGCGTGGTCAACATGATCAGCAAGCGCCCCACCGACACAGCCCTGTATGAGGTGGAGCTTCAGGGCGGCAGCTTCGACCGCAAGCAGGGGCAGTTCGACATCAGCGGTCCCATCGCCGATGGCGTCGCCTTCCGCCTGACCGGTCTGGCGCGGGATTCCGCCACGCAGATCAGCGTGGTGCCGGACGACAAGATCTACATCGCCCCGGCGCTCAGCTGGCATGGCGGCGACAAGACGACGCTGACCCTGCTGACCAGTTATTCGCATGAGAAGTACGGGCCCCCGGCCTTCGGCATACCGCTTCAGGGGTCCATCCTGTCCAACCCCAACGGCCGGATCGCCCACAACCTTTATACTGATGAGCCCGGCGTCGATAACCACCGCGACCAGTACGCCGCCGGCCTGCTGCTGGACCAGGGCCTGTGGGAGGGGTGGACCCTGCAATCGGCGGTGCGCTACACCGACACCGACTTCGTCACCAACACGGTCAGCGCGCGGGGCAGCCCGGTCAACGGCCGCCTGCTCAGCCGCGCCTTCTACCATTTCGGCATCGATGGCGGCGTGGCCGCGACCGACCACCATGTCCAGGGCGACTGGCGCCTGGGCGGGCTGGAGATGAAGTCCATGGCCGGCGCCGACTATCGCCACACGCGCGAGGACTACTCCCTGGACGGCGGCAGCGCCAGCGCACTGGACGTGTTCGCCCCCGTCTATGGCCAGCCCTACGGCCCCGCCACCACCCACATGAGCAGCACGCTGCAATCCTCCGACCAGACGGGCGTGTACGGCGAGCAGCAGGTGCATCTGCTGGAGAACCTGATCCTGTCGGCGGACATCCGCCACGACTGGTCCGACACCGGCACCCGCAACCGCCTGACCAAGGTCACCACCACCCAGGACGACCAGGCCACCACCTGGCGCACCGGCCTGGTCTATCGCGGCCCCTGGGGCCTGACGCCCTATGTCAGCTACGCCACATCCTTCAACCCCATCCTGGGCACCAATCTGTATGGCGAGCCTTACCGGCCCAGCAGGGGTGAACAGGTGGAGGGCGGCCTGAGGGTCGAGCCGGCAGGCTGGCGCACCTACCTGACCCTGACGGGCTACAGCCTGACCCAGACCAACGTCCAGACCACCGACCCCACCAATTCCCTGAACCAGATCCAGACGGGGGAAGTGCGCTCGCAAGGCTTCGAGGCGGAGGTGGTGTCCAGCCCGATGGAGGGCCTAAACATCACCGGGTCCGTCACCATCGCCGACCTGACGGTGACCAAGACCACCGTGGCCAGCCAGTTGGGCCGCCGCCCGACGGCGCAGCCCGACCGCATGGCGGCGCTGTGGGCCGACTACACCATCCCCAGCGGCCCCTTGGCCGGCCTGGGCTGGGGTGGCGGCGTGCGTTACGTCGGCAGCACCTTCGCCGACGCCGCCAACACCATCCGCGTGCCCGACTACGCCGTGGTGGACGCCATGGTGCATTACGACCGCGACCGCTGGCGCCTGGCCCTGAACGCCACCAACCTGGCGGACAAGCGCTATTACGTCAGCTGTTCCACCACCGGCTGCGGCGAGGGCACGGACCGCACCTTCATCGCCTCGCTGCGCTATCGCTGGGGGGCCGGCAAATGAGGCGCCTGACGCTTGCGGCCTTCGCCCTGCTGGTGGCGACGGCGGCCTGTACCCCCTCACCCGCCCCGCTGGCCCAGCGGATTTCCGCCGCGGCCCCCTTCCCCGACCGGGCCCTGGCCTGGCGGGGGGAGGAACGCTGGCGCCTGGCGGTGGACGGCGAGGCCGGGACCCTGCGCCTGGGCTTCACCCAGACGCCGGCGGGCGACTACCTGTTGAGCGGCGCCCTGCAACTGGACGACGCCGAACTGGGTGTGACCGGCACCGGGCGCTGGCGGGCGGGACGGCTGATCCTGGACCTGGCCTTCGTCGGCGGCGTGCGCGACGTGGCGCCCGATCCGGGCAAGCAGCGCCTGTACGCCCCGGGCGCGGCACCGGCCACGGTCAATGCCGTGGGTTTCGCCATGATGCGGGCGGAACTGGACGGGACCACCCTGGCCGGCCGCACCGCCCAGTACCAGACCAACGTGGTGACGGGCGACAAACTGCAGGGCCCCATCCTGCGCCTGGGCGCGCTGGAGCATTTGCCCTGATGGGCTGAGGGCGAAACCCCTAAGAAAAAACCCCGCCGGTGGTTGCCGGCGGGGTTTTTTGTGAGCGTCAACCGGATCAGAAGTTCCAGCTGGCCCGCAGGACGCCGGCGTGGCTCTGGTAGTCGCTGCGCAGTTCGCCGGTGTACTCCAGCCGCAGGCTGAGACCGTCGCCCTTGGCCAGGGTGGCGCCCAGGCCGATGGCGACACCGTCGGGGTTCACCCGGCCCGTCGTGCTGGCGAAGCTGACCCCACCCAGCACGCTGGTGGTCGACACCGGGCCGTTCAGATAGTCGTGCACCCACGCCAGCTTCAGGTCCGGCAGCAGGCGGCCGAAGGCGGTGTTGAAGACCGTGTCCAGCTTGAAGCCCAGTTCCTGGGTCAGGCTGTTGGTCGCCATGGCATCGACGGCCAGGTCGGCCACACCGGCGTCATGCTCGCTATACGCATGGTTGGTCAGGCGGGCGGCCTGCAGGCTCCACTGCGGCGTCAGGGTGAAGCCGTTGTGGTCCGGCATGGCATAACCCACCGTGATCTTGCCCACGTACTGCTCGCCACCGTAGTTGGCGTTGGCGCGGGTGCCCAGGAAGTCGATGTCACGGCGCTGGTCATAGTGGTTGTAGCCGAACGCCACCTGGCCCTGGACCGACAGCCGCTGTTCCGCGAAGTCCGGACGCCAGACGCTGTAGGCGGTCAGCTGATAGCTGCCCACCCGCGTCAGGCTGCCGGCGCTGTCGCCCTGGCCCACCGCCGCGCTGTTCAGCCAACTGAACGCCAGGCCGGCCATGATCTCGCGGTTGATGTACCAGTCGCCGCCCAGGACGATGCCGCCGCTGCTGGCGCGGTAGCCGGCCGCGTCGGTGGCGTTGGCGCGCAAGGCGCCACCGCCCAGGACTTCGCCCCACAGCACGCCGTTCATGGTACCGTCGCCGGCCGAGGCACCACCCTTGCCGTAGCTGTCCATCAGGCCGGCCACCGTCTGTTGGTGCTGACCGATGGCCGTGGTGGTCGGCGTGAACAGGTTGGCGGTCAGCTGCGGCGTCAGCTGGTTGGGGGCCAGCTGCGCCACCGCCACCTGCTGGGCCTTGCCCGTCAGGGTGGACAGGGGCGTCAGGATGGCGCTCTGCACCGCCTGGGCAGCATTGCCGCCGCTGGCCGCGACGACGTCCAGGGCGGCACCGGTGCCCACCGCCGCGCCACCCTGGGCCTTGCCCACGGCGGTGTAGTTGGTCTTGGCCGGCGTCGTCGTGCCACCGCCGGTATCACCACCCGTGGTTCCGGTGCTGGCCGTGTTCAGGGTCAGCACCAGGTCGGTCTTGCCATCGCTGGTGATGGTGCTGCTGGTCACCGTGTAGCCGGCGGCCGTCAGCACCAGGTTGCTGGTGGCAAGGCCGCCACTGGCCGCGACGATGGTGTAGCTGCCGGCCGACAGCGACCCGCTGGTGGCCTTCAGCGTGACACTGCCGCCGGTCAGGCTGGCCGAACCGCTGATCGCCAGGCTGCCGTAGCTGCCGGTGGACGACACGCCGATCACCAGGTTGCCCGCCGTCTGGCTGTAGCTGCCGGTGATGTTGATGGCGCTGTTCACCAGCAGCGTGGCACCGCTGTTGATGACGCTGTGCGTCCCGACATTGAGGTTGTCGTTCAGCAGCAGCGTGCCGGAGACGAAGCGCAGGTTGGCCAGGGTGTTGGTGATCTGGCCGACACCACCGTTCGCCCCCGTCAGCGTGCCCGGCGCCGCGTCCGTGCCACCACTGATGGACAGATCGTTGCTGGAATAGTTGGCGATGTCGCCGACGATGGCGCCGGTGACCGACAGGGCGCCCAGGGTACCGGTGCTGGCGATGTACAGCGCCGTGGCGCCGCCGGCGGTGTTGGTCAGTGTGCCGGTGACGTTCAGCGTATCCAACGTGCCGCCGATATAATCGTTGGCGGCGCTGGCCAGCAGGGTGTTGCCGCTGACCGAACCGGTGGCATCCAGGCCGGTGATGCCGCTGGTGACGGTGGCCCCTGAGTAGCTGGAGCCCGCCCCACCCTGCACCAGGGCGACGCTATCGCCCACGAAGTAGTTGGCGACGCCCGACAGGCCGGCATTGACCGTGCCGCCGGTGATGTTGGCCGCCCCGCTGACGCTCAGCACGTGGCCGTTGGCGGCCAAGGTGCCGCCGGTCTGGCTGTAGTTGCCCGTCACCGTCCCGTCGCCCGCCAGGGCCAGGCTGGCCCCGGTGTTGGTGACCGTGTGGCTGCCGACGTTGATGGCATCGCCCAGGCTGAGGTCGCCCGAGGCGAACACCAGGTTGGCCTGCGTGTTGCTGATGGTGCCGCCGGTGAAGACACCCACCGTGCCGTTGGACCCGCCGGTGATCACCAAATCATTGGCGCTGCTGTTCACCACGTTGCCGATGATGGTGCCGGTGTTGGCCAAGGTGCCCAGGCTGCCGCCCACGGCGACGTTGACCGCGGTGGCGGCGTTCAGCGTGCCGCTGTTGGTCAGCGTGCCCAGGGTGCCGCCGATATAGTCGCTGACCAGGGTCAGCAGCAGGTCGGTGGCGCCGCCATTGGCCGAGGTGCCCAGGGTGGCGGTGAAGCCGTCGGCCAAGGCCGTCAGGCCGGTCGCCGACAGGCTGCCGCCCGCCTCCACGATGGTGTAGCTGTCGCCCGCCAGCAGGTTGCTGCCGGTCATGGCCGTCACCGCCACGGTGCCGCCGGTCAGGCTGGCGTTGCCGCTGACCACCAGCTCACCGGCCGTGCCGCTGCCGATGCCCATCGCCAGGGTGCCGGCCGACTGGCCGTAGTTGCCGGTGACGCTGACCACGCTGGTCAGCAGGACACTGGCGCCGCTGTTGACCAGCGTGCCCGACCCCACGTTCACCGCGTCGTTCAGCAGGACGCTGCCCGAGGACAGCACCACATTGGCGCCGGTGCTGGTGATGGTGCCGCCGGTGAAGGTGCCGGTGACACCGCCGGTGCCGCCGGCGATGTTCAGCGCGCCCGTGCCGTTGTTGACCACGTTGCCGCTGACGGTGCCGCTGTTGGCCAGGGTGCCCAGGCTGCCGGTGGCGGCGATGTAGACCGCCGTGGCGCCGCCCGCCTGGTTGGCCAGGCTGCCGGTGACGCCCAGGCTGGCAAGCGTGCCGCCGATGTAGTCGTTGGCGGCGACGGCGGCCAGGCTGGTGCCGCTGACGCCGGCGGTGGCGTCCAGTCCGGTGACGCCGCTGCTGACCACGGCGCCGACATAGCTGGAGCCGGTGCCACCGGCGATCAGCGTCGTGCTGTCGCCCACCAGGTAGTTGCCCGTGCCCGACAGGCCGGCATTGACCGTGCCGCCGCCGACGCTGGCCGCACCGCTGACCGTCAGCACATGCCCGTCCACGCTCAACGTGCCGGCCGACTGGCTGTAGTTGCCCGTCACGCTGACGTCGCCGGCCAGGCTGACGTCGGCGCCGGTGTTGGCCACGGTGTGGCCACCGACATTGATGGCGTCACCCAGGCTGAGGGCCCCCGACGCGAAGGTCAGGTTGGACAGGGTGTTGGTGATGGTGCCGCCGGTGAAGCCGCCCACCGTGCCGTTGGATCCGCCGGTGATCACCAGGTCGTTGGCGCTGTGGTTCACCACGTTGCCGATGATGCTGCCGGTGTTGGCCAAGGTGCCCAGGCTGCCGGACACGGCGATGTTCACCGCCGTGGCGGCGTTCAGCGTGCCGCTGTTGGTCAGCGTGCCCAGGGTGCCGCTGATGTAGTCGCTGACCAGGGTCAGCAGCAGGTCGGTGGCGCTGCCGTTGGTGGCCGTGCCCAGCGTGGCGGTGAAGCCGCCGGCCGAGGCCACCAGGCCGCTGGCGGCCAGGGTGCCCGCCTCGACGATGGTGTAGGTGTCACCGGCGATCAGGTTACTGCCCGCCTGCACGCCTACGCCCACGGTGCCACCGGTCAGGGTGGCGCCGCCGCTGACCACCAGCAGGCCGGTGGTGGTGGTGCCCACGGTCACCCGCAGGGTGCCGTCGGTCTGGCTGTAGTTGCCGGTGACGCCGACCACGCTGTTAAGCCACACCGACGCCCCGCTGTTCACCAGCGTGCCCGTGCCGACATTCACCGCGTCGCTGAACAGGAAGCTGCCCGAGGCCAGCACCACGTTGGCGTTCGTGCCGGTGATGGTGCCGCCGGCCATGATGGCCAGGGCGTTGCCGGCGGCGCCGGTGATCACCAGGGCGTTGGCGCTGGTGTTCACCACGTTGCCGTAGATGGCGCCAGTGTTGGCGATCGTGCCCAGGCTGCCGCTGTTGTACAGGGCGGTGGCGGCGCCGCCGGACAGCAGGCCGCTGTTGGACAGCGTGCCGATGGTGCCGGTGTTGTACAGGCCGTAGGAGACGCCGTAGATGGTCCCCCGGTTGTCCAGCAGGCCGATGGTACCGGTGTTGTACAGGCCCGACGCCCGGACCGACGGCGCGTCGATCAGGTTGCCGGTGTTCAGCACCGTGCCGATGACACCCTGGTTGTACAGGCCGACGTAGCCCGACACCGTGCCGCTGTTGGACAGCAGGCCGATGGTGCCCTGGTTGCGCAGGCCGAACTCATTGCCGTTCAGCACGCCGCTGTTCGACAGCGTGCCGATGCTGCCGGTGGTGGCCACGAAGGCGGCGGTGGTGACGCCGGCGATGGTTCCGGTGTTGTTCAGCGTCGGCAGGATGGTGCCGACATAATCGTTGGCACCGGCCAGGATCAGGTCGACGTTGGACCCGATGGTGGCCGTGGCGCTCGACACCACCAGGCCGGTGATGCCGCTGGTGACCGAGATGTTGTAGCTGGACCCCAGGCCGCCCTGCACCAGGGTACCGGCGGCCGACCCCACCAGATAGTTGCCCGACGCGTCCAGCACCGACGTGCTGATGTCGCCGCCGGAGATGTTGGCGACGCCGCTGACCACCAGGACGGAGTTGCCCAAGGCCAGGTAGCCGCCGGTCTGGGTGTAGTTGCCGGTGATGGTGAGCGGGTTCACCAGCGCCAGGTTGGCGCCGGCGTTGGTCACCGTGTGGCTGCCGACGTTGATGTCGTCGTTCAGGATCACGTTGCCCGACGCGAACAGCAGGTTGGACCCGGTATTGGTGATGGTGCCCCGGGCACCGTCATAGCCCGTGTACACCGCCGACCCGGTCACGCCGCCGATGACCGTCAGGTCAGCGGTCGAACTGTTGGCGATGTTGCCGGCGATGGTGCCGGCGCCGCTGATGGTGTCCAGGCGGCCGCTGCTGCTGATGGCGGCAAAGCTGCCGGTCAGCAGGCCGGTGTTGTTCAGCGTGCCGATGCTGCCGTCGTTCACCACGCCCAGGACACCCTGGATGGTGCCGGCGTTGTTCAGCAGCGCCAGGCTGCTGGCCGTGCCGGCGTTGTGCAGGCCGATGGTGTTGCCGTTGATCAGCCCGGTATTGGTCAGCGTGGTGATGCCGCCCTGGTTGTACACGCCGGCCGCCTGGCCGGTCAGCACGCCGTTGTTGAACAGGGTGCCGACGCTACCCGTCGCCGCCACGTAGACGGCGTTGACGGCACTGATGGTGCCGGCGTTGTTCAGGGTGCCCAGGCTGCCGCCGACATAGTCGTTGAGGCCGACGATGTAGAGGCTGTTGCCGGCCACGGAGCCCGTGACCTCCAGCCCCGCCAGGTCGCTGGCATAGCTGAGGTTGGTGAAGGTGGAGGTGGTGCCGCCGGCGACCACGGCGCTGCCGCCGCCTTGGCCCGCCAGCACATTGACCGTGCCCGGCACGCCGCTGACCGCCACCGTGCCGCCGGTCATGACGGCCGCACCGCTGACCGTCAGCCGGCCGGCGCCGTAAGCCGCCACCAGGGTGCCGGCCGACTGGCTGAAGTTGCCGGTGACGGCGACGACCGTTTCCAGCCGGACCGAGGCGCCGCTGTTGACCAGGG
Organism: Azospirillaceae bacterium; assembly: GCA_028283825.1. Taxonomy (NCBI): domain Bacteria; kingdom Pseudomonadati; phylum Pseudomonadota; class Alphaproteobacteria; order Rhodospirillales; family Azospirillaceae; species Azospirillaceae bacterium. The sequence continues at coordinate 56,347 of JAPWJW010000005.1, read as the reverse complement.
TGTGGCTGCCCAGGCTGAAGACATCGTCCACCAGCAGGTTGCCCGAGGCCAGCACGACGTTGCCCAGCGGGGCCGTGACCGTGCCCATGGCACCGCTGCTGTAGCCGGTCAGCGTGCCGACGGTGGTGCCGGTGCCGCCGGTGAGGACCAGGTCGCCGGTGCCGACGTTCTGGATGTTGCCGGCGATGGTGCCGCTGTTGGCCACCGTGCCCAGGGTGCCGGTGTTGGCCAGCGCGTAGGTGGAGCCGGTGATCAGGCCGCTGTTGGCCAGGGTGCCGATGGTGCCGCTGTTGCGGATGCCGGCACCCGCCGTGCCCATGATCGCGCCGCTGTTGTCCAGCGCCATCGATATGGCCAGTGTTGTAGACACCGTTCTGGCCGGTGATCAGGTTGGTGTTGGCCACCGACCCGATGCTGCCCCCCAAATTGTACAGGCCCATGGCGCCGCCGCCGGCGAGGGTGCCGTCGTTGATGACGGCGTCGATGGAACCGGTGTTGTACAGCCCCATGGCCACGCCGGCGATGGTGCCCTGGTTGTCGATGGTGCCGACGCCACCGGCGTTGTTCAGGCCATAGCCGTTGCCGCTGAGGACGCCCTGGTTGTCGATGACACCGACGGTGCCGCCGACGGTGTTGAACAGGCCGGCCACCGAACCGTTGATGCTGCCGCTGTTGTCGACCAGGCCGATGGTGCCACGGTTCTCGACCCCGTACTGGCTGCCGTCCAGCAGGCCGCTGTTGGACAGGGTGCCGATGCTGCCGGTGGCCGCCACATAGGCAGCCGTGCGGACGCCGGTGATGGTGCCGCTGTTGTCCAGGTTGGACAGGGTGCCGCCGATATAGTCGTTGGCGACGGCCACGACCAGATCCACGCCCGAACCGATGGTGGCGGTTTCGGCGGTGACGCTGAGGCCGGTGACGTTGGACGTCAGGCTGACGCCGGTGTAGCTGGAACCGGCACCGCCCTGGACCAGGATGTTGCCGCTGCTGGTGCCCACGACATAGTTGGCGCCGGCATCGATGTTGGCGCTGATGGCGCCGCCGCTGATGTTGGCGACACCGCTGACCACCGCCGTCAGGGTGCCCAGGGCCAGCGTGCCGCTGGCTTGGCTGTAGTTGCCGGTGATGCTGAGCGTGCTGTCCAGCGACAACGTGGCGCCGTTGTTCACCACCGTGTGGCTGCCGACGTCGATGACGTCGTTCAGTTCCACCTTGCCCGAGACGAACGTCAGGTCGACCCCGGTGCTGGTGATCGTGCCGACGGTGCCGTTGTAGCCGGTGAACAGGGCCGCCGTCGCCGTGCCGCCGGCGATGGTCAGCCCATGGGCGCCGGTGTTGAGGACATTGCCGGCGAAGGTGCCGTCGCCGCTGATCAGGCCGATGCTGCCGTTGATGTTGTACAGGGCATAGATGGTGCTGGTGATCAGGCCGGTGTTGTTCAGCGTGCCGATCGTGCCGGCGTTGGCGATGCCGTTCTTGGTGCTGGTGATGGTGCCGGCGTTGTCCAGCAGGCCGATGGCCTTCCGGTTGAACACGCCGATGGTGGTGCCGGAGATCAGGCCGTCGTTCACCAGGGTGACGATGGTGCCGCCGTTCTGGACGCCATCGACCTGGCCGATCAGCGCGCCGGTGTTGACCAGGGTGCCGATGCTGCCGGCGGTATCGACGTAGACGGCGTTGTTGGCGCTGACCGTGCCGGTGTTGCCCAGGCTGCCCAGGATGGTGCCGACAAAGTCGTTGACGCCGGCGGTGTACAGGTCGTTGCCCACCACGCTGCCGGTCAGTTCCTGGCCCTGCACGCCGTTGAGGACGTAGCCGCTGTAGCTGGAACCGGCGCCGCCGGCGATGACGATGCTGCCACGCTGGCCCGCCAGCAGGTTGCCGGCGGTGGTGACATCCGTGGCGGCGATGGTGCCGCCGGTGACGACGGCCGCCCCGCTGACCGACAGTTGCGCGCCGCCCGCGACGCTGAGCACCAGGTCGCCCGTTGACTGGCTGTAGTTGCCCGTGACGTTGACCACCGTGGTCAGCGAGACCGAATAGGCGTTGTTGACCAGGGTGCCGGTACCGACATTCACCTGGTCGTTCAGCAACAGGCTGCCCGAGGCCAGCACCACGTTGCCCAGGGTGCTGACGATGCTGCCCATGCCGGTGTAGCCGGTCAGGACGCCGACGGTGGTGCCGGTGCCGCCGGTGATGACCAGATCCTGGGCGGCAAGGTTGCGGATGACGCCGGCGATGGTGCCGCTGTTGGCGATCGTGCCCAGGCTGCCGCTGTTCACCAGGGCGTTGAAGCTGCCGGCGATCAGGCCGCTGTTGACCAGCGTGCCGATGGTGCCCGCGCCCGTGACCTGGATGGCCGTGCCGGCGGCGCTGATGGTGCCGCTGTTGTCCAGGCTGCCCAGGACGCCGCTGTTGTAGACGCCGGTGGCGTCGTTGATCAGGCCGGTGTTGACCAGGCTGCCGATGCTGCCGGCGTTGCGCACGCCCAGGCCGGTGCTGCCGCCGATCACGCCGCTGTTGGTGACGCCACCGATGGTGCCCAGGTTCACCAGGCCGTGGGCCTGGCCGTAGATGGTGCCGGTGGCCTGGTTGTCGATGGTGCCGATGGTGCCGGCGATGCTGTTGTACAGGCCGTAGACGCCGCTGGTGATGCTGCCCTGGTTGCTGACGGCGCCGATGGTGCCGACGTTGTACAGGCCGTAGGACTGGCCGCTGATGGTGCCGGTCCCCTGGTTGTCCACCAGGTTGATGCTGCCGGCGTTGTTCAGGCCGGCCGCGGCGGCCGAGGCCCCGTCCAGCAGGCTGCCGCTGTTCACCACCGTGCCGATGGCACCCACATTGTACAGCGCCACCAGGCCGCTGACCGTGCCGGTGTTGTCGATCAGGCCGAGGGTACCGTCATTGAGGAGGCCGTACTGGTTGCCGGCCAGCACGCCGCTGTTGTGCAACGTACCCAGGCTGCCGGTGGACGCCACGTAAAGGGCGGTGCGCACCGCGGCGATGGTGCCGCTGGTGTCCAGGCTGGACAGGGTGCCGCCGATGTAATCGTTGGTGCTGCTGAGCAGCAGGTCGACGTTGGCCCCCAGGGTGGTGGCACCCGAGGCCAGCGTCAGGCCATCGATGGTGGACGCGACCTCGACGCCGGTGTAGCTGGACCCCGCCCCGCCCTGCACCAGGGTGCCGGCGACAGTGCCCACGATGTAGTTGGCGGTGGCGTCCAGCAGGGCGGTGGTGAGGGTGCCGCCTGACAGGTTGGCGGCGCCGCTGACCACCAGGGTGTTGGCGCCCAGGCCCAACGTGCCGCTGGTCTGGGTGTAGTTGCCGGTGATGCTGAGGGTGCTCAGCAGGGCCAGGCTGGCGCCGATATTCAGCACCGTGTGGCCGGTGGCGTTGATGATGTCGTTCAGCGCCAGGTTGCCGCCGCTGAACACCAAATCATGGCTGGTGCTGGTGATGACGCCCTGGCTGGTCAGGTCGTAACCGGTCAGCGTGCCCACCGTGCCGCCGGTGCCGCCGCCGATGGTCAGGTCGCCGGCGCCGGTGTTGCGGATGTCGCCGGCCAGGACGCCACTGTTGATCAGCGTGCCCACCGTGGCGGTGGAGGTGATGTAGAGGGCGCCGGTCGCGTTGTTGCCGATCAGGGTGCCGCTGTTGTCGATGGTGCCGATCACGCCGCCACCGGCGTAAATGCCGCCGCCGCCCCCCATGACACCGCTGTTCACCACCGTGCCGATGGTGCCGTCGTATGTGGACAGGCCGAGACTGTTGCCGATGCCGATGCGGCCGGTGTTGATCAGCGTGCCGATGACGCCCCGGTTCTGGACGCCCGTGCCGGCGATGATGCCGCCGCCGTTGTCCAGCACCGCGATGGTGGCGTTGGTTACATTGCTCAGGCCGTAATAGACGGCGTTGATGGTGCCGGTGTTGCCGATGCTGCCGATAAGGCCGGTGTTCTCGATGCCGGCGCCGCTGATGGTGGCGGCGATGATGCTGTTGTTCAGCAGGGCGCCGATGGTGCCGTAGTTCTGCACGCCGTCGCCGAAATGGCTGCCGGTGGCGCCGATGACGCCGCTGTTGACCAGCGTGCCGATGCTGCCGACGACGCGCACGCCGGCGGCGCTGGAGGCGCTGGAGGTGCCGACCAGCGTGCCGGTGTTGGTGAAGGTGCCGACGGTGCCGGTGGCCGCGACGACGGCGGCGTAGACGACACCGCCGATGCTGCCGGTGTTGCCGATGCTGGCCTGGGTGTCGCCGATGTAATCGTTGCCGGCGGTCGCCACCAGGTTGGTGCCGTCGCTGTTGGTGGACAGCGCCAGGCCGGAGACGCCGGCGGCCACCACCCGTCGCGCCGGAATAGTCGGACGCGGCCCCCGCCTGGACCAGGGTGCCGACGGCGCTGCCGGCCATGTAGGTGGCGTTGGCGTTGAAGCCGCTGGCGGAAATGACGCCGCCGGTGATGCTGGCGGCACCGGTGACCGCCAGGGACGCGCCGGTGGCCAGCGCCAGGGTGCCGGCGGTCTGGCTGTAGGCGCCGGTCACGGTGACGATGCTGTTGAGTTGCAGCGACGCGCCGGTGTTCAGCACCGTGTGGCCGGTGGCGTTGACGTTGTCGTTCAGCAATAGGCTGCCGCCGGCGAACACCAGGTTGCTGGCGGTGTTGGTGATGACACCCTGGCCGGTAACACCCGTCAGGGTACCGACGGTGCCATTGGCCCCGCCCACGATGGTCAGGGCGGTGCTGGCGTCGTTCTCGATGGTGCCGGCGATGGTGCCGCTGTTGACCAGCGTGCCGATGGTGCCGGTGTTGAAGATGGCATAGCTGCCGCTGATCAGGCCGCTGTTGGACAGCGTGCCGATGGTGCCGGCGTTGCCGACACCGCCGGAGATGGTGCCGCTGTTGATCAGCACGCCCAACCAGCCCTGCGCGTCGTTGAAGACGCCGGCGTTGCCGTCGGAGATGATCTGCCCGCTGTTGATCAGCGTGCCCAGGCTGCCTTCGTTACGCACCGCCGAGCTGGTGGCGCGGATGACACCGCCGAGGGTGTTGACCAGGGTGCCGACGCTGCCGCCGTTGAAGACACCGTAATCCTGCGTGCCGTACAGCGTGCCGCTGTTGACCAGCGTGCCCAAGGTGCCGGTGGCGGCCACATAAACGGCGGTGGCCGCACCGATGCTGCCGGTATTGCCCAGGCTGGCCAGCGTGCCGCCGATGTAATCGTTCAGGATGGCCAGCGACAGGCCGCCCGCACCCGACACCAGGGTGGCGGCCTGGCCGGTGACGGTGGACATGTCGGCATTGGGCGTGCCGATGATGCTGCCGCTCACCAGGGTCTGGGTGCCCGTCAGGTAGTTGCCGGTGCCGGAGAAACTGACCTGCACCGCGCCGCCGCTGAGGTCGGCCGTGCCGGTGACGACCAGGCCGCCGCTGCCGCCTGGCGTCAGCGCCAGGGTGCCGCCGCCGGCCTGGCTGTAATCGCCGGTGATGGTGACGGCGTTGTCCAGGCGCAGGGTGGCACCGGTGTTCAGCACCGTGGCGCCGATATCGTCGTTCAGGGCCAGGGTGCCGCTGCCGAAAACCAGATCGGGAACCGACACGATCGTGCCCTTGGCGCCGCCGACACCGGTCAGCGTGCCGATGGTGCCGCCCATGCCGCCATCAATGGTCAGTGCCGCGGATCCGACGTTGGCGATGGCGCCTTCGATGGTGCCGCTGTTGACCAGCGTGCCCATCGAGCCGCTGCTGGTCATGAGCAGGGCGTAGTTGTTCGTGCCCTGCGCCAGCAGGGTGCCATCGTTGACCAGCGTGCCGATGCTGCCGACGACATAGGCGGCGGCGACGACGCCGATGATCAGGCCACTGTTAAGCACGGTGCCAATGGTGCCACCGGCATCCACCCCGATGCCGACGCCGGCGATGAGGGTGCCACTGTTGCTGATGGTGCCGATCTGGCCAGCGCCAAGCGTGCCGCTGCCGGTCACAGCCACAGCGACCGTGCCATAGATCAGCCCGGCATTGTTCAGCGATGTCAGAACGCCGCCGTCGCCCACCACCACGCCATTGATGATGCTGCCGCCCGTCTGGTTGACCAGATTGACGATGGTGCCGCCACCGACGATCGACACGCCACTGGAGGTGCCGGACAGCAGGCCGCTGTTGATCAGCGTGCCCACGCTACCGGATCCTGCCACGTAGACGGCGGTGGGCACGGCGCTGATGGTGCCGGTGTTGCCGATGCTGGCCTGGGCGTCGCCGATGTAATCGTTGCCGATGCTGGCGACCAGGTTGGTGCCGTCGGTGCTGGACGCGTAGGCCAGGCCGGTGACGTCAGCGGAGGTGATGACGGCACCGTCATAGGTGGACCCGACGCCGGCGGAAATCAGGGTGCTGCTGCCGCCACTGCCCGCCAGGTATGTCGCATTGGCGGACAGGGTGCCGCCGCCGACGGCGATGGTGCCGCCGGTGATGCTGGCGACGCCGGTGACGATCAGCGTGCCGCCCCCGCCCACGGTCAGGGTGCCGCTGGCCTGCGCATAGGTGCCCAAGATGGTGTCGGCGCCCGAGATGATCAGGTTGGCGCCGTCGTTCACCACCGTATGGGTGCCGACGCTGATGGTGTCGGCCACCACCATGGTGCCGCCGGCGAAGATCACGTTGCTGCTGGTGTTGGAGATGATGCCGCCCGTCAGGGTGCCGACGGCGGTGCCGCTGCCGCCCACGAACACCAGATTGACCGCCGAGGCGTTGTTGATGGCACCGCTGATCGTGCCGGTATTGGTGATGGTGCCCAGGGTGGCGGAGGAGGACCCGACATTGATGGCGCCGCCGCCGCCGGTGATCAGGCCGCTGTTGATCAGCGTGCCGATGCTGCCGGCGCCGACCATGCCGATGCCCCACAGCGAGGTGCCGGCGATGGTGCCGCTGTTGATCAGCGTGCCGATGGTCACGTTGGTGTGCACACCGCTGACGCCGCCGATGATGGTGCCGCCCGAATTGTTCAGGGTGCTGATGCTGGAGGCGCCGGAATTGATGCCGAAACTGCCGCCGCTGATCAGGCCGGAATTGGTGATGTTGGTGATGGCGCCGAAGGCCTTGATGCCGGCCGTGCCGCCCTGGATGGTGCCGCCGATGCTGTTGTAGACCGCGCCGACGGCGGCGCTGATGGAAAGGCCGGCGTCGGTGCCCAGCAAGTGGCCGGCGTTGTACAGCGTGCCGGCCGTGACGGTCGCGGTCAGGCCGCTGAGGGTGCCGGTGACGCTGCCTGCGACGGTGCCCGTGCTGGTGATGGTGAAGTTGCTGGTTGCCGGCCAGTTGCGGCCGGTGACGGAACCGCCGATGGTGCTAATCCGCCGCGCGGGCCGGGTGGGGTGCCGCCAGCGCCAAGCCGACAACCACCAGGGAAGAACCGGCCAACAGTGCCTTGCTGACCATCTTGCGCTTCGTCATAGCCCCATCCTCAACACCAGCGACACGGGGGGAACGCGACCGGCACCGTCCGGGGTACTTCCCCGGCTAGGCCCCATCGCACCCGCGTATCTTTTTTTGACCCAACGTCCACACCATCGGTTCGGACACAGACCTGTCCGAAAGATAGTTTCCTACCAGACCTTCTGGGGCAGCAACAGATGTGTGTCAATCGCTACGTGGGTAAGATTGTATGTATAGCTGGAATGAATTTGGCGAAATGTCAGAACCTGTCACGTAATGTCTAAAAATAGATCGCCTTTACAATTGCGTTTGCGTTTTTGTTCTCACTTTCCATTTATCAGAGAATCGTCATCATGATTGTGTGATACCGATCACACAGTACGAATGCGCCAAAAACTACTTAAGTAAAATCAAAGAACATACAAATGATTGGGCCGATCCCGCGCACCGGGATGGAATAAATCGGATGCCGGGTTACCTCGAAAGGTAAGTCTTGCGCCAGTATCCCGGGCATTGCCGGCATCCATAGCGTGGCCGAATGAGCCCCAGAATTCATTCGATTGGATTTGCCGGCGGACGGGCGCCAGCATGGGGCCGGGTCACGGGAAAAACCCATGGGGAAGAACGGGCGGCACCGAGGGGGCAAGACCACCATGAGTTTTGAGACACAGCGCCGGCAATTCGCCGCCGAGGGCTACGCCGTCTTCGAAGGCGCCCTGCTGGGGCCGGCGCTGGACCTGCTGCGCGCCGAATGCCAGCGCTTCGTGGCGCGCGAGGATGCGCGGCTGGACGCCCTGGGCGTGGACGCCGACGGCATCACCCACCGTGGGCGGCGTTATTTCGCCGGGGAGTGCCAACGGGAACAGCCGGCCTTGCGCGGCGTGCTGTTCGGCCAGGTGATGGCCGACATCTGCAGCACCACACTGGGCCCCGACGCCTATTTCTTCTTCGACCAGTTCGTGGTGAAGGGGCCGGACAACGGCATGGCGTTCAGCTGGCACCAGGATTCCGGCTATATGAAATACAATGGCGGACCGCCAGACCACCCGCCCTACCTCACCTGCTGGTGCCCGCTGGACGATGCCACGGCGGAGAACGGCACCGTGCACCTGCTGCCCTTCACCCAAGTGCCGGAAAGCCGCGACGCCATCCTGCATCATGAGCGCAACCCCGCCACCCGCGACCTGATCGGCTGGACCGGGCCGGAGGAGGGTACGGTGGTGGAGGTGCCGGCCGGCAGCGTCGTCGCCTTCAGCAGCCGGCTGCTGCACGCCACCGGCCCCAACCTCACGCCCCACCTGCGCCGCGTCTACCTGATGCAGTATTCCGCCCTGCCCATCCTGGATCCGGGGCCGGGCCACCTGCGCCGCAACGCCGTGCCGGTGGTGCGCGGCGGCCAGCGGGTGATGAGTTGACGCAAAGAACCCCGGGCACCGACGGCGCCTGGGGTATCCTCACCCACCACCAGCGGCATGAGACTTTACTCATGCCGCTGTAGGCCCCGACTGGGGCCGCCGGAGATTTCTGGGAGCCGAAGGCGGACTGGAAATCGAGGAAGCCCAAGCCGGCGGATGCCGGCGCCCGGCGATTGAGGGGGCATTTGATCCGACGGATCAAACGCCGCGCGTATTAAACTCCGCCAGGTCGACCGCCCGCTTCTCCCGCGCGCTCAGTTCGGCGGCGGCGCCGATCTGCACGGCGCGGTAGCCATCCTCGGCCGACACCTGCACCGGGCCGCCGGACAGGATGGCGTCCAGGAAGGCGCGGTGCTGGTAATAGGTGGCACCGTGGTGGTGGCCGGCGTCCAGCACCACCTGGTCCACCGCCACGTGTTCCCGCTCCACCCGGTCCGGCCGGCGGAAGGCGCGGCGGGGCCTGTAGACCAGGTCGCCCTTGGGGATGGTGACGTCCAGGCGGGCCTGGTCACCCACGGCGATCACCTCCTCCTGCTCCTGCGCGCCTTCGGCGAACATGGAGAGATCCAGCAGGCCGCGCACGCCGTTGGCGAAGTCCACCACGGTGTAGCTGTTGTCGATGATGTCCGGCGTCTCACCATCGTACCGCTCGTCCAGATGATTCACGTCCATGGCGCCGGAGCAATAGACGCGCACCGCCTCCGCCCCCACCACCAGGCGCATGAGGTCGAAGAAGTGGCAGCACTTCTCCACCATCGTGCCGCCGGTGTTGCGGCTGAAGCGGTTCCAGTCCCCCACCTTGGGCAGGAAGGGGAAGCGGTGCTCGCGCATGGACAGCATCACCAGCCGCCCCACCCGGCCGCCATGCACATCCTGGACGAAGCGGGCCACCGGCGGCATGTAGCGGTATTCCATGCCCACCCAGAACACGCCGCGATGGCCGGCCGCGGCATCCGCCACCCGGGCCGCATCGTCCAGATCGGCGCACATCGGCTTTTCACACAGGATGTGCAGGTCGGTGCCCAGCAGGGGCTGCAGCACATCGTGGTGGGTGTGGTTGGGGGAGGCCAGGATGACGCCGTCCAGCCGCCCGCCCTTCAGCATGTCCGCGACACTGCCATAGGCGGTGACATCGGCGTTCTTGCCCGTGCGCCGCAGGGCGTCGCGCGCCCAATCCAGCGAGGAGGGGGTGGGGTCGACGATGGCCGCCACCTCCACCTCCGGCGACAGGGCCAAGCTGGCGATATGCTCCACCCCCATCATGCCGGTACCGACGATGCCGAAACGCAGGCGCGCGCTCATGGAAACCTTCCCCTTTCCATATTTAACATTTAATTTTGCGTCATTAACTGACTCATATGACGCATACTATCGGACGTTTTTGTGTTGAACTGTGGATTTCACAGTCTAATTTATCCCACCCACCATTCATTCGATCCAATCGAATTGGTTTCCCTATCCATCCGCTGAAGCTATCCATCCCATGCAGATCCGACAGATCGAAGCCTTCCGCGCCGTGATGACCAGCGGCGGCATCACCGCCGCCGCCGCCATGCTGAACATCAGCCAGCCCTCGGTCAGCCGCCTGATCGCGGACCTGGAACGGGTGGTGGGGTTCGACCTGTTCGAACGGCGGGGCCGCCGCCTGGTGCCCACCGAACAGGCCAACAGTTTCTATGAGGCCGTGCACCAGAGTTTCACGGGCGTGGAACTGTTAAAACAGGCGGCCCGGCGCATCCGCGCCCATCCGGTGGGCACCATCCGCATCGCCGCCCTGTCGGCCCTGGCCGGCGGCATCCTGCCCACGGTGATGGCGCGCTTCCACGCCCTGTACCCCGACGTGAAGGTCACGGTGGAATCCCAGGGCCAGCATGGGGTGGAGGACCGGGTGTTCCTGGGCCAGGCGGATCTTGGCCTGGGCGTCAACGCCCCGCCGCGCCAGGGCCTGCGCACCAGCCCGCTGGTGCCGGCGGAATATGTCTGCGTGCTGCCGCCGGACCACCCGCTGGGCGCCAAGCGCGTCATCCACGCCGGCGACCTGGCCGGCCAGCGCTTCATCGGCCCCATGCACGAGGCCGACGCCCTGTGGGACGACATCGACCGCATGCTGGTGGCGGAGGGCGTGGTGGTCGACCGGCTGATCGAGACCCAGCATTCCTTCCCGGCCTATTGCTACGTCACCGCCGGGCTGGGTGTCACCATCGCGGAGCCGTTCTCCGCCCTGCTGTTCGCCCGCCTGGGCGCGCAAATCCGCCGCTTCCGCCCCCGCATCGCCAGCACCTTCACCTTGCTGGAGGCCACCAGCATCGGCCCCACCCCCGGCCTGGTGGCGCAGTTCCGCCAGATCATCCAGGACGTGGCCACGGAACACATGGCGGCGGTGGAGCGCCTGGCCAATCCAACCGGCGGGCCGGTTGATTGAGGCCGTCACACGGCCGCCTCGCCACCGCAACCTAGCACGCCGACATATACAATCCACATTGCTTGCATAACTGTCGTATATAAGCCAAAAAATCTATCAACCGACAATGATATGCACTCCATGATTGATGTCTTGATTTGGAACGGAGATCAAAATGGAGATCACGGACGTACAATCGGCACGCGCATTAAGAACCCAACAAAATATCAATACCGAACCCAATTTGTGGATAAATGACTCACGAAACAATAATATATACCAAATAACCAATGGTATATTGCAACAATCACAACCGAATCAAACTGATATAGTTAATATCAATGACGACATACCAACAAATTAGCCCCTTGAATTCCTGGGATTTTTGGAGAAAACACGCAGAACCCAGTCATCATTGACCGTGAATACGACGGCAGCGGCAGTGGATTCTGGCACATCTGGAATCTCAACCATCCGGCCCCTTTATGAAGAATCCCCCTCAAGTGACGACAATGAAGTCGTCGTGTATGGTCAGCCATCCCCGACCGCGCCGTTCAGTTTCTGGACTTTATCATTTCCACCCGACGGGGGAATGATTTGGTCCGCCGCGACAGGCTCTTATCAAAACGTGCCAACGCCCTATGGGGGCGACGTCTCGGCCAGTCCCGACTGGAATACTTTCCTCACAAACACGTACGCGAAACATGGCCCAGGCGCCAATGCCACGGGGAAAAGCGAATTCGACGTCGACTACCACACCTTCACCGTCATGGTCGCAACAACAATCGTTCAGGGTGAACGATTTGTTCCAACCGGCTGGGCGAATAGTCCGGCGACCGTGATATCGAAGGACTTTGGAGCACCGATCGGCAAGTTGGCTGACGGAACGCCGACCAGCATCATGACCATAATTTCCACCCAGAATGGCCAAGCCGCTACCATCTACGCGGGCTAGGTCACGTCCCACTGCGTGGTGTAGGAGCGCCTCCGCCGTGTCAGGCGTGGAGGCCGGCATAGCCGGCTGGAAGGCCTGACACGGCGGGCGGTCATCGCGGTTCTTCGGTAGAGTTTGGTCACCACAACACATCCCCAACCGAGGGTGACCACGATGACCGACCCGATGATGGCGCTGCGCGTGATGCTTGAAAAGGGCGCAGACGCCGATGTCCTGAGACAGATGATCGGCTTTGCCGCCGAGCGACTGATGGAACTGGAGGTTCAGGAGTTGACCGGTGCCGGCCACGGCGAACGGTCGGCCGACCGCCTGGTTCAGCGCAATGGCTACCGTGACCGCGATTGGCATACCCGCGCCGGCACGGTGGAACTGCACATCCCCAAGCTGCGCAAGGGCAGCTACTTCCCAGGCTTCCTGGAGCCCCGCCGCATGGCGGAGAAAGCGCTGACCGCCGTGATCCAGGAGGCCTACATCCAGGGCGTCTCCACCCGCGCGGTGGACGACCTGGTCCAGGCCATGGGCATGACCGGCATCTCCAAGAGCCAGGTCAGCCGGCTGTGCGAGGAGATCGACGGCCGGGTTAAGACCTTCCTGGAACGGCCGCTGGAAGGCGACTGGCCCTACCTGTGGATCGACGCCACCTATGTGAAGGTCCGCCAGAACGGCCGCATCGTCTCCGTGGCCGTCACCATCGCCGTGGCGGTCAATACCAACGGTCGGCGAGAGATCCTGGGCATGGACATCGGCACCTCGGAAGCCGAGACCTTCTGGGTAGAGTTCCTGCGCAAGCTCAAACGCCGCGGCCTGGGTGGCGTCAAGCTGGTCGTCTCCGATGCCCACGAGGGCATCAAGGCCGCTGTCGCCCGCGTATTCCGTGCCACCTGGCAGCGTTGCCGTGTCCACTTTATGCGCAACGCCTTGGCCCACGCCGGCAAGCAAGGCCGCCGTGTGGTGGCTGCCTTCATCGGCACCGCCTTTGCCCAGGATGACGCCACCGCCGCCCGGACCCAGTGGCGCCAGGTCGCCGATCAACTCCGACCCAAGGTCGGCAAGCTCGCCGCCCTGATGGACGAGGCCGAGGAGGACGTCCTGGCCTTCATGTCCTTCCCCGCCGCCCACAGGGCAAAGCTGCACAGCACCAACCCCATCGAACGCCTCAACGGCGAGATCAAGCGCCGTACCGAGGTCGTCGGTATCTTCCCGAACGAGGACGCCATCACCCGCCTGGTGGGTGCCGTCCTCATGGAGATCAACGATGAATGGGCAGTTCAGCGCGGTCGCTACATGACCCTGGAAACCATCGCCGCCGTCGGCGATGATCCAACCATCATGCTGCCCACTGTCGCCGCATGATCGTCCCGGCCAAACGCGCCGGAGACCAAAATGACCGGGCGCTTCTTACACCACGACCTGGGACACGATCCGCGGGCTATCCCAGCGCCGTCGACTCGCCAACGAGAGACAAATGATGAGCATCAAACTGAACCTCAAGAATGACCTGCAGAATGACTTCAAGGGGTATTTTGATTTCGAGACGATGCTCTGGAACAATATCGAAGGAGATGTCGAAATGAGGATTGATCAGAGCCAGGCATTATTCCGCGACCGCCCGGCCCTGCATATGCTGTCGACACTCGCCATCATCGCCAAAAAGTTGGAATCCGGCGACACGGCCCCTCAACCATGGGCGGACAAATTCCTGGATTATTCCATGACCTTGGCTCGGCAGGGCGATCTGGTCGACATATATACCAACGCCGACGCGTCAGGAAAAAGACTGCCCAAGAGCCACCGGCTGGGCACAATCCCAGTCTCCGATTTCACGCGGAGCGTTAGGGAGGGGCTTTCAACCATCTTTGATCATGTCCGGAGCACGCGGCCGGACATTGCGTCGATGCCTGAATTCACATCCAGATTTCCGGCACTGTGATGTTCGACCGGCCATGTGCACCCTGTTAAGTGGCACCCACCAAGCTTGGCCGAGCCCGAAGCAGCAGTATCCAGCCTAGGGCCAGCAGGTAGGAGACGGAGGCCAGCGCCAGCATGGGCGCGTAGCCGTGGCCGTCCGCCAGCACGTGGCCGGTCACCTGCAGGATGGCCATGCCGGCCAGGTTGCCGCTGAGCGCGCCCAGGCCGGTGACCAGGCCCACCCGCGCCGGCGGCACGATGTCGGTGATCATGCCGAACAGGTTGGTGGAGAAACCCTGGTGCGCCGCCAGCGTCAGGCCCAACAGGCACACCGCCGCCCAGACGCCATCGACGTTCAGCACCAGCGGCAGGGGCAGGACGCAAAGGCCGCACACCAGGAAGATGGCCCGGCGTGCCCGCTCCGCGGACCAGCCCCGCCGTTCCACCAGCCGGCCGAAGGCGCCACCGCCCAGGGCGGCCCCCACCGCCGCCGCCACATAGATGGTGGCCAGCGGCACGGCGGACTGCATCAGGTCCAGATGGAAGATTCGGTGGAACAGGTCCGGCGCCCAATAGAGCAGGAACCACCAGACATGGTCGCTCAAGGCCTTGGCGCCGGCGATGGCCCAGGTGCCCCGGTCGCTGAGCGCCTGGCGCCACAGCCCGGCCTCACGCACCGGCACCGCCTCCGCCGGCAGGGGTGCCTCCACCGTGCCCCGGGCCAGCAGGACCCAGGCGATCACCCAGACAAAACCCAATCCACCGGTGATGAGGAAGGTGCCGCGCCAGCCGACGTGCGCCGCCACCACGGGAATGAACAGCGGCGTCAGGATGGCGCCGATGCTGCCAGCGGCGTTCATCAGGCCCAGGGCCTGGGTGCGGCCCGCCGTGCCGAAGCTGAGCGCGATGGTTTTCACCGCCGTGGGCGTGCCCAGGGCCTCGGTGGCGCCCAGGGCCACGCGGGCCATCAGGAACTGCGGCAGGGTGACGGCCACGGCATGCGCCATGGCCGCCAGGCTCCACGAGCCCACCGCCAGCGGGTTGGCCCACTTCGCCCCCACCAGATCGACGAAGCGCCCGGCGAAGAGGAAGGTGGCCGCAGCCGCCAGCTGGAAGACGGCGGCCAACTGGCCATAGTCCGCGTCCGACCAGCCCAGGTCCTGGCTTAGCAGGGGCTTCACCAGGGCGATGATCTGGCGGTCGGCGTAGTTCAGGATGCCGCCACTGATCAGCAGCACCAGCATCCAGCGGCGGGCGATGAGCACTATCAGAAGTCCTTGCGCACGGTGATGCCGTAATAGCGGCTGTCGTCACGCGGCACCCACCGCACCAGGCCCGCCAGGTTGCCGTGGGCGAGGTAGGAGGAGTAGTGCGTGTCCAGGAGGTTCTTCACCAGGCCGGTGACGCGCAGGCCGTCATCGTCATCGGCGAAGGTAATGTTGGCGTTCCAGATGCCGTAGGCGTCCTGGATGGTGTCCGGCGTCTCGGTCAGCTGGTACTGCACCTTGCTCTGCCACCGGTAATCGGTGTCCAGCACCAGGTTGAACCGGCCGTTGAGCGGGATGGTGTATGTCGCCGAGGTGTTCAGCTTCCAGTCCGGGGCGAAGGGCAGCGGCTGGCCGTCGATGTCGCAGCTGCTGGCGGCGTTGGCCGGGCAGTTGAAATGGTCGACACGCGCCTGGGTCCAGGCCAGCGACTGGGTCAGGACCAGATTGTCGATGGGACGGTAGGTGATGTCGGCCTCGATGCCCTTGGTGGACACGCTGCCGGCGTTGATCAGGCGGGTCACCAGGGCGCCGCCCACCGTGTCGGCGAAGTTGGCCTGGTAGTTCTGGAAGTTGGTGATGAAGCCGGCGAAGTCCGCCTGCAACTTGCCGCCCAGCGCCTTGGCCTTCAGGCCGATCTCATAGCTGTCCGAGGTTTCCGGCTTCAGCGCCAGGGTGGAACTGGCCACCATGTTGAAGAAGGCGTTATAGGCCGGACCCATGTAGCCGCGCGAGTAGGTCGCGTAAGCCGTCACGTCGTGGCTGATGTCGTATTGCAGGCCCAGGCGGTCGGAATAATCGGTGGTGCCGGTGGACCCGCTGCTGCTGAACGCCGGCTGGATGGCGGTCACGGCCGTGGCGGAGGTGGAGACGCGGTTGAAGCCGTAGTCCAGATCGTCATGCACCACGCGGACACCGGCGATGGCGCGGAAGTCCGGGGTGAAGTTGATGTTGGCCTCACCGAAGGCGGCGTAGTTGTTGCCGGTGGTGCCGAAGCGGGCGGTGCCCTGGTTGGTGACCTGGCTGCCACCCGAGATCTGCGTCACGCCGCGTCCGTACACCTCGGTATCCACCGCGTGCATGTAATAGAGGCCGGCGACGTAGTCGATCAGCCCGCCCTTGGGCGAGGCCAGGCGCACCTCCTCCGACGACTGGCTGAACAGCAGATAGCCGTTGTCGGCCACCTGCGGGATGGAGGAGGTTAGCTGCGACAGCTGGTCGTAATCCTGGAACTGGGTGTTCTGCCATTTGCGGTACGCGGTGATGGAGGTCAGCGTGTAGCCGTTGAACGACCAGTCCACCGTGGCGGAGATGCCGCCGTTGTTGTCCTTGGTGCCGCTGTTGGTGTTGGCGTTGACGCGGGTGTTGTCGCCGGACGCCTGGATGTTGGCGGCACTCAGCGCGGCGGCCAGGGGTGCGCTGCTGGTGACGGCGTTGGTGGGATAGGCGGTCTGCGTCGTGGCGGCGAACACGCCGGTGGGAACACTGTCGCGGGAGAACAGATAGTCGGCCGCCACCGTCACCGTCACATCGTCCGACGGGGTGAACAGGAACTTGGCCCGGCCGCCGCTGTGGGTGTAGCCGTTGACCTTGTCGTTGGTGTAGGCGTTGGTGACATTGCCGTCATAGCCGCTGGTCACCACCGACAGCAGGCCGTCCAGCTTGCCTGGCACCAGCGGGCCGGAGATGCCGGCCTTCACCCGGTATTCATCGCCGCCGCTGAAGTACGACCCCTCGACATAACCGTGGAACTGGTCGGTGGGGTTGGTGGTGGCGACGTTGACGACGCCGGCGGTGGCGTTCTTGCCGAACAGCGTGCCTTGGGGCCCGCGCAGCACCTCGATATGGTCGATGTCCAGCAGGTCCAGGGTGGCCTGGCCGGGGCGCGCCAGCACCACGCCGTCCACCACCATGGACACCGACGGCTCCACGCCCGGCGAGGTGGTGACGGTGCCGATGCCGCGGATGAAGATGTCACGGTCCTTGTTGGAGGCGCCGGTGCGGAAGTTCAGGGCGGGGACGGCGGCGCTGAGGTCCTGCACGTCGGCCAGGCCGCGCCGTTCCATCACCGCGCCATCGATCACGGACACGGCCAGCGGCACCTCTTCCAGGCGCTGGGACCGGCGGGTGGCGGTGACCACCACGTCCTGGATGGCCTGTCCATCGGCCGGGGCTGCGTCAGCCGGGGCGGCGGCATCCGCCGCAGCGGCCTGGAACGCCACCATGCCCAGCAGCAGCGCGCCGACACCCGCACCTGCCTTCAGATGGGCGGCCAGCGTCTGAACATCCTTGCCCGGATTAGAAGACCGGGACGTTGCTTTCCCCATGATTTTCCCCACTTCGCGTACTTGGTTCGGCTGTCCCGGGGCCGGCGACCATCACCACCCGTTTTGCCAGTAGAAGTCGCGTTAAACCGTTTGATGCGGCATTCGTTCAACGCGCCATTTGTGTGGAAAAAATCAATTACGCAGACGGTAGCGTCAAATCGAATTGATTTCACTACTCATTCGTCAATGCTATGGATCGGCGGGGGCGGCGAAGCGGACTGGGCGGAACGGCTGAAAGCCACGGTTTCCGGGAACCGCCGGCACCAGAACGCCGGGATGCGGGGCGGCCATGCGCCGAAGCATGCCCCAAAGGGCGCCCACATAAAGCCCACATCCGGGGTGTGAAACCCTGACGCATTCACTTTCTGCGCCGATCACGGGCGGGGGTCAAGCCCCCTCGCCCGCCGGCATCGGACTGTGGCTTGCGCATATCCCCTCGGGGGGGATAGGATACCGGCCAACGATCAAAGCCTGTGAGCCTCAATGACCCCGCTTTCCGACCTGCTGCAGCAGGGGGCCGGCAATGCCTGGCTGTTCATCCCCAGTGCCATCCTGTTGGGCGCCCTGCATGGGCTGGAGCCCGGGCATTCCAAAACCATGATGGCCGCCTTCATCATCGCCATCCGCGGCACGGTGGGCCAAGCCGTGCTGCTGGGCCTGTCGGCCACCCTGTCCCATACCCTGGTGGTGTGGCTGGTGGCATTGGCCGGCCTGCATTTCGGCGGCACCTGGAACGCGGAAACGACGGAGCCCTATTTCCAGCTGGCGTCCGGCGCCATCGTCATCGCCGTGGCCCTGTGGATGCTGTGGCGTACCCGCCAGGCGCAGTTGGAAGAGCATGAGCATGATCACGACCATCATCATGATCATCGGCATGACCATGGGCACCACCACGGGCATGATCATGATCATCATGGGCACGGGCATGACCATCATGGCGACCACGATCATGGGCATCATCACCATGACCACCACGGCGACCGGGCCGGCGTGGTGCTGGAGGCCGCCGGCTATCAGGACGCCCATGAACTGCAGCACGCCGCCGACATCCGGCGGCGCTTCGCCAACCGGTCGGTGACCACGGGGCAGATCGTGCTGTTCGGCCTGACCGGCGGCCTGATCCCCTGCCCCGCCGCCATCACCGTGCTGGTGCTGTGTTTGCAGCTGAAGCAGGTGACCCTGGGCGTGGCACTGGTGCTATGCTTCAGCATCGGCCTGGCGCTGACCATGGTGACGGTGGGCGTGGCGGCGGCCTTGGGCATGCGCCACGCGTCGCGCCGCTTCTCCCACGCCTTTGGCGTGCTGGCGCGCCGGGCGCCCTATTTCTCCGGCGGGCTGATCATCCTGGTCGGGCTCTACATCGCCTGGCAGGGGTGGCGCGCGTTGCCCTGACGCCCGCCCACCGCTAGGATCGGGCATGGCCGACACGCTGCTTTCCGCCGTTTCCCGCTATGCCGACGCCCATGCCGATGTCGGCGGCGTCGCGCGCACGCCCATCCCCGGCCTGACCCTGATCCGGGCGACGGCGCCCAGCGCGCTTCAGTACGCCATCTCCCGCCCGCTGGCCTGCCTGGTGGTGCAGGGAACCAAGCATGTCACCATGGGCGACCAGGCCTATACCTTCAGCGGCGGCGACAGCCTGCTGATCACCGCCGACGTGCCCACCGTCAGCCAGGTCACCCGCGCCAGCCTGGGCGCGCCCTACCTGTCGCTGGTGCTGGACCTGGATTTGCCGCTGATCGCGGCGCTGGCGGTGGAGATGAAGGCGGCGGCGGACGAGAGCGACACGGCGCCCGTGCGGGTGGAACCGACAGATGGGGAGGTGGCGGGGGCCGCCCTGCGCCTGCTGCGGTTGCTGGACCGCCCGGCGTCGGTGCCGGTGCTGCAGGCCCAGATGGTGCGGGAGATGCACTACTGGCTGCTGGCCGGCCGGCACGGGCCCGCCATCCGCCGCCTGGGGCCGCCCGACGGCCATGTGCAGCGGGTGGCCCGCGCCGTCGCCGTGCTGCGGGCGGAGTTCGCGCAAGTCCTGCCCATCGAGCGCCTGGCCGCCGTGGCGGGGATGAGCCCGTCCTCCTTCCACCAGCATTTCCGCGCCGTCACCTCGCTCTCGCCCCTGCAATTCCAGAAGCGCCTGCGGCTGATCGAGGCGCGGCGCCTGATGCTGGCGGGGGAAAGCCCGGCCAACGCCGCCTTCGCCGTGGGGTATGAGAGCGTGCCGCACTTCACCCGCGAATACGGCCGCCTATTCGGCCTGTCCCCCGCCCGCGACGTCAGGGCCGCCCGCGAAGCCGCCTGACGGCCACAGCGCAAACGCCCCTAGGACGCGACCGCGTCCGCCGGAGTTTTGTGGGGAGCCGAAGGCGGACTGCAAAACGAGGAAAGCCAAGCCGGCGGATGCCGGCGCCCGGCGCCTGAGAGCGGAAAAGATTATCAAGCAAGAAACGTCGAGCTTCCGGCAACAATGCCGGGGCCGCCGGCCCGATGGTTGCGGCATCGCAACACGGGCGGAGCATAGACCCCATGAGCAAGATCACCATCGTCACCGGTTCCAGCCGTGGGCTTGGCCGCAACACCGCGCTGAACATCGCGGCCAAGGGCGGCGACGTCATCGTGACCTATCAAAGCCGGGCGGAGGATGCGCAGGCCGTGGTCGCGGAGATCCGGGCGATGGGCCGCAAGGCCGTGGCCCTGAAGCTGGACGCCGGCACCATCGCCACCTTCCCCGCCTTCGTGGACCAGGTGCGTGCCACCCTGCGCCAGACCTGGAACCGCGCGACCTTCGACCACCTGGTCAACAACGCCGGCCACGGCGACATGGCCCTGATCGCCGACACGACGGAGGCCCAGTTCGACCGTTTGGTCGACGTCCACTTCAAGGGCGTGTTTTTCCTGACCCAGGCGCTGCTGCCGCTGATCGCCGACGGCGGGCGCATCGTCAACCTGTCCACCGGCCTGACCCGCGTGTCCTACCCCGGCTTCGCCGCCTATGCCGCCGCCAAGGGGGCGGTGGAAACCCTGAGCGTCTACTTGGCCAAGGAACTGGGCGGCCGGGGCATCGCCGTCAACACGGTGGCGCCCGGCGCCATCGAGACCGATTTCCTGGGCGGGGCGGTGCGCGACATGCCGGACCTGAACAAGGTGTTCGCCGACATGACGGCCCTGGGCCGCGTCGGCACACCCGACGACATCGGCCCGATGATTGCCAGCCTGTTGTCGGACGACAACCGCTGGATCAACGCCCAGCGCATCGAGGTGTCGGGTGGACAGGTGATCTGAAGCCTCACACCACCAGCGAGGACAGGGCCGGTGGCTGGTCCAGCAGGTCGGCGACGATGCGCAGGCCCAGCACCAGATCGTCGCGGCTGGCGGGGGCACCCAGGCCCAGGCGCACGGCCTCCGGCGGATTGGCCTGGGCGAAGGCGTCGCTGGCCACCACACCGATGCCGACGGTGCGCAGGCGGGCGGCGAATTCACCCCGCGTCCAGGGGAGCGACAGGCGCAGCCACAGGTGAAAGCCTTCCGGATCGGCCGTCACCGCGTCCGGCGGCAGGATGCCCGCCGCGAGGTGCTGGCGCGCCCGCGCCTCGTCCCGGATGGCGTCCAGCACCCTGTGGGCGGTGCCGTCCTCGATCCAGCGGGTGGCCAGCGCCGCCGTCAAGGGTGAGGCCATGGCGGCGGTGGCGCGCAAGGACCCGGCCAGCCGCGCGGCGGCCCGCGTGTCCGGCGCCACCAGATAGGCGATGCGCAGGGCCGGGGCCAGGCACTTGGCCAGGCCGGCGATGTGATAGACGATGTCGGGCGCCAATGCGGCGAACGGCGGCACCGGCTGGCGCGGCAGGGCGCCGTAGGCGTCATCCTCCACGATCATCACGCCCTGGGCACGGGCGATATCGGCCAGCGCCTGGCGCCGGGCCAGTGGGATGGTCAGGCTGGTCGGGTTCTGAAGGGTGGGGTTGGTATAGAAAACGCGCGGGGTGTGCGTCCCGCACATGGCGCGGAAGGCGTCGGGCAAGGGGCCGGCCGCATCCGACGGCACCGCCAGGCAGCGCAGGCGCAGGTGTGCCGCCAGCGACAGCAACCCCGGGTAACTCAAGGGTTCCACCAGCACAGTGTCACCCGGCGCCGCCAGGACGCCCAGGGTCGCCAGCAGCGCCCCTTGCGCGCCCGGGCAGACCAGCGTGCGCTCCACCGTGGCGCCCGGCAGCCGGCCCGACAGCCAGGCCACGCCGGCGGCGCGGTCGCGCACGCTGCCGCCCGGTTCCTGGTAACGCATCAGCAGGTCCAGCCCGCCGCCCGTTTCCAGTGCCGAAACGGTGGACCAAAGCTCCGCCGCCAGGGCCGCGTCGGTGAACCGGGGCGGCAGGTTCATGCTCATGTCCACCATGCCGCCATTACCGGCCGCGAGGGTGGATCTGGCGGCGGGCGCCAGTGCCGCCGCCGCGACGGCCCGGATATAGGTGCCCTGCCCCACCTTGCCCTCCACCAGCCCGCGCCGGCGGGCCTCGGCATAGGCGCGGCTGACGGTGGTGAAGTCGATGCCCAACTGGTCGGCCAGGGTGCGCTGGGGCGGCAGCCGCGTGCCCGGCGCCAAACGGCCGGCGGCGACGTCGGCGGCGATGGCGTCGGCGATGGCCAGGTAGACGGGGCCGGCGGCCTTGCTGACGACGGGTTTCCAGTGCGCGGCGATCATTTTTTCCGTCCGGCCATCACATCAATATCCATACACTGCGCTCATGATCGCGCCGTCCCTCGACGCACGTGCGCCACCGGCGAGTTTATAGGCTGGGCCTGGCGGCGATAGCGGGAAATGCAGCCCCCACGCAAAGCCCGCCGAACGCCGGGATTCGGACGGTCTGGACACATACCAGTCCGGCCGGCGATCTGTCGCCCCGCCAACGATCAAGGCAGCCCATCATTTTCCGCACGTCATCCGCCGGCGCATTGATGGCACATATCCATACATACAAACACCGATATTGGCAGGCGGATTATCCATACAATCCGCACACCGCCGCCTTGTATGGAGAAGATAGTGATCCCGTTCATGAACCCCATCGCGACGGCCGCGCCCACGGGCGGCGACGGCGATCGGCACGCCCGGTCAGGACCGGCCAGCCGCCTGCTGAGCCCGCTGGCCCTGCTGGCGCTGTCCGGCTGCGGCGACCTGGAACTGCTGAACCCCAAGGGCGCCATCGGCGACCAGGAACGCACCCTGATCCTGCTGGCCCTGGGCCTGATGCTGCTGGTCGTCATCCCGGTGATGGTGCTGACCCTGGTGTTCGCCTGGCGCTACCGCGAGGGCAACACCCGGGCCACCTACGCGCCCAAATGGGCCCATTCCAACGCCATCGAGGTGGTGGTGTGGTCCATCCCCTGCGTCATCATCCTGTTCCTGGCCGTGCTGATCTGGCGCACGACGCATGAGCTGGACCCCTACCGCCCGCTGGAGGCCAAGGCCCAGCCGGTGAACGTGGAGGTGGTGGCCCTGAACTGGAAGTGGCTGTTCATCTATCCCGACTACGGCATCGCCACCGTCAACCGCCTGGAAATCCCGGTGGACACGCCCATCGCCTTCAAGCTGACCGCCCAGTCGATGATGAATTCCTTCTTCATCCCGGAACTGGGCAGCCAGATCTACGCCATGGCCGGGATGCAGACGCAGTTGCACCTGATCGCCAACACCCCCGGCACCTATGCCGGCCGGTCGTCCGCCTACAGCGGCGAAGGTTTCTCCGACATGCATTTCGACACCGTCGCGGTGGACCGCGCGTCCTTCGACGCCTGGGTGGCGGAGGTCAAGGCCGCCCCCGCCGTGCTGGACGGTGCGGCCTATGATGCGCTGGCCAAGCCCAGCATCAAGCATGCGGTGACCCTGTACCACGCCGTCGATGCCGGCCTGTTCGGCGACATCGTCCACCAGTTCATGCCCGCCATGGCCCCGGGCCTGGCCTTCAACGACCAGCTGGCCCTGTGCACCGCACCCCGGGCCGGCAGCACGCGGAGTGTCCGCTGATGTTCGGAAAACTGACCCTACAGGCCATCCCCTGGGATGAGCCCATCATCATGGGCACCGGCGCCATGGTGGCGCTGGGCGGCCTGGCCCTGCTGGGCCTGATCACCTATTTCGGCAAGTGGCGGTACCTGTGGTCCGAATGGATCACCAGCGTCGATCACAAGAAGATCGGCGTCATGTACTTCATCCTGGGCCTGGTCATGCTGCTGCGCGGCTTCGCCGACGCCATCATGATGCGGGTGCAGCAGGCGCTGGCCAGCAACGACGCGGCGGGCTACCTGCCGCCACACCATTACGACCAGATCTTCACCGCCCACGGCGTGATCATGATCTTCTTCGTGGCCACGCCCTTCATCCTGGGCCTGATGAACGTGGTGGTGCCCCTGCAACTGGGTGCCCGCGACGTGGCCTTCCCCTTCGTCAACTCGCTGGGCTTCTGGCTGTCGGTGGCGGGTGCGGTGCTGGTGATGATGTCCATGTTCGTGGGCGACTTCGCCGCCACCGGCTGGGTGGCCTATCCGCCCCTGTCGGAACTGGGCTACAGCCCCACGGTGGGGGTCGATTACTACATCTGGTCGCTGCAAATCTCAGGCGTGGGCACCACCCTGGCCGGCGTGAACTTCATCGTCACCATCCTGAAGATGCGGGCGCCGGGCATGAACCTGATGAAGATGCCCGTCTTCGTCTGGACCTCGCTGATCACCAACATCCTGATCGTGGCCGTCTTCCCCGTGCTGACCGCCACCCTGGCCCTGCTGACGACCGACCGCTACCTCGGCATGCATTTCTTCACGAATGAGCTGGGCGGCAACGCGATGATGTACATCAACCTCATCTGGGTGTGGGGCCATCCGGAGGTATACATCCTGATCCTGCCGGCCTTCGGCGCCTATTCCGAAATCATCGCCGCGTTCTCGCGCAAGCCGCTGTTCGGCTACACCTCGATGGTCTACGCCACCGCCTCGATCGGCATCCTGTCCTTCTTCGTCTGGCTGCACCATTTCTTCACCATGGGGTCGGGCGCCAACGTCAACGCCTTCTTCGGCATCATGACGTCCATCATCTCCATCCCCACCGGCGTGAAGCTGTTCAACTGGCTGTTCACCATGTACCGGGGGCGCATCCGCTTCCATTCCGCCACGCTTTGGACCATCGGCTTCATGGTCACCTTCGCCGGCGGTGGCATGACCGGCGTGCTGCTGGCGGTGCCGGGCGCGGATTTCGTGCTGCACAACAGCCTGTTCCTGGTGGCCCATTTCCACAACGTCATCATCGGCGGCGTGGTGTTCGGCTGCCTGGCCGGCATGACCTTCTGGTTCCCCAAGGCCTTCGGTTTCACGCTGGATGAGTTCTGGGGCAAGGTGTCGTTCTGGTGCTGGCTGGTGGGCTACTGGCTGGCGTTCACGCCGCTGTACATCCTGGGCTTCAAGGGCATGACGCGGCGCATGAACCATTACGACGTGCCCGGCTGGCATCCCTACCTGGTGGTGGCCCTGGTGGGCGCCTGCATCATCGGCGCCGGCATCCTGGCCCTGGTGGTCCAGCTGGTGGTCAGCATCCGCGACCGGGAGAAGAACCGCGACCTGACGGGCGACCCGTGGAACGCGCGCAGCCTGGAATGGTCCACCGCCTCGCCCGCCCCCTTCTACAACTTCGCCCACGTGCCCCACATCACCTCGCTGGAACAGCACTGGGCGGACAAGGAGACGGGGCACGCCTATGTGCAGGCGGCCGGGTATGAGGACATCCACATGCCGCGCAACACCGCCGCCGGCGCCGTCATCGCCGCCTTCGGCCTGGTGATGTGCTTCGCCCTGATCTGGCACATGTGGGGCATCGCCCTGTTCGGCTTCGCCGGCCTGGTCGCGACCTTCATCCAGCGCAGCTATGACCGCGACGTCGACTACTACGTCCCGGCGGCCGAGGTCGCCCGCATCGAAAACGCGCGCTTCGCGCAATTGCAGAAAGTGGGTTGAGCCATGAGCACCGCCCTCGCCCCCCAAACCGCCCTTGAGGCGGCGGCACATGCCGATCACGGCCATGATGACGGCACCAAGACGGTGCTGGGCTTCTGGCTGTACCTGATGAGCGACTGCCTCATCTTCGCCTGCCTGTTCGCCACCTTCGGCGTCCTGGCCGGCAACGTGGCCGACGCCCCCACGGGCAAGCAGTTGTTCGACCTGCCCTATGTCGCCGGGGAGACGGTGCTGCTGCTGGTCAGCAGCTTCACCTTCGGCTTAGGCATGCTGAACATGCATGCCGGCCGGCGGCACCAGGTCATCGCCTGGCTGGCCGTGACCTTCCTGGTCGGCGCCGGCTTCATCGCCATGGAGGTGCATGAGTTCGCGCACCTGATCGCGGAGAACGCCGGGCCGGGCCGCAGCGCCTTCCTGTCCGCCTATTTCACCCTGGTGGGCACCCACGGCCTGCACGTCACCGCCGGCCTGGTGTGGCTGGCGGTGATGATGCACCAGACCGCCCGGTTCGGGCTGGACGGCATCGTGCGCCGCCGCCTGTCCTGCCTCAGCCTGTTCTGGCATTTCCTGGACCTGATCTGGATTTGCGTCTTCACCTTCGTCTACCTGCGGGGGGTTCTGTGATGTCCGCGACCGTTCACGCGAAACCAAGCGCCGCGCACGGCACCTTCAAATCCTATCTGGTGGGTTTCATCGCCTGCCTGGTCCTGACAGGCCTGTCGTTCGGCGCGGTCATGGGCGGCGTGCTGCCGCCGGAGAAGATCATGGGCACCATCGCCGGCCTGGCGGTGGTGCAGCTGCTGTTGCAGCTGGTGGTGTTCCTGCACCTGGGCCTGGCGCCGGAACAGCGCAACTACACCGTCATCGGCGCCCTGACGGTGCTGCTGATCGCCACCATCGTCATCGGGTCGCTGTGGGTGATGCACAACGCCAACCTCAACATGATGCCGACCCAGATGTCGGTGGAACGCGCCCTGTCGAAGGACTGACGGGCCATGCGCACCGGGAATGGGAGACAACACCCTTCCCGGTGTCGTTGCGGCGGGCGCAACGGACCGGGCCAAATGAGATCATAAACCCTTTCATTCCAAGTGGTTACGTCCCAATGTCTGTCACTTCCACTTTTGGAACTAACCCTCGGGGTGCCCGAACCCATACCGCGTGATGGTTCCAATACAACCCCGTATCGGGCAACAGTTAAGGCTGCGACAC
Source organism: Azospirillaceae bacterium (assembly GCA_028283825.1). Classification (NCBI taxonomy): domain Bacteria; kingdom Pseudomonadati; phylum Pseudomonadota; class Alphaproteobacteria; order Rhodospirillales; family Azospirillaceae; species Azospirillaceae bacterium. Next base: position 29,443 of record JAPWJW010000005.1, on the reverse strand, counting down.
AATCGGCGCCCCGCAAGGTGCCCGTGTTCGCCACCGGCCGCCCAAAAACGGGGAACTACCCATGTTCAAACTTTCCATCAACGGCACCCAGCACGACGTGGACGTTGAAGAGGACACGCCCGTGCTGTGGGTGTTGCGCGACGTCCTGGGCATGACCGGCACCAAGTTCGGCTGCGGCATCGCCCAGTGCGGCGCCTGCACCGTGCATTTGGACGGCACGCCGGTGCGGTCCTGCCAACTGGCGGTGGGCGATGTCGGCGACATGGCGATCACCACCATCGAGGGCATCGGCGCCACCCCCGCCGGCGCCAAGGTGCAGAAGGCCTGGATGGAATTGCAGGTGGCGCAGTGCGGCTATTGCCAGTCCGGCCAGGTGATGGCCGCCGCCGCCTTGCTGGCCCAGACACCCACGCCCAGCGACGCCGACATCGACGCCGCATTGGCGGGCAACATCTGCCGCTGCGGCACCTATGTCCGCATCCGCGAAGGCGTGAAGCACGCCGCGGCGTTGACCTGAGGGGGGCCGCATCATGGACAAGCACTCCCCCCCGACCGGCGCGTCACGGCGCGACCTGCTGCGCGGCCTGGCCTATGGCGGCCTGCTGCTGGCGGTGGACCTGCCCCTGGGCCGCCTGGCGGTGGCGCGTGAGGATGCGGGCGCCGCGTTCGCGCCCGACGCCTTCATCCGCATCGCCGGCGACGGCGCCGTCACCCTGATCATGCCCCAGGTGGAGATGGGCCAGGGCATCTACACCGCCATCAGCATGATGATCGCGGAGGAGCTGGACCTGCCGCTGGCGTCCATCCGGCTGGAGGCGGCACCGGCCAGCGACGCCCTGTACGGCAACCCCCTGTTCGGCATCCAGGCGACCGGCGGCTCCACCTCCGTCCGCGCCTATTGGACGCCCATGCGCAAGGCGGGTGCCGCCGCCCGCGCCATGCTGGTGGAGGCGGCGGCCAAGCGCTGGCAGGTGGACCCGTCCACCTGTGAGACGCGCGACGGCGCCGTCCTGCACACGGCCAGCAACCGCACCCTGACCTATGGCGAGCTGGCCGCCGCCGCGTCGCACCTGACCCCACCGGCCAAGCCGCCGCTGAAGGACCCGAAGGCCTTCCGCCTGCTGGGCAAGGTCCAGACCCGGCTGGATATCGAGGGCAAGGGCAACGGCAGCGTCAAGTACGGCATCGACGCCCTGCCGCCCGGCGTGAAGTTCGCCACCCTGGTCAGCTGCCCCGTGCCCGGCGGCAAGGTGAAGGCGGTGGATGACGCCGCCGCCCGCGCCGTGGCCGGCGTGCGCCAGGTGGTGGTGCTGGAGGATCTGGTGGCCGTGGTGGCCGACCACATGTGGGCCGCCAAGAAGGGGCTGGAGAAACTGGCCATCACCTGGGACGAGGGGGCCAACGCCGACATCTCCACCGACAGCTTGCGCGCCGCGCTGTATGAGGCCGCCAAGCAGCAGGGTGTGGCGGTGAAAAACGAGGGGCCGGACGTCCAGCCGGGCCAGCCCGGCGTGATCAGCGCCATGTATGAGCTGCCCTTCCTGACGCACGCGCCGATGGAACCGATGAACTGCACGGTACATGTGCGCCCCGACGCCTGCGAGGTATGGATCGGGACCCAGGTGATGACCAAGGCGCAAGCCGCGGCGGCGCAGGCATCCGGCCTGAAGCCGGAACAGGTGACCGTCCACAACCACCTGATCGGCGGCGGCTTCGGCCGCCGGCTGGAGGTGGACATGGTGGACAAGGCCGTCCGCATCGCCGCCAAGGTGGACAGCCCGGTCAAGGTGGTGTGGACGCGGGAGGAGGACATCCGGACGGCGATGTACCGCTCCACCTACGGCACCTGGATTTCCGCCAAGCTGGAGAACGGCAAGCCGGTGGCCTGGCATCACAAGGTGGTGGGGCCCAGCATCATCGCCCGCTGGCTGCCGCCGGCCTTCACCGGCGGCATCGACATCGACGCCATCGACGGCGCCAGCGAACAGCCCTACGCCGTCGGCGGCTTCCATGTCGAGTATGTGCGGCATGAGCCGCAGGGGGTGCCCACCTGCTTCTGGCGCGGCGTGGGCCCCAACTACAATGTCTTCACGGTGGAAAGCTTCATCGACCGGCTGGCGTTTGAGACCAAGACCGACCCGCTGGAGTATCGCCGTGGCCTGCTGGGCGCCAACCCACGGGCACTGGCGGTGTTGAACAAGGCGGCGGCGCAAGCCGGCTGGGGCACGCCCCTGCCAACAGCGGCGGGCCAGCGCGTCGGCCGGGGCATCTGCCTGCAAACCGTGTTCGGCAGTTATCTTTCCACCATCGCGGAGGTGGCGGTGGCGGACGACGGCCGGGTGACGGTGCGCCGCCTGGTCACCGCCGTGGATTGCGGCATGCCGGTCAACCCGGATGGCGTCATCTCGCAAATCCAGGGTGGGCTGGTGTTCGGCCTGTCGGCGGCCCTGCACGGCCAGATCACGTTCGAGAAAGGCCGGGTGCAGCAGAGCAATTTCCACGACTACCGCGTGGTGCGCATCGATGAGATGCCGGCGGTCGAGGTGCACCTGATGCCCACCGCCGAGGCGCCGGGCGGCATCGGCGAGCCCGGCACCACGACGGTGCAGCCTGCCGTCGCCAACGCCATCTACGCCGCCACCGGCGTGCAGCTGACACGCATGCCCATCGATCCCAAACGCCTGGCCAAGGGGGTGCGGACGTGATGCGCAAGACCTACAAATGGGCAGCACTGGCCGTCGTCGGGGTCGTCGCCGTGGCGGCCGCCGTCGTGATCATCCCCATGGTTTTCCTGCCCGGCCAGATGGCTTTCGCCGGCAAGACGGTGCCGCTGTCGGCCTACAAGGGCCCCTCGCCCACCGGCGTGCCGGCGGAGTTGGCCAACGCCAGCCTGCTGGAGCGCGGCGCCTATCTGACGGCGGCGGCCGACTGCCAGGCCTGCCACACGGTGGAGGGCGGCACACCCTATGCCGGCGGCCGGGCGTTCAAGCTGCCCTTCGGCACCCTGTACACGCCCAACATCACGTCCGATCCGGACACCGGCATCGGCCGGTGGAGCGACGCGGACTTCCTGAAGACCCTGCGCGACGGCGTGGGACCGGGCGGACGGCATCTCTACCCCGCCTTGCCCTACGCCTCATACACCCTGATGACCGACGACGATTTGCTGGCCATCAAGGCCTATCTGGCCTCATTGCCGCCGGTGAAGCGGGCCAACCGGCCCGACACCTTCGGCTTTCCCTATAACCAGCGCTGGCTGATGGCCTTCTGGGGGGCGCTGTACAATCCCGACCACCGGTTCGAGCCGGTGGCGGAGCGCAGCCCGGAATGGAACCGGGGCGCCTATCTGGTGGAGGGGGCGGCCCATTGCGGCGAATGCCACACGCCGCGCACCCTGGCCCAGGCCATGGACACCCGGCACAAGCTGGCCGGCGGCCAGGCCGAAGGGTGGAACGCCTATAACATCACCCCGGACCAGACCAGTGGCATCGGCACCTGGTCGGCGGCGGAGATCGAGGCCTATCTGGCCCACGGCCACGCCAAGGGCAAGAGTGTGGCCTCCGGCCCCATGCGCGAGGCGGTGACCTTGAGTTTCTCAAAACTCACGGCGTCGGACATCACGGCCATCCGCACCTATCTGCAAACCGTGCCGGCGGTGCACACCGACCTGCCCGCCCCCGCCGGCCCCGCCCCGAAGGGACACGACGCCGCCATTGTCGCCGGCAACATCGACGGCAAGCGCATGTTCGAGGGTGCCTGCGCCAGTTGCCACGCCTGGAGCGGGGCGGGCGCCACCTCGGCGGAGGCGCAATTGACGGCCAAGCGGGCGGTCAACGACCCCAGTGCGGCCAACGTGGCCCTGATGATCCTGAAGGGGTCCGGCGCGCAAAAGGCCGGCCATCCCTACATGCCCAGCTTCGCCGCCGCCTATTCCGACGCGGAAGTGGCGGCCGTCGCCAACTACGTCACCGGCCGCTTCGGCGCCCAGGCGTCGAACCTGACGGCCAAGGACGTGGAGAAGCTGCGGCTGGAGTAAGACACCAGCGGCATGAGGTGTAAGCCTCATGCCGCTGTAGGCCGCGACCGCGGCCGCCGCAGGTTTCCGGGGAACGGAGTGGACTGGAAGCCGAGGAAGCCCAAGTGGCCGGATGGCCACGCCCGGCGCCTGAGGGCTTCTAACAAATGGCGCGCAGCGCCGGCAGCATGTCCTCCGGCTCCGGCCGGCGGGTGTAGTCGGGGTTGACCTCGGCATAGAGGATGGTGCCGTCCGGACCGATGACGTAGCGGGCCGGCATGGGCAGGGTCCAGCTGGGGTCGCCGTTGAAGGCCGGCAGGTCGTTCTTCAGCCCCTTGTACAAATCCACCAGGTAATCCGGCAGGGCGAAGCGCAGGCCGAAGGACGCGGCCACCGCGTTGTGGGCGTCGGACAGGATGGGGAAGTCCAACGCGTTCTGGCGCACCGACTTGCGGCTGTTGACCGGCGTCTGGGGCGAGAGGGCCACCAGGCTGGCGCCCAGCGCCCGGAAGGCCGGCAACGCCGCCTGCAAGGCCTGAAGCTCCATATTGCAATAGGGGCACCAGACGCCGCGATAGAAGCTGACCACCAGCGGCCCCCGGGCCAGCAGGTCGGCGGACGAGACGGGTTGCCCCTCCGGATCGTTCAGGGTGAAGGGTGGTGCCTGGTCGCCAGCCTTCAGGGCGCGGGTGGCGGCACCCGACGCGATCAGTTCGGCGGTGGCGCGGTGCATGGTGTCGATCACCGACCGCGGCACGCTGTAGGGCGGCTTGCCCGCTTCGAAATCGGCCTTGAAGGCGTCCAGTTGGGCTTGAAGGGTCATGGCTTGTCTCCTTGGGATTTTTCGGGGGGATCAGGCGGGGACCAGGGCGTTGACGCGGTCGACGCCGCACTGCACCGCCGGCCGGGCGGCGACGGTCTCGTACCAGCGGGCCACGTTGGGGGCGTCATCCAGGCTCACGCCGGCGAACTCCCGCCGCCACAGCCAGCCGAAATGCGCGATGTCGGCGATGGTGTAGGTGTCGCCGGCCACGAAGGGCCGGTCGGCCAGCACACCGTCCAGCACGGCCAGGGTGCGGCGGGCCTCGGTGGCGAAGCGTTGGATGGCCAGGGGCTGCGGTTCCGCCGCCTGGCGTTGGAAGAAACCCGCCTGTCCGAAGGCCGGGCCCAGGGCGGAGGCATGGAAGAACAGCTGTTCGAACACCCGTGCCCGGCCAGCGAGGGTGGTGGGCAGCAACCGGCCCGTCTTCTCCGCCAGGTAAACCAGGATGGCGGCGGATTCCGTCTGGATGAGGCGCCGGCCAGCGGCGTCGGTGTCCACCAGCACCGGCACCTTGGCGCTGGGGTTGAGGGCGACGAAGCCCGCATCCTTCTGCTCCCCCTGGCGAACGTTGACGGCGTGCAGGGTGTAGGCCAGGCCCAGTTCCTCCAGCGCGATGGGAACCTTCACGCTATTGGGCGTGGCGAAGGCGTAGACGTCGATCATCAAAAGCATCCTTGAAGGGGCGCAGCACCCATCCGGCCAGCATCAGCAGGGCGGGCGTGGCGCGGCCGGTGGTCTGGAAGGCCACGAGACCGTCGATCAGCAGCATGCGAAGCATCGTCGGCCCCCGGCGTGACGCGCCCCGGTTCATTCCGGGGTGGTGAGCGGAGAATGGCTGGTCGCTTCTCGACATGGCAGGTGGGCTGGAGCGATAATATTCATTCCCAATAGGAATGAGAGAGGACAGCCGACATGGACCGTTTCCAGGCGATGGCCACCTTCGTGCGGGTGGTGGACACCGGCTCCTTTTCCGCCGCCGCCCGGCAGCTGAACGTGGGTCAGCCGGCGGTGTCCAAGACCATCGCGCAGCTGGAGGACCGCTTGCAGGTCAGCCTGCTATTGCGCTCCACCCACGGGCTGAGCCCGACGGAGGCGGGCCTGCGTTTCTATGAGCGCGCCCGCCGCGCGGTGGAGGAGGCGGAGGAGGCGGAACTGGAGGCGCGGGGTGCCGGCGGCGGCCTGTCCGGCCGGCTGCGGGTGTCGGCGGCCACCACCTTCGCCCGCCTGCACATCATCCCCCGCCTGCCGGATTTCCTGGCCCGGCATCCGGATCTGGAGATGGACGTGATCCTGGACGACCGGACCATCGACCTGATCGCCGAGGGGGTGGACGTCTCCCTGCGCATGGGCGCGCTGCCCGACAGTGCCGCCACGGCACGCCGGCTGGCCAGCGGCGGCCGGTCGGTGGTGGCCACACCCGGCTACCTGGCGCGCGCCGGCCATCCCCAGGTGCCGGCCGACCTGGCGGGGCATGAGGCCGTGGTCCATAGCCAATTGTCCAACGCCTGGTCCTTCCAGCGCGGCGGGGCGCAGGTGTCGGTGGCCGTGCACGGCCGGGTGCGGGTGAGTGCGGCGGAGGGCGTACGCGCCGCCGTGCTGGCCGGCATGGGCCTGACCATCGCGTCGGACTGGATGTTCGCGCCGGAACTGGCCAGCGGCGCCGTGGTCAAGGTGCTGGCCGACTGGAGCCTGCCGCCGCTGGATTTGTGGGCGGTGTTCCCCACCGGCCGCCTGGCAAGCGCCAAGGCGCGCGAATTCGCCGCCTTCGTGGAACAGGCGCTTCAGGAATAGGGGCCACCGCCTGTACGCCCTGGCCATTCTTGTCAGGAATAAGCGTTAGTCGACCGCCCCGGCTACGACGCCCCCGGCCCCGCCGCTACCTTCTGCCCCGTGAGTTGCACACGAACCAACCAACGGAGCTGAAAATGACCACGTTCACCGCCTACACCATCGAGACCGCCCCCGAGGCCGCCCGCCCGACCCTGCAGGGGGTGAAGGGCGCCTTCGGTTTCGTGCCCAACCTGCAGGCCCACATGGCGGAAAGCCCGGAATTGCTGGCCGGCTACAGCTCGCTGTGGGACCTGTTTTCCAAGTCCACCCTGACGCCGCACGAACAGCAGGTGGTCTATTTGACCTCCAATTTCGAGAATGAGTGCCACTACTGCATGGCCGGGCACACCACGCTGGCCAAGATGCAGAAAATGGACCCGGCGGTGATCGAGGCCCTGCGTGCCGGCACCCCCCTGCCGGATCAGCGGCTGGAGGCCCTGCACGCCTTCACCACCCTGGTGGTGCGCAACCGGGGCTGGGTGGATGACGCCGCCGTCGACGCCTTCATCAATGCCGGCTACACCCGCCGCAACGTGCTGGAGGTGGTGCTGGGCGTCGCCACCAAGGTGATGAGCAACTACACCAACCACATCGTGCACACGCCGCTGGACGGTTTCATGCACGGCAACGAATGGACCAAGCCGGCCGCCTGATCACCTTTCCCGTCGCTGCCGGCGGTGTCACACCGCCGGCATGCGGCCGATCAGCTTGTCCAGGGTGATGGGATAGTCGCGCACCCGCACGCCGGTGGCGTTGTGCACGGCGTTGGCGATGGCCGCCGCCACGCCGCAGATGCCCAGTTCGCCCACGCCGCGCCCCTTCATGGGCGACATGGTGGGGTCGACCTCCTCCAGGAAGACCACTTCCTGATGCGGGATGTCGGCATGGACCGGCACCTCATACCCCGCCAGGTCGTGGTTGACGAAAAAGCCGTGGCGGGTGTCCACCACCAGTTCCTCCATCAGCGCCGCCCCGGCGCCCATGGTCATGGCGCCGATCATCTGGCTACGCGCCGCCTTCGGGTTCAGGATGCGGCCGCAGGAACAAACGGCCAGCATGCGGCGCAGGCGGATTTCGGCCGTGTCGGCGTCCACCCCCACCTCCACGAAATGGGCGCCGAAGCTGGCCTGCTGCAACTGCTTGCGGAAGTCGCCGTATTCCATGGTGTCCTCGCCCACCAGTTCACCATCACGGGCGGCATCGGCCAGGGGACGGGTATGACCTTCGGTGCGCACCCGGCCGTCGGCGAAATCCACCTCGGCCACGTTGAAGCCCAGCTTGGCCGCCACCGCCTCCCGCAGCTTCACGCACGCGGCATAGACGCCGGCGGTGGAACTGATGGCGCCGAACTGCCCGCCGGAACCGGCGGAAACGGGGAAGGTGGAATCGCCCAGCCGCACCACCACCCGCTCCAGCGGCAGGCCCATCATCTCCGCCGCCGTCTGCGCGATGATGGTGTAGCTGCCGGTGCCGATGTCGGTCATGTCGGTCTCGACCGTCACCATGCCCCGCCCGTCCAGCCGCACGCGGGCGCCGGACTTCATCAAGGGGCTGGCGCGGTAGGCCGCCCCGACACCCATCCCCACCAGCCAGCGCCCGTCGCGCACCCGGCCCGGCGCCGGCTTGCGGTCGCCCCAGCCGAACCGCTCCGCCCCCTGGCGCAGGCATTCCACCAGGTGACGCTGCGAGAAGGCGTGGTCCGGCGTTTCCGGATTGACCTGGGTGTCGTTCAGGACGCGGAACTCGATGGGGTCCAGGCCCAGCTTTTCCGCCATCTCATCCATCGCCACCTCCACCGCCATGGAACCGGGGGCATCGCCCGGCGCCCGCATGGCATTGGCCTCCGGCAAATCCAGGGTGGCCAGGCGGGTCGCGGCCAGGCGGTTGGCGCCGGCATACAGCGGGCGCGACGACAGCACCACGTTCTCCGGCTTGCCGTGCTCCAGGTTGCCGGACCAGCCCTCATGCGCCAGGGCGGTGATGTGGCCATCCTTGTCAGCACCGATGCAGATGCGCTGGATGGTGGCGCCGCGATGGGTGGTGTTGTTGAACATCTGCGGCCGGGTCAGCGCCACCTTCACCGGCCGGCCTGCCGCCCGCGCGCCCAGTGCGGCCAGCACGGCGTCGGCGCGCACGAACAGCTTGCCGCCGAAACCGCCGCCGATATAGGGCGAGCTGAGGCGGATGCTCTCCTTCGGCATCTGCAGCGTCTCGGCCACGTCGGTGCGGCCCCAGTCTATCATCTGGTTGGACGTCCACAGCGTCAGCCGGTCGCCGTCCCACGCGGCGATGGTGGCGTGCGGTTCCATCATGGCGTGGGCCTGGCCCGGCGTGGTGTATGTCGCGTCCAGCTTCACAGCGGCGCTGGCATAGGCGCCTTCGAAGTCGCCGAAATGCGGATCGTCCTTCTGCGCCTGGGGCAAGCCGCCGTCCGACTTTTCCGCCCGGGCGGCGGCCAGGTCGAAGGCGCCCTTGTCCTTCACATAGCGCACCTGGACCAGGCCGGCGGCGGTGCGCGCCTGTTCGAAGGTCTCCGCCACCACCACGGCCACCGCCTGGTGATAGTGCTGGACCTCCGGCCCGGCCAGCAGCTTGGCGATGTTCCATTCGCCCTTGCCCAGGGGGCCGGCATTGTCGGCGGTGACGATGGCCAGCACGCCCGGCGCCGTCCGCGCCCGGCCAAGGTCGATGGAACTGATCCAGCCCTTGGCGATGGCCGCCCCCAGGACGAAGCCATAGGCCTGGTTGGCCACCACGTCGTGCCGCTCATAGGCGTAAGGGGCCGTGCCGGTCGTCTTCAGCGGACCCTCCACCCGGTCGGTGGCATGGCCGATGACCTTCTGCCGGTCGATGGGGTTGGGGGCGGTGGCGGGTTGGTCGAACTTCATGGGTCAGGCCCTCGCCTCTTCCAGCACGGCGTGCAGCGTGCGTTCCACCAGGGGCAGCTTGAAGGCGTTTTCCGCCGTCGGCCGGGCACCCGCCAGCAGGCGGCCGGTCACGGCCTTGGCGCCGTGCGGCATCTCCGCCTCCGCCGCCTCCACCCGCCAGGGCTTCGGCGCCACGCCGCCCAGGGCCACGCGGCCGGTGCCGTCCGGTTGCACCACCGCCGCCACCGACACCAGGGCGAAGGCGTAGGAGGCGCGGTCGCGCACCTTGCGGTACAGGTGCCGGCCGCCCAGGGGCGGGGGCAGGGTCACGGCGGTGACCAGTTCGCCCGGCGACAGCGCCGTTTCCACCTCCGGCGTGCGGCCCGGCAGGCGGTGGAAATCGTTAAGGGGGATGCGGTGGGTGGTGCCGTCGGGCCTGACCGTTTCCACCGTCGCGTCCAGCAGCCGCATCGCCACCGCCATGTCGCTGGGGTGGACGGCGATGCAGGCCTCACTCACGCCCACCACCGCGTGCGGCCGGCTGAACCCGCCCAGGGCGGCACAGCCGCTGCCCGGCCGCCGTTTGTTGCAGGGCTGGTTGGTGTCGTAGAAATAGGGGCAGCGGGTGCGTTGCAGCAGGTTGCCGGCGGTGGTCGCCTTGTTGCGCAACTGGCCCGAGGCGCCGGCCACCAGGGCCCGCGACAGCACGGCATAGTCGCGCCGCACGCGGGCGTCGGCAGCCAGGTCGGTGTTGCGCACCAGGGCGCCGATGCGCAAGCCGCCCTCCGGCGTCGCCTCCATCGTGTCCAGCGCCAGGCCGTTGACATCGACCAGGTGGGTGGGCGTCTCGATCTCCAGCTTCATCAGGTCCAGCAGGTTGGTGCCGCCGGCGATGAAGCGGACGCCGGGGACCTGTGCCGCGGCGGCGGCCTCGGCCGGGGTGCGGACGCGTTGATAGGTGAAGGGCCTCATGCGTTTCCTCCCCCCACCTCGCCGATGGCGGCCAGGATGTTGGCGTAGGCGCCGCAGCGGCAGATGTTGCCGCTCATCCGTTCGCGGATCTCCGGCGCGGTCAGGGCGGGCGGCTGCGTCAAATCGTCCGTCACGTGGCTGGGGATGCCGGCCTTGACCTCATCCAGCACGGCGACGGCGGAACAGATCTGCCCCGGCGTGCAATAGCCGCACTGATAACCGTCGTGCTTCACGAACGCCGCCTGCAAGGGGTGCAGCCGGTCCGGCGTGCCCAACCCTTCGATGGTGGTGACCTGGTCGCCCCCGTGCATCACCGCCAGGGTCAGGCAGGAATTGATGCGCCGGCCGTTCACCAGCACGGTGCAGGCGCCGCATTGGCCATGGTCGCAGCCCTTCTTGGTGCCGGTCAGGCGCAGGTGTTCGCGCAGCGCGTCCAGCAAGGTGGTGCGGGTATCCACCGTCATGTCCCGGGCCCCGCCGTTCACGGTCAGCAACACCCGGGCCATCACCGGATCCAGGACCGGACCCGGGGCCCCGCCAAAGATTCCAGCCTGCGGATTTGCCGACGCCGGCACGGCCGTCACCGCGGCGGAGGCGGCGCTTCCGACCAGCACGCCCCGGCGGGAGACGGCGGATCTATCTTTCCTCATATCCATGACTCTGCCTTTTGTCAGAGTGGGTTAGGCCTGAAGGAGCCCTCCGGAAAACCCGGCAAGGAATGTAAGCAACCCAGGCCCGCGCGACGGGACGGTCGTACGCGCGCGTAACAATTCGGGTACTAACGATACGGGCAGTTGTGATATTAACCCCACCGATGGGACAGGGGGGCATGAGACGATCTGCCGACTACCGGGCCGGCGGGCATCGGGGTCATAACGGTCTGGATCCGACCCTGGTTCCATTCATGAATGGGACAGATGGGTTCGTGCGGTTTCCGCCGCCTAATAAGATAATCGGCCGTCGCCTATAATCAGGCGGGCCAATCTCCGCGGAACGTCATCGTCCCGGCGGGGCGTCGCCTTGCGTATTTTTCGTCGTCGCTGAAGTTCTATTGCCGGAGTCCGTTGACTTGATCGCATTAGTCCGCACCGCGCTCGCGCGCCCGCTGACGTTCATCGTCATGGCCATCCTGATCCTGATCGTCGGCGTGCTGTCGGCCATCCGGACGCCGGTGGACATTTTCCCGGACATCCGCGTGCCGGTGATCGCCGTGGCCTGGAACTACACCGGCCTGTCGCCGGATGACATGGCCGGCCGCATGGTGACGCCGTTCGAACGCGCGCTGACCACCACGGTCAACGATATCGAGCATATCGAAAGCCAGTCGATGCAGGGCATCGGCATCATCAAGATCTTCTTCCAGCCGGGCGTGAACATCCCGATGGCGACGGCCCAGGTGACGTCGATTTCCCAGACGATCCTGCGCCAGCTGCCGCCGGGCACCACCCCGCCGCTGATCTTGAACTACAGCGCCGCCACCGTGCCCATCATTCAGCTGGCGCTGTCGGGCAAGGGCCTGTCGGAAGGCCAGATCTTCGACCTGGCGCAGAACCAGGCGCGCCCGCCCCTGGTCATGGTGCCGGGTGCGGCCATCCCCTACGCCTCGGGCGGCAGCGTGCGCCAGATCCAGGTGGACGTGGATCCCGAAGCCCTGCAGTCCAAGGGCCTGTCCGCGCAGGACGTGGGCAACGCGCTGGCGTCCCAGACCCAGATCACGCCCGCCGGCTTCGCCAAGATCGGCGCCTACCAGTACACCGTCCACCTGAACAACGCGCCCGGTGCCGCCACCGACCTGAACGACATCCCCATCAAGGTGGTGAACGGCGCCACCATCTACATGCGCGACGTGGCCCATGTGCGTGACGGCAACGCCCCGCAGACCAACGTGGTGCATGTGAACGGCGGCCGGTCGGTGCTGATGACCGTGTTGAAAAGCGGCGCCACCAGCACCCTGTCCATCGTCCAGGGCATCAAGGACACCCTGCCCCACATCCAGCAGGTCCTGCCCGACACCCTGAAGGTGGTGCCCATCGGCGACCAGTCGGTGTTCGTGAAGGCCGCCATCAAGGGTGTCGTGACCGAAGGCGGCATCGCCGCCGCCCTGACCTCGCTCATGATCCTGCTGTTCCTGGGCTCATGGCGGTCGACGCTGGTCATCGCCGTGTCCATCCCGCTGGCCGTGCTGTCGGCCATCATCGGGCTGTCGTTCACCGGCAACACACTGAACATCATGACCCTGGGCGGCCTGTCGCTGGCCGTCGGCATCCTGGTGGACGACGCCACCGTGGCGATCGAGAACATCAACCGCCACCTGGAGATGGGCAAGGCCGTGCGCCAGGCCATCCTGGACGGTGCGAAGGAGATCGTGACCCCGGCCTTCGTCTCGCTGTTGTGCATCTGCATCGTCTTCGTGCCGATGTTCTTCCTGCCGGGTGTCGCGGGCTTCCTGTTCGTGCCGCTGGCGCTGGCGGTGGTGTTCGCCATGATCGCGTCCTTCGTGCTGTCGCAGACGGTCGTGCCCACCATGGTGCTGTTCATCCTGAAGCCGCACGTCCCGGAGGAAGACCATGAGGGCCATGGTCACGCCGCCCCCCGGCGGTCGCGCAACCCGCTGGTCCGCTTCCAGCAAGGGTTCGAGCGGCGGTTCGAGGCGTTCCGCGCCGGCTACGGCCGCATCCTGGAAAAGGCGCTGTCGGTGCCCAAGCCCTTCGTGCTGACCTTCCTGTGCCTGGTCTGCCTGTCCTTCCTGTTGATCCCCTTCCTGGGCCGCAACTTCTTCCCCACCGTGGACGCGGGCGCCATGTCCATGCATGTCCGCGCGCCCGTGGGCATGCGCATCGAGGAAACGTCGGCGCAGTTCGACCGTGTCACCCGGCGCATCCGCCAGCTGATCCCGGAAAGCGACCTGGCGTCCATCGTCGACAACATCGGCCTGCCCAACAGCGGCATCAACACCATCTACGGCACGTCCGGCACCGTCGGTCCCCAGGACGGCGACATCCTGATCCAGCTGAAGGAAGGCCACGCGCCCACGGCGGAATACGTCCAGAAGCTGCGGGAAGAGCTGCCCAAGTCCTTCCCCGGCACCCAGTTCGCCTTCATGCCGGCCGACATCACCGGCCAGATCCTGAACTTCGGCGCCCCCGCCCCGATCGACATCCTGATCCAGGGCAACAACGCCGCCGGCAACGAGGTCCTGGCCAATGAGATCCTGCGCCGCCTGACCCACATCCCCGGCGTGGCCGACGCCCGCATCCAGCAATCGTCGCGGTACCCCCAGCTGGACGTGAACATCGACCGCAGCCGCATCGGCCAGTACGGCCTGACGGAACGGGACGTGACCTCGGCCGTCGCCGGTTCCCTGGCCGGCACGGCGCAGACCGCCCCGGTGTTCTACCTGAACCCGCAGAACGGCGTCTCATACCCCGTGGTGGCGCAGACGCCGGAACGGCAGATCGGCTCGGTCGACGACCTGTCCAACATCCCGGTCACCGGTGCCGACAACAGCAACTCGCAAATCCTGGGCGGCCTGGGCAGCATCGTGCGCACCCACGCCGCGGCCGTCGTCACCCATTACAACATCGCGCCGGCCATCGACATCTACGCCAACACCAACGGCCGGGACCTGGGCGCCGTGGCGTCCGACATCAACAAGGTGCTGGACGATGTGAAGGCCAACGTGCCGCGCGGCAGCACGGTGCAGCTGCGCGGCCAGTACGTCACCATGCAGACCGCCTTCTCCGGCCTGATCTTCGGCCTGATCGGCGCCATCGTGCTGATCTACCTGCTGATCGTGGTGAACTTCCAAAGCTGGCTGGACCCGTTCGTCATCATCACCGCCCTGCCGGGCGGCCTGGCCGGCATCGTGTGGATGCTGTTCCTGACCCACACCACCCTGTCGGTCCCGGCCTTGACCGGCGCCATCATGTGCATGGGCGTGGCCACCGCCAATTCCATCCTGGTGGTCAGTTTCGCCCGCGAACGGCTGGCGGAACTGGGCGACGCCACGGCGGCGGCGATGGAGGCCGGCATGACCCGCTTCCGCCCCGTGCTGATGACCGCCCTGGCCATGATCATCGGCATGGTGCCCATGTCCCTGGGCCTGGGCGACGGCGGCGAGCAGAACGCCCCCCTGGGCCGGGCCGTCATCGGCGGCCTGAGCGTCGCCACCCTGGCCACCCTGATTTTCGTCCCTGTCATCTTCAGCCTTGCCCATCGGCGCAAGGCCGGCGCGCCGCGGGCCGCCGATCGTATGGAGGAAGCACATGTCTGATCGCGGCAACAGCCGGCTGAAGCTGGTCGGCGCCGTCGTGGCCGTCGGCGCCCTGGCGGCGGTGGGCACGGGTATCGTCGGCCGCAGGCAGGACGAACACAAGCTGGCCACCTGGACGGCGGAACAGGCGGTGCCGGCGGTGGCGACCATCAAGCCGTCGCCCATCAAGTCGGGCGGCGTCCTGACCCTGCCCGCCGCCTTGCAGGCCCTGAACAGCGCGCCCATCTACGCCCGCACCCAGGGGTATGTGCAGCGCTGGCTGGTGGACATCGGCGACAACGTCAAGGCCGGCCAGACCCTGGCCCTGCTGGACGCGCCGGAAATCGACCAGCAGCTGGCGGCGGCCAAGGCCGACCTGCAGACAGCACTGGCCAACCAGAACCTGGCCGACAGCACCGCCAAGCGGTGGAGCGGCATGCTGGCCAAGGATGCCGTGTCCAAGCAGGAAACGGATGAGAAGCTGGGCGATCTGGCCGCCAAGACCGCCGTCACCAACGCCGCCAAGGCGCAGGTGCTGCGGCTGGAGGCGCTGGCCGGCTTCAAGCTGCTGGTCGCCCCGTTCGACGGCGTGGTCACCAGCCGGTCGGTGCAGATCGGCGCGCTGGTGAACGCCGGCAACGCCGCCGCCCAGCCCCTGTTCACCGTGGCCGACGTCAGCCGCATCCGCGCCTATGTCCGGGTGCCGCAGCAAAGCTCCGCCGGCCTGAAGGAAGGCATGGCGGTGAAGATGAGCCTGCCGGAATATCCCGGCCGCGCCTTCACCGCCAAACTGACCCGCACGGCCCAGGCCATCGACCCGGCCTCGGGCACCTTGCTGGTGGAATTGCAGATCGCCAACGACGACCGCGCCCTGAAGCCCGGCGCCTATGCCCAGGCGGACTTCCCCTTGCAAGGGGAGAGCAAGACCGTGACCCTGCCGCCCAGCGCCCTGCTGTTCGGGGAGCACGGCATGCAGGTGGCGGTGCTGGGCGCCGACGGCAAGGCGGAACTGCGCCCCGTCACCCTGGGCCACGACCAGGGCAAGGTGATTGAGGTCACGGCCGGCCTGGGCGCCGATGAGACCGTGATCGACAACCCGCCGGAATCCCTGCGGACCGGCGACGCCGTGCGGCTGGCCAACACGACGGAGAAGGTGGCCGATGCCGCGAAATAAGAAAGCATTGGGCGCTGGCCAGCCTGCTGTTGGCCGGGGCCTGCAACCTGGCACCGGACTACAAGCCGCCGGTGGTGGATGCCGGCAACGCGTTCAAGGAAACGGGTCCGCAAGAAAGTGGACCGTGGCAGAAGGCCGGCGTGGCCGTGCCCGCCACCGGCAAGTGGTGGGACCTGTTCGGCGACGCGGTGCTGAGCGGGCTTGAGGACCGGATCGAGGCCGGCAACCCCAGCCTGGCGTCCGCCGTGGCCCGCTATACCCAGGCGACGGCCATCGTCACCCGTGACCGCGCCAACCTGCTGCCGACGGTGGACATGGCCGCGCAGGCCGGGCGCAGCCGGGTTTCCGCCCGCCGCCCGCTGAGCACCGGGTCGGCCGAGACCTACAACAACTATATCGTCGGCCCGTCGCTGAGTTATGAGCTGGACCTGTTCGGCGGCGTGCACAACGGCGTGGTGGCCGCCGAGGCCAGCGCCGACGCCGCCCAGTCCGACGTGGCGGCCGTGCGCCTGGGCCTGCAGGCCCAGTTGGCCAGCGTCTATTTCGACCTGCGCGAACTGGACGCCCGCACCACCCTGCTGACCGACACGGTGACGGCCTATCAGCGGGCCTTCGACCTGACCTCCACCCGGCACGACCAGGGCGGAGCGTCGGGCATAGATGTGGCCCGGTCTGAGGCGCAGCTGGCCACGGCGCAAGCCGAGCTGGACGCCGTCGTGGCACTGCGCGCCGGGGATGAGCACGCCATCGCCATCCTGCTGGGCGACGTGCCGGCGCATTTCACCTTGGCGGCCTCCAACGACCGGCTGTCGCCGCCGCAAATCCCGACGGCCGTGCCCTCCACCCTGCTGGAACGGCGGCCCGACGTGGCGGCGGCGGAACGGCGGGTGGCGGCGGCCAACGCCCAGATCGGCGTCGCCCGCGCCGCCCAGTACCCCAACATCACCCTGGGCCTGTCCGGCGGCTATCAGTCGACCTACGGCAACCTGTTCCAGACGGCCAACAATTACTGGTCCCTGGGCCCGCTGTCGGCGACCATGCCGCTGTTCGACGGCGGCGCCACCGAGGCCGGCGTGCGCATCAGCAAGGCGCAGTACGACCAGGCGGTGGCCGATTACCGCCAGACCGTGCTGACCGCCTTCCGCGAGGTGGAGGACGATCTGGCCACGGCGCGGCAGCTGGTGAGCCAGGAACGCAACCAGACCCGGGCCGCCACCGCCGCCGACCACGCCCGCGACCTGGCGCTGACCCGTTACCAGGACGGCGCGTCGGATTACCTGGAGGTGGTGACGGCGCAGACCGCGGCCCTGGATGCGGAACGCGCCCTGCTGGACGTGCGCAGCCAGCGCCTGCGCCTGGCGACCGACACGGTGCGGGCCCTGGGCGGCCTGTACCAGCCGACGGCGGCCGAGGTGCAGGGCGCCGTGCAGTAATATCAGACGGGCGTGGGCTTGAAGCTCACGCCCGTTTTGCTCAGGCAATCGGTCGGGAGAATACCCGCCGGCCAACCAGATAAACCGACCCCAGCGCCACAATACCCACCAGCAGGTTGGCACCCGCGAACAGGATGGGCGCCAGGACGGCCATGGGGCCCTGGTCCCCCGCCGCGACCATACGCAAGGGGGCGGCCGCCAGGGCGGTGGCGCCAAAGGTGAAGGCCCAATAGCCGGGCCCGAACGGCTGTTTCAGAATCCAGGGCGCCAGGCGCAGCAGGACCAGGGCCTGCAACAGTCCATACCCCACCAGCATGTAGGCGACCAAATCGGGCCGGCCGCCATTGACGCCCAGATAGGCGACGGCGCCCACCACCGGCGGCGCCAGCTGGATGCCCAGGGTGGGGCGCAAGGGGGGCGGCAGGGCGGGGCCGTTGTACAGACGGCGCAGCAGCACGGATTCGATGGCCAGCCAGGCGAACACCCCGGCGCCGAACGCCAGCCGCGCCCAATCGGCACGGCCCAGCGCGGCGGCGACCACCGCCGTGACGAAGGATCCCGCCACCGCCGGCAGGTACAGCACGGGCGTGGTCGCACCCTCATCCCGTTCACCCTGCCACAGCCCGCCGGTGCGCCAGACGGCGAAGGCCAGGGTGAAGGCGGCACCGGCGATCAGCAGGCCTTCCGCCACCCGGGGCGCATGCGGGACGGCGGCCCCGGCCACCAGCATCGTGGCGACGCCCACCAGGCCGATGAAACAGCACTGCACGGGGTGGCGCGCCTCCTCCATCGCGGCGGCGCGGTCGACCAGCCATTTGGCGGCATACAGCACCAGCAGGGCCAGCCACACCACAGAGGCCAGCAGCATCAGCCCTTCGCCCACCACCGCCGGCAGGCCCCAGGCCAAATGCGCCCACCGCCAGGCGCCGCCCAGGCCGGCCAGGCCCAGCACGCTGCCGAAATACGCCGCCGGAATTCTCACCAATGCCATGAGGTCGCCTCCTGCCGTCATCGGGAATTGGGGAGTGTCGCGCCGCTTACGTTGTCCTACCAGTTCCGCAACGTCCCCGTGCCCGGAATATCACCAGGCAGGCGGGTCACTTCCATGCATTTCCGTATAAAGACCGTACGATTTACGCCATGGCTGAAACATGAATGCATGATCCATGCTCCGGGCATCCAACAAGCCCCCGAGAGGATGCGCATCATGAAAGCCATCGGCTATTACACCCCCGGCCCCATCGACCGCGCCGACGCCCTGGTCGACCTCGACATACCCGCCCCGACGCCGGGCCCGCGCGACCTGCTGGTGCGGATCAAGGCGGTGTCGGTCAACCCGGTGGACACCAAGGTTCGCGCCGGCGCCCAGCCGGCGGAAGGCCAGGCCCGCATCCTGGGCTGGGACGCCGCCGGCATCGTCGAGGCTGTCGGGCCGGAAGTGACGCTGTTCAAGGTGGGGGATGAGGTCTTCTACGCCGGCGACCTCAGCCACCCCGGCACCAACGCCGAACTGCACGCGGTGGACGAACGCATCGTGGCGCTGAAGCCGCGCACCCTGTCCTGGGCCCAGGCCGCGGCCCTGCCCCTGACCGCGATCACCGCCTGGGAACTGCTGTTCGACCGCCTGCGCGTGCCCTACGGCCGCAAGCGGGCGGGCGGGTCCATCCTGATCCTCAACGGGGCCGGCGGTGTCGGCTCCATCCTCATCCAGCTGGCGCGCCGCCTGACGGGCCTGACGGTCATCGCCACCGCCTCGCGGCCTGAGACCATCGTCTGGGCGCGGGACATGGGCGCCCACCATGTCATCGACCACCACCAGCCGCTGGACCGGGAACTGATCCGCATCGGCATTCCGGAGGTGGAGTACCTGGCCGGCCTGACGGGATCGGACAGGCAGCTGCCCTACCTGCCCACCATCATGGCGCCCCAGGGCCACGTGGCCCTGATCGACGACCCGAAATCCTTCGACATCGTGCCGCTGAAGCGCAAGTCCATCACCGTGGCGTGGGAACTGATGTTCACCCGGTCGCTGTTCGGGACCGCCGACATGGTCGAGCAGCACAAGCTGTTGCAGGAGGTGGCGCATCTGGTGGACACGGGCGTGCTGAAGACCACGCTGACCCATGAGACCGGCCCCATCAACGCCGCCACCCTGAAGGCCGTCCACGCCATCGTGGAAAGCGGCACCGCCATCGGCAAGACGGTGCTGACGGGGTTCTGACCCGCGCGCCGATTGTCGCGATGGGGTGGACAAGTGCCGCCAAGCCCATGAATTATAACGGGGCCGGACCCATGCCGGCCCCGTTCCGCTGAAGTGAGAGCCACAATGACGACGACCGTTTCCCCCGACCAGATCCAGCTTGTCGCCTACCTGACGGCGAAGCCCGGCCGGGAACAGGCGCTGGCCGACGCCATGGCCGCCCTGGTGCCGCTGGTGCTGGCGGAGCCGGGCTGCATCGCCTACACCGCCCACATCAGCCGCACCGACCCCGCCACCGTGGTGATGTATGAGGTCTGGGCCGACCAGGCCGCCCTGGATGTTCACGCCAAGGGCGCCAACCTGGCCAGTCTGGCCGCCCGGTTCGACGAATTGCTGGGCGCGCCCCTGCGCCTGGAGCCCCTGCGCCGCATCGCCTGACCCTCAGCCGGCCGCATGCGTTTCGAACCCATGTAGGCTGCGACCGCAACCGCCGACGCCTGAGGCCGGCTTAAGCCACCAGATGGTCCAGCAGGGCCCTGAGGCGGGCCAGGCGGCGCAGGTCGCGGTGATAACCCAGCCAGACCTCCCGCGCCGGCGGCGGCTCGCCCAGGTCCACCTCGACCAGCGGGTGGCCCACCGCCACCGCGCGGGGCAGGACGGCCAGGCCGGCCCCGGCGGCGCAGGCCGCCGCCTGCACGTCGCGGCTGTTGCTGCGCAGGGCGAAACCCGCCTCGGGAAAATGGCGGCGCAGCCAGGCGACGTCGGCCTGGGTGCTCAACTGGCTGTCCATGGCGATCAGGCTGTGGCCGGCGCCATCGCCCCGGGGCATCCCCCGCCGCTCAAGATAGGCCGGGGCGGCGTACAGGCCGTAGGGCACGGTCATGAACCGCCGCTGCACGATGTCCGGCCCGTCGAAGGGCAGGAAACGGAACACCAGGTCGGCGTCGCGGCGGTTCAGGTCGAACAGGCGGGAATCGACCACCAGTTCCACCGTCACCTTGGGGTGCCGGATGGAAAAGCCGGCCAGGGCCGGGGCCAGGATCTGGCGCCCGAACCATTCCGATGAGGACAGGCGCAACAGCCCCTCCAGCCCCCGTCCATCCCCCACCAGCCGCCGCTCCAGGGCCAGCGCCTCGGCCTCCATCCGGTCGGCGTATTGCAGCATGACCTCGCCGTCGTCGGTCAGGCGGAATCCCGCCGGCGTGCGCTGGAACAGGGTGATGCCCAGCCGCCCCTCCAGCGCCTTCAGGCGCCGGCCGGCCGTGGGCTGCGTCAGGTTCAGGCGGGGGGCGGCGGCACTCAAGGTACCGGCCCGGGCGATGGCCAGGAACAGGCGCACATCATCCCATTCCAGGGTCGAGGTCTCGGTGGGGGGCTTGGTGGACTTCACGGGGGAAAGACCGCTGGCGTAGGGGTGTTCGACCATAAAGAAAAACCCCGCCGGCGGCCACCGGCGGGGTTTTGTTTGGGTTGTCCGCTTGGGGTTGCGGGATCAGAAGTCCCAGGAGGCGCGCAGGACGCCGCCGTGGCTCTGGTAGTCGCGGCGGTATTCGCCGTTGTACTCCAGCCGCAGCTTGAATCCCCCGCCCTGGTCCAGGGTGGTGCCCAGGTTCAGCGCCAGGCCGTCGGTGTTGATCCGCCCGGTGGTGCTGGCGAACGCCACGCCGGCCAGCACGCCCGTCGTCGGGATGGGGCCGTCCTTGAAGTCATGCAGCCAGGCCACCTTCAGGTCCGGCATAAACGTGCCCAGGCCGGTGTGCACGTCCGTCGTCACCTTCACCCCCAGCTCCTGCGTCAGCGCCGTCGTGCCCAACGGGTCCACCGTCAGGTTCGCCGGACCCGCGTCCCGCTCCTGGTAGCCATGGTTGGTCAGGCGCACCGCCCGCAGGCTGTATTGCGGCGTGAACGTCAGCGCCCCCTGCTTGGGCAGGTCGTACCCCACCGTCACCTTGCCCAGGTACTGCTCGCCACCATAGTTGGCGTTGGCACGGGCGCCCAGGAAGGCGATGTCGCGCCGCTGGTCGAAGTGGTTGTAGCCGAAGCCCAGCTGGCCCTCCACCGACAGACGCTGGTCCGACCAGTCCGGACGCCAGACGCTGTAGGCCGTCAGCTGGTAGCTGCCCACCCGCGTCAGGCTGCCCGCCATCACCCCCTGGCCCACCGACGCGCTGTTGATCCAGCTGAACGCCATGCCCGCCATCAGTTCGGAGTTGGCGAACCAGTCCGCCCCCAGCACGATGCCCGCACTGCTGGCCCGGTACCCGGCCGCCTCCGTCGTCGTGCCGCGCAGCACGCCCGCCCCCACGACCTCGCCCCAGATCACCCCGGTACGGCCGTCGGAGCCCGCCGCCAGGCCCTTGCCGTCTCCGTCCATCAGGCCCGCCACCTGGTCCTGGTGCTGGCTGATGGCCGTGGTGGTCGGCGTCACCGACGTCGCCGTCAGCTGCGGTGTCAGCTGGCTGGGCGACAGCTGCGCCACCGCCGTCCGCTGCGCCGTCGGCGTCAGGGTCGCCAACGGCGCCAGCACCTGCTGCTGGAAGGCCGCCAGCTGCGTGTTGGTGGTGATGCTGTTGCCGGCCAGGGCCGCGATCCGGTCCAGCGCCGATCCCGTGCCCACCGCCGCACCGCCCTGGGCGTTGCCCACCGAGGTGTAGTTGGTGGCGGCCCCCGCCACCTTCAGCACCAGCTCCGTCACGTTGCCCACCGTCACCAGGTTGCTGGTCACGGTGTAGCCGGTGGCGCTGAAGCTCAGGCCGCTCAGGTTCAGCCCGTTGGCCGAGGCGATGGTGTAGGTACCGGCCTGCAAGGCGCCCGCCCCGCTGCCCACGCCCTGCAGCGCGATCGACCCGCCGGTGAACGCCGCACTGCCGCTGATCACCAGGTTGCCGTAGTTGGTCTGCGACGTCACCCCGATCACCAGGCTGCCCGCACTCTGGCTGTAGCTGCCGGCGATGTTGATCGCGTTGTTCACCAGCAGGGTCGCCCCGCTGTTGAACACCGTGTGGCTGCCAACATCGATGCTGTCGTTCAGCAGCTGCACCCCGCCGGTGAACCGCACGTTGGACAGGGTGTTGCTGATGGTGCCGACGCTGCCGTTGTACCCGGTCAGCGTCCCCGGGGCCGCGTCCGTGCCGCCGTTGATGACCAGGTCACCGGCCGACAGGTTGGTGATGTTGCCCGCCAGCGTGCCGCTGTTGGCGAGCGTGCCCAAGGTCCCGGTGGCCGCGATGTACAGGGCGGTGGGCGAGGACACCACCCCCGTCACGTTCAGCGTGTCCAGGCTGGCGCCGATGTAGTCGTTGGCAGCCGCCGCCAGCAGGCTGGTGCCGCTGGTCACCCCGGTGGCCGACAGGCCGGTCACCCCGCTGGTCACCGTGGCCCCGGCATAGCTGGACCCCGCCCCACCCTGGATCAGGGTGATGCTGTCGCCCACGATGTAGTTGGCCGTCCCGCTGAGGCCGGCATTGACCAGGCCGCCCGTCACGCTGGCCGCCCCGCTGACCGACAGCACATGGCCGTTGGCCGACAGGGTGCCCGCCGACTGGCTGTAGTTGCCGGTGATGGCAACGTCCTGGGCCAGGCCGATATTGGCGCCGATGTTGCCGACCGTGTGGCTGGCCACGTTGATCGCATCGGCCAGGCTGACCGCCCCCGCGGCGAACACCACGTTGGCGGATGTGTTGCTGATCGTGCCGCCGCTGAACAGGCCCACCGTGCCATTGCTGCCGCCGGTGATGCTGAGGTCGCCCGACGACAGGTTGGTGATGCTGCCCACGATGGTGCCGCTGTTGGCCAAGGCCCCCAGCGTGCCGGTCGAGGCGATGTACAGCGCCGACAGACCCCCGGCGGTGTTGCCCAGGGTGCCGGTCACGACCAGCGTGCCGTAGCTGGCGCCGATGTAGTCGTTGGCCGCCACCGCCAGCAGGCTGGTGCCGCTGGTGGTGCCGGTGGCGTCCAGGCCCGTCAGGCCGCTGGTGACGGTGGCGCCCGTGTAGCTGGACCCCGCACCGCCCGTGATCATCGTCACGCTGTCGCCGACCAGGTAGTTGCCCACACTGGCCAGGCCCGCCGACACCGTGCCACCGCTCACCAGCGCCGGGCCGCTGACCGTCAGCACATGGCCGCCCACAGTCAGCGTGCCCGCACTCTGGGCATAGGTGCCGCTGACCGCCACGTCATTGGTCAGGTTGAGGCTGGCGCCGATGTTGCTGACCGTGTGCGTCCCGCCCACATCGATGGCGTCGCCCAGGGCAACCGCCCCGCCGGCGAACACCACGTTGGCCCCGGTGTTGGCGATGGTGCCGCCGGTGAACACACCCACCACGCTGCCGCTGCCGCCGGTGATGCTGAGGTCGCCCGACGACAGGTTGGTGATGTTGCCGGCGATGGTGCCGCTGTTGGCCAAGGCCCCCAGCGTGCCCGTGCGGGCGATGTACAGCGCCGTGGCACCCCCGGCCGTGTTGGCCAGCGTGCCGGTGATGGCCAGCGTGCCGTAGGCCCCGCCGATGTAGTCGTTGGCAGCCACCGCCAGCAGGTTGGTGCCGCTGGTGGTGCCGGTGGCGTCCAGGCCCGTCAGGCCGCTGGTGACGGTGGCCCCCGTATAGCTGCTGCCCTCGCCGCCCTGGATCAGGGTGACGCCGTCACCCACCAGGTAGTTGGCCGTCCCGCTCAGGCCGGCATCGACCAGGCCGCCCGTCACCACCGCCGCCCCGCTGACGCTCAGCACATGGCCCGCCACGCTCAGCGTGCCCGCACTCTGGCTGTAGGCCCCGGTGACGCTGACGTCATTCGCCAGCGTCAGGCTGGCGCCGCTGTTGCTGACCGTGTGGCCGCTCACGTCGATGGCGTCGCCCAGGCTGACCGCGCCCGACGCGAAGGTCAGGTTGGACAGGCTGTTGTGGATCGTGCCGCCGGAGAAGCTGCCCACCGTGCCGCCGGTGCCACCGGTGATCACCAGGTCGTTGGCGCTGGCGTTGACCACGTTGCCGATGATGGTCCCGCTGTTGGCCAGCGTGCCCAGGCTGCCGGCGCTGGTGATCATCACCGCCGTCGGCGCATTGATGGTGCCGCTGTTGGTCAGCGTGCCCAGCGTGCCGCTGACGTAATCGCTCAGCAGGGTCAGCAGCAGGTCGGTCGACGTCCCGTTGGTGCCGGTGCCCAGCGTGGCGCTGAAGCCCGTGGCCGCCGCCGCCAGGTTGCTGGTCGTCAGGGTCCCGCCCACCTCGGCGATGGTGTAGCTCTGCCCCGCGATCAGGTTGCTGCCCGTCAGCGCCGTCACCGCCACCGTGCCGCCGCTGAACGCCGCGTCGCCGCTGACCAGCAGCTCACCCGCCGTGCCGCTGCCGATGCCCATCGCCAGCGTGCCGTCGCTCTGCGCGTAGTTGCCCGTCACGCTGACCACGCTGGTCAGCAGGACGCTGGCCCCGCTGTTGACCAGCGTGCCCGTGCCCACATTGACCGCGTCGTTCAGCAGGATGTTGCCCGAGGCCAGCACCACGTTGGCGCCAGTGCTGGTGATCGTCCCCTGCGCCCCGGCCAGGCCGGTCAGGGTGCCCGTCACCGTGCCCGTACCGCCGGTGAAGGTCAGCGCGTTGGCGCTGGTGTTCACCACCGCGCCGGCGATGGTGCCGCTGTTGGCGATCGTGCCGATGCTGCCGCTGGTGTACAGCGCCGTGACACCCGTGATCACACCGCCGTTGGACAGGCTGGCGATGGTGCCGACGTTGGCCAGCGCCTGGCCGGAGACCGTGTTGGTGGCGCTGATCAGCCCGCTGTTGTCCACGCTGGCGATGCTGCCGCTGTTGTACAGGCCGTAGAACACGCTGCTGATGGTGCCCGTGCCCTGGTTGATCACCGCCCCGATCAGGCCGGCGTTGTTCAGCCCCGCCGCGTTGATCTCCGGCTCATCCAGCAGGCTGCCGCTGTTCAGCACCGTGCCGATGACGCCCTGGTTGTACAGCCCGATCACCCCCGTGGCCGTGCCGCTGTTGCTCACCAGGCCGATGCTGCCCAGGTTGTCGATGCCGTAGCGCGAGCCGCTCAGCACACCGCTGTTGGACAGCGTGCCGATGCTGCCCGCACTGGCGATGTAGGCCGCCGTCAGCACGCCGGCGATGGTGCCGCTGTTGTTCAGGGTCCCCAGCGTGCCGCCGATGTAGTCGTTGCTGGCCGCCAGCACCAGGTCCACGTTGGACCCCACGGTGGCCACTCCGCTGCCCAGGGTCAGGCCGGTGACGGTGGAGGTGACGCTGACCCCGCTGTAGCTGGACCCCGCACCGCCCTGCACCAGCACCACGCCCGTGCTGCTGCCCACGATGTAGTTCAGCGTCGGGTCCACGCTGGTGCTGACCGTGCCGCCGCTGATGCTGGCAACACCGCTGACCACCGCCGCGTACGTGCCCAGCACCAGCGTGCCGCTGGCCTGGCTGTAGTTGCCCGTGATGCTCAGCGTGCCGGCCAGCACCAGGCTGGCCCCGCTGTTCACCACCGTGTGGCTGCCCACGCTGATCGCGTCGCCCACCACCTGGGCCCCGCCCGCGAACACCACGTTGCTGGCCGTGTTGCTGATGGTGCCGCCCGTGAGATTGCCGCCGCTGCCGGCCACCACCAGGTCGCCCGACGACAGGTTGGTGATGTTGCCAGCGATGGTGCCGCTGTTGGCGATCGTGCCCAGCGTGGCCGTGGCCGCGTTGTAGATGGCCGTGACGCCGCTGATCAGGCCCTGGTTCGCCAGCGTGCCGATCACGCCGCTGCCGCTGTTGCTGATGCCGATGGCGGAACCGGTGATGGTCCCCAGCAGCGTGCCGAAGCCGATGTTGCCCAGCGCACTGATCGAGCCGGTGTTGTTGACACCGATGGAACCGGAGACCAGGCCCGCGTTCTGCACGATGGTCATGCTGCCGGCGTTGTTCAGGCCCGCCGTCACACCCGTCATGGTCCCGGCATTGCCCAGGCCGAAGAGCGTGCCCTGGTTGTCGACCGCCGCCCCGGTCGTGCCCAGGATGGTGCCGTAGCTGGTCAGCGTGCCGAGGTAGCCCGCATTGGCGATGCCCACCGCACCCGCCATCAGGCCGGGGCTCACCACCGTGCCCAGCGTCCCGTTCAGGATGCTGGTGATGCTACCCAGGTTGCTCACCGCCGCGCTGGAACCCAGCACCGTGCCGCTGTTGGACAGCGTGCCCAGCGTGCCGGTGCTGGCGACGTACACACCCGCCGTCGCGTTGCTGCCCAGGGTGCCGGTGTTGGTGATGCCCGCCAGGCTGTCACCGACATAATCGCTGGTCAGCACGGCGCGCAGCAGGCTGACCAGGCTGCCGGAACCGCCGCCCGAGCCCTCGCCCAGCGAGACCACGGTGTTGCCCAGCGTGGCGCCGACATGCGCCCCCAGGATCTGCGCCGCGGCACCGGTGTAGCTGGACAGGGTCGAGCCCTGGACCAGGTCCACCGTCTGGCCCGCCAGGTAATGACTGCCGGACGACAGGCTGGCCGCCACCGTGCCGCCGCTGATGCTGGCCGCACCGCTGACCACCAGCTCGCTGCCGGTGTTGAGGGCCAGGACACCCGATGCCTGGCTGTAGTTGCCGGTGACGCTGACGATGCTCGCCAGCAGGACGCTGGCGCCGCTGTTGGCCAGCGTGCCGGTGCCGACGTTGACCGCGTCGTTGAGCAACAGGGCGCCGCTGGCCAGCACCACGCTGGCGAGCGTGCTGGTGATGGTGCCCTGGCCCGACTGACCGGTCAGCGTGCCCACCGTGGTGCCCGTGCCGCCGGTGATGGTCAGCGCGTTGGCGCTGTTGTTGGTGATGTTGCCCTGGATCAGGCCGCTGTTGGCCAGCACACCCAGGGTGCCGGTCGAGGCGATGTACACCGCCGTGGCCGCACTCAGGGTGCCGGTGTTGGACAGCGTGCCGATGCTGCCGCCGACATAGTCGTTGTTGACCGACAGCAGGAAGGTGTTGCCGCTGATGCTGCCCGCCGCACCCAGGCCGGCCACGCCCGCAACCGCCGCCGTGGCGCCGGTGTAGCTGGACCCCGCCCCACCCTGCACCAGGGTGTAGGCGCTGCCCACCAGGTACACGCCCGTGGCCGACAGGCTGGCCAGCACCGTGCCGCCAGTGATGCTGGCCGCCCCCCGTCACCACCAGCCGGCTGACGCCGGGGTTGACCGACAGCGTGCCCGAGACCTGGCTGTAGTTGCCCGTCACCGTCACGGTGCCGCCCAGCCCCAGGCTGGCGCCGCTGTTGACCACCGTGTGGCTGCCCACGTTGAGCTGGTCGGCCAGGTCTGGCTGCCGCCCGCGAACACCACGTTGGAGGCGGTGTTGCTGATGGTGCCACCGGTCAGTGTGCCGCCGCTGCCGGCCAGCACCAGGTCGGCCGACGACAGGTTGGTGATGTTGCCGGCAATGGTGCCGCTGTTGGCGATGGTGCCCAGCGTGGCCGTGGCCGCGTTGTAGATGGCCGTGACGCCGCTGATCAGGCCCGCGTTCGCCAGCGTGCCGATCACGCCGCTGCCGCTGTTGCGGATGCCCGTCGCCGACCCGACGATGCTGCCCAGCAGCGTGCCGAAGCCGATGTTGCCCAGCGCACTGATCGTGCCGGTGTTGTTGACACCGATGGAGCCGGAGACCAGGCCCGCGTTCTGGACGATGGTCATGCTGCCGGCATTGTTCAGGCCCGCCGTCACGCCCGTCATGGTGCCGGCGTTGCCCAGGCCGAAGAGCGTGCCCTGGTTGTCGACCGCCGCCCCCGTCGTGCCCAGGATGGTGGCGTAGTTGGTCAGCGTGCCGAGGTAGCCGGCGTTGGCGATGCCCACACCGCCCGCCATCAGGCCGGGGCTCACCGCCGTGCCCAAGGTGCCGTTCAGGATGCTGGTGATGCTGCCCAGATTGCTCAGCGCGGCACTGGCGCCCAGCAGCGTGCCGCTGTTGAACAGCGTGCCCAGCGTGCCCGTGGCCGCCACATAGACCGCGTAGTCGGCGCTGATGCTGCCGGTGTTGGCGATGCTGGCCAGGCTGCCGCCGACATAGTCGTTCAGGCCCAGGACCACCAGGTTGGTGCCGCTGGTGGTGCCGCCCACCGCCAGGCCGGCCACGTTGCCGACCGCGACCGCAGCACCGCTGTAGCTGGAACCGGCGCCGCCCGCCACCAGGGTGGTGGAACTGGCCACGCCCGCCAGGTAGTTGGTGGTGCTGGACAGGCTGGCCGTCACCGTGCCGCCGGTGATGCTGTACGGCACCGCTGACCACCAGCTGGCTGGCGCCAAGGCCCAAGGTGCCGGCCGACTGGCTGTAGCCGCCGCTGACCGAGACGATGCTGGTCAGCAGGACGTTGGCGCCGCCGTTGACCAGGGTGCCGGTGCCGACATTGATGGCGTCGTTCAGCACCGGGTTGCCGGACGCCAGCACCACGTTGGCGAGCGTGCTGGTGATGGTGCCCTGGCCCGACTGGCCCGTCAGCGTGCCCACCGTGGTGCCGCTGCCGCCCGCTGATGGTCAGCGCGTTGGCGCTGTTGTTGATGACATTGCCCTGGATGACACCGGTGTTCACCAGCGTTCCCAGGTTGCCGGTCGAGGCGATGTAGACCGCCGTGGCAGCACTCAGGGTGCCGGTGTTGGACAGCGTGCCGATGCTGCCGCCGACATAGTCGTTGCTGACCGACAGCAGGAAGGTGTTGCCGCTGATGCTGCCCACCGCACTCAGGCCCGCCACGCCCGAGACCGTCGCCGTGGCGCCGGTGTAGCTGGACCCCGCCCCGCCCTGCACCAGGGTGTAGGCGCTGCCCACCAGGTACACGCCCGTGGCCAGCAGGCTGGCCAGCACCGTGCCGCCGCTGATGCTGGCCGCCCCCGTCACCACCAGCTGGCTGACGCCGGGG